>JACRTB010000008.1 GCA_014385025.1 Yanshouia hominis | reverse complement strand
ATTCGCCCCTACACGCCCCGCCATAACGGCAAGGTGGAACGCAGCCACCGGGAAGACCAGAAACGTTTTTACTCCTGCCACAGCTTCTACTCGCCGAACGACTTTGCAAAGCAGCTCGCCGTCCACAATCGCCGCTCCAACAACTTCCCTATGAGACCCCTTGGTTGGCTTTCTCCTTTTGAGTTTGCTGTCCAATATGTTTGACAAACCTACACCCAGCAAGTTTTTGAAACCGCAAAAGAAGGAAAGACTTGCATTTTCTGCACGATTGTCTATAATAAACGGGAATCCTGAAAGCGAGGTGGTTCCGTGCCCTCTTCTCAGCGTTCCGGCAGCGCGGTCCCGCGCCACGAACAGCTTGCCGTCGGCCTTGCGCTGGCCTTTGCGGGCGGATTTTTTGACGCCTATACCTATCTGACCCGCGGCGGCGTTTTTGCAAACGCGCAAACCGGCAATATCGTTCTGATGTCGCTGGCCGCCGCGCGCGGCGACGCCAAAGCCGCCGCTTATTATCTTCTGCCGATCTGTGCCTTTTTTCTGGGAGTTTTGATTTCCGAATGGATTAAGGCCGTTTTCCCTCACAAGAGCGGACTGCACTGGATGCAGATCATTCTTCTGCTGGAAGCGGCGTTGGTGCTGGTGATCGGCTTCGTCCCCGTTTCGGTTCCGCACGCGCTCGTCAACACCACCGTTTCGCTGATCTGCTCGCTGCAGGTCAATACCTTCCGCCGGATGCACGGCCTCCCTTATGCCACCACCATGTGCACCGGGAATCTTCGCAGCGCGGCGGAAAGCTTTTGCAGCTATCTGTTCTCCCGCGACCACCATGCCCTCGAAAGCGCGCTGCGCTATTTTGCGATCATCGGGCTGTTCTGCGCGGGCGGCATGGCCGGGGCGCTGCTGACCGGGCTGTTCGGAATCCGTTCCGTCTGGCTCTGCGGCGCGGTGCTGCTCGCCGTCCTGTCGGCCATCCGCGAAAAGGAGAGCGTCCGCCGCTGAACATCCTTCCGTCCGCGCCGTTTGAAGCGGCCGTCAGGTTGCCCGCCGCGGGACTTTGTGTTACAATAGCCCTGTCATTTGACCGGAGAGGAGGAGCACGATGCAAAAATTTTACCGCCGTTCTGCGCCTGTGCTGCTTTCTCTCGCAGTCTGGCTGCTTCTTTGGCAGATGCTGAGTCTGCGGCTCGACGCGGAGATTCTTCTGCCCGCTCCGCACGTGGTTTTCCGGCGGTTCTGCGCCCTGCTCGTGACCGCCGAGCTTTGGACCGCCGTTCTTTTCTCCTTTGTCCGGATCGCGGGCGGTTTTCTGCTGGGGCTTTTGTGCGGCGCGTCCGCAGCCGCTCTGAGCGCTCGCTTTCGGCCGGTGAAGGAATTTCTGTCGCCTGCAATGGCGCTGATCAAGGCCTCTCCGGTCGCCTCCTTTACCATTCTGCTGCTGACCTGGGTGCCTTCCCGCAATCTTTCGGCGGTGATCGCTTTTCTGATGACGCTGCCGGTCATCTACACCAATCTGCTCGCCGGCATTTCGGCGACCGACCCCCTTCTGCTGGAGATGGCCGATCTGTTTGGCGTGGGGCGGCTCGGGCGCCTGCGCTGTATTTATCTCTCACAGGTTCTTCCGTTCCTGCGCTCGGGCTGCGGGCTGGCCCTCGGCCTCTGCTGGAAGGCCGGCGTCGCCGCCGAGGTGATCGGTATCCCGGCGGGCTCGATCGGGGAACGGCTTTACGAGTCGAAAATCTACTACGATATCCCCGGACTTTTCGCCTGGACCGTCGTGATTATCCTGATGAGCCTGCTGTTCGGGCGGATTTTCCTCGGACTGCTCGACTCGGCCATGCGGGCAATCGAAAGGATGTGAGTCCCATCGAAACGCTTTCCATCGAAAATCTGACCGTCCGCTTTGGGGAAATGACTGTCCTCGACCGTTTCCGCCTGTCGGTTCCGGCCGGGAGCCGCGTCTGCGTCATGGGGCCCTCCGGCTGCGGCAAAACCACCCTGCTGCGGGTCATGATGGGACTGCTGCCGCCCGATTCCGGGCGGCTCTCCGGCTTTGCGGAAAGAAAAAAAAGCGCCGTATTTCAGGAAAACCGGCTCTGCGAAAACCTCAGCGTCCGCGCCAATTTGCGGCTGTCCGCCCCCCGCGCGGAGGACCGAACGCTCGAAGCGGTGCTGGCCTCCCTCGGACTGAAGGGGTTTCTCCGCCGTCCCGTCCGTACGCTGAGCGGCGGAATGCAGCGCCGGATTGCTCTCGCGCGGGCACTGCTCGCGGATTACGAGCTGCTTTTTCTGGATGAACCCTTTACCGGTCTCGACGGAGAGACCCGCAGGCAGGCGGAGGATTTCCTCCGGGAACAAAGCCGCGGAAAGACAGTCTTTCTGGCGACTCACAGCGAGGAAACCGCGCGCGTGCTGGCGGATCAGATCATCCTGCTGGCGTAGGTCAACCCGTATAACGGGCGGCCGCGCCGGCACCCTATATGAGACCTGATGCCGGCTATCGGCTGCACATTAAGGCGCGATGAAGCGGCTTGCCAGTCGCATATTTCCGCGGGGACCCGGTATCCGACGTGTCCGAACTGAGAGCGGCACCATGCACCGCTTACGTGCGTTCTGCCATCTATGGAGCATCTATCACCTGTTGTCTGTGCAGCCATACCCATCTAAAAGGAGCGGACAGACCTATTCTCATATAAAGGACCTGATATCGGCCGCGCATGAAAGCGCGGTGAAGCGGCTTGCCCAGTCGCATATTTCCGCGGGGGCCCACCAAACGGGGCTGCCTTTGCTGTAAAACAAAGAAGGGCGTCCGGCAGTTTGCCGGATGCCCTTCTGGCTTCTTCTCAATAGAGCTGCGGGAGCACAGGGTTGGGGTTTGCCTCGATCTTGACGGCGTTCTGGACGCTCTCGCCCGGACGCATCATGCGGGCCATCACGACGAACCTCTGGTTCGCGCTCGGGCCATACATTCTGGTGCAGGTGGACATGGTCAGAATCTTGTCGCTGTATGCCACCTCGACATCGTAATTGTGGCGGCTGCGGCTCTTGGCGCCGTTGACAACGGCCGCGAACATCTCATCATCCATATCGGGGGTGATGTAGTTGAATTTGACATCGGTATAGAACGCTGCAAAGATCACCCAAGTCATCTCGGCATCTTCGGTGGAATAATAGACGTAAGGATGACTCTTGGCAAAGTTAAGGTAATGGAAGGAGGCGAGCTGGGCGAACATCACATCGCTGTCGCGGTCAACAACCGGAACGGTGGTGTAGTTGGTCCAGTTGTGCCCGAACAGGACGGTATTGCGGGAAAGCTCCGTCGATTTGCCAAAGCGGGTTCCGGGAGGGGCATAGATAACGCCGTCACGGCTGACCTGCTTATAAAGGTCACGATTGATGTAATAATGGGTCTTGACGCCGTTTCCCTGGTCGATGATGCGATTGTCGTAAAGCACCGGATAGTTGATATTGGTACCGGGAATTCTCAGCCAGCCCTTCACATCCCCGTTGACCGCCTTATGGGTAGCGATATTGACCTTTCCGCTGCCGTTCATGATAGCGGGATCGTAAACCGCACTGATATTCGCTTCTCCAGTGATTCCGCCCGCGGAAGCGAAAGAGGTCACAGGGCTGAGAATAAACAGCGCCGCGAAAATAAGTGCCACCATCTTCTTTGTCCAATGCATTCTGCTCGACATCTCTCAATCTCCTAACATAAAAATTAAAAAGTATTGACAAAATCAATTATAGCGAAACTTTTTTGTTAATTCAACCATACAGGAAAAGTTTTTCTGGCTTTTTTATAAAAAAATTTACCGTCCTTAAAAAGGACGGTAAATTTTTCTCACATTGCCGTCACGCTGCCAGCGCCTAGTAAGGACTGACGGTGCCGATATAATTGGCGGGATTCATATACCTGCCGTTAACCCGGATCTCAAAGTGGACATGATTGCCTGACGCGCGTCCGGTACGTCCGACCGCCGCGATCAGCTGTCCCTGTTCGACCCAGTCTCCGGCTTTGACATACAGCTTGGAGTTGTGGCCGTAGAGGGTTTCCACCCCGCCGCCATGGCTGATGATGATATGATAGCCGTAGCCGGTCGTATTATAGACCGCCTTGGTCACCGTACCGGATGCCGCGGCATAAACCGGCGTGCCGTAATTGCAGGCGATATCCATGCCGGTGTGTCCCCAGTAGCCATAGAAGCCGCAGCTGACATAACCGCCGGCCGCCGGCCAGATAAAGTTTCCGCTCGCCGTCCCGCCGGAAGGAATTTTGTCAAGCGGCCGCTTGCCGCCGACGATAACCTTCTCGGTGATCGGCTCGGAAATTACTTCGCTGTCAATCTCCTCGCGGTCGACCTCAACACCGTCGATATAGCTGACCCGGCTGGTTACTTTTGTCAGGCCCTTTTCGCCCTTCTGCATCACCTTGACATATCCCTGGAACTGGTCGGTATCCTGAATCTGTTCAATCTTGAAGTTCGTCTCGACCTCCTCCACGACCTCCCGCACCACCTTGACCTCAAGGGCCGGAACCGCTTTGGAGACGAGCACCTCCTGTCCGACCAGCAGGGACTGCTCGATGTCGGGATTGAGGGCTTTCAACTGGGAATAGGGAATCCCGTTTTTCTGCGCGATGATGATCGGCGCGTCACCCTGCACCGCGGTGTAAACACGCTGCTGCTGTTCCTCGCGGGTCACCTCGCGGCCCATCTCGGAGAGTGAGATAACCGAACTGACCGGATAAAGGCCGTCGCGCGCCTCCACTTCCTTGACAAACTCAACCGTTTCGGTGGGGTCATACTCCTCCGAACGGTACTGGTCCTTGATATTGTCCAGAAGCTTTAAAAGACGTGTGCGGTCCTCCACCGCGCCGAAGAACTTGTCTTCGACGTAAAGGCCGGTCGCTTCGGTCAGTTCGTTGCCCGAGGCACGGATCAGCGCATCGGTGAGCTCATCCTCGGAAAGCAGGTTTTTGCGGCGCAGCGCCGCGATGGTAAACTCCGGAACCGCATTGTCCGGCTTGATATAGTCTTCAAAGACAATACGCCCCAGCATCTGCTTTTCCGCATTGGTAAAGACCGATTCGTCGGCGATGCAGCCGAGCTCTTCCCCGTTGTAAACAACCTGCAGGCCGAACTGCGTATGTGTGACAACCTGCACCGCAGCAAGAAATACCGCCGCGGCCGCCAGAGGCGCCAGATAGTTTACAGACCGAACCAGACGGGACATCCCCTGCGCCAGCAGCGCCAGAAGCACCCGAATCCAGAATTTCAGCCATGCGGCGGCGCTCTGTCCGCGCGCCTCGGCGTTCCCTTTCCGCAGGCTTGCAAACAGCTCGGCGCCCATATCGAGCGAAATTCCATTGCGTACGGCAAAAATTTTGACGCTGCGCACAATCCGCCCGCCAAAAGCGGAAAGCAGGCCGGTGCACAGGGTAAGCAGCCCCAGCAGTCGGCGTCTGATCCAACGGCCGCGGCGGATCAGCACAAGGCCATTGAATGCACAAAAGCGATAAAGCCGCCCCCGCAGGCCGGCTAAATTCTTTTTTCTGTTTTTCTGGGGGGAAGGCGATTCCGCGGCGGGCGTGATCGGCGCAGCCGTCAGGTGTGACGTCAACGTGCTTTCCTGCTCGCTCAATGCATCATCTCCTTTTCGTTCTCTGTCTTCGCATAAAGCCGCCGCCTTCATCCGCCCCGGCGGAAGAAACGGTTCTCATGCGATGGATATTGGCATACCCCAACCACAGCCATGCGGAAAAATTTCTCCGCGCATAGCTCTTTGGGATTTTTATTATAACAGCTTTTCTTCAAAAGCTCAAGTCTTGAAGCTTTTCAAGCGTTAAAATTAACATTTTTTCACAAATTCGTCTCGAAGATCAGTGAATTTTCACGAAATCAAAGAGTTTTTCTCCGTTTTTCAGTCGAAAACAGAAACGGGTTTGTACAAATTATGAATATTCTTCTCGAAATAAAGCTTCCTTCAACCCCTGTATACAAAATCCCGGTGAAATTTTCACCCCGTTCTGCTGCTGAAAGTTTTACGGTCTCCCCGCAATTTTGCAATTTTTTTGCTCTTATGCGTTTTTCCGGCATCTTGACAATCCCTTCTCCCCTTTTTAAGATAGAGATAAGAGACAGGGGGAAAGCCGTTATGGAACAGAAACAAACAGCGCGCGGGCGATTTGCGCCCAGTCCCAGCGGCAGGATGCACCTTGGGAACCTGTTCTGCGCACTGGTTGCCTGGCTTTCGGCGCGCAACCAGAATGCGCAGATGCTGCTGCGGGTCGAGGATCTCGACCCGTCCCGCTGCCGCCGGGAATACGAGCGCCAGCTCGAGGAGGATCTTCGCTGGCTCGGCCTCGACTGGGACGAGGGAGGGCTTTTCCCCGCGGAAGGCTGTTCCTCCCGCGATGTGCAAAGGGAGGCGGCATGGCCGGATGATGGGGGTTCTCCCGCGGGAGGCCTTTCCTCCTACTGTCAGAGCGAGCGCGGCGCGGTCTATCAGCATTTTTTCCGGATTCTTCAGGAGCGTGGACTGATCTATCCCTGCTTTTGCAGTCGGGATGAGCTTCATGCCGCCGGCGCACCCCACCAGAGTGACGGAACGCCCCGCTACAACCGGCGCTGCCTTTCGCTGAGCACATCGGAGCGCGAGCGCCTTGCCGCGCTGCGGCCCCCCGCCTGGAGGCTGAGAGTTCCGGACGAGGTCTTTTCCTTTGAGGACGGCTGCCGCGGAAGCCGCGCCGCCAACCTTGAGAAAAGCTGCGGCGATTTCATCATACGTCGCTCCGACGGAGTGTTCGCCTATCAGCTTGCGGTGGTGGTCGATGACGCGCTCATGGGGGTTACCGAGGTTGTGCGCGGCGGGGATCTTCTCGATTCAACACCCCGGCAGCTCTACCTCTATCGTCTGCTGGGCTTTTCCGCACCGCGGTTTTTTCATCTGCCGCTGCTGCTTGCTCCGGACGGACGCCGCCTCTCGAAACGGGACCGCGATCTTGACTGCGGCATCCTTCGCAGCCGCTTTTCCCCGGAAGAGCTGCTTGGACGGCTCGGCTTCCTCGCGGGTCTGCTGCCGGTCCCCGCTCCGGTGACTTTGCGGGATCTCTTGTCGGAATTCTGCTGGGACAAAATTCCGCGTGCGGATATCCTTGTGCCGGAAGAACTCTTTCAATGACTTTTTCCTCTGTTCATAAAATTCATCTGATTTCTCTCCGAAAAAATGGTATTCTATAAAGAACAGACTTCCAATGATAAGGATGTGGTTTCCATGAAAACCGGATTGGTCCTCGAGGGCGGCGGGATGCGCGGTATGTATACCATCGGGGTGCTCGACCGCTTTCTGAACGCCGGAATCTCCTTCGATTACGTCATCGGCGTTTCGGCCGGCGCCTGCAACGGCGTTTCCTTTGTAGCGCGGCAGCGGGGGCGAAACTACCGGATCAACACCAAATACGCGACTGACAAGCGGTATATCAGCCTCTCGAACCTGATGAGCGAACGCTCCCTCTTTGGAATGAAATTTTTGTTTGAGACGGTGCCGGACGAGCTGGTCCCCTTTGACTATGGCACGTTTCTCTCTTCTCCCTGCGAATTTGTCACCGGGGTTACCGACGTGAAGCTGGGCCGTCCGGTCTATTTCGGCAAGGAGGCGCTTGACCATGATACGACGGTGCTGCGCGCCTCCTCCTCGATCCCCTGCTTTTCTCCGATGGTGCCGTTCCGCGGCGGACTCTACCTCGACGGCGGAACTTCCGACCCGATTCCGTTTCGCAAAGCCCTCGCCGACGGCTGTGACCGGGTGGTGGTGGTTCTGACCCGCGACCGCGCCTACCGCAAAAAACCGGAAGGGCTGCGCCCCGTTTACCGGACGATGTACCGGCGCTACCCCGCCATGATTGAACTGCTTGACCGGCGTTACCTGATCTATAACCGGACCCTCGATGATCTTCGCGCCGCCGAAGCAAAGGGTTTGGCGCTGGTGATCGCACCCGAAGCGCCTCTGAGCATCGGCCGCTTTGAGCATGATCCGCGCCGCCTTGCCGCCGCGGCCCAGCTCGGCTACCACGATGCGGCGCGTCTGGAGCAAAAAATCCGCAGCTTCTTTCAAAAGCCCGCCGGCGTCCCGCGGTAACCGGACAGATACGGCCGCGGCAGGTCGATCCATCCCGGACCGGCGCTCGCCGCGGCCGTACCCCTTTTCATCCGATATGCCGAAGGGCCTGAAAGACGTGAGAGCGGCCGCCGAACGGCCGCTCTCACTTTTCACTCTGGTTCGGTCTTTCCACATAAAAAATGAAATCGTCGATGTCCCCTTCAACCTCAAACCACCCGTTCAGGCGCTCATAAACCGGGGAATCACTCTGCTGGGATTCTGTCATACCGTTACACTCCTTACTCTCCGCCGCGTACCGCGGCACATGGCATATGTGATGACCGGACGGCGGCTCCTCTCTTTTTCCGGTTTCCGCAACCGAAAAAAGGCCGTATCCGGCAAAGCGGCGCGGCCATCGGTCAGACTGCCTGATTTATTATACGCGGCGCCGGTAAAAAAGATGTCGTCATAGGGTAGAGATTGATATTATCCGCAAAAAACGCTATAATAGATAAAATGTAAGACGTTTCTTTGATGGTGGATTTTGTATCGGCGGCGGCTGTATGGCGTCCCGCCTTTCGCCGGCAAATTTCCTGCCCCGGGATTCTGAAAATGCCGTCAAAATTCAGACAGACATGGGAGGGTAACGACATGTATTTTAACAACAAAACCTTTTTTTCCTGGACCGAAGGAAAAAATATCGACGTCATCGGCTTCGGCGTGAGCAATGCGGAACTGGTATTCCGTCTTGCGGCGGCGGGCGCCAGCGTCACCCTGCACGACCGGAGGAAGGCCGAGCAGTTCCGCCCGGAACAGCTTGACCGCCTGCGCGAGGCAGGGGTCATTTTGGCACTTGGGGAAGATTACCTGGAACACCTCGACGGAGAGATTATCTTCCGCACCCCCGGACTCCCCTATCTGACCCCGCAGCTCACCGAGGCCCGCCGGCGCGGCAGGACCGTTACCAGCGAGCTGGAGGTCTTTATGGAGCTTTGCCCCTGCCCTGTCTACGGCATCACCGGCTCGGACGGAAAGACCACAACCGCCAGCCTGATGGCGGATATGCTGCGCGCGGCCGAAAAGACGGTGCATCTGGGCGGCAATATCGGCAAGCCCCTGCTTTCGACTTTGGATCTCGTCAGCGAAAATGATGTCTGTGTCATCGAGCTTTCGAGCTTCCAGCTGCTTTCGATGCGCTGCTCACCCGATGTGGCGGTGGTGACCAACATCTCTCCGAACCACCTCGACGTCCACCGCGATATGACCGAGTATGTCACGGCCAAGCGCAATGTCGTACTGCATCAGAACGGCTTTTCCCGCGCCGTTCTCTCCGCCGACAGCGAGGGGGCGGCCGCATACGCGGGCGACGTCCGCGGGACTCTGCGCTGGTTCTCCCGCCGCCATCCGGTCGAAAACGGCGGCTGGATGGATGAAAAGGGCGATCTCTACCACAGTGTAAACGGGCGCGCCGTCTCTCTGATGAACCGCGGCGAGCTGAAGCTTCCCGGCCTGCATAATGTCGAAAACTTTTTGGCCGCCGCCTCGGCGGTTTGGGGCACCGCCACCGCCTCCCAGATCTGCGACGTGGGCCGCAGCTTCGCCGGCGTGGAGCACCGCATCGAATTTGTCCGCAACAAAAACGGCGTACGCTGGTACAACGATTCGATTGCAACCTCTCCCACCCGCACGGTGGCGGGACTGCGCAGCTTTGACGAGCGTTTGATTGTCATTGCCGGCGGCTATGACAAGCACCTTTCCTTCGATCCGCTTGCCCCGGTGCTGCTTGAGCGCGCCAAGCGCCTGATCCTTACCGGGCAGACCGCCGGTCAGATTGAGGCCGCCGTGAAGAACGCGAAAGGGTTTGCCGAAAGCGGGCTGGTGATCGACCATGCATCCGATCTTGCCGAAGCGGTCAGAACCGCCAACACCGCGGCACGTTCGGGGGACGTGGTCATTCTCAGCCCCGCCTGCGCCAGCTTCGACGCCTATGAAAACTTCGAGGCCCGCGGCCGCCATTTCAAGGAACTGGTCCGCGGTCTCTGATAAAGGAAGGAAACCGATGTTCAACGATCTCGAAATTCTCTGCGCCGCTCCGGGTGTTTCCGGGGACGAGGGGGGAGCTGCCGAAGCGGCTGAACGCCTCCTTTCCCCGCTGGGCGAGGTGACCCGCACACCGCTCAGCAGCGTCCTCTGCCGCATGAAGCCCGCGCGCGCAGGGCTGCCCCATGTCATGCTCACCGCGCACCTCGACTCGATCGGGATGATGGTCACCCGGATCACCGACAAAGGCTTTGTCAAAGCCGCCCCCTGCGGCGGTCTCGACCGGAGAAGCCTTTCGGGGGCGCGGGTCACCGTCCATGCGACCGGCGAGGGCCGGGAAACGCTGCCCGGGGTCATTCTTGCCACCCCGCCTCACCTTTCGGACGGAAAATCCATCCCCCCAAAGGCCGACCGGCTGGTGGTCGATATCGGCATGAGCGCGGAAACGGCGCGCAGAAAACTCAACTACGGCGACCGCATCACCCTCGACGGCCCCCTCACCCCGCTGCTCGGGGACCGGGTTGCCGCCGCCTCGCTCGACGACCGCGCCGGATGCGCGGCGGTCATCGGCGCGGCAAAGCTGCTGCGGGAATGTGCGGCGGCTGAAATTTCGGTGGCGCTGGTCAGCCAGGAGGAGGTCGGTTCGGCGGGCGCTGCGACCGCGGCCTATGCGCTGGCTCCGGATTTTGCCTTTGCCGTTGACGTTTCGTTCGGCTCGACCCCGGACGACCGACCGGAGGACTGCGCCGAGATCGGCAAGGGGCCGATGATCGGCTTCGCTCCGATTCTCGACCGCGCCCTTTCCCGCCGCCTGACCGAAACCGCCCAAAAGCATGGGATTCCCTACCAGACCGAAATCATCGGCTCCCGCACCGGAACCGACGCTGATTTCATTGCCGTTTCACGCGGGGGAGTCCGCACCGGACTGCTCTCAATCCCGCTGCGGTTTATGCATACGGCCGGAGAGATCGCCGCTCTCTGCGATCTCGAACAAACCGCCCGCCTGCTTGCCAAAACCATCGAGGAGGGGTTGTCATGAAGCATCTGACAGAGCTGGCCCGTTCCCTTTGTGAGCTGCGGGGAATCTCGGGGGATGAAGCACGGGTGCGCGAATTCATTGCCGGAGAGCTTCAGGACGGCAGCACGCGGCTTTCCATGAAAACCGATCCGCTCGGCAATCTGATCGTTGCAAAGCCCGGGCAGGCCCCCGGGAAAAAGATCGTTCTTTTCGCCCACATGGACGAGGTGGGCCTGATCGTCTCGTATCTCACCGACGGCGGCCTGCTGAAATTCCACCCGATCGGAATTGATCCGCTGGTCCTGCACGGCCGCCGGGTCCGGGTCGGAGAGGGCGGGGTTCCCGGCGTAATCGGCGCAAAGGTCTGGCATCATCTCGACTCTTCGGAGCGGGACGCCGCCCTCAAATCCGAGGGGCTGGCGATTGATATCGGCGCCGCCACCCGCGAGGAGGCCGCCGCCGTCGTTTCACCCGGGGATGCGGTGACCTTCGACGAGCCGTTTTGCGAATTCGGCGAGGGAATGCTGCTTTCCCGCGCGCTGGATAACCGGCTCGGCTGCGCGCTGCTGATGCGGCTGCTGCTTTCCGACTGTCCGTGGGAGCTGACCGGAGTCTTCACCACCGGGGAGGAGTCGGGCCTTTCCGGCGCGACGGCGGCCGCTTATGCGACCGCGCCGGAAATCTCCGTCATTCTGGAAACCACCACCGCAAGCGACGTTGACGGCGCCCCCGCCGACAAGGTGGTCTGTTCGCTGGGGCACGGCCCGGTCGTATCCTTTGCCGACAAGGGGACCCTCTATGACCGCGGGCTCTTTTCTCTCGCCTTTGACACTGCCAAGCGGCTGGAGATTCCCGTACAGACCAAGGAGGGGGTCTACGGCGGCAACGAGGCCCGCGCCGTTTCCCGCGCGGGCGCGGGCTCCCGCACGCTTGCCCTCTCGGTTCCCTGCCGCTACCTTCACAGCGGTTCCACCGTCGCGGCGCTGCGGGACCTCGAGAACGCCGAACGGCTGCTTCTCGCCCTGATCGGCCCGCTCGCGGCCCTGTGATCCGGTTGCTTTCTCCCGGAGAAGCGCTTTGCTGCCCCGATCCGCTGACCGGCTGCCGCATCGAAACGCTGGCCGACTGCTACGGCTCGATGGCAAACGAACTGAAAGCGGATTGTTACCGCAGCGGAGAGGGCGGGGTTCTCTGCCATTGGGGGGACCGGCTTCTCCTGTCCGGGTGCTGCGACCCAAACGAGCTTTGGGATTTTGCTCTGATGCTCGGCGCCGCCCGCATCGAGGGGCTGCCCGCCGCCGCCCGTCTGCCGGACGGATGGCAGCTGGAGCAGCATCCCGCCCTCATCCATGCCCCCGCTGTGTCCGTTTCCGGGGAGCGGCCCCCCGCCGTCCCCGCAGACCGGCTGCGGCGGGTTTTTGCGCTGCTCTGCGAGGCCGATCCCGCATTCTCCGCCGAATCCGATCTGCTCCACTGGCTTTCAGACCTCACGCGCCGCCGCAACCGCGGACGCGCTGAGGTTTTCCTCTTGGAAGATCGGGCGACCGCCTGTCTCAGCGCCATCGGCGGCGGGTATGCCTATCTCTCGATGGTTGCCACCGCGCCCGGGGCACGGGGGCGGGGACTGGGCGGACGGCTTCTTCATGCGGTTTTGCAGGATTGCAGCCGCAGGAAGCTGTCCGTTGTGACCGCCGCCCGGGATTCCGCACTGGTTCCCTTCTATTTGCGGGCGGGCTTCCGTCCTTTGAAATCCCCTTTGCTCATTGCAACACGCTCCCGCCGCGCTGCTGCCGGCGGAGCCGACGATAAGGAGTCAGATTGATGATCGAAACACCATTTCCTATTCTTCCCGAGATTCTTGCCTTCGCCGGACGCGCGGAGGCGAAAGCGCAGGCCGCTTTTTCCGCCATCGACACGCTGGAGCAGTACAACGGCATGAAGGTGCTCAAAGCGTTTCTTGATCACGGCGTTTCCACCGCCCATCTGAGCGGATCAACCGGATACGGATACGGCGACATCGGGCGTGAAACCCTCGACGCCGTCTTCGCTTCGGCCTTCGGCGCCGAGGACGCCCTTGTGCGGCACAGCTTTGTCTCCGGCACCCACGCCCTTACCGTGGGACTCTTCGGCCTGCTGCGCCCGGGCGACACCCTGCTCTCTCTGACCGGAAGCCCCTATGACACACTCGAGGAGGTCATCGGAATCCGGGATTCAGGACGAAACGACGGCTCTCTCTCTGATTGGGGAGTTCGGTACCGGCAGATCGGGCTGAAGAGCGGAAAAATTGACCTTGTCGAAGCCGCCGATGCGGCAAAAAGCGCGGCGGTCGCCTATATCCAGCGTTCCCGCGGTTACAGCCTGCGTCCTTCCCTTTCCGTGGAAGAGATTGCCGAAGCGGTCCGGGTGGTCAAAGCCTCTAATCCCGGCATTCTTGTGATGGTGGATAACTGTTACGGCGAATTTACCGAGCGGGCCGAACCGACCGAGGCGGGCGCCGATCTGATTGCAGGATCACTGATCAAGAATCCGGGCGGTGGTGTTGCCCGCACCGGCGGGTATCTCGCCGGGCGGCACGACCTGATCGAACGCTGTTCCTACCGTTTGACCACCCCCGGCAGCGGGCGGGAGGTCGGCTGCTCGCTCGACGAGCTGCGTGCGATGTACTTAGGGCTTTTCCTTGCTCCAACCACTGTTGCTTCCGCGTTGAAAACGGCTGTTTTTGCAGCCGCTCTGTTTGAAGAAATGGGGTTTGAAACCTATCCGACATCGGCACAGGCGCGCCACGACATCATTCAGGCGATTGCACTGCGCACCCCCGAGGCTCTGATCGCTTTCTGCGGCGGAATTCAGTCGGGTTCTCCTATCGATTCCACAGCCGCCCCTGAGCCGTGGGACATGCCCGGATACGAAAGCCAGGTCATTATGGCAGCGGGCACCTTTACGCTCGGCGCCTCGATTGAGCTTTCCGCAGACGGGCCGATGCGTGAACCGTATGCCGTCTGGCTTCAGGGCGGACTGACCTATCCCACAGGCAAGGCGGGAGTCCTGCTCGCCGCCGACCGCCTTTGGCGCAAAAATCATCCGCAGGGGTAAAGATTCCCGGGTTTTATTTGACAAGTCGGGAATTTCCATGCTAGAATATGATCGCTGCCGCGTGGGATATGACGCGCGGCAGCCAACACGCGGAAGTGGCGGAATGGCAGACGCGCCGGTCTTAGGAGCCGGTACCTCGGTGTGTGGGTTCAAGTCCCATCTTCCGCACCAAACCAATATAATCCGAACCAAATCTTCCTTGTAGGAGACGGGTTCGGATTATTTGTTTATTTCAATAGGTATGAGAACACCTATTTTCCAAACGGAGTAATCAGGCGTTCCGAATCCAAACCGAGGGGACCGAGAAAAAGAAAATCTGCAAATAAAAAATAGGCAGGGCTGCCCATTGTTGGACCATCCTGCCTGTTTCCATGCTATTCTGCTGTTTGAGGTGTGATGTTTTTATTCGCCTTCTCTGCCTGCTGTGCTTTCTACTCCGCGAACTCTCTTTGCCCTTCCTCACTCTCACGGAGCGCAAGAATATCGTGGAAAATGCACTGGGCAATTATTTCAATTTAATGCTGCGGAATACTGCTGTTGTTGAACAGTTCCTTTTTTCTGCCCAATAAATATCTTCTTTCTTCTGCCTCATACGCCAAGGGGCGTTTAGCACTTTCGCTGCCTTTATGAGATTTTCGGCAGTGTTTCCCTTGCGAAAGTTTTTGCCATCAAACATGACAGGGACGCACACTTCCAAAATACAGCCATGACCGTACCGGGGATGGCGCTTGGCAGGGTGATCAGCATCTCGAGCTGGCGCTTCCAGCGAAAGGGAGTCATCACGCAAAGATAGGCGGCCAGAAAGCCATGTCCGACGGCGATCCCCCCGTACTGAACGCCAAAAACATGCTGTTTCGCATTGCTCTGCCAAAAGCCGGCATTGCAAAAAGAACCGTGTGGTAGTTATTCAGGGTAAAGTTCGCGGCGCTAAAGGGAAGACCATAGGCTCTGGTCAGCGAGGTCGCCAGAATCGAAAGGAACGGTGCTGCCGAAAGCATCAACCCGCAAATGCAGGTGAGCGTTGTAATGGGAAGGCGCAATATTCCAAGGCGGGTGCGAGTAGGCTGTTCCGCCTTCCCGGTAACCACCGCAAAGCCTTTTCCGGTAAGCAGGCACTCCTTGCCGACCAGAGAAAGCATCGCCACCGCGACCAAAAGCATGGAAAGTGCAGCGGCGACCTCCATATTGTTTTGCAGGGAAAAATCCTGCAAAACCTCATAGATCCTGGTGGTCAGGGTATGATAGGAAACATGATACCCCAGCGCCGAGGGGGCACCGTAATTTGAGATATTCGACATAAACACAAGAATCATCGCGGAAAGAACGCTTGGGCCAGGTACCGGCAGGGTGATATCCCGTAGGGTGCGCAACGCTCCCGCCCCGGTGATGATCGCAGCTTCCTCCAAAGAGGCCTGTACCTTTTGAAAGCTGTTGATCACCACCATATACATTAAAACCGAGCCGCTGAGGGTAAAGACAAAGAGCACACCGCTCTGGCCGTAGATATGAATCAGCGGATCGGTCGATCCGCTGATTTGCATATACCACTTGTTGATAAGACCTACCGGCCCGAGAAGCTGCTGACATGCCATCGCCGAAATGAAGGGAGGGATGAAAAAATGGGTCAGCATCAAAAGGTGAATAATCTTGCGCATTCCGAGATCGGTTCGCGAAACCAGCCAGGCGACCGCACGGCCGATGAGGGTGGAAAGAACGGTTGCAGCCGAAGAAACAAACAGGTTGTTGCAGATCTCCTCAAAATTTTTGGGATTGGAAAAGGCGCTGCGGTAATGCTCCAGTGTGAAACCGTCTCCCGAAACGCTGCGCATCAGGATGATGCGCGGCGGATATCCGATTAGGAGAAGCAGCAATCCAACGCAGGCCACGGTAATCAGCCGGGCGCCGATCGACTTAAATCCCATGTGCTTACTCCGAAAAGATCGACTGGAAGGTTTCCTTGATCTCACTGGTATTACCGGAGAGGTATTCCTTGTTTTCCGCCATTACCGTGATGTCGTCAAGGGAAAGCACATCGTCCGGAGTCTCGATCCCTTTGCGAACGGGGGTGGTGTTCATCGAAACAAGCAACTCCTGACCTTCCTGCGAAAGGGTGTACTCGATAAACAGGGCGGCAAGTTCGGGGCTTTTACAATCGTTGAGGATCGCGATCGGAGAGGCGACCGCCACTGCGCCCTCGGTAGGAATTACGAAATCAACGGGAAAACCCTGCTTCTTCATATCGGTCACCATGTAATCGAGCACCGGCCCGGCAAGGATCTCTCCGGTGGCGATCCACTGTAACACATCCTTGTTCGCCTTAAACTGCATTCCACCGTTCGCCTTGAGTTCACGGAAATAATCCCAGCCGAAGTCGACGTTCCCGGCCAATACACCGATGAACTGGAATGCGGAGCCGCTGCTGACGCCGGGCAGGCCGACCTGGCCGAAAAACTCGGGCGAGAGAAGATCCTTCCAGGAATCGGGCGCCTGAATGGCGGTATTGTAGCACCATGTTAATGATGCGGGATCCGTAATAATAGCCCTCGCTGTCCTTGAACGCGGGGTCGATTGCCGCGCCCTCAGCAGAATCATATTTTGCCAGAAGATCCAGCTCCTTCAGGCTGTTGGCCGATGAAAAATCTGCTACCCAAACGACATCGACCGAAACCTGCTGGGCTTCCTTCTCGGTCTTGAGCTTAGTCAGGACCTCTCCGCTGATGGCGCGGTAAACATTCACCTCTACCTCGGGATATTTCTTCTCAAAGGCCAGTTTATAGGCGTCCATCAGATCCTGCCGGAACCGAGGTGTAGACGGTAAATGTTCCCTTGGGCGCTGTCGGCGCAGATGGTTCTGCCACGAAAGAGGCGGTGGACGGGGCAGGCGCACTGTCTGCGGCAAAGGAAGAGGCGCTCTGCCCGGATACGCCGCATGCACTCACCGAAAGAGCCGTCAGTACAGCAAGAAAAAGAGATACGATCTTTGTTGTTTTCATGAGAATCCTCCTAATGAATTGAATTGTAATGATACTGATCATTCAGCCACTGAAGCTGTCCGGCGAGAGCGATCGCCTCTTCGCCGCACTTTTTTAGAATACTTTTCACCAAGATATTGCATATCGACATCGGCAGTGCAAGGGAATTCCATTCCCCCTCCGGACCGCGTCTGACCGGCAAAGCCGCCTTTGCTCGGGAAAGAATTTCCCCTGCGCGGTCTTCCACCATCCCGAGAACCGCCGCCCCCTGCCGATCGGCCATCCTTGGGGCATTATGGAGGCCTATGCCGACATTCAAGAGAGTGGGGACGGTACTTACACCGTACTAAGAAGTGGTGGTCTGGATCGTACTGCTCGCCGTATCATGGAAGGACTTGTCTACGTACGTGACTAAGATATGAGATGGCGGTTGGATTGCACAAGGTCTATAAGTGCCGAGTACCGCTTACGCTCTTGACTTTAAATGATTGAACAAAACCGCCATTTTGTTCAGAATACAGAAAATACACTCGCTACCATCCAAAATGGCAGCGAGTGTATTTCCTAATTAAGCTCTTTTTAAATTATACCACATAGGGGCCCCTTGCGCTACTTTGTCAACATGTCCTTTATCTTACCTTATCCTGGGGATAGCGTTCTTTTCCTATTGGTGAGCCAAACGAAAATAGCCATAACGGCAAGGCCACCTACACCGAGGATATCCGTCGCAATGGTAGGGTCGATAAGCAGCAGGCCGATAGCGGCCAAAACAGTGCGTTCCCACACCTTCAATTCGCGCACCAGAAATCCCATTCCAGCGGAGGCCAGCGCTATCATGCCGGCTAAGCAGGTTATCGAGCATCTGATTATCTCAGCCTTTGCTCCCACCAGCAGCAGCGCAGGAGAAAACAGGAACATAAACGGCACCACGAAAGCGCCTATGCTTATGCTCATGGCATATCTTGCGGTTTTAAGCCAGTTTGAGCCGGCCATTGCCGAACCGATGAACACTGTTCCGCAGACAGGTGGAGTGAGCCCCGCGAATATCGCGTAATAGAACACGAAGAAATGAGCCGCTATCGGCACAACGCCCACTCTTACAAGCGCAGGAGCAATAACCGAGGCTGCCAGAACATATGCCGCCACAGTTGGCATTCCCATGCCCAGTATCATAGTAGCGATCATGGCCATAATTCCGGCTAGAAACATATTGTTTCCGCCGAGCTCCATGATGAGGCCGGAAAACTTTACACCGATACCGGTGACCGAGATAAGGCAGACGAGTATCTGCGCGCAAGCGATGAGCGAAAGCGTGGTAAGCATGCTCTTGGCGGAGCTCACAAATCCGTCGAACAACATATGCAGGCGCTGCTTATATTCCTTTGGCTCTACCGCAATAAACAGCACCACGACCGCTATCAGCGAATAGCTGGCGCAAGTGACCGCCGTATAGCCGTGCATAAAGAAGAATATCAGCAGCAAAAGCGGCAGGAACACCGGCAGCGACTTTTTGTAGTAGAGCACTTCCTTTAGAGGGATCATGTCTTCCTCGTTTAAGCCACTGTAATGATATCTTCTGGCGGCGCAGTCGATCGCGAAGAACACGCCGAAGTAATACATTATGGCAGGAAGTATCGCCGCCGCCGCAATGGTAAGATAGGGCGCGCCGAGCAGGTCGGCCATGATGAAGGCTCCCGCTCCCATCACAGGCGGCATTATCTGCCCGCCGGAGGAGGCCGAGCATTCAACCGCCGCTGCGAACTCCGTCTTATAGCCCAAGCGCTTCATCATCGGGATGGTAAAAGCGCCGGTGGTTGCCACGTTTGCGCCAGCGCTTCCGGATACCGAGCCGAAGAGTCCGCTCGCTATAGTGGCAAGCTTGGCAGCGCCGCCGGTGGAACGGCCGGTAAGGGCGTTGGCAACATCGATAAAGGTCTGGCCGCCGCCGGTAGAAAACAGCACCGAGCCGAATATCACAAAGGTCGCAATAATAGTAGCCGAGGTTCCCGTGATGGAGCCCCAGATGCCGCGGTCGGAATAGACCAGCGTGGTTATCAGGTTATTAAACGCGATGCCGTTATGGCCCCACGTTCCGGGTATCATTTTGCCGAAAACCGCATAGGCGATGGCGATTATGGCCATGACCGGTATCGCAGCGCCTATCGAGCGGCGGGCGGATTCCATGATGAGCAGCAACATCAGCACAGCCAGTACGCCTTCAAAAGCCGAAATGCTGAAATTGGGATGCATTATCGCTTTCATGTTCATAACGATATAAGCGCCGCCTATGATGGCGACCGCTATCGCCGCGAGGCAGACGGCTACATCGAGCTTTTTGCTTATCGTTTTGACGTCGTTCTTTTTTATCTGATAGAGAAATATCAGCGCCACACCCAAGCACACATGCACAGGGCGCTGGATAAGGCTCTGAAACGAGCCGAAAAACGCGGTGTAGAGCTGAAAGGCCACCAGAACCACCGAAATTGCCAGAATAAGCGTTTCAAGCAGACCGTTTTGCTTAGCAGGCTCGGCGGGCTTGTCAGCCTCGCCGTTTTTTATAGCGTTCATCAACTCCTGGTCTTCTTTATCGCCGAAATATGCCATATTGCACCTCCAAAACTCAGAGAGGAGCCGTGGAAGCTTCCCTCTTTGGATAAATATTCAAGCTGTTCCACGTCTCCGCAGTCAGTTTCACTTCATTTCAGGTGGTATCTGTTCGTCCTTGATGGTGTAGCCCTTTTCCTTGAGATACTTGATAACTCCGGGATGAATATAACCAGAGGTGTTAGTGGCGGTTATCTCGGCGGGGTCAAAGCCCTTTAAGCCGGCATAAGCGTCCTCAAGATAGGTCTGGTTCTCGCAGAGAGCCTTTACAACGTTATAGGCAACATCCTCGGGAACATCCTTGGAGATTCCGTAGGAGTAAAACGAGGTCATCGAGGTTATGGTACCCTCTTGACCGAAGATGCTGGCGTCAACATCCTGAAACGCGTAGTAGGGGTATGCGGCGAGTATCTTTTCTATCTCCTCCTTGGTGAAAGAAAGTATCTTTACATCAACAGAGGTCTTTACATCAGCGATGGAGGAATCGATCGCTTTGGTGGAGGCCGACTTCATGTAGCCGTCGATGCGGCGGTTCTTCATGGCGTCAACAGCCTCGCTGGTGCTTGCGTAATACCAGTCGGGCTCAACGCCGAGCGCGCCGAGTATGGCGTAGGCAAGGCGCTCGGAGGAGCTGTTGGTGTTGCCGGGGGAGAACTTTTTGCCTTGCAGATCGGAGATGCTGTTGATGCCACTGTCTGTGGAAACCACAAAGTAGTATACATTGGGCAGAAGCGACAGCATTAAGCGGACGTTCTCGTTGGGAGCAGTGCCCTCGAACGCGCCGATGCCCTTTGAGGCAAGATAGATATCGGGAACAGAGGTCTGGCCGAACTGCACCTGGCCCTCACCTATAAACTTAAGGTTTTCAGCGCCGCCGCCGGTCTCCATAACGGTCACCGAAACGTTATCTACGTTTTTGTTGATAACATCAGAAACTGCAACGTTGAGCGCGTAATAGCCCGAGGAAGAGCTGCATGCGCCCCATGTGTAATTATATGACTGCTTGGCCGCGGAGGATGCGGGAGCGGCCGATGCCGCCGGAGCTACCGAAGCGGGTGCGCTTGACTGGCCACAGGCTGCAAGAGAAACTACCATGACAACAGACAGTATCACTGCTAATGTTCTTTTCATTTCATTATTCCTCTCTCAATTTATTTTGTAATGCGCCGTTGGCGCTATCACATACGTTTATCAGATATACTTGTTCTCGATGGCTACCCATTCGTCGTGGTGGAACATACCCCAAAGCTCTTTGTGCGACAGCATCTCGTTCCACATCGGCTCGGTGGTACCGCTCTTTTTGAGGGTGCCAAGCAACTGCATACACTTTTTGGTGACTACGCGTGTGAGTGCGTTCGGGTATATAGTGCATTTTACGCCGGCGGTCTCAAGCTCTTCGCAGGAAAGAAACGGGCTGCGCCCTCCCTCGACGTTGTTGAAAAGCACAGGGCCCTTTACCTCGGCCGCTATCTTTTTCACCTCGTCGAAGCTCTCGGGGCTTTCCACAAAGGCAACGTCGGCTCCCGCCTCAAGATAGATATTGGCGCGCCTTATGGCCTCATCAACTCCCATGCCTGTTCTGGCGTCAGTTCTGGCAACTATAACTATGCCATTTTTCTCACGGTTGTCGTAGATAGTTTTTATGCGCCGTACCATCTCATCTGTCTCAACGAGCTTTCGGCCCATCTCATGGCCGCACTTTTTAGGGTTGCGCTGATCCTCTATCTGCACTGCGGCAATGTCCATGCGCTCAAATTCCTTTACCAGCCTGTAAAGATTGAGCGGCGCTCCAAAGCCGGTGTCAATATCGACCACCATCGGAATTTCCACCGCGCCTCTGATGTTCTGCACGATCTGACGTAGCTCAAGATAGCTGACGGTGTTGAGATCGGGCTGACCCGTCAGCGTGAGCGACATTCCCGAACCGGTGAGATACACCGCCGGAAAGCCTGTCTGCTCCACCATCATGGCGGTGATACAGTCGTAGACACCCGGTATCTGTATGAGATTCGGCCCGGCCAGCAGCGCCCTGAATTTTTCACAGCTTCTCATTTTTTCGTCCACTGTCCTTTCGTTTTATATAAAATTTTTGCTATGTGCTATGTTATCTGTCTCAGTGCTTCTGCCAGCATCCGATTATTTCTTCAACGTTTCTTACTATGTATCTTTTTTTCATCAGCCATATGGCGTGTTCATGCGCCCCGTCAACCGAGGTCGCCACCGCGTCCTCGGCCACGCAGGTGTAGTAGTCGTGAAACGCCGCCCCCATCACCGTGGCCATAACGCAACCCTCGGTGGTGCAGCCGCAGCACACGACAGATTCTATCTTGTTTGAGTGCAGCAGCATATCGAGCGGGGTATTTAAAAATGCGTCGGGCCTAAACTTTGTCACCACAGGCTCACCGCCGCAGGGCTTCAGCTCGTCAACATGTTCCCAGCCCCAGCTGCCTATTTCGCCATAAGTCGGCGATTTTCCGTCGCGGGTCTTAAACGCCAGCCAGCCGCCGTTGTCGCTCTGCCCGTCGGGCAACGTGGTCTGCTGGATATGTACCACAAAGACTCCGGCATTACGCGCCGCCATAAGCAACCTTTGACAGGCGGGAATTATGCTTTTCACCGCTGTGCTGTCTCTGCCACCGAGAGCGAACTTGCCCTTGTCGCTTGCAAAATCGTTTTGCATATCGATGATTATTAGCGCCGTGTGTTCCGGCGATAAAACCTGCGCCAGTTCAGCGGGTTCGGGGTCGTTATACTGATATTTAGCAACGGGCTTTTTGCTGTACATTTTTCGCAACACTCCTTTAGTAAAAGCCTCAGGCCTTAAACATCTCTCTTATCTTTTCTACCTCAGGCAGGCCTATCATATCGGTATATTCGCCAAAGCTACAAACCAGCTCAGGGTGATTGGCAGAGGGATCCACCCCCTCCTCCATCATCGCCTTCAAGGCCTTTTCCATGCCGCGATATGCCCCGAACAGTGTGGTGACAGGTGCGCTGACTCTGGCCGCGCCCCACTCCTCAAGCGTTTTGTATGACACTATCGGAGTCTTTCCGCCCACACACATATTGATGCTTACAGGGGCCTTTATCTCTCTTATAACGCGCTTGATATCCTCCTCGCTGTTGGGTGCCTCGACGAATATCAGCGTGGCCCCCGCCTCGGCATACATGTTGCCGCGGATAATGGCTTCATCCACGCCATATACCGCTATTGAATCGGTGCGGGCGTTTATAACGAAATCGGGATCTTTTGCAGAGTAGCGCGCGGCGCGTATCTTCGCCGCCATCTCCTCGCGTGAAATCACCTGCTTACCGTTCATATGACCACATCGCTTAGGGAACACCTGATCCTCAAGGTTTATACCGGCCGCGCCGGCCTCCTCAAAGCATTCAACTGTGTGGCAGACGTTCACAACGTTGCCGAATCCTGTGTCGCCGTCCGCCATGACGGGGATATTGACAGCCTTACAGATAGCGTGGGTCTGTTCGAGCATTTTGTCAAAGGAAAGTATACCCACATCCGGCTTTCCCAGTAAGCTACCGGCTATTCCATATCCGGTGCATTGCAACGCCGAAAAGCCCGCTTTTTCAATAAGCTTCGCGCTGATAGCGTCGTAAGCGCCGGGCATGATAAGTATCCTTTTATCAAGTATCAGCTGCTTAAGTCTGGTTGTTTTATTCATGCTTTCTCCTCCCGGTTAAGATTTGAGGTTCGCCCTCAAGCTTCATTGTGGATATCATACCATAACAAAAACAGATATACAAGTAATAATTGTCTACAACAATTTTTATTTTTTATTGACACATGAGTTATATATGTGCGATAATATCATACAAATATATTTGTTCTGAATATAAAACCAACTTAGGAGTGCTGATGAAACAGATGACGGACGAAAACAGACTTTCAGAATTTTTAAAACAGGCATATCAGCATCAGTTAGAAGATTCCGCCTCGATGAAGGAGGCAGTGTATCTCGCCTTAAAAGAGGGTATTCTCACCGACCAGCTTGGCAGCGAGATAACCGAAAACCAGATATCCTCTATTTTAGATGTAAGCCGCACTCCGGTGCGCGAGGCTATGCACAAGCTTTCGACAGACGGACTTTTGGAAATAAGCCACGGCAGAAAGGCGAAGATAATCGAGCTTTCGCGCAAGGATGCAGCGGATATCGCCCTTGTTCTGCGCACGCTACACGTGTTGGCCGCCGAGCTGTTCATCGACAACGCTAACGAAAACGATATCCGCAAGCTTGAGGAGAGCATGGTGCTAGCATCGTTTTACTGCGAGCAAAATGACATTCACAAGATGGCGGGCTTTTTGACCGAATTTCACGCCACCACAGCAATCGGATCGGGCAACAAATGGCTTGCGGATACTGTTGTACGCCTACTTTCATACACCACTCTGCACCGTGAATACGCGCTTTCGCGCACGGGGCGCTCAAAGATATCCATAAAAGAGCACATGGATATTTTAGAGGCCATACGCACCCGCAACAAGGTAAGAGCGCGCGAGCTTTTGAACCACCATGTCGACTCGGCGTTTGACCCATGCAAATTTCAGACAAAGGCTAACTACTGATTTAACGATAAAAAGCTTTCGCGGAGGTGTGAGCACCTCCGCGAAAGCTTTTTATCACCAGTTTTGTTATATGCCGTAATTATCCGCGTAGCTGCCTAAAATGGCAACATTTTGTCATCCATGCGCTTTTCAGTGCTTTTAAGATATTTTTCAGCATAGGAATTTACGTTCGTCTCCATCACCTCAAAGGCCTTCGGTTCTGCCGAATAAGGATGTTTTCGATTTTTAAGATTTGCCGTAGGAAATGAACAGATCCAGCAAAAACGGACAATAGACAATAAATATCCGCCGGCCTAGCCGACGGTTTTTCTTAGACGGGCAAAGCCCTTTATTACTAGCTGCACGCGTCACGTCGCGTTGGTACGATCTGTCAGCTGCGAAGGACTGTTACTTGCTACCCGTAAACGGGCTTAGAAGTTCCCCATGGTCAATTGTTCTCCCGCCTGATCCTCTTCCAGCTGACGCTTAATGTATTCGGCTATTTTATTTGCATTCTTTCCCGCTGTATCCACATAATATCCTCTGCACCAAAATTCACGGTTGCGGTATTTATATTTCAATTCCGGAAACTTTTCATCAAGCATCAAACTGCTTTTTCCTTTCAGATATCCCATGAAACTAGATACCGCACTTTGGCGGTATCTCCAAGAGCATGTGGATATGGTCCGGGCATACTTCCGCCTCTATAATTTTGATCTTTTTCCAGTTGCAGAGTGTTCGTAGAATTTCTCCTATCTCTTTTCGCTTTTCTCCATAGAACACTTTCTGCCGATACTTCGGGGCAAACACCACATGATATTTGCAATTCCAACTCGTATGCGCTAAACTATTTACGTCGTTCATTTCGAATGACCTCCCTTTGCTTGTTTGGTGCAGTTGGCAGACCTCATCTTTATTCTAGCAAAGGGAGTTTTTATTTCTACATCATCGGCAGCAGCCTTCTTTGGAACCACTCGCCTAGCGAGTGGTTTTCGACATACAAAAAGGCCCGCTCCTTCAGGAGCGGGCCTTTTATCGCAGAGCTTACTTGGTGTAGTCGTAGAAACCGACGCCGCTCTTCTTTCCGAGCTTGCCGGCGCGGACCATCTTCTTAAGCAGCGGATGCGGACGATACTTGGGATCGCCAGTCTCGCTCTCGAGGACTTCCATGATGGCGAGGCAGACGTCAAGGCCGACCAAATCGCCGAGAGCCAGCGGGCCCATCGGATGGTTAGCGCCGAGCTTCATGGCAGTGTCGATGCCTTCAACGGTGGCAACGCCCTCGGCGTAGATGCCGATGGCCTCGTTGATCATCGGGATCAGGATACGGTTGACAACGAAGCCGGCGGCTTCCTTGACATGGACCGGAACCTTGCCCATCTGCTCGGTGATCTTAACGACCTCGTCAACCGCCTCGGCGGGGGTGTTCTCGCCGGCGATGACTTCGATCAGCTTCATGACGGGGGGCGGATTGAAGAAGTGCATGCCGACAACCGGATGTCCCACGCCATTGGCAATCTCGGTGATCGAGAGAGAGGAGGTATTGGTGCCGAAGATCACACCGGGCTTGCAGAGCTTGTCGAGCTCGGCAAAAATGTCCTTCTTGATCTTCATATCCTCAGCGATGGTCTCGAGGATAAAGTCAGCATCGGCAACCGCTTCGATCTCGGTGGCGGGAGTGACGCGGGCGTAGATCTCATCGGCGGCGGCCTGCTCCATCTTGCCTTTGGCAACAGCCTTGTCGAGGGTCTTCTTCATGTAGCCCATCGCCTTGTCGAGGGTGGTCTGCTTGCGGGTTCTCAGAACGACGTCATAGCCGGCCTGAGCAAACGCATAGGCAATGCCGGAGCCCATGGTACCGGCGCCAAGTACACCAATTTTCATAGTAGCTTTCCTCCGTTTTGTTTCATTGTTGCAGCATTTCGGTTCTTCTCTTTAACGGTTGACGAAAGGATCGGGACGGCGCTTTTCCAGGAACGCGCCCATCGCGTTCTTCTGGTCCTCGGTTTCAAAGCAGCTTCCGAAAAGGGATGACTCAATCGCAACCGCGGCATCCATATCGGTCTGCAGTCCGTCGTTGGCGGCCTTTTTGGTGGCACGCACCGCGATGGGAGCGTTTCTCGCGATCCGCTTGGCCATCTTCTCAGCGGCGTCCATCAGTTCTTCCGCGGGGTAGACGGCATTGACCAGACCGATCCGGTAAGCCTCCTGCGCGTCGATCTGGGCGCAGGTATAAAGCATCTCCTTGGCCTTTCCGACTCCGATAAGCCGGACAAGGCGCTGGGTTCCTCCGAAGCCGGGGGTGATTCCCAGACCGACCTCGGGCTGTGCAAACTTCGCGTTCTCCGCCGCGAGACGGATATCGCAGCACATCGAAAGTTCGCAGCCGCCGCCGAGCGCAAAGCCGTTGACCGCGGCGATGACCGGGATCGGAAGCGTCTCGATGCGGCGGAAAATCTCGTTGCCGCGCTTGCCGAAGGCCTCGCCCTCGGCCTTGGAAAGGCCGCTCATCTCGCCGATGTCAGCGCCGGCGACAAAGCTCTTCTGCCCCGCCCCGGTGATAATCAGCGCGCGGACCTCGTCAAAATTGATGCCGTCAAGCATCGTGTTCAGGTCCTCAAGAACCTGGGAATTCAGGGCATTCAGGGCTTTTTCGCGGTCGATAGTGGCGACAGCGTACTGCTCCTTCTGCTCATATCTGACAAAACTCATGGTATGATCCCCTTTTGACCGGCCCGCGGGCGGCATGCCGCCCGCGGGAACCAAATCTTTTTACAGCTTCTCGACGATGGCCGAAACGCCCATGCCGCCGCCGACGCAGAGGGTGGCAAGGCCCTTCTGGCCCGCCTCCAGCTCATGCAGCAGGGTAACGAGGATGCGGCAGCCGGAAGCGCCGACCGGATGACCCAGCGAGATGGCGCCGCCCTTGGGGTTGACCTTGGAGGCATCCCAGCCGAGCAGCTTGCCGACGGCCAGAGACTGGGCGGCAAACGCCTCGTTCGCTTCGATGACAGAGAGGTCGCCGAGGCCGAGGCCGGTCTTCTTGAAGAGCTTCTCGGTGGAGTAGGCCGGTCCGATGCCCATGATCTTGGGATCGACGCCGGCGGAGGCGCCGCCGATCCAGCGGGCCATCGGCTTGACGCCGAGTTCCGCGGCCTTCTCGGCGCTCATCACGAGGACGGCGGCGGCGCCGTCGTTGATGCCGGAAGCGTTCGCGGCGGTCACAGTGCCGCCGTCGGGTTTGAAAGCGGGCTTGAGCTTCGCAAGACCGGCGGCCTCAACCCCGGCGCGCGGGAACTCATCCTTGTCGAACATGACGGTTTCTTTCTTGACCTTGACGGGAACCCCAACGATCTCGGCGTCAAACAGGCCGGCCTTCTGAGCGGCCTCGGTCTTCTGCTGGGAAGCGGCAGCAAACTCATCCTGCATCTCGCGGGTGATGCCGTACTTCTCGGCGACGTTCTCGGCGGTAATGCCCATGTGGTAGTTGTTGAACGCATCCCAGAGGGCGTCGTTGACCATCGTGTCGATGACCTTGCCGTTGTTCATGCGGTAGCCGAAGCGGGCGTTGGGCAGCGCATAAGGAGCCATCGACATGTTCTCCATACCGCCGGCCATGACGACATCGGCCTCGCCGGCCATGATCATCGCGGCAGCCATGTTAACCGACTTCAGGCCGCTTCCGCAGACGTTGTTGATGGTCATCGCGGGAACGGACTCGGGGATGCCGGCATGGATCGCAGCCTGACGGGCGGGGCTCTGGCCCATCGCAGCGGTCAGAACGTTGCCGAAAATAACCTCGTCGATCTGATCGGCGGAGATTCCGGCGCGGGCGATCGCTTCCTTCATGACGATGGCGCCGAGCTGCTCGGCAGGAATATTGGAGAGGGTTCCACCCATCTTGCCGATGGCGGTACGGCAGGCGCCGACAAGTACGATCTCTTTGCTCATGTTACTTTCCTCCACTTTTATAAAGTTTACTTCTGCAAACCCGCAGTTCAGGTTTGAAAGGACTGTTCATAATATAACATTCTTCCCCTTCCGATGCAACAGTTCTTGTGAGAATTCATGCTTTCGAAATCAGTTTTGGCGGCAACGCCAAAAAATTCAAGCCGCGTTTCAGCTTTTTGGTGAAAATGTATTTTTATTATTGAAACATCACAAATCTACCAAATTCCTCTCCTTCAAAATCGCGGAATTCGTTTCCACGTGACTTATTTTTCCTGAGATTCAATCACCACAAACTGCTCGAGCAGTTTTTCCGGAATTTCGATTTGAAGGCCTTCGGCCGTCTCCAGATTGATCATTCTGGCATACTCGGCCACCTGTTCCACCGGATTTTCGGCAATGCTTTCCCCGTTTAAAATCCGCGCGGCCATCTGTGCGGTCTGCCGCCCCAACACGGTGTAGTCGATGCCCACGGTGGCAAGGCCGCCGTCCGCCACCATCGAATCGGCTCCGACATAGATCGGGATTCCCGCCTCGTTCGCCACCTGCAGATAGATCGGCATTGCAGAAGCAATCGAATTGTCGTTGGGGGTAAAGAAAGCGTCAACCCTGCCGACGAGGGACTGGGCCGCCTGCTGCAGCTCTCCGACGCCGGTGATGGCGGCCTCCTCGTAGGCAATGTCATTCGCGTCGCAGTAGGCGCGGGCCCGCTCGATGCCGGTCACCGAATTGATCTCCCCGGTGTTGTAAACGAAGCCAAAGGTTTTGGCCCGCGGGGTCAGCTCGGCGGCGAGGGCAAATATCTCCTCGATGGCAATCGAATTGGAAACGCCGGTGATGTTTCGGTCGGTGGCGTCGAAGGCGGCCACAAGGCCTGCTTCCACCGGATTGCTGACCGCCGAAAAGACAATCGGGATGCTGTCGGTCGCAGCGGCCGCCGTCTGGGCCGTTCCGGTCGCGATCGGAATGAGCAGATCCGCTTCGCCGCCGATCAGCTCGGAAAAGATGGTGGGCAGCGCCGAATTGTCCCCGTTTGCATTGCGGCAGACGACCTCTATCTTGTCATCCAGCCCGAGGGCGGTAAACTCCGAGAGGATCGTCTCCCGAATCTGGTTGAGGGACGGGTGGTCCATCGGCTGGATGATCGCAACGGTGCGCTTTTCGAGCGCAATCGGTTCCGGCGCGGCGGAAACGGATGACATGGCGGATTCCGCGGCGCTCTGGGCGGGAGTGGAGGCGCATCCTCCGAGCAGGGCGGCGGAAAGGGCGAGCAGAGCGGCAGCGATTCTTTTTTTCATGGCAATTCTCCTTTTGGGCGGGCGCGCCTGTTGGAGCTGCGCGATGTTTGTTTTTCTTTCCGCAAAAATAAAAAATCTGCCCTTTACCCCGTAAAGGACAGATTCTGAAAAAATCTGCGGTACCACCTTACTTGACCGCCTCGCAGGGAAGCGGCCCGCTTTCTCAGGGATGCCAACACATCCCCCGCCCATAACGCAGGCTCTGCGTCTCGGATAATCGGGCTTACGCCCTTTCCCCTCGCCCTCAACGGTCCATTTGCCGCGCTGCATCTCCGCAGGGCTCTCAGCTTCCCCCGCTCTCTGTGGGCGCATCTCGCGGTTTGATCTCCGTATCAAAGGTTTGAAAGTATTGGTTGAGAGATATTTTACCACAGTAAAATCGAATTGGCAAGAGAATAAAAAGAATTTTTTGCCTTTTTCTTCTTTTTTCTTCCTGCTGTCAGGAGAGGCCCAATGCAAGAAGCTCCTCCCGCCTCAGCTCAACCAGTCCTCCCGCCTCCAGACGGAAAACCCGCTCCGCGACCTTGGCCGCCGCCGCGAGATCGTGGGTCACCATCAGCATCGAAAAACCCCGGGCGTTTTGCAGGCCCTTGAGCAGCCGCAGAAGGTTTGCCCTGCTCGAAGGATCAAGCATCGAGGTCGGCTCGTCAGCGACCAGCAGCCGGGGCGTCATCGTCAGGGCCCGCGCCAGACAAAGCCGCTGCATCTGCCCGCCCGAGAGATGGGAAACCCTCCGGTTCCAGAAATCATCCCCATCGGGGAGGCCCACCTCCCGCAGAGCGGCGTGCGCCCGCGCCTCGCAGTCGGGAAGACGCGCCAAATTTCCCGGCTCGCAGACCGCCTGACCGGCCGAAAAGGCCGGATTCAATGCCGATTCGCTGTCCTGAAAGACCATCTGAAGCCCGCCTTCCGTCCGGTGGAGGGACGCAAAATCAGCGGGTTCCCCCTCAAAGAGAATTTTGCCCGCATCGGGGGGAAGAAAGCCCGCCAGAATCGAGGCGAGGGTCGTTTTCCCGGAACCGGAGGCTCCGATCAGCGCGACCGTTTCCCCGCTCTGCACCCGCAGCGAAACGTCATGCAGCACCGTCTGTCCGCCGAATTGTTTTCCGATTCCTCTGCCCTCAAGGCGGGTGACAATGCCCCCGCGGTGACAGCGGACCAGTCGCCCCGGATCCCCGGGCGCCGGCAGCAGCGCCGGAGGCTCCTCCCGGCAAGGTCCGGCGGATTGGGTGCACCGTCCAAAAAACGGACAGCCCCGTCCTGCCTCCTCCACGGCCGGACGGATTCCCCAGAGGTCCCGCAGCGGCATCAGCTCGGCCGAAGCGCCGATCAGGCCGCGCGTATAGGGGTGACGCGGCGCATCCAGCAGAGCGCGGGTCTCCCCCGTCTCTTCGACCTGTCCGCGATAGAGCACCACTATCCGGTTCGAAAGGGCGCGGGCAAAGGCGAGGTCATGGGTAATCAGAAGGAACGCGCAGCCCGTCTCCTGCTGCAGCTCCCGCAGCAGCGCGGTCAGCCCGGCGCCCGCCCCGGGGTCAAGCGCGCTGGTCGGCTCGTCAAGAATCACCAGCGCCGGGGAGAGGGCGACGGCGCAGGCGATCAGAAATCTCTGCGCCATGCCGCCCGAAAGGCTGCGCGGGAAGCGGTCGAGGTCCCCCGCGGAAAGGCCGACCCGCTCGAGCAGCCGCTCCGCCCTTTGCGGCCATTCGCCGCGCGGAAGCTGCTTTTTCAGGACCTCGTACAGCTGGGCGCGCAGGGTCAGCGCGGGGTTCAGCATCGAGGCCGCATTTTGGAAAACGACCGAAAAGCGGCGCATCCGCAGCTGGCGCAGGCGCTTTTCCCCGACGGAGACCAAATTCTCCCCTTCCAGCAGCACCTTTCCCGAAACGCGCGCCCACCGGCAGGAAAAGAGATCCGCCACCGCCCGGACCAGGGTGGTTTTGCCGCTGCCCGATTCCCCGATGACGGCAAGCGTTTCCCCCGCGGCGATGGAAAAGGAAACCGGACGCAGCGCGAAGCCGTCCGGATATTCGACCGACAGATTTTGAACCTCAAGCACCGGCTGCATCGGATTCCTCCCTTCTCCAAATTGTTTCAAGCTCGCGGGAAAAGAGCCGCAGGCAAAGCACCGTCAGCACCAGCGCAAAGACCGGCGGCAGGAGCCACCACTTCCAATAAGGGGTAAAGTAGATGCCGGGAAAGGAGACGCACTTCTGGATCAAAAGCCCCCAGGAACGGGAAAGCGGGTCCGAAAGGCCCAGATAGGCCAGCGAGGCTTCCTGCACGATCGCCTTGCCCACCACCGAAAGGGCGCTGACCGATAAAAGCGGCAGCAGCTCCCCGAGCATGTGGGCCGAAACAAGGTATCCCGCCCGGCCCCCGTAGCTTTCGGCCAGCCGCAGATAGGGGCGTCCCCGGATCTGCCTCACCCGGGCCCGCAGGACCTTGGCGATCGGCGCCCAGGAAAAGAGCGAGACGATCAGGATGATGTTCCATGCGCTCTGCCCGAAAAACGCGCCGATCACCACCATCACCGGAAGCTGCGGCAGCGACAGAAAAAGCTGAATCAGAAAGGAGAAAAGCGCATCCGCGGCGCCGCTGCTCAGGCCCGCCAGCACCCCCGCCAGACCGCCGAGCAGAAAGGCAAAGGCCGCCGCCGCAAGCCCCACCGCCATGCTCGAAAAGAAGCCCGCCGAAAGCTGGGCATAGAGATCCACGCCGAGGTCATCGGTGCCGAGCCAGTGCGCAAAGGACGGCGCTTCGAGCGACCCGCCCGAGGGAAGGCCGGCCGGATGGGGATAGAAAAGTCCGCCGTACAAAAAGAAAAGCGCAAGCAGCAAAAAGGCGAGCAGAAGTGTTTTGGCCCGCGGAGAAAAGCGTTTCATCATCCCTCACCTCCCGCCGAATCCCCGTTGATCCGGTCCGCCAAGAAGAGACAAACGAGCACCAGCAGCGACGAAATCAGGAAAACTCCCTGAATCATCGGAAAATCCCGGTATGCGACCGCTTCCCGCAGCACCCGCCCGATACCGGGATAGGCAAAGACGTTCTCAACCAGCAGCGTCGCCCCCACCGCAGTCGAAACACTGAGGAAAATCCGCGCCACCAGCGCCGCCGCACTGTTCTTCAGCAGATAGTGAAAGCGGATTCTCCCCTCCCGCAATCCCTTTGCCCGGGCGGCGAGGAGGTAGGGCTTTTCCAGCTCGGAAAGGAAGCAGGCCCGCGCGGTAAAGAAAAACTGGGGAAGCTGTGCCAGCACCATCGTGCAAAGCGGCATCAGCGCGTGGATCAGGAGATCGGAAAGCCGCTCCCCAAAGTCCGCGTGGCGCGCGAAGGGCGTCACGCCCCCCGAAAGAGGAATCCACCTCACCCGCGCCGCGACGAGAAAGAGCAGCAGCACCCCCAGCAGAAACGCGGGGACCTCGGCGAGCACCGAGCAGACAGGATAGAGCACCCGGTCGGCGTTCCGGCGCCTTGCCGCCCAAAGGGCAAAAACGGTTCCGGCCGTCAGGGAGACGGCGAGCGATGCCGCCATCAGGCCGAGACTCCATGGCAGACGTTCGGCGAGCACCTCCGCCACCGGCTTTTTGTAATAAATGCTGTCCCCCAGGTCTCCGCGCAGCGCCCGGGCCGTCGAGTCGAGAAGCTGACCGGCCAGCGGCTCGTCGAGCCGGTAATAGGCGCGGAGCTGCTCCACCTGTTCGGCGGAGTAGCCCGCGTCAAGATCGTCGCCCGAAACCGACGAGGTGTAGCGAAACGGATCGCCCGGCATCAGGCGGGGGATCAGAAAGTTGACCAGATAGATCGCCAGAAAGGAGCAAATCAGCCAAAGCCACCTTTTCCGCATCGTCCGATTTCCTCCTTTCACAAAGAACTGACAGCCCGACTCAGCCCCGTTTCAGGGAAGAGGGACGGTTCTGACCGGCCCGCCGGTAACCGCAGGCTGTCACCCGGCCGCAGCAAAATCTCCACGACGTAAAACGGCAGTCCGCCTCAGCTGCGTTTCAGGTACGAGAGATGGTTCTGCTCGGCCCGCCGGTAACCGCAGGCTGTCACCCGGCCACGGAATCTCCACAGCGTAAAACGGCCGCCCGCCTCAGCTGCGTTTCAGGTACGAGAGACGGTTCTGCTCGGCCTGCTGGTAGTCGTAGGTTTTCATCCAGCCGTCGTAATAATCCTTGCGGTAAATCGAATAGCTCGACTGGGTGGCGATCACCACCAGCGGAATTTCGCGGCTGATTTCGAGCTGAAGCTCCTGAAAAATCTCCACCCGCCGGTTAAAATCGGTCTCGAGCTGCTGGGCCTCGGCCAGCTCGGTGATCCGCTCGCTGCTGTAGCCGATGGGTCCCATCGAGTGAGGATTCCCGCCCCGATTCTTTGAAAGATCCGAGAAGATGGTGCGCAGGTAGGCGGGAGCTTTTCCGCCCCATCCTCCGTTGCCGACCAGCGCAAACTCATAATCACCGGCGTTGACCATCTCATCACGCACCGCTGAATCATAGGCGGCGACTTCAACTTCTATTCCGGCGGCGGTCAGGTCGTTTTTCACAAGCTCAGCAATCTTGACGTCATTGCCCGAATTGGCGGCGATCATGGCGACGCTGATCCCCTTCCCCGCAAAGAGGGCGGCGGCCTTTTCCGGCTCGTAGGGGTACCGGACGCAGTTTTCATTGTAGTAGATGCTTCCGGGAGGGGCATATCCGGCGCTGCCGACGGCGCCCATCCCGCGGAACACCTTGTCCACCACCGCCTGACGGTCGAGCGCCTGATAAAGCCCCCCGCGCATTGCCAGCTCGAGAAATTCGGGATGCTTTTCAAAGTTGATCAGCAGCTTATAGCCCATGTCGTTCGCCTTTTCGAGCATTCCAATCGCCGGATCGGAGGCGTAACGGTCAAAAAGATCGGCGGGCAGCCCGGCGATATCGATTTCCCCGTTCTCAAAGGCCAGCAGCTCATCGCTCACCGGCACAAACTGAATCCGGTCGGCGGCGGGTTCCCCGGCGCAGAAGCCGTCAAAGGCGGTGAACTCATAGCTTCCGGTCGCTCCGTCATAGGAGGAAAAGCAGTACGCCCCGCTGCCGATGAAGGCGTCCGGTTCGCTGTAGGTCATCGGGTCCTCCACCCGCTCCCAGATGTGCTTGGGCAGGATTTCGAAACCGCCCAGCGCGGTCAGGGTGACGGCGTCGGAGTTGTTGACGCTGATTTTAATCCGCTGCGGGTCGATCACCTCATATCCTGAGATCAAAAAGCCCTCTCCCGCACCGAGCGGATTGTTCACCGGCGGAAACTGCCGGTAATAGTCGATGGTAAAGGCCACGTCTTCGGCGGTCAGCGGTTCCCCGTCGTGGAACTTTGCGTCGGAGTGCAGGGTGAAGGTATAGTTGTTTCCGTCCGCTTCCCAGGATTCGGCCATCCAGCCGATGACCCCCTTCTCGTCCGCCTCCAGCAGGGAGGCAAAAATCAGGTCCTTCTTGGCGTTGCCGGGTCCGCGTGAGGCGTGCAGATAAACGCCGGGCGCGCCCCAGTCGGTTCCGCCGGCCAGCCGCAGCACGGGAACACGCCCGTTTTCCGCCTGTGTGCCGGAGGGGGAGGCTTCCGAGGTATCGGAAACCTCGGGGGATGCGGGCGCCGCGCAGCCGGAGGCGGCGATCAGGAGCGCAAGGCCCCATGCCAGATATCGTTTCATTTCAGTGGTTCTTCCTTTCTGTAAAACGCCGTTTTCAGAAAAAACGGCTGTAGAGGTGGGCGCAGGAGAGACAGAGCCGTCTGCCCTGCTCCAGACGCAGATACGGCTCGGCAGTCATCTCTCCGCACACTTCACAAGGATGGGACTCGAAAAGCCTTGCGGGCTCGGGAAGCTCGAAATCGACCGGCTTCTCATCGAAGAGGGTGGCCGGATCCTGACTGAGCATCCAGTCGCGGCGCTCTCCGCGCGGCATCTCGGGCACCGGGCGCAGCACCAGCCGGACGCTTTGCCCCGTTTTTCGGTTGAAGAAGGAAAAAGCCTGCTTGCCGCGCATCCGGAACAGCAGGTTTCCCTTGCCCGCGCTGCAGCCCAGCACCGTCTGAATCGCGTCGATGCCGCAGGCGTCGTTCTCCGCGACGCAGACCACCTCCTCATCCTTTGAAAAGGTCAGCCCGAGCAGCGCGGCGGCGCGCCGCGCCGCCTGAAAACCGATTGCCAGACCGCCGCAGGTATGGCCGTGAAAACCGGCGCAGCGTTCCCAGAGCTTCTGCTCTTCCAAATTCAAAATCATCATTCATTCCTCCGTAAAAAAAGCAATCCCATTGGACGGCACGGCAAAGCCGGCAGTCCTTCAGGATTGCTTTTCCAGTCATCATTTGATCAAAACAGCATTTCAGGCCCCGATTCTCCGGAGCGCATCTGCCGCTTCAGCGGCAAGTCTGATTTATTTTACCGAAAATCGCCCGGGCTGTCAAGGCATTCCGCATAACGCCTCTTTTACGCTGTTTGCACACGCTTAAAATCCCCGGCGGTTTACCATTCAAAAGCATTTGCCCGCATGGTAAAACGCGCATCCATATCAAGGTGTGATAAATTCAGTTTTGCGGAGACGCGGAGATGCCGGTTAAAAAGCGCAAAAATTGAGGAACACTCTTTTCACGATCGGCGCTTGTCAAAAGGACAGCGCCGAAGGTTGACCGCCTCGCCGATTGGCTGAGGCCGCAAGGCTTTACAGCCGAGCAGGTGCCAGAGTGCGTCAAGTACATTTCCGGTACTGGCGAACCATCGAAGGGTTAAAAATACATCGGCGGTTGCTTTGCGAGGCATCGCCGCCGATGTAAACCCAAAAGACCAGCGCCGCGGGCGGTGAGTTTGCCGCCGCCTGTGGCCGCCCGGTCAACACACATAGCCGGGGCGGTTAGCCCCGCCCCGCTTATGTGCTTAGAGTATAGCATAACAACCACATAAAGTAAAGCGAAAAGGAGCTTGTATAAGCATAGGAAAGAGCACTTCCGAAGCGGTCAAAAAAAGAATCAGAAACGGTGGGCACAGTTTTTTCCTCGGCAAATATTACTGCATGGCCGACATTAACGGAATCGTCCGCCGCCGGGAACAGCGCCGGGGCTATCTCCCGTCCGGCGATAAGGAACGGGTCAACTGTGTTATTGAGCTGTTTTTACGAATTTTGATTGCCGCTCGGAGGAATCGCGACATTCTCTTGCCGCATTCCATATTTTCCAACAAATGTTCTCATTGCGGAAAACATCCGGGCGCAAACGAGGGGGTGTCAGCCCCGCAAAGGACAATCGATTGACGGCTTCAGCCTGTAGAATCAGAGGAATGGGGCTGCTCCTTCTATTTCGGAAAAGCCCCGAAATACACAAACGAGGGAAAAGGGAGCGCATAACCGGGCGGGAATCCGCCATACTAACAAACGGCCATCTCAAAGCGTGGGAAAGCGTTTGCCCCGGCGCTGCGGGACCGTGCCGAAGATGAGGCTGTTACGGCACGGTCATCGACCGGACTGTGACGGCTTCATTTTTTTGCCTTCGGCTTTCCTCCTCGGCACGCCGCATCCTCACGCCGGTATTCTTCCATCCGCCGCGCGTCCTCAACGTCAAGGTTGCAGGCGCCCGCCATCGCCTCAATATGGTGTCTGAACTCGTGGCGCAGCGTCTTGCGAAGCTCCTTCTCCATCGCGGAACGGGCGACGTCTCCGAACACCTGTGCAAAGGAGCCGTAATAGAGCACAATACTGTTGCCGAGAAGATCCTGAACATATTCCCCGAGCACGTAGACCTCCGAAATCTCGGGGTCCGGGCGCTCCTCCTCCAGCAGGCTGACCCCTCCGTTAAGTCCTTCGAACAGCGGCGCGGGCAGCTCGTCGAGCAGCGCGGAAAGCATCCGCTCCATCTCTTCGATTGAAACCATCGCAAAATCCTCCTGTCCAAGTGGGCCGCCCCAAAAGGGGCGGCCCGTCCGTTTCTAAAGATCCACCAGCGTGATCCGGTTGCCGTTGGCCTCCACCACCCGGCGGATCTCCGCAAAGGTCATCCAGACCGTCGCGGTGTTGTCGTTGGGGTGCACGCCCAGCAGCGGGTATTGTTCCAGCGAACGTGCCAAAACAACTTCGACAGCCGCCCCGCGGTCGTTGAGAACGCCGAGCGGGGTCACCTCCCCCTGATGCAGCCCCAGATACTGTTCGAGCCTTCCCGCCGACGCAAAGCTCAGGCGGGAACAGCCGAGCTGCTGCTGCAGGGCGGCGAGATCGGCCTGACGGCCGCCGGGAAGGGTCACCAGAAAATGACGTTTTCCCTTGGCGTCGCGCAGAAAGAGATTTTTGCAGATCTCTCCCTTTTGACCGATCCCCAGCTTTTGTATCTCCTCAATGGTGAATACCGCCGGGTGCTCGGTCAGCTCGCAGGAAATTCCCAGCTCATCGAGTCGGGAAAGAACCAGTTCCCGTTGGGTCATAGGACATGCTCCCTTCAGTCGAGTGTGGTCTGCTCCATAATATCCTCCTGCTGCGGCTGATAGCCCGCCGAAGGAATCGTGCGCGGGGTGTAGCGGTGCGGATTTTGCAGCCTGCCCTCCTGATAAGGAACCAGCGAGACCAGCGTGTGCTTGCCCTTGACGTTCATCACCTGCACCCCGATGGTGTCGCGCACCGTTTTTGCCGAAACGCGGGCGGTGTCGAGCAGCAGCATCCGTCCGTTGGAAGCGGTAAGCAGGAGAATGCCGTCCCCGGGCGCGGCCCAGATACCCGCAAGCGGAGATTTGGTGCTGTAGGCCCCCGTCAGTTTTCGGCGGCGGGTCTTGGTTTGATAGGAGGCGAGGTCCACCTTTGCAACCTTGCCGTTTTCAAAGCCGAAGACAACGTATCCGCCATAATCGGCGGTCACCGCGAGATAAACCGCGCTCTCTCCCTCGTCGAAGCCGAGCTTCGCCGGGATATAGTCGCCTAGCACGCTCGCCTTGGTATCCTCAAAATCGCTCGCCTGCGCCTTGTAGACCTGTCCCCTGTCGCTGAAGAAGAGCAGATGGGCGCGGTTGGTCGTCTCAAAGGTTTCGATCACCGCGTCCCCTTCCTTGAGCTTGTGTTCGCTGGACATTCTCCAGGACTGGGGTGTGATCTTCTTGAAGTATCCCTCGCGGGTGAAGAAGAGGTTGACCGGGTAGTCGGGGATTTCCTCCAGCGATTCCTCCTCCTCTTCCCCGGCGGCGTAAACGATCTCGCTTCTGCGCGGCTGGCCGTATTTTTTCGCAACCGACTTCAGCTCGGAGACTATCACCCCCAGCAGCCTGCTGCGGGATTTGAGCGTCTCCTGCATCTCGGCGATGCTCTTTTCAAGATCGGCAATCTCATCGGTGCGCTTGAGGATATATTCCCGGTTGAGCTGGCGCAGCCGGATCTCGGCGACAAACTCAGCCTGCGCCTCGTCGATGCCGAAGCCGATCATGAGGTTGGGGACGACCTCCCGTTCCTCCTCCGTCTCGCGGACGATGCGGATCGCCTGATCGATGTCAAGCAGGATCTTTTCGAGGCCCTTGAGCAGATGCAGCTTGTCCTGCTTTCGCCTGAGCTCGAAATGAATCCGCCGCCGCACACACTCGAGCCGGAAGGCGGTCCATTCCTCGAGAATCTCCCGGACCCCCATCACCCTGGGCGTCAGTCCGACCAGAACGTTGAAGTTGCAGGAGAAGCTGTCCTCCAGCGGAGTGAGCCTGAAGAGCTTCTTCATCAGCGCGTCGGGATCGGTGCCGCGCTTGCAGTCGATGGTCAGCTTCAGGCCGCTCAGGTCGGTCTCGTCGCGCACGTCGGCAATTTCCCGCACGCGTCCGCCCTTGACCAGCTCGACGACCTTGTCAATGATCGCCTCGACGGTGGTGGTCGGCGGAATCTCGGTGATCTCAACGCAGTTGGCGTCCTTGTCATAGCGGTAGCGGCTGCGCACCCGGATCGCTCCGCGTCCCGTTTCATAGACCTTGCGCAGCTCAACCGGGTCATAAAGGATCTGTCCCCCGATCGGAAAATCCGGTCCCTTGAGGGTCGATTCCACCGGGTGGGCGGGGTCGCGGATCAGCGCGGCCGCCGTCTCGCAGACCTCGGCCAGATTAAACGGACAAATCGAGCTGGCCATGCCGACGGCGATGCCGACGTTCGAGTTAACGAGGATGGAAGGGAAGGAAACCGGCAGAAGGGTCGGCTCCTTCATCCGGCCGTCATAGCTGTCCGCCATATCGACGGCGTCGCGGTCAAGGTCGGCAAAAAGCTCCTGGCAGATCGGGGTCAGCTTGACCTCTGTGTAACGGGGGGCGGCGAAGGCCATATCCCGGGAGTATGCCTTGCCGAAGTTTCCCTTGGAATCAACATAGGGATGCAGCAGCGCCTCGTTGCCCTTTCCCATGCGCACCATCGTCTCATAGATCGCCTGATCGCCGTGGGGATGCAGCTTCATCACCTCTCCGACCGCGTTGGCCGACTTGACCCTTCCCCCGGTCAGCAGACCCATCTTATACATGGTAAAGAGAATCTTGCGGTGGGAGGGCTTAAAGCCGTCGATCTCGGGAATGGCGCGGGAAACAATGACGCTCATCGCATAGGGCATGTAGTTGCTGATCAGCGTTTCGGTGATCGGCTGGGGCTGCACGACGCCCGCGTTCTCAATCGAGGCGTTCCCGATGGCGGGCCGCTTCTGCTTCTCTTCCTTTTTTTTCGCCATGAGTCAGGCCCTCCTTCCTACGCCAGGTCGAGCTCATCGAGATAGAGCCCGCCGTTTTCCGCGATATAGTCCTTGCGTCCGGCAAGGTTGTCCCCCAGCAGCAGGTCAAAAATCCGCGAGGTGGCGGCCGCTTCCTCGGGGCTGATCTTGATCAGCCGCCGGGTCTCCGGATTCATGGTGGTCAGCCACATCATGTCCGGATCATTCTCGCCCAGGCCCTTTGACCGCTGAATCTGAATCTTCTGCCCCGAAAGCTGCTCGACCACCTTGTTCTTTTCGGCGTCGGAATAGACAAACCAGGTCTTATCCCTTGAGGTGATTTCATACAGCGGGGATTCCGCGATATAGACATATCCCTTTTCGATGAGCTGCGGGGTCAGCCGGTAGAGCATCGTGAGGATCAGGGTGCGGATCTGAAAGCCGTCAACGTCGGCGTCGGTGCAGATCACCACCTTGTTCCAGCGCAGGTTGTCCAGGTCAAAGAAGGAAAGCTCCTTGTTCGCCTTGGATTTGACCTCGACGCCGCAGCCGAGCACCTTGATGACGTCGGTGATGATCTCGCTTTTGAAGATACGGTCGTAGTCAGCCTTGAGGCAGTTGAGAATCTTGCCGCGCACCGGCATGATCGCCTGGTATTCCGAATCGCGGCCCAGCTTGCAGGAACCCAGCGCCGAATCGCCCTCGACGATATAGATTTCCCGCCGGGAGACATCCTTGGTGCGGCAGTCGACAAACTTCTGCACACGGTTGGAGAGGTCAATGGTTCCGGCCAGCTTCTTTTTGATGTTGAGGCGGGTCTTTTCCGCCGACTCGCGGCTGCGCTTGTTGATCAGCACCTGTTCGGCGATCTTCTGCGCGTCGTCGGGATTCTCGGTAAAGTAGACCTCGAGGCTGTGCCGCAGAAACTCGTTCATCGCCTCATAGATGAAGCGGTTGTTAATGGCCTTTTTAGTCTGGTTCTCATAGGAGGTCTGGGTCGAAAAGCTCGACGAGATCAGCGCAAGGCAGGGTTCGACGTCGGCATAGGTGATCTTGCTCTCATCCTTGAGGTACTTGCCGTTTGCCTTCAGCCAGCCGTCGATCTGCGCGACGAAGGCAATCTTGACCGCCTTTTCCGGGCTTCCGCCGTGCTCGAGCCAGCTCGAGTTGTGGTAATACTCGGTCAGTGCCACCTGGTTGGAAAAGCAGAGGGCAATGTTGAGCTTCACTTTATATTCGGGCCGGTCCTCCCGGTCGCGGCCTCTGCGCTCGGCGGTCCAGCTTTGAATCGGAGTGATGAATTCTCCGCCCACCAGCTCGGCGAGGTAGTCGGAGATGCCGTTCTGATAGAGAAACTCCTCCTCCTCAAAGGACTGCCCGATCTGGTTTCTCAGGATAAAATGGATGCCGGGATTGACCACCGCCTGCCGCCGGATCGTCTCGCGGTAGTATTCCAGCGGCACGTCGATGTCGGTGAAAACGTCGAGGTCGGGGCGCCAGCGGATGCGGGTGCCGGTCTGCCTGCGCTTGGAAGGCTCTTTTTTCAGGCCGCCCACATTTTCCCCATGCTCAAAATGCAGCGTGTAGCAATAGCCGTCCCGGAAAATTTCGACATCCATATATTCCGAGGCATATTGGGTCGAGCAGAGGCCCAGGCCGTTTAAGCCCAGCGAAAACTCGTAGCTGTCCGAGCCGCCCTCCTTGTATTTGCCTCCCGCATACAGCTCACAGAATACCAGCTCCCAGTTGTAACGCTCCTCGCGGGTGTTGTAGTCCACCGGAATCCCCCGGCCGAAATCCTCGCATTCCACCGACCGGTCGGCGTATCGGGTCAGAACGATCCGGTCGCCGTGCCCCTCCCGCGCCTCGTCAATCGAGTTGGAAAAGATTTCAAAAATCGAATGCTGGCATCCGTCCAGCCCATCCGAGCCAAAGATGACCGCCGGACGCTTGCGCACCCGGTCGGCGCCCTTCAGGGCTGTAATGCTTTCGTTGTTGTAGCCGGAATTCGGCCTTGCCATCGGGCATCCTCCTCACCTGCAAACGGACGGCGTCTCCCGCCGTCCGTTTCAAACGCTGATAACCCTAATATTGTATCTGTTTTTGCCGGGATTTGTCAAGGAAAGCGCCGTCGAATCGGGGCGAACGAAGCCGCCGGACAAAAAATCTCACGCAGCGAGCACCATTTATCCGCCAGACAGACCAGCCAGCCGATCCGGCAGCAGGGAGGTACCGGCGTGAGCGGAAACATGTGCCGCAGAATCGCGTTGCGCTCCTGCTTTCCCAGCTCAAATTCCCCGAGGGCGTTTTCCAGCGCCCTGCGCGGATGGGTAAAGCCGTGCCAGCGGTGCCCCCGCCCCGGAATGTGCCAATCGTAGAGGAAATAATCGTGCAGCAGCGCCGCCCGGACCAGCGCCGCCGCATCAATCCGCCATCCGAGAAAGCGCGCCAGCCTCAGGCTGGTCCACGCCACACGAACGCTGTGCCGGTAGACGCTGGTACGGCCGTGCTGCACAAATCCGGAGCAGCAGCGATAGCGAGAGCCTTCACAGATCCGCGTCAGCTCCCGGCGCAGCAGACGCGCGTCCTCTTTTTGATCCTGCATCGACGGTTTTCCTCACTTTGTCCAATTTCAGGTTTCATCATACCCCCTATTTCTTATTCCTGTGTGAACAAAATTCAAAAGGAACTGTAAAATTTTATCTGAAAGGAAAAAGTAAAACAAAAGCGATTCTGATTTCTTGACAAAAGCATTCTATATAAGTATAATAACAGACAATGGCCGGTATGAAACCGGCTGGTCGGTACCAAAGTACTGTAAACGGCATAAATCCCATGCAGAATGAAACGATATGTATATCATGGAAGGTATACAGCTTTTTGAAAAAAGCTGTATACCTTTTTTGTTTTTGCATTCGGAGTGGTCGTCGACAGCGCAGCGGCCCACACCATTTTATTGAAACGGAGGAAAAATCTTATGGCATGTTTTCTTGTCCCCGCAGCCGAAGCGGCAGTCACAACGATCGCCGCAAAAGCCATGAAATCAAAAGAAAGAGGTCTTCCTGTGCACAAAGTTGCCGTCGGCAGCGGTTTTGAGGATGTGGAAGCGATACCCTTTTCCAAAAAGCTGAACTGGCTTTCCAAACTGCTTTGGGGCGGTTCCGCGCTTCTTTGTTTCGAACATGTTTGGCATGGCGAGGTCGTCCCCTTCTTTCCATTTCTGACGGCCGCGTCCGACCCTGCCGAAGCGGCAGTAATGCTGGACGAAATGGCGTCGGTCGGCGGTTCCATGGCACTTTTTTTGACCGGAGCGTGGGCCGTAATGCTCTTTGCGGCCCACAAAATCCAGAAAAAAGCGCTGTATCCGCAGTTATCCGCAAAGTAAGGAGGTGCATTTCGCATGACGTTGCTGGTGTCTGTATTTGCCGCTTTGACCTGTACCGCGATTTGGTACAAAAATGCGCCAAAAAATGAAATGAAGGTCGGTGTGCTCTGCTGGCTGTTCTGGGGTTCTTCCCTGATGTGGTTTATCGACGCTTGTTTTGAATATGCAGAGCTTGGTGCGGAATATTTTACGCCAGCCCCCGTGGACATGCTGAATGATTTCTTCCTTGGCATGTCTGTAGTCGCGCTTGGTATGCTTATCTGGCTCGCCATCCTTCTCGTCAGCGATCCGAAAGGCGCCTTGAAATCGGTTCTGTTTCAAAAGAAATAATCCTTCAGGAAAAAACGGTCCTGCACAAGCGGGCCGTTTTTTCGCGCAGAATACAAGCCCACGCATCTTTTCCTTCCCTCAGGCCATACTAACGGCAAAAAGCTGCGCCCCCGCGGGCACAGCGGCGAAACGGGGCAAACATCGATGATAGGCATCCTATTCAGCGTCATCGCCGGAATGGCAATGAGCATTCAGGGGGTTATGAACACCCGCCTGAGCGAAAAGATCGGGCTGTATGAATCCAACCTCTTCGTGCAGGGCACCGCGTTTCTCCTCTCAATCGTCGCGGCGCTCATCCTTGGGCAGGGGAGTCTCGCCTCTCTCGGCGAGGTCAACCGCATTTATCTTTTCGGCGGCGTGCTCGGTCTGGTCATCACCATTACCGTCATGCTCGGCATTCAGGGCCTGAGTCCCACCGTCTCCATCTCGATCATCCTGATCTCTCAGCTTCTTGTCGCGGCACTGATCGACGCCTTTGGGCTGCTTGGGGCCGAACGCGTCTCCTTCGACTGGACTAAATACCTCGGAATTGCCATGATGATCGCGGGAGTCGTGCTCTTCAAATGGCAGCGCGCGTGAAACAGAGCAGAAGCAGCGCGGCGGCAAGCAGCCCCGAAACGAGCAGGCCCGCGGTGCCTGCCGCCCGTTCTCCCCGTTCTCCGAACAGAGCGCAGAGGACAAGCGACAGAATGCTTCCCCCGTCAAGCCCCGGAAGAGGCAAAAGGTTAAAGCCGGAAAGGAACCAGTTTATCTCCGCAAAGCGCCAAAACCCCAGCAGCGCGGCCGCCGCACCCGCCGCAATTCCGGCTGTGGGACCCGCGGAGAGAACCGCCAGCTCCCGCGCCGCCGAAGGAACCTTCGGATAGCGCGGGAGTATTTTTGCGCCGAAAGCCCCCAGTTCAAACCGCTCGACCCTGCCGCCGCAGCAAGCCATGGCCGCGAGGTGTCCCGTCTCATGAATTGCAGCCGCAAGCAGCAGGCCGCAGACATCCTGACCCGTGAGCGCGCATGCCGCCGCCAGCGCGAAGAACCAGAAGCTGACCGTCACCCTGCTTTGCGCCGCATTCACCAGACCCACCCCTGCGCCCCGCAGAGCGGATCAGCGTTCTTCCCCTGAATCACCAGTTCAAAGTGCAGATGCGGGCCGGTGGACATCCCCGTGCTTCCCACCAGCGCCACCGTCTCGCCCTGCCGCAGCTTCATCCCCTCTCTGACGGTAATCGCCGCACAGTGACAGTAGCGGGTGGCAAAGCCTCCATGAAACAAGGTGACATAGTTTCCATAGACCTCTGACTCTCCCACCTCGACCACCTCTCCGGGATAAGCCGCGCCGATGGGCGTCCCTTCCGGCGCGGCAAGATCGGTTCCGGTGTGAAAGTCCCTCTGCCCGGTGATCGGGTGTTCCCGGTACCCAAAGGGACTGGTCAGTTCCCCTCGGACCGGCTGCCGCGCCGCGGCTGAAAGGACGGGAAGGGCGGCCATCATCCCGGACGGCGGCTCATCGCCGTCCGCGGGGAGCTGACCACCCTTCCCGTCCCGCACCGAATGTCCGCCGAGGCCCAGCGCGGCGTCGATCGTCTCGGAGATCCAGTCCCGCAGCCGGCCGGCCGGCCGGGAATCCCGCGCCCGCTGCACCGCGGCAAACACCTCCGCCGCCTCGGTTTCCTGCGAGAGCGCCGCCGCAAAGCAGCTTTTGATTCCGGTCAGCCCCCAGTACTGGCTCGCCGCGAACGCCAAAGCCAGCATCACCGCGCAGAGAACGCTCTGCAGCAGAGTCGCCAGAAGGAAGCCCTCTCCATGTCCCACGGGCGGCCTTCTTTTTCGGGAATCCACCCTGATTCTTCGTCCGGTCACCGCTTTTCTCCCCCTTTGCCGCATCGTCCCGCTTTCCTGCTCCATTTTATGCAAATGCACCCCATAAAAATGCATCAATCGCCGTTTTGCCCAAAAAAGCCTATGAGAAATGCTGCAATTTTTCCATATCGCTTTAGTCCTTTAGCGAGTTGATATCTTGACTTTTCTGTGAAGTGTTTTATAATAAAACGTAACTCTTTCCCATGTCGAAAGAGAATTGATTTTGCCACTAACAGGAGGAAACAGCATGTCGGTATCAACAAGCGGCACAATTTTGGTGCTTGTCAGCACCGCGATTGTCATGTGCATCGGATTCGGAATCGCCCTCTATTTTCAGAGGAAAACCGTTACCGCCGAGGATTGGGCGATCGGAGGAAGAAGGCTTCCCTCCTATGTCATCGTCTTTACCCAGTTTGCCACGCTGGTCGGCGGCGGCGTTCTGGTCGGACATGTCAGCATCGGCTACAGCTTCGGCCTTGCGCCCCTCGCCTACGGCATCTGCGGCGCGGCGGGCTGCTTTATCATGGCCATCATCGCAGCGTGGCTGCGTGAAAACGAGTTCACCACCATCCCGGATATTCTGGAAAAAGTCTACGGAAAGAACCGTTTTCTGATGCTGGTCGGCGCTGTGATGGCGATGGTCGTCCCCTTCGGCTGGATCGCTTCGCAGGCAACCGCCTTTGCCAAGCTCTACCAGTCGATTACCGGCATCGATATGAACATTCTCATCGTCGCTGTAACGATCATCTGCGTCATCTTCACCATTCCCTCCGGTTTTAACGCCGTCGCATGGACCGACTTTGTGTTCGGCGTCATCATGCTCTGCCTCTGCGCGCTGACCGGCTTCCTCGCGCTGGACATGGGCGGCGGTTGGGGGAACATCCTCGCCAACCACCCCGACCCGTCGGTTCTCTCCTTCCCCAGCGGCCTGCTTGCCGCCGGAATCCCCACCACAGCGCTCTGGTTCATCGCCGCGACCCCGGGCATGATGACCAACCAGATGACCTTTCAGCGGGTCTGTGCCGCCAACTCGGCCAAAAACGCCCGCCGCACCCTGATTGTCGGCGGCATCCTGATCGCCTCCATTGAGCTTTGGGTTGTTGTCATCGGCAACGCCTGCCGCGCCGTCAATCCGGAGCTGGCCCCCGAGATGGCCACCGGCTGGTTCCTGACCCAGATTCCGACCTGGGCGGTCGCGCTGTTCAGCGGCTTTATCGCCACCACCATCATCTCCACCACAGACAGCGCCCTGCAATCGGTCTCGGTCAACCTGACGCAGGACATTTACAAGCAGTTCATCAATCCCGGCGCCGATGACCGCAAGCTGCTGAGTGTCTCCCGGATCTGCACCGTCGCCGTCGCGGTCCTTGCGGTTGCGATGGCCATTGCGTTCCCGCAGGTGCTCAATCTGATCGTCGCTTCCTATGCCTACTCCGCTTCCGGACTGCTGGTGCCGATTTACTGCGGCTATGCATTCCGCAACAAGAACATCCTCACACCCGCCAGCGGCATTGCCGGCATGGTCGGCGGCGTCGCCGGATGCGCATTCGCTCAGTTCGCGCCCAAGATGGGCATCACCATGCCCGGCGGGCTTCCCTATGCGATCTACGGCATCCTTGCCTCGCTCGTCTGCCTGGTCGTCGTCGGAGCCGTTTCCAAGAAATCGAAATAATCTGTCGTCAGGCAGAAAGAGAATCAAAGAACCGCATATCAAGGAGGAAATACTTATGAACACCATGCTTCTCAGCGAATCGCAGATCAAAAAGCTGATCACCATGCGCGACGTGATCGAAATCGTCGACCGCACCTTCGTCGATCTCGGCGAGGGGAAGACGATCAATCCCACCAAGCTGAACCTCAATCTCGGAGACAGCGAGCCGACCAACCTGCCCTATAAGGCCTCGCTCAACGCGATGCCCGCCTACATCGCATGGCAGAACATGGCCGGACAGAAATGGGCCGGCGGTTTTGGTCTGGGACGCCGCGAAATCGGACGTCCCTTCATCAACGCCCTTATCATGCTGGTTGAGCCGAACTACGGCGATTTCCTTGCGGTGATGGACGGCGCCTGGATCACCAATATGAGAACCGGCGCTCAGACTGCCGTCATCCTGCGCTACCTGCTCAAGGAACAGAAGGATATTACCGTCGGCCTGTACGGTGCGGGCGTTCAGGGGCGCACCCAGACGATGGCGCTGACCAGCATTTTCAACGTCAAAAAGCTCTACGTCTATGACCCTGTTCCCGCGGCCGCCGAGCGCTTCAAGGCGGAGATGGCCCCGCTGGTTCAGGGTGAGATCATCATCGCCAAGACCCCCAAGGAGGCCGCCAAGGCCGATGCGGTGATCACCGTAACCCCCGCCACCCAGGCCTTCCTCAAGGGAGAATGGCTGGAAAAGGGCACCGTTTACTTTGCGATGGGTTCCTATCAGGAGTGCGACGATGAAGCCATCCTTGGCGCTTCGAAGCTCATCTGTGACCATGTGGCCCAGTGCCTGCACCGCGGCAACCTCAAGTCCCTTGCCGAGCGCGGCCAGATTACGGCGGACAGCGTCTACTGCACCGTCAGCGAGCTCGCGGCCGGTCTGAAGAAGGTCGGCAATGTCAAGGAAGAGAAGCTGCTGGTTGTGCCGATCGGAATGGGCTGCCTCGATGTCGCGGTCGCCGGAATTGCCTACCGCAAGGCTTTCTCGCTGGGTCTGGGAGAAAGCTTCTCCTTCGACAACTGAGAGGCGCGGAATATGAAGCAGAATTTTGCCGTGCTGGGCGCAGGCAACGGCGGCCAGGTCATCTCGGCTTATCTCAAGCTCTGCGGCAAGCACGTCGCCCTGTACGACCGTTTCCCCGAGTTTCTCGCGCCGATTCTGGCGCAGGGCGGAATCCGGCTCGAAGGGGTTGACAAGACCGGCTTTGCGAAGCTCGACCTCGTGACCACCGAGGCTTCCGAAGCGGTGCGGGAGGCAGAGATCATCTTCGTCGTCCTGCCCGCCTTCGCCCACGCCTTTGCCGCCGAGCAGCTCGCGTCCTGCCTGACCGACGGGCAGACGGTGATCGTCTGCCCGGGCGCAACTGGCGGAGCACTGGAGTTCCGGGCGGTGTTCGACCGGCTCGGCTGCACCGCAAAGATTAAGCTGGCTGAAACCAACAGCCTTTTCTACGCGGCCCGCAGTCACGACGGAGTGGCCACGATCACCGGCGTCAAGGATGAGCTTTCGCTCGCCGCGCTGCCCGCGTCCGACACCGGCCGGATCATCGATGAGCTGCGCGACGTTTATCCTCAGCTTGTTCCGGCTCAGAATGTGCTTGAAACCAGTCTGAACAACTTCAACACCGTCGTCCATCCGATTCCTGTGCTGCTCAACGCCGGACGCATCGAGAGCGGCGAGAGTTTCCGCCATTATTTTGACGGCATCACTCCCTCGGTCGGACGGCTGATGGAGCGCCTCGACGCCGAGCGCCTTGCAGTCGGCGCCTCTTACGGCGTTCATCTGATGAGCATGCGGGAATCCTACCGCCGCTATTATCACGCCGAGGCCGACGAACTGTGGCAGGCGGCGCATATGGTGAAGGCGCACGAGCCGATTCTGGCGCCCGCCAAGCTCGATTCCCGCCTGCTGACCGAGGATGTCCCGATGGGACTGGTGCCGATGGCGGCTCTCGGCAGAGCGGCGGGGGTCCCCACTCCGGTCATCGATTCGGTCATTATTCTCACAGGCGGCCTGCTGGGCGTTGATTTCACAGCATCCGGCCGCAGCATGGAACGCCTGGGCATTCAGGGCAAGGATAAAAAAGCGCTGCTGAACGTCCTTCAGGGCTGATTCCCTTATCATGACAAAAACAGGCGCGGTTATTTTGCCGCGCCTGTTTTTTGGTCATCGCTTCAGCGAACGAAACCATCCTCTCCGCCGGCGAGGGAAGAGCTTTGGTTTCACGCTGTGAACGGGGCGGACCGGCAAGCATCCTGCCCCCAAATTACAAAAGGCCGCGAGGGAAAAGCTTGTTATTCGGGTTGCAGAGCGAAAGCATCCCCTCATTCGGGCAGACTGCTCACCGGACCGCCCGAGAGAGGAAATGGAGAAAAGCGTGGCCCGCGTCCGCCCCTTTCGGTACGCTTCGAGACGCCTGCCGGTATCGGAATCCATCAAAGTCCCTTCAAGTCTCTGATTTCACCGAAGGCTTTGACCGCCGCGCTTTCCGGCAATCATACAGAAACTGTAAAAAATCGTCATTTTCCCCTTGCTCTTCTCCCCGCATCCTTTACAATAAATACAAGGACCGTTTGATTTTCACGGTCAAACAAGTTGGGGAGGGGAACAGATGAGGGGCCTCCGTCATCCGCTGCTGATCGGAGCGGCCGTTGTGATCTCGTCCGAATTTTATCTCGGCTTTTCCATTGCGGATTTCCGTTTTTCAGCGGCCGCAGTGCTGTTCCCGGTGCTGCTTTCCGCCTTTGGCGAGGTCCGCGACGCCTGCCGCACAGGGACGCTTACCGCGTCGATGGTTTTTGCCGCACGCTTTCTGATGGATCTCGCGGGAGGCGTTTCCCCCGTCGAAGCCGTTTCCCAAAACCTTCCGGGCGCTTTTTTCTATCTGTTCTACGGACTTCTCTTCGGCCTGATGGCCCGGGGCAGAGGATATTTTCCAACAACCGTTTGGGCGGGAATTTCCGCCTTCTTCTGCGATTTTTTGTCCAACCTTCTGGAGAGTATCCTGCGCATCCGTGATTTTCCCGCCGACAGGGAAATCTATTCCGCCCTGATGCTGGTCGCGCTGATCCGCGCCTTCACCGCGTCGCTGCTGCTGGGTCTGATCCGGCGCCACCAGCTGCTGCTGACCCGCGAGGAGCACGAGCGGCGCTACCAGCGGCTCTTTTTGATGACCACCGCTCTCAAGAACGAGCTTTACTTCATGCAGAAGAACACTGAGGAAATTGAAGGGATTATGAGCAACGCCTACCGCCTCTATGAAAGGCTGGAGCACGAATCCGACAACCGGACCCTCGCCCTCGCCATTGCGCGGGATGTCCACGAGGTCAAAAAGGACTATATCCGGATCATGCAGGGGATGAAGGAAGAGCTTGCCGCGGCAGAGCAGCAGGGAACGATGCGGTTTCAGGACCTTCTGCGGATGCTCAAAAGCTACTGTCAGCACCAGATCGAACAGAAAGGGCTGCGCATCACTTTGGATTTCGGCTGCGGTCATGACTTCTGCACCCGGGACCACTATGCCCTCATGTCGGTGCTCAAAAATCTTGTGGTCAACGCGGTGGAAGCGATCGAATCCGGCGGCGGGCAGGGAACGATTCTGATTCGTGAGGAAAAGGACGGCTCCTCCTATCGTTTCACCGTTGAGGATGACGGACCGGGGATTTCCGCGCGGCATCTGGACTATATTTTTACCATGGGCTTTTCCACCAAGTTCGATGAGAAGACTGGCAGCATTGCCCGAGGCGTGGGCCTGCCGGGAGTCAAAATGACGGTCGAGGAGCAGCTTGACGGGACAATCGGCGTGGAAACCCGACCGGGGCTTTGCACCCGCTTCACCGTTCTGATCCCCGCCGCGAGACTGGAGGAGGCGAACGAATGAGAATTTACATCGCCGAGGATGATCCCTCGGTCATCAGCATTCTGGAAGAAATTATCGAAAGCTGCGGCCTCGGGGAGGTCTGTGGAAACTCCGGGGAAACGGCGGCCGATCCGCTGTATATCGCGGGGCTTGACCCCGACATCGTTCTGGCCGATTTTCTGATGCCCGAGCTGGACGGAGTGAGTCTGGTCCGGGAACTGAAGGCGCTCGGCTGTCCGGCGCGCTGCATCATGATCTCACAGGTTTCCGCCAAGGAGCTTGTCGGCCGGGCTTATGACGCGGGGGTTGATTTTTTTATCTCCAAGCCGATCAACCTCATTGAAGTGCGGTCGGTCGTCGAGGCCGTCTCACGCCAGATTGAAAGCGAGCGCAAGCTTTCCCACATCCGCCAGATGCTTACCGCGGCTCCGCAGCAGGTGCGGCCGGATGATTCCTCCCGCAAAAGAAAGCTGCAGCTCATCCTCGGACAGCTCGGCATTTCTTCTGAAAAGGGCGCCGAGGATATCCTGAAGATCTGCCTCTATCTGCTCGAACAGAAGATGCCCGTCACGCAGGTCAGCGTCGGTCAGCTCTGCGAAGCGCTGAGCCCCGACCCCAAAACGATGGAACAGCGGGTGCGCCGGGCGATTGCCAAAGGGATGGCCAATCTTGCCAGCATGGGCCTTGAGGATTTCACCGACGACACCTTTGTCCGCTGCGGACCGGTGCTTTTTCCCTATGAGGAGCTTCGCGCGGAGATGGACCTGATCCGCGGGAAACGGCAGAAGGGCGGCAAAGGAAACGTCAAAAAATTTATCGACGGAATGCTTCTGCTGCTTGAGGAACTCTAACGGCTCCTGAAGCAATTTTCGACGCAATGCACAGAAACCGGAGGCCGGATTTGATTCTTTTCCCAATTTTTTTGACCCCTCTGTATTTTTTTGAAAAAAGATGAAGTTGCGGCTTTATTCTGCCTTCGTCGGGAACGATCATCCCGGCAGCAGACCCTCCCCCACGATTACTCCCTCTCTTTCTCCTTATCTTCTCAACAGACAGGTGCGGGCGTGCCCATATGGACACGCCCGCACCTGTCTGCAAAGATCAAATCTACCCGCAAGAGCCAAGGGCGGACGGTCAGGTCAGCGTCCATATGATCGCCGCCTTGGGTCAAATCCGCCCGCAAGGGCCAAAGGCGAAGGCCCGCGGTGATACGCCCCCTTTTCATGGGATTCCCAGCAGCTCGTGCCGGAGCTGCTGCATAATCTTCTTTTCCCGCCTGGAAACCTGCACCTGTGTCATTCCGAGCCGCTCGGCGGTCTGGCTCTGGGTCTTTTCCCCAAAATACCGCATCAGGATAATGGTACGGTCCCGCTCCTCCAGCAGGTCGAGCGCCTGGCGCAGGGCAATCAGGTCGCCGGTCAGCTCCTCGGGGGATTCCACCGGCAGGTCCAGCTGCCCGCCCCCGCTCTCTTCGCTCTCGGTCAGCGAAACGGGCGGAGAACAGACCCCCAGCGCCTCGACAACCGCTTCCTCGCTGACTTCCAGCAGCTGTGCCAGCTCCGAGATGGTAGCCTCCCTCCCATGGTCGTAGCAAAACCGTTCCCGCGCGCGGGAGACCTTAAGCGAGAGTTCCTTGATGGTGCGGCTGATCTTGATCGCCCCGCCGTCGCGGAAGAGGCGGCGCATCTCCCCCAGAATCACAGGAACCGCATAGGTGGAAAAACGCACCCCGCGCCCGGTATCAAATGCGTCGGCGGCCTTGATCAGACCGATGCATCCCGCCTGAAACAAATCCTCATATTCGATGCCCCTCCCTTTGAAGCGGTGGGCACAGGCATGCACCAGACCGAGATTCCGCTCGATGACTTCGCTGCGGGTCGGCTGGTCAAACTGAACCATCGGCGTCACCTTTCAATCGCAGCCTCTTTTCGAGGGTGACGACGGTCGGGCCGCCCGGTTTCGATCTCACCGCGATCCTGTCCATCATGCTCTGCATCACCGAAAAGCCGAGTCCGGAACGTTCCTCGGTGTTCCCGGTGGTGAAAAGCGGCTCCATCGCGCGCGGCACGTCGGAAATCCCGCAGCCCTTGTCCTTCACCCGGATGACTACCCGTCCGCCCCGGTAAAGGGCGGCGGATATGTAAATCTTCCCGAGCTGATCGGGATAGGCGTGCACAATGCAGTTGGTGACCGCCTCGGATACGGCGGTGCGGATATCGGCAAGCTCGTCCACCGTCGGATCGAGCTGGGCAATCAGGGCCGCGATGCAGCTTCGCGCCAGGCTCTCGTTGATTGAACGGCTTTCCAGCTCGAATTTGAAGCTGTTGACCGGCTTTTCCTTTTGTCTCATTGGCTTGTCCCTCCATTTTCCATCTCGGCCAGACGGTCGAGTCCCGCCAGACGCATCACCCGCCGCAGCGGCTTGGGGGTATTGGCGACCGCCACCCGCCCGCCGTAGGCCGATACCTGTTTATACCGCCCCATGACCAATCCGATCCCGGAGGAATCCATAAACGACACGCCGCCGAAATCAAGGGTCAGCAGCCGGGGATGGTGCTCTTCAATCGCGGCGTCGATCTCCTCGCGCAGCGCCGCCGCCGTATGATGGTCGATTTCGCCGGTCAGCAGCACCGTGAGGGTTTCATTTACCGGAGATAACACGGTAGACATCCCTCGCGCACATCCTTTCCTTTTGATCTGGATATTCTTCCCGCCCGAACGACGGTTTATCCGCTTTCCCCAGTCTAATCGATCACCCCGGTCGAAAAGGCGCGGAACCTGCGCCCGAATCCATGTATTGCAGGGAAACGGACGGCCCATACTAGAGTGGTTATGATCCGGGAGGGAAAACGGTATGTATCAACGATTCCTGTTCTCTTTCTGCGCCGCCATCCTCTGCTTTTCACTGATGATCACCCGGCTGGCCGGCCTGGCGACCCAGTCCGCTCTTCTTTCGGCGGCCGACCAGCAGTCGGCGGCGGTGCTTCAGGTCGCACAGACGCGCGGGGTGATCTACGACCGCCTCATGCGCCCGCTCACCTGCATCGAGACGGAACAGATCGCCGCAGTGCTGCCCTGCAACCAGGCGGCCGACGCGCTGATGCGCCGCACCCCCGCCGGGGAACGGCAGGCGCTGCTTGAAAAGCTGACCGGGATGCGGCCGTTTCTCTGGCAGGTTGATTCCGGCGATATCTATGCCAAGGGAATCGACGTCTTCCCCGTTGCCAGGCGTTATCTCGATGAACAGCCCGCCGTCCACCTGATCGGCCAGCTCGACGCGGCCACCGGACAGGGCGCCTCCGGTTTGGAGCTGGCCTATGATTCGCTTCTCAGCGCCGCGGGTGGCAGCCTGCAGATGCGCTATTTCACCGATGCTCTCGGACGGGGAATTCCCGGCTCCCCGCCGGAACGGATCGATACCGGCTACAACAGCGGCGCGGGGCTGGTGCTGACCCTAGACCGGGACCTCCAGCAGCTCGCCGAACGCGCGGCGGTTCCGCTCGAACGGGGGGCGGTTGTCATCATGGACCCCCAGACGGGGGATCTGCTCGCTTCGGCGAGCGTCCCCGCCTTCCACCCCAACAATCCGGCCGGCGATATGAACGATCCGGGCCTTCCGTTCCTCAACCGCGCTTTCTGCGCCTACAGCGTCGGCTCGACCTTTAAGCTGCTGGTCGCCGCCGCGGCTCTGGAACAGGGCTATCCGCCCAGCCGGAGCTTTGACTGTCAGGGCGCGATTGAGGTCCTTGATCAAACCTTTCACTGTCACAATCTCAACGGGCACGGCGTGCTGGACATGCGGGGAGCGCTCGAGCACTCCTGCAACCCCTATTTCATTTCCCTTGCTCTGGAGCTCGGCGGCGCGCCGCTTCTCTACAAGGCCCAGCAGCTCGGCTTTGGAACGGCCTTCGAAGCCGCGCCGGGATTTCGAAGCTATTCCGGCACCCTGCCCACCGCCCGGGAGCTGCTCGCTCCCGCCGCGACCGCCAATTTCGGCTTTGGGCAGGGCGCTCTGACCGCCACCCCGGTGCAGATTGCCTGTCTCGTTTCCGCAATCGCCAACGGGGGCGGAGCGGTCACTCCCCGGCTTGTCGCGGGTTCCACCGTGGATGGCGCCTCGCTCGCCAATCCGACCGCCATTTACTCTCCCCGCCCCGTTTTCCTGCCCGAGGCTGCGGAGCAGATCAGACAGATGATGGTTTCGGTCGTCGAGGAGGGCAGCGGCAAAAACGCGAAGCCGCGGCGCGGCGGCGCGGGCGGCAAAACCGCTTCGGCCCAGACCGGGCAGTATCTCGACGGCGAAGAGGTGGTGCATGCCTGGTTCGCGGGATTCTATCCGGCCGAGGAACCGCGCTATACCATCGTTGTCTTCTGTGAGGGGGGAGACTCCGGCGGAGACCGCGCCTGCCCTGTTTTCAAGGAAATTGCCGACGGCATCTCTGCCCTCGGGCTTTGACGACGCCTGAAAAGCGCCGCTTGGAACAAATTTCGATCTTCTTTGCATTCTGCGGGAATTTATGTTATGATGTCCTGCGAAACATTTCCCCGCACGACGGGCAGACAAGCAAGGAGCTCGACAGCCATGCAGCAAGGTTACAATCTTCGTCTCGGCGTTCTGACCATGATTTCAGCTTCCTTTGGATTCTCAGCCATGCAGCTTACGGTGGCTCTTTCCAAAACCACCATGCCGCTGATGCAGCAGGTGTTTTTCCGCAACATCATCTGCCTCGCCATCGGGCTGGTGCTCTGCCGGGCGCGCCGCGTTTCCTGCTTCGGCTCGAGAAAACAGCAGCCCTTTTTGTTCGGCCGCTCCATTTCGGGACTGCTGGGGGTCATCTGTCTGTTTTCCGCTTCCGCGGGAGCACGTCAGGCCGACGTTTCCATTCTGAGCAAGCTCAACCCTTTTTTTGTCGCCCTCTTTGCCGCGGTGTTTCTGCATGAGCGGGTGACCCGCAGGCAGGTAGCCGCCCTTTTCCTCGCCTTCGTGGGGGCGTTCCTCGTCTGTAACCCCACTATGAATTCCAACCTCGGCCCTCTTGGCCTCGCGCTGCTCAACGCCTTTTTCAGCGGGGTCGCTTACATTCTGCTTTCCTATATGAACGGAAAGGCCGATCCGTTTACCATTATTTCTCATTTTTCCTTGGTGAGCTGCGCATTCGGCGGCACATGGCTTCTGCTGACCAACAGCTTCGTCCGCCCCTCCGGCCGCGATTTGCTGATGCTTCTGCTGATCGGTCTTTTCTCGGCACTCGGCCAGGTCTGCGTCACCTTCGCTTACCGCCTTGCACCCGCCGCCCAGATCAGCATTCTTGACTACGCCGGCATTCTCTTTTCGCTGGTGCTCGGCTGGTTCTTCCTTGGGGAGACGGTTCCTTCGACCTCAATTGCCGGCGCGGTGCTGGTAGTCTTCGGCGCATGGGTTTCTCTGCGTTCGAAACGCGATGCGCAGTCCAATTGAAGCGCAAAATAAATATCCGGTGGTTCTTATGAGGGCAAAACTTTTTGACGATTAAGGCTCAGAGGCACAAGGGCCCGTCTGTTACCCGGTCGCATTTTACTATGAGGGCAAAACTTTTTGACGGTTGAAGCTCAGGGACACAAGGGTTCACTTATCACCCGGTCGCATTTAATATGCGGGTGAAGCCTTTTGCTTGCAGTGGGAAAGATACACAGCTTCGGTTTGCCGTTTGCTCAAGACCGCTTTTGTGATATTCCCGCACATCGTGAAATTGCTTTACCGCAACAGCACATCATCGATTCACACGCCAGCCGTCCTCGGTGGCCCTTCTCCTTGGAGTTGATCCCGCCCGCTTTGCCTCTCCCGGGCGTTGAGAGAGCCTATGCCGCTCTCTTATGCGGCAGGCTCCGGCCTCTTCAGCTTCGGTATTGTTTGGATTCATCTCTGCGGGCAATTTTGAGCCGCCGTCCCATCCCCCGGTTTTTCTGTGAAAAAAGGCGCCCGCAAGCAATGATTGCGGGCGCCTTTTTCGAAGGATTCGGGACAAATTTACAAATTATCCTTGATTTTCGGGACAAGATACGCTATTATATATTAGCACTCATTAATATCGAGTGCTAAAAATTATATTTTCTCTTTTCGGATGATGAGGAGGTTTTTACTTTATGGCCAAAAAGCAGTTCAGGACAGAATCCAAGCGAATTCTCGATCTGATGGTCAACTCGATCTACACCAACAAGGAAATTTTCCTGCGGGAGCTGATTTCCAACGCGAGCGACGCAATCGACAAGCTCTATTTCCGGTCGCTGACCGATCAGAGCGTCGGCATGAGCCGCTCCGACTTCGCGATTGATCTGGCCATCGACAAAGATGCGCGTACCCTTACCGTTTCAGACAACGGCATCGGTATGACAGCCGAGGAGCTGGAAAAGAATCTCGGCACCATCGCCCACAGCGGTTCACTGGATTTTACCAAAAACAATGAGCTAAGCGACGAAATCGACATCATCGGCCAGTTCGGCGTCGGCTTCTATTCCGCCTTCATGGTGGCCGACCGGATCAGCGTCACCAGCCGCGCCTTCGGGGCCGATTCGGCCAACCGCTGGGAATCGGAGGGCGGCGACGGCTATACCGTCTCTCCGGCTGAAAAAGAGACCGCCGGTACCGAAATCGTCCTGCACCTCAAAGAGAACACCGAGCACGACAAGTTCGACGAATTTCTGGACCCCTGGCGGGTTTCCTCGATTGTCAAGCGCTATTCCGACTATATTCGATACCCCATCCGGATGGAGATGGAGCACCAGCAGCGCAAGGAAACCGAGGAGAAGGACGAAAACGGCAATCCCAAGGTCGAGTACGAAACAACCAAATCCGTCGATACTCTCAACAGCATGGTTCCGATCTGGAAACGTAATAAAAAGGATGTCACCGACGAGGAATACAAGTCCTTTTATAAAGAGAAGTTTTACGATTACGCCGAGCCGCTTCGGGTGATTCACCAGAAAGCGGAGGGAACCACTGAATATCAGGCGCTGCTCTATATTCCTTCCCATGCCGAATTCAACTACTATTCCAAGGACTTCGAACGCGGGTTGCAGCTCTATTCAAGCGGCGTCATGATTATGGAACGCTGCGCCGACCTTCTGCCGGAATACTTCGGCTTTGTCAAGGGGCTGGTCGACAGCGAGGACCTTTCGCTCAACATCTCGCGCGAGATGCTTCAGCACGACCGTCAGCTCACCCTGATCCGCACCGCGCTCGAAAAGCGGATTAAGCATGAGCTTTCCGACATGCTCGAGAAGAGCCGCGAGGACTACGAGAAATTCTGGAACACCTTCGGCCTGACCATCAAATTCGGTATCTACCAGAGCTACGGCGCAAACCGCGGCCAGCTCGAGGACCTGCTGCTCTTCCGCCGCGCCTCGGACGGAAAGCTCGTCACCCTCAAGGAGTATGCCGACGCGATGCCGGAGGGACAGAAATATTGCTACTATGCCGCGGGCGAGAGCTTTGAAAAGCTTTCCAAGCTGCCGCAGACCGAGCTTCTGCGGGACAAGGGCTATGATTTGCTCTGCCTGACCGACACGGTGGACGAGTTCCTGTTCCAGATTCTGCACAGCTACAGCGAAAAGGACTTCCGCTCTGTTTCCTCCGGCGACCTCGGGCTTGAGAGCGACGAGGAGAAGGCTGAGCAGGAAAAGCTCGAGGGCGAATACAAGGAGCTTTTCGACTGCATGAAGGAGGCGCTCGGCGACCGCGTCACCGAGGTGCGCCTTTCCTCGAGCCTCAAGACCCATCCGGTCTGCCTGACCGCAAAGGGGGCTGTCTCGCTCGAAATGGAGAAGGTGCTCAACACCATGCCCGGCAGTGAGCAGAAGGTCAAGGCCCAGCGGGTGCTTGAGCTCAACGGCGGCCATCCCGTCTTTGAGGCCCTCAAAGCCCTCTGGCCGGAGCAAAAGGAGAAGGTTGCCACCTACGCCGAGCTGCTCTATGATCAGGCACTGCTGATCGAGGGCCTTTCGGTGGAGGACCCCATCCGCTTCTCGAACGCCATCTGTGAGCTGATGAAATAAAGAAACTCTCTCTGTTGAAGGCATCCCGAACCGACAAGGTTCAGGATGCCTTTCTTCTTCCGCAATGACCTCCCTTTGCTTTTTGCAGTTGGCAGACCGCATCTATATTCCGGCATGGGGAGTTTTTATTCTCCATCATCGCATTAACCCTCTTTTGAACCGCTCGCCCAGCAGGTGTTTTTTCATACAAAAAGCCCGCTCTCGTACAGAGAGCGGGCCAAAGTCCGGTATTCCTGTTTACACCTTAAAAACGACAGCCTTATCCCCGTCGGGATCGGAGCCGAAATCGTAGGTATTGCCGGGCAGCACCGCATTGAGCACGATGCCCGCGATCGCCGCAATCGCAAGGCCCGAGAGGGTGATGGCGGTTCCGGCGACATGGAAGGTCACGCCGCCGACGGTGTTGAAGCCGAGGGCCGAGACAAGGATAATCGCGGCGATGATCAGGTTTCGGGATTCGGTAAAGTCAACCTGATTTTCCACCACGTTGCGCACGCCGACCGCCGAAATCGTGCCGTAGAGAATCAGCGAGATGCCCCCGATGATCGCGGAGGGAATCGTCTCGATCAGAATCGAGAATTTGGGGAAGAAGGAGAGGATTACCGCGACGAGGGCGGCGATGCGGATCACCCGGGGATCATACACCTTGGTCAGCGCGAGCACGCCGGTATTCTCGCCGTAGGTGGTATTGGCCGGGCCGCCGAAGAAAGCGGAGAGGCAGCTTGCAAGGCCGTCGCCGAGCAGGGTGCGGTGGAGTCCGGGCGAGGCGATATAGTTGACCCCGGTGGTGGCCGAAATGGCCGAGATATCTCCGATATGCTCCATCATCGTCGCAAGGGCGATCGGCATGACGGTCAGAATCGAAGAAACGTCAAACTTGGCAAGGGTAATCGGCGCCATTGCAAAGATGCGGCTCTCCTCGTGGAAAGCGGTGAAATCGATCGCGCCGGTGGCAAGCGCCGCAAGGTACGATACGACGACCCCCATGATAATGGGAATAATCTTGATCATCCCCTTGCCCCAGATGTTGCAGATGACGACCACCGCCAGTGCAACCAGGGCAATCGGCCAGTTGGTGGCGCAGTTGTTGATCGCCGACGGAGCAAGGATCAGGCCGATGGAAATAATAATCGGACCGGTGACGACCGGTGGAAAGAACCGCATCACCCGCTTGGCTCCAAAGGCCCGGATCAGCGCAGCAAGCACGGCGTAGAGCAGTCCGGCGCAGAATACGCCGCCGCAGGCATAGGGCAGCATCTCGGTGTTCGGCACCGTTCCGGGGCCGAGCGGACCGTCAAGCATCGGCGCAACCGCGGCATACCCGCCGAGGAAGGCGAAGGATGAGCCGAGAAATACCGGGACCTTCCCTTTGGTCAGCAGATGGAACAGCAGGGTGCCGAGTCCCGCCATCAGCAGGGTGGTGGAAACCGGAAGTCCGGTCAGCAGCGGCACCAATACCGTTGCGCCGAACATTGCGAAGGTGTGCTGGAACCCAAGCAGCAGCATTTTGGGAAGCCCCAGCCTGGTTGCGTCAAAAATACCCGTCTGGCCGAGATCCTGATCGCTCATGAACAAATACCTCTCTTCTCTTCAAACTCTTTTGTTGGAGCGGACGCTCCATTGCGGCAAAAAAAAGGCTCTCCCGCCTTTCAAAGCGGGGAAGCCGGCGTGGGAGAAGCAAATGGAACGCCCTCAACGACAAATCGGCGTGCAAGCCTTTCCATTGCAGTTCTCCTCCTTTCATTTGATCGTCGTTTATCATACCATGACGGCCGCCTCTTTGCAACAGGTTCCCGCAAATTGTGACAGAAAAAATATCGACGCCTTCAAATTCCACATCCTTTTTTGTTTTTTCTCCCGGCGCCGCACCCGGCCGGCGGTCAAAATCCCGCTTTCCACGCGGAATCTTCACAAAATATTATTGAGATAGCGCCTCAACTGTGGTACAATGAATCACTGATCAAACAAAAAAACACAGTGAAAATGGAGTTGAACTTTTTTGGACACAGACAGTCGATGGACGCTGTTTTTTCTGGCCGTTCTGATTCTGATCTCGGCTTTCTTTTCCGCTTCGGAAATGGCCCTTTCCGCCGTCAACCGGATGAGGCTGCGCACCATGGCCGAGGACGGGGATAAGCGCGCGGCCCTCGCCGCCCGGCTGGCCGACCGCTTTGACCGCACCCTGCCCGTCATCCTGATCGGAAACAACGTCGTCAATATCGGCGCAACCTCCGCCGCCACCGCGATGGTCACCCAAATGCTCGGTGCAAGCGGCGTCGCCGTCGCCACCTTTATCATGACCATTGTGATTCTTGTATTCGGCGAGGTGCTGCCCAAAAGCATCGCCAAGGAAAACTCCGAGCAGGTGGCCCTCTTCACCTCCCGGCCGCTCTCCCTCTTTGTCGTGGTGCTGTCGCCCATCGCCTGGCTCTTCACCAAGCTTCAGGAGGGGATTTCCGTCCTCTGCGGATCGCGCAAAAACGCCCAGCCGCTCGTCACCGAGCAGGAGCTGCGCAGCATCATCGAGACCAGCGAGGAGGAAGGGGTGCTCGATGAACAGCGTTCGGAGCTGATGCAGTCGGCGCTGACCTTCGACGGCACGACGGTGCAGGAGGTGCTCACCCCCCGCGTGGACCTTGCGGCGGTGAACATCGACGACCCGCCCCAAAAAATCAAGGAGCTGATTCTGGGCGAACGCTTTTCGCGGATGCCCGTTTTTGAGAAGAATCTCGACAACATCATCGGAATTCTTCAGACCCGCGATTATCTTGAGGCGGCGCTCAACACCGGATTGCCCGTCGATCTGCGTCCTCTGCTCTCGAAGCCGGTCTTTGTCCATAAGACCCAGAGGATCGCGGCGCTCCTCAATGATTTCAGGCGGGAGCGGGTTCACATCGCCGTCGTGACCGATGACTACGGCGGAACCATGGGCATCGTCAGCATGGAGGACCTTCTCGAGGAGCTGGTCGGGGAGATCTGGGACGAGGATGAGGAAGAGGAACAGGACTTCGTCGAGCTCGAGCCCGGCGTCTACCAGGTTTCCGGGGATTATCCGGTGGAGGATGCCCTCGAGCGGATCGGTTTTGATGAGCGGGGCTTTGAAAGCGAGTATTCCTCGATCGGCGGCTGGGCCTTTGAGCGGCTCGGCCGGGTTCCCGACGAGGGGGACACCTTTGAATATAACGGCATCTCGGTGCGGGTTGATAAAATGGAGGAACAGCGGGTGGTGCAGCTTACCGTCCGCTATCTGCCGCCGCAGTAATCCGCCGCATATAAAACTCACGGGAAAGGATTGTTCTTATGAATCGTTTTGCAGCCGCCCGGCGGGTGGTTGTCAAGGTGGGAACCACCACCCTGACCCACGGCAGCGGGCTTCTCAACTACCGCCGTCTTGAGCGTCTGGTCAAGACTCTGGCCGACCTGAAAAACAGCGGAAAGGAAATCGTTCTGGTTTCCTCCGGCGCGATCGGCGTCGGCATGGGCGAACTCGGTCTTTCCGCCCGGCCGCAGGATATGCCCACCAAGCAGGCCTGCGCCGCCGTCGGCCAGTGCGAGCTGATGTATACCTACGACAAGCTGTTTGGGGAATACAACCATTCGGTCGCGCAGATTCTGCTGACCGGTGAGGACATCGTCCCCGGCAAGCGCCGCGACAACGCGGCGAACACCTTCCGGCGCCTGCTGGAATTCGGCGTCGTTCCCGTTGTCAATGAGAACGATACCGTCTCCACCGAGGAAATCGAAATCGGCGACAACGACACCCTCTCGGCGGTCGTCGCTACCCTCATCGGCGCCGACGCGCTGGTGCTCCTTTCGGATATCGACGGACTTTACACCGCCAACCCCAAAGAAGACCCCACCGCCTCGCTGATCCCCGTCGTCGAGGACGTCGATGCGGTGATGAGTCTCGGCGGCGGTTCCAGCAGCATCTTCGGCAAGGGCGGAATGGCCACCAAGCTGCACGCCGCCCAGACCGCCTGCTCCGCGGGGGTGGATATGGCAATCATCAACGGCTCCGATCCCACCCTTCTCTACCGCCTGTTTGACGGAGAGAACATCGGTACATACTTTGTAGGGAGGAAACAGGATGTATGATCTCGTAAGCCTTGGGAAAGCCGCGCGGCAGGCTTCGATGAAGCTGCGCACCAGCGACACCAATACCCGCAACACGGCTCTCTGCGCCATCGCGGCATCCCTGCGCGAAAATATGCCCGAAATTCTCGAGGCCAACCGCCTCGATCTTGCCACCGCCAAGGCCGCCGGCATCCGCAGCGTCATGATCGACCGGCTGACCCTGACCGCCGAACGCATCCGCGGCATCGCGGACGCAGCCGAGGAGGTTTCCCGCCTTGCGGACCCCATCGGTGTGATCGACAGGGGCACCACCCGCCCGAACGGACTGCAGATTCTCAAGACCCGGGTGCCGATCGGCGTGGTCGCCATGATCTTCGAAGCGCGCCCCAACGTCACCGTTGACGCCGCCGTGCTCTGTCTGAAGAGCGGCAACGCCTGCATCCTGCGCGGAGGCAAGGAGGCGTTTGCCACCAACCGCGCGCTTGCCAGGCTGATGCGCGAGGCGGTCGAAAAGTCCGGCCTGCCCGCCGATTCCATTGGGCTGGTGGAGGATACCTCCCATGAGACGGCCGAACGGCTGATGAAGCTCAACGGTTATATCGACGTGCTGATCCCGCGCGGCAGCGCCCGGCTGATCCGCTCGGTGGTGGAAAACGCAACCGTTCCGGTCATCGAAACCGGTGCGGGCAACTGCCACATGTATGTTGACCGGGCCGCCAACCTCGGGATGGCGGTCGAAATCGTGGACAACGGCAAAACACAGCGTCCCTCGGTCTGCAACGCCCTCGAGACGGTGCTGGTGCACCGGGATGTCGCCACCGAATTTCTGCCGATGATGAAAGCGCGCCTGGACCTGCACAACGTGGAGCTGCGCGGCTGCGAACGGACCTGCCAGATTCTGCGCTCGATCAGGCGCGCCTGTGAGGAGGACTGGGCCACCGAATACAACGACTTTATCCTCGCGGTGAAAATCGTGGATTCGCTTGATGAAGCCATCGCGCACATCGCCGCCTATTCGACCGGCCATTCGGACGGCATTGTCACCAACGACCTTGCCGCAAGCCGGCGCTTTACCGCCGAGGTGGATTCGGCGGCCGTTTATGTCAACGCGTCCACCCGCTTTACCGACGGCGGTGAGTTCGGCCTCGGCGCGGAGATCGGCATTTCCACCCAAAAACTTCATGCAAGAGGCCCGATGGGACTCTCCGACCTGACCTCGATCAAATATATTGTAACAGGGGACGGCCAGATCCGCTCCTGAGCGGGGAACCGCTCCAACGTTTCAGATTTTACAGGACCGCGCCCTTTTGGCAGCCGGGCGGGTCCCGAAAGGAGAACGCATGAATCACTCCAAGCGAGTCCGCGGCAGCGCGGCGGCGCGGCGGCGGAAACTTTCCGCGCCGCTCGGTGCAGCCTTTCTGCTTTTGGCGGCCGTCGGGCTGGTCGCAGTTGTGCTTTTTTCGGTGGGTTCGGTGCGAAAAATACTCGACCCAACCGCGAAATATGAACGTTATGCCCGTTTCATCGGTCCCGTTGTCATGATGGACCCCGTCCCTTTCTCCCGGGTGGAAAACATTGAGCAGAATGTTGTGCAGCAGGCGGCGCTGTGGGCGGCTCTGACCGGTGAAAATCGGGAAAGCTATACCTATGATGATACCGGCATGCTGTTGGTCCCGGCCTCCGACGTCGATGTCGCAGCGGTTAAGCTTTTCGGGCCGTCGGTTCAGATTGTGCACCGCAGCTTTGACGACACCGACGCAAGCTATCTGTTTGACCCCGAAATTCAGTCCTACCGTGTGCCCCTTGTCGCAAAGCTTGCCTATTCGGCGGAGGTGGTGGATCTCGAAAAGCAGGGGGACAACATCACCCTGACAGTCGGTTACATCGCTCCCGGCAATATCTGGAGCACCGATGTCCAGTCCGACCGGGGTTCAGCGGTCATCCCGGAAAAATATATGTATTACGACCTCACCAAATGGAGCGAGGGCTACTACATCAGCGCGGTGCGCGATGTGGAGAATCTTCCTTCGCGTGACTGATTCAATGCCGGGCTGCAAATATCCGCGCCGTTTCGCGCGGCGCGGGGAGCCTTTCCCCCGCGTGACCGACCCAATGCCGGGCTGCAAATATCCGCGCCGTTTCGCGCGGCGCGGGGAATCCTCCCTTCTCGTGACTGCTTCCGCCGATCCTGCGGCGTTTCCGCTGCATCAGAATAAAGGTTGCTCTGCAACAAAAATGAGGTGTTCCCATGGGCTTACTCGATAAAATTTTTGGCAGCTATTCCGACAAGGAGCTTAAGCGCATCCGCCCGATCGCAGATCAGGTGCTGGCTCTTGAGGAGAAGTATGCCGCGCTCGACGACCATGCTCTTCAGGCCTGCACCCCCGCGCTGAAGGAGCGTCTTGCCGCCGGAGAGAGTCTCGACGACATTCTTCCCGACGCGTTTGCCGCCTGCCGGGAGGCCGCCTGGCGCGTGCTCGGAATGAAGCATTTTCCGGTGCAGGTCATTGGCGGCATCGTGCTGCATCAGGGCCGGATCGCCGAGATGAAAACCGGCGAGGGCAAGACGCTGGTCGCCACCCTTCCCGCCTATCTCAACGCCCTGACCGGTCAGGGGGTTCATATTGTCACGGTCAACGACTACCTCGCCCGCCGCGACAGCGAATGGATGGGCAAGGTGCACCGTTTTATGGGCCTGACCGTCGGCCTCGCCGTTCCGGGAATGAGCTCCGAGGAAAAGCGGGCGGCCTATGCCTGCGACATCACCTACGGCACCAATAACGAGTTCGGATTCGACTACCTGCGGGACAACATGGTGGTCTACAAGGAGCAGCTTGTTCAGCGGGAGCATGCCTTTGCGATTGTCGATGAGGTGGACTCGATTCTGATCGACGAGGCGCGGACTCCGCTGATTATCTCGGGAGCGGGCGACCAGTCCACCGACCTTTATGAACGGGCCGACCGTTTTGCCAAGACCCTCAAACGCACCAAGGTCGTCGAGATGGACTCCAAGCAGGAGCAGGACGAGGTTGAAGGGGATTATATTGTCGATGAGAAGGCCCGGACCGCCACCCTCACCCAGTCCGGTGTGAAAAAGGCTGAACGGTATTTCAATATCGAAAACCTCACCGATGCCGAAAACCTCACCCTTTCCCACCATATCAACCAGGCGATCAAGGCCAACGGAGTGATGCAGCGGGACGTCGATTATGTCGTCAAGGACGGCGAAGTCATCATCGTCGATGAATTCACCGGCCGTCTGATGATCGGCCGCCGTTATAACGAGGGGCTGCATCAGGCCATTGAAGCGAAGGAAGGGGTCAAGGTTGAACGCGAAAGCAAGACGCTCGCCACCATTACCTTCCAGAACTACTTCCGCATGTACAAAAAGCTCTCGGGCATGACCGGCACGGCCCTGACCGAGGAGAACGAGTTCCGCGAGATTTATAACCTTGACGTCATCGTCATCCCGACTAACCGTCCGGTTGTCCGAAAGGACTACGACGATGTGGTTTACCGCACTGAGAAGGGCAAGTACAACGCCGTCATCGAGCAGGTGGCCGAATGCCACCGCAAGGGGCAGCCGGTGCTGGTGGGAACCATCTCCATCGACAAATCCGAGCTGCTTTCCTCGATGCTCAAGCGCAAGGGGATTCCGCATGAGGTTCTGAACGCCAAGCACCATGAACGCGAGGCGGCGATTGTCGCGCAGGCGGGTCAGTACGGCGCTGTCACCATCGCCACCAACATGGCCGGCCGCGGCACCGATATCATGCTCGGCGGCAACGTCGAATACCTTGCCAAAAACGAGATGCGCCGTCAGGAGGTCCCCGAGGAGCTGATTGAACAGGCCGACGGACATGCCGACACCGACGATCAGGCGGTGCTTGACGCCCGCGCCCTTTATGCTTCACTGCTTCAAAAATATAAATCCCAGCTTGCCGACGAAGCGCGGCGGGTGCGCGACGCGGGGGGCCTCTTTATCATCGGCACCGAGCGGCATGAGTCCCGCCGGATCGACAACCAGCTTCGCGGACGTTCCGGCCGTCAGGGCGACCCGGGCGAAACCCGGTTTTTCCTCTCGCTGGAGGACGACCTGATGCGTCTCTTCGGCGGCGACCGGATTCAAAACCTGATGGACACCTTCAAGGTCGATGAGGACACCCCCATCGAGGCGAAGCTGCTTTCTTCGACCATTGAATCGGCGCAGGCCAAGGTCGAGGGACGCAACTTCTCAATCCGCAAAAACGTGCTGCAGTTCGATGACGTGATGAACCGGCAGCGCGAGACGATCTACTCCCAGCGGATGGCTGTGATCAACGGCGAAGATTTCGAGGGAACCATCCAAAAGATGTTTGACGGTGTGATCGACGACGCCGTTGAACTTTATCTGACCGGCGACGACGACAAGGAGAACTGGAATCTCAACGGTCTGCGCGACTATCTGCTCGGCTGGATCGCTGGTCCTGACGACCTGCGCTACTCCATCGGAGACTGCGACCGCCTCGGCCGCGAGGGTATCCGCAGCGAGCTGCAGCAGCGCGCCCATCAGCTTTACGCCGCGCGCGAGGCCGAATGGGGCTCGAAGCTCACCCGCGATCTCGAACGGATGGTGCTGCTGAAGAACGTCGATGTCCACTGGATGGACCACATCGACGCGATGGATGAGCTTCGGCGCGGCATCTATCTGCGCGGCTATGGCCAGCGCGACCCGGTGGTGGAATACCGGATGGAAGGCTCCGAAATGTACGACGGTATGGTGCAGTCGATCCGCGAGGACACCGCGCGGATGCTCCTGACCCTGCGGGTTCGGGTGGAGGCTCCGGTGCAGCGCGAGCAGGTGGCAAAACCTGCCGAGCCAAAGCCGGACGGAAGCGCCCGGCCGGTCCAGCGCACCTCCAAAAAGGTCGGCCGCAACGATCCCTGCCCCTGCGGCAGCGGAAAAAAATATAAACACTGCTGCGGAAGATAGCTTCCTGCGGGCGCCGCCGTTTCCGTCTTTGCCGGGAGCGGCGGCATTTTTTACAGGCTGGGTCCGCGTCGGTTTCGGGAGCTTTCGAGGCATCTTTTCGGTATCGAGTTTTCCGACCGCCGTCTTGACTCCGGTCTGCATTTGCGTTATACCACTGACTAAGCTGGTGGTTTATACAGCCCTGATCAGAGCCTGCTTCCAGCAAACATCTCAAGACGCACCGGCTTTTTATTTCGTCCGCATTATTTATCCCGCGGGTTCGCAGGCAGAAATCCCCCCTCTGTTCCCTTTCCGGCCCAATGAGCGGTACCAGCGAATAAGATCAGCTGCCATGAAAGGGTGCAGAGGCTTTTGCCAGCCCGGTAAGCAGCGTTCTCGAACGAATAGATCAACCGCGCCACGGAGCACAGAAGCTCCAGCCTGCCCGTTGAGCAGCGCTCTCGAGCGAGGAGGTAGACCGCCATGAGATTCAGAGGTCAAGCCCGCCCGTTGAGCAGTGCTCTCAAATGAATGGATCAGCCGCGCCACGGAGCACAGAAGCCCCAGCCTGCCCGTTGAGCAGTGCCTAAGCGAAAAGATATCAGCCGCCATGGAGACGCAGGGCGTGTGTGACCGCCTGCTTCATCCGGGCGGAGATAAAAATTTTTTGTGAGATGCTTTCTTCAGCAGAAAATCAATTTTTTTGTTTTCTCAAAAAACCGCCGCCCATCCGACTGGATGGGCGGCGACTTTGCTTGTTTGGTCCCCGGGTGTCTGCTTACAGATGGCTCTCCTGTTTGATTCTGAGCCTCAGCTTATCGCTGATCATTGCAATAAACTCGCTGTTGGTGGGCTTGCCTTTGGTATTGTGGATGGTATATCCGAAATAGGAGGTCAGCACATCGACATCGCCGCGGTCCCACGCCACTTCGATGGCGTGGCGGATTGCCCGTTCGACCCGGGACGACGTGGTGGAAAAGTGCTTGGCAACGGCGGGATAGAGCTGTTTCGTGACAGAATTGATAATATCGGGATCGTTGACCGCCATCATGATTGCTTCCCGCAGGTAGTGATAGCCCTTGATATGCGCCGGTACGCCGATCTGATGGATGATATCGGTGATGACCACTTCAAGTCCGGGGCCTCTGCGCGCATCGGTGATGCGGGTCACATTGTCCCCACGCTTGCGCCCGGAAAACTGCACAATCCGTTCGGCCAACACCTCGATGTCGAAGGGACGCAGAAAATAGTAAACCGCACCGGCCGCGAGCAGTTCCCGTTCGACCACCCCATTCTCATAATTGATCGTCACCATGAACTGTGTCTTGTTTTGGGGCGCTCTGTCGTGGACTGCTTTCATCACTCCAAGCGCGTCGAGATGGGGCATTACCACATCGATGACGGCGACAGCCGGATTCTGTGCGAGAATCATTTCCACCACCTTTGCACCGTCCCTCGGTGCAGAGATGGTCTCATATCCATATCCGCGCAGCGCTGCGGCCGCCTGTGCGCAGAGCTCCTTATTATCCTCTGCTACCAGCACCTTCATCATTTCCGCCATTGTTGTTACCTCCTTGCGATGTTGTGTCTTTTGCCACCCATAGAATACCATATTTTGCCATAAGACGCAAGGCTTTTTGGAAATTTTTTCTAATTATTTTTGTTCCGCCAGCATTCTCTACGCCGCCTGTTTTTCCGCACCGTTTTGTCGGTTTGCTTCACATTTCATATTTTCGGCAAAGATTGCATAGCCGCGGGTCGGATCATTGACAAAAACGTGGGTAACTGCTCCAACCAGCTTTCCATCCTGTAGAATCGGAGAGCCGCTCATTCCCTGAACAATTCCGCCCGTTGCCTCGAGCAGCTTTGCATCGGTGATACGGATCACCATATTCTTGGTGGGGTTTGCGTCGGAGGCTGCAACCCGCTCGATTTCAATCTGGTAACTCTTGGGACTCTTTCCCTCCACCGTCGTGTAAATGGAGGCCGGACCGGGTTTCACCTCGGTTTTCAGTGCCATCGGCACCGGTTGATTCTGTGCGGGGGAATAGCTGCACCGGCCATAAATGCCGGTTTCGTCGTTGTGAATCAGCGAACCGATCACCTGTCCTGAGCCAAAAATCCCCCTCAGTTCGCCGGGGAACCCGCTTGCCCCCTTATTCACGCCGGTGATCGTCACCTCGACCGCCTCTCCGCTGGCCAGCGGCATCAGCGCGCCGGTATCAATGTCGCAGATCGCATGGCCGAGGCCCGCAAAGACCTGGCTTTCCGGATCGTAATAGGTCATGGTTCCAATTCCCGCCGAGGAATCCCGCACCCACATTCCCGCCTTGTAGCTTCCGTCCGCCGGGGAGCAGACCGGGACAAGCCGGGCTGTTTTTTCCTGTGTGCCGCGGCGAAAGCACACATCCAGGGGCTTTCCTCCCGAGGCAGCGACGATCTCCCCCACCTCTTCGTTGGTGGAAACCGTCCTTCCCGCCACCGACAGGATGATATCACCGGTCCTGATTCCCGCCTGCTTGGCGGGGTTTACCGCTTTCCCCTTGATATCCAGATCGCTCATGCCGACCACCATCACCCCTTCGGTAAACATCTTGACCCCGAAGGGCGTCCCCGCCGGGATGACCATCTCTCGTTCAACCACCTGAACGCTGACCGTCTTAATGACCGGCCCGCCCCAGAGGGAAAGGGTGGTGGAATAGCGGTTTCCCGCCTGACAGAGAAGCTCGTCGGGCATCCGGTCGGCCCATCCCTGTGCCCGGATGCCCCAAAGATTGGGCAAGATCAGACGCTGGCCCTGCGCGACATAATAATGATCGGGCAGGAATGCCCCCAGGGCAAAGACAATTGCGAGAACGCCGCTTAAAAAGAGCGACACGACGGCTACTGAAATGCGGTATGCCCTTCTCATTGCCGCTACCTCCTCTTCCTCATTCGTTTTGGGAAGCGCAATCACGCTCCCGATCTTAGAATGAGCCGGCGGCGGCATCTTTAGAAGCGGCAAATAGTCCGCCCAAAGGCAAACTATGCTTCACCTGCCAGACGCACCGGCGTCAAAACGGCAGGCGGCCGGGAACGGGAGGAAAATAGCAAAAAGCTTCCTCGTCTTTGAATGACAAATTTTTCTTTTTTCCGCTGCCGTCAATGGAATTAGTATGTGCGCGGCGAGCCGGATTAAAGGGATGAAACAAAAATTTTTCGGGCAAGATATCTTTTGAAATGCTGCACAGAAGTGCAGCCGATCTTTCAGAAAAGGAGCGGTTTCATGCTGATCACCCTCTGGAGGACGATGATTCTCTTTATCGCGGTCACCTGCTCGCTTCGGTTTATGGGAAAACGCCAAATCGGAGAGCTTCAGCCATCCGAGCTGGTCACCACCATTATGGTTTCCAACATTGCGGCAATTCCGATCGAGAATCCCGGCTCTCCGATGATCAACGGCCTGCTTTCGATCGCACTGCTCGCCTGTTTGGAGGTGCTTTTCTCCGCGCTGCTGCTGAAAAGCAAAAAACTGCGCGGCATCATCATTGGCCATCCGCGGTGCGTCATACGGGACGGCACCGTTGACCAGAGGGAGCTGCGCTCCCTGCGCTGGTCCATCGACGACCTCATGGAAATGCTGCGCAGTTCCGGAACCTTCGATATTTCAGAAGTGCTGTTTGCCATTGTGGAAACCAACGGCAGCCTCTCAATCTATCCGAAATTTTCCAACCGTCCTGCCACGAACGGCGACCTCTCGATGCTGGACATTGAACCTCCGGCCTCGGAAGCTCCCCCCGTAATCGTCGTCGCGGACGGAGAACTCGACCGCAACGCGCTCGGCTACTGCAACCTCAGCGAACGCTGGCTGAAGGAGCTGCTGACCGAGCGGAAGCTCAAGCTCGAGGACGTTTTTCTGCTCAGCTGCAACCGCGCCGCGGAGGTACACATTGTCAAAAAGGAGAAAAGAGCATGAAGCGCACCGCAATTGCCGCCGTTTTGTTGACTCTCCTGCTGTCAGGATGCTTCTTTCTGTCGCGGAGGCTCCAATCGGCCACCGACCGGCTTTCCCGTGAGGCCTCGGCGATAGAAACCGCCGTTCGCGAAAAAGGCGGAGATCGAATCGGCCGTTCGATCGAAAGCTTTCTGCAAAGCTGGGAGCGGGACCGCCCCTTCCTTGTCGCTCTCTGCGGACGGACAAACTGCGAGCCGATCGACACGGTTTTGGCCGCGATTCCCATCTGGTATGAGGATGAGGACAGGGGCGAGCTGCTTGCCGCTCTCTCCCAGCTCTCTGCCCATGTTTCCGAGCTGTGGGAGCTGCAGGCACCCAGACTGACCAATCTGTTTTGAACCCGGCGGCTGCTCAGTTCTTCTTATTCCCCTGCCCTTCCGAGGGCTCGCTCTCCCCGGCGCTGTGGGCCAGCAGATTCTTCAGCTCTTCCATAAAGGAGCCGATATCCTTGAACTGGCGGTAGACCGAAGCGAACCTGACATAAGCCGCTTCGTCGATTGTCTTGAGCTGTTCCATTGCCATCTCGCCGATCTGGCTGCTGGGACATTCCCGCGCGAGCGAGTTTTGCAGGGTCAGCTCGATTTCATCGACGGCGCGCTCAATCTGGGAAAGCGAGACCTGTCGTTTCTCGCAGGCGCGCAGCATGCTGTTGAAAAGCTTGTTGCGGTCAAAGCCTTCGATCGACCCATCCTTTTTGAGCACCATCAGCGGCACCGTTTCAATGGCCTCATAGGTGGTGAAGCGCCGCTGGCATCTCAGGCATTCCCGCCGCCGCCGGATTCTTTCCCCATCGTCGGTAGGGCGTGAGTCAACCACCTTGCTTTCCCCGTAGGAGCAAAAAGGGCATCTCATCTTTTGATTCCTCCCCGTATCCTTTTCAGCGATTCCGGGCCAAGTCCGGAATGGAGCTCGCCGTCCCGCATACGAAAGGCGGGGCCGGCAGCCCGGGACAGATCCTTTCCTTCCGGCGCGCAGAGGCGGCAATTCGGTCCGACAGGATGCGCCGCCGAGCGGAGAGGAGCTTTTTCGTCAAGATGAGTATAGCATGTCCGGTCACGCCTTGCAACGCCGCGCGAGCTTTTCCCGGGAAATTATCCCTTTTTATTTTCTATAATTTTCCGCACAGGGAAACACGGTAGAAGGGCCTTCTGCCGAGACGCCGGACGGTCAGCGCCGTCAGCTCGGCGGGATCGGGCTGAAGACGGGTATACCGCTGGGCCAATTCAACAATCTTATGGTGGTCGCAGTCAAAGCCCGAAACCAGCGCCACCTGCTCTCCGGAAGCATTATAGGCCGCCACTCCGCCGAGAAGACAGGCCGAACCGTCTTCGCGAACGCCAATCGAAAAAACTGTATCATAGCGAAGCGGCAGGCTGGCATTTAAAAACTGCTGTAAGCGTTCCATAAAGATCTCCTTCCAATTTTTTACTGATTATATCATATTTTACTTTTATTGGAAATTCACAAAATAACCAATTTTTTCCTTTCCGCTCTTGTAGTTTCAACAAGAGACAAAATAACAGAGCCTTCCGCGCATTTTCACTCAAAACGTGCGGAAGGCTCTGTTATTTTCACGAAAGGCTCTGAAGAAACCGGCAGCTTTTTGCCAGCTGCTCCTCCTCGCCGTAATTGCTGCGATACAGCTCGATAATGACATCTCCCTGGTAACCGGTCCCACGCAGGATGCCGGCCATCTGTGCAAAATCAGCTTCGCCCATGCCGGGCGCGAGGCAGTCGTGCGCGGAATCATGGTCGCTCACATGGACATGCCGAAGATTTTTCCCCGCCAGCCGGAGCATCTCCATCGGATCCTCCCCCGCGCGCAGGGCCTGTTTCAGGTCGATGACGAGTCCGGCGTCAGGGATTGCACGTATCATCTCGGCAAGGAACTGGGCCTTTCCACTGTGGAAGCGCGCCACGTTCTCCTGGCACACCTCCACACCGTATTGACGGCCCACCCGCATCAGCCCCGCAAACCGCTCAAAATAGAGGGCCGGTTCCGCCGGAATGAATTCCCGCAGGCCGTGGAACACGAGAATTTTCGCTCCGACAATGTTGCAGAATTCAAAGTACCGCCGGTAATCCTCAATCGAATCGGGGTAGCGGCGCGGATATTTGGTAAAGAACCGGATTCCTTCGTACTCAGAGGAATAGGGATGCACAGAGACAATCCGCGCGCCGGCCGCATCGGCCTTTTCCCGCAGCAGACGCGCAAAAGCGGGAACCCTCTCGCTTTCGGTGTTGAGGAACACCTCGACTGTCCGAATCCCCATGGAAAGCAGGTGGTCAAGAGCCTCCTCGATCAGCATCGGGAAGAGACAGGACGTGGATACGCCCGCCCGCATAAAATTCCTCCTTTTTCATGAAATACCGGAAAAGGAACGGCCGCCGGCGGGAATTCCGACAGATTTCCCGAGCGGCGGCCGTTGGTGTAAAAAATTATGCCGCTTTCTTTTTCTGCCACATGGTCCAGAGAGCGGGTGCGATGCACACAGAAGAATAGAAGCCGGAAACCATACCGATGATCATCGGGAAGGAGAAGGAAAGAATCGTGTTAACGTTGTAGAGCAGCGCCACAAGCGAAACCACAATCATCGCCGAGGCGGTGGTCACGCTGGTGAGCAGCGAACGGGTCATCGACTGGTTCAGGCTCAGGTTGACCAGATCCTCCACCGGCATGGAGGCACCGTAGATCCGGCGGTTCTCACGAATCCGGTCGTAAATGACGATGGTATCGTTGAGGGAGTAGCCCAAAATCGTCAGGCAGACGGCGATAAAATTGGCGTTGAGCGAGATGCGCCCGACCACAAAGACGGCAAAAACCATCAGAATATCATGAACCAGAGCAATCACGGCGGTCACGCCGGCCGACCAGCCACCGATCCGGCGGAAGCGGAAGCTGACATAAAAGACCATCAGCAGGGCCGCAAAGCCGATCGCCACCAGACACTTGGCGAGGAACTCCCCGCCGATCGTCGGGTTTACGACGCTGATCGAGGCGGTTTCAATCTCATTGCCGGAGAACTGTTCATTCAATGCCGCCGCAAGAGCAGCCTGACGCTCGGCGTCAATTCCTTCGCTGGTCGGCAGCGAGAGCACGATATTCTGTTTTCCGGTCGCGATATCGGTGGATTCCTGCATGGAGACGCTCTGTCCAAGAACTTTTTCGGCGGCCTTCTGGAAGGCGGAAGCGTCAAGATCCCCGGTGTAGGAATAGGTCAGCAGCGCGCCGCCCTTGAACTGGATGTCAAGGTTGATCCCGAAGACAAGCGCGCACGCGAGTGTGACGACGATCAGCATGATCGAGATTGTGAAGTAATATTTACGATATGCAAAGAAGTTAATATTCCAGTTTTTCATCAGTTCTTACCTCCGTAGAGCGCAGGATTCCGCGCCCAGCTCTGACGGGAGATCGACTTGAGCATCAGCCGCGAGGCGAGGACGCCCATCAGCAGGTTCAGGAGCACGCCAATCAGAAGGGTGTAGCCGAACGAATAAATCGTCCCGGCGGCGGAGGTGCCGAACATAAAGAAGAGCGGCGAAAGGATTCTGGCAAACAGGCTGTCGGGAGGCCCGAACGAGCCCATCAGGATAATCGCGACGATAATGACCGTCACGTTGCCGTCCAGAATCGCGGAGAAGGCGCGCTTAAAGCCCGAATCCACCGCGGAATCGAGCGAACGGCCGTTGGCCAGCTCCTCCTTGATGCGTTCGGCGGTGATGATGTTGGCGTCAACACCGAAGCCAATCGCCAAAATGATGCCGGCGATCCCAGGCAGGGTCAGCGTAAAGGACGGGAACACCGAGAAGAATCCGGTAATCGAAGCGATCATCAGGATCACCTGTCCGGCCAGCGCGATAATCGCCACCAAACCGGGCAGCCGGTAGCAGACCAGCATGATGGCCGCGACGACCGCAAAGGCGATGGCTCCCGCCATCATCATGGCGTCCTTGGCGCCCGCGCCAAGGGTCGGGGAGATGGTGTTGTAATTCTCGGTAACCAGCGCAAAGGGCAGCGCGCCCGCGTTGATTTTATTGGCGAGATCGGTTGCCTCCTGCGAGGTGAACTGGCCTGTAATCTGGGCGATGCCGTCGTTGATCTGATTTCTGACGGTGGGAGCCGAAATCAGCGTCTCGTCCATCCAGATCGAGATCGGCTGGCCGATCAGGCGTCCGGTGGCCTCGGCAAACTTCTGCTTGCCGGATTCCTTGAGCTTCAGCTCCACCCCATATTCAGGGGTGCTGGCGCTGCTGGCGGTGCTGTAAACGGCGGTCGCGGATTCGATATCCTTGCCTTCCAGCACAAGTTTATTCAGGGTATCGCCGGCGGGCTTGCCGTCAGGCCCGATGTTGGCTCCCTCGCGGAAGGTGAGGTTCGCCATCGCGCCGAGCTCGGCGATGGCCTGCTCGGGGTTGAATTCGGTTTCGTCGGCCTTCCACGGGAAGCGCACAATAATGCGGTTCTTGTCGTGGTCGGTGTAGACCTCGCTGTCGGTGATATTCTGGCTGACCAGCCGGACCTGAATAATCGATTCGGCGGCGTCCATCTCCTCAGCGGTTGCGGTTACGCCCTCCGGCGGGGAGAAGGTGACATCGACGCCTCCGCGGATATCGATGCCCCAGCGCACATCGTCAATGCCCTTGATTGCACGGGTGGTGCTGTCGCCGTAGACGGTGGTTACACCGGCAACGGTCAAATAGCCCATCGCAGCAATCAGCAGTACGATGATGAAAAACACGGGTTTTCCAACCTTTTTCACAGTCTTGCCTCCAGTTTGTGTTTTAGCCGAGCATCCTTGCTTTTGTGTCCGTTTCGCAGCCAAAGTGAAGTCTCGGAGACACCGCCTGGCCTTGCGCCGGTTCCGACGGTCAGAGCGAAGTCCCGGGATGTCGCTGATCTTTTGACAGGAAAAAGCGGCGCTCATGGCCGCCGTTCCTTGGGTGGCGGGAAACGGCAGCCAAAAGCGCAGCGTCCACTCGGCATCAATACCCTATATTATAGGAGAATCGCAGGGGAATGTCAACGAAAGAATGCCCTCAAATCCGGTCCGCCAAACGCCGGAATCAAACCTTGAGCTCGGCCTTTGCGCCGAGAAGCTCCCGATTCTGTGCAAGCAGCGGATCAATATCGTGTTCCAGGAACTCGGTGACCTGCTCAGGCGCGCGGCCGACAAAGAGCGCGGGATGCATAATCTCGGAAAGCTCTTCCATGGTCAGGCCAAAGGATGCATCGGCGGCGATCCGTTCGATGAGATCGTTTTTTCCGCCCTCCTCCTTGACCACCTTTGCGGCGGCCAGAGAGTGCCGGCGCAGGCGTTCGTGCAGCTCCTGACGGTCTCCGCCCTTCTTGACGGCGCGCATCATGATGTTCTCGGTCGCCATGAACGGAAGCTCGGCCATCACCCTGGCTTCAACGACCTTCGGATAGACAACCAGTCCATCACAGACGTTGAGCATGATCTGGAGGATCGCGTCAACCGCCAGAAACGCCTCGCTGACCGCAATCCGCTTGTTGGCCGAATCATCGAGGGTGCGTTCAAACCACTGCACCGAGGCAGTCAGCGCCGGGTTGACGCTGTCGGTAATCACATAGCGGGCCAGCGCGCAGATCCGCTCACAGCGCATCGGGTTGCGCTTATAAGGCATTGCGCTCGAGCCGATCTGATGCTTTTCGAACGGTTCCTCCATCTCCTTAAAGTTCTGGAGAAGGCGCATGTCGTTGCCGAATTTCGACGCCGACTGCGCAATGCCGGACAGAACATCGACCACCTGCGCATCGACCTTGCGCGAATAGGTCTGACCGCAGACCGGAACCACCGCGTCAAATCCCATCTCCGCGGCAATACGGCGCTCCATCCGCTTGATCTTTTCGGAATCGCCGCCGAACAGCTCGCAGAAGCTCGCCTGCGTCCCGGTGGTCCCCTTGGCGCCGCGCAGCCGGAGGCTGGCGATCCGATGGTCAAGCTCCCCGAGATCCATCAGGAATTCGTTCATCCAGAGGGTGGCCCGTTTGCCCACCGTCGTGAGCTGGGCGGGCTGCAGGTGGGTGTAGGCCAGCGCGGGCTGCGCCTTGTGCTCCCGCGCGAAGCGTGCAAGCAGTGCGAGGACGTTGATGACCTTGGCGCGCACCAAGCGCAGCGCTTCGCGCATGATGATGATATCGGTGTTATCCCCGACATAGCAGCTTGTCGCGCCCAGATGGATGATCCCCTTCGCCTTGGGGCACTGCACCCCATAGGCATAGACGTGGCTCATCACATCGTGCCGGACCTCCCGCTCGCGCGCCTCGGCCACATCATAGTTGATGTCCTCTGCGTGGGCCTCAAGCTCGGCAATCTGCTCGTCGGTGATGTCGAGCCCCTCCGCCTGCTCAGCGCGGGCCAATGCGATCCAGAGCTTTCTCCAAGTGCGGAACTTCATGTCCGCTGAAAAAAGGTACTGCATCTCATCGCTGGCATAGCGCGTTGAAAAGGGGCTTTCGAATTTGGAATACATAAAGCCGATTCCTCCTGTCCATGTGTTCAGTACCCTACGATTCTACTACAAAACCGCCCCTGCATCAACGGATTTCGCGAGAAAAAGTGCGAAGCGGAGGATTTTATCCCGCGCGGATGGATTTTCCCGCTCCGGCGTGCTACAATCGAAGCGGAATGCGGCGCCTCCTTCCCTGCCGGATGATCCGGCGCCGCAAAAACGGAGCCGTCCGCTTCACCGTTTCCAAAGGAGGTTTACCAATGCGCTACGACGTTGCCATTATCGGGGCCGGGCCGGGCGGAAGCACCGCGGCAAGGCTTCTGGCGGGGAAGCTGTCGGTGCTGCTGATCGACCCCAAAAGCGACGCCCCCGGCAGCTTTCAGAAGCCCTGCGGCGGGCTGCTTTCTCCCGATGCGCAGAGATCGCTTGCGCGTTTCGACCTGACCCTTCCCCGGGATGTGCTGGTAGATCCTCAGATCTTCTCGGTGCGGACCTACGACCTTTCCTCCATGCTGGTGCGGGACTACCAGCGGTTTTATCTGAATCTCGACCGCCGCCGCTTCGACCGCTGGCTGATGGAACTGATTCCCCCCGGGGTGGACCGCTTGGAAGGCAGGGCCGCCGCGGTCCGGCGGGAGGCGGACGGTTTCTCCATCCTCTGCCGGATGCCGGGAGGAGCAGAACAGACTTTCTCCGCCCGGCGGATCATCGGAGCGGACGGAGCACATTCGGCGGTGCGCCGCTGCCTCTTTCCCGGGCATCGGGCGCGCCGCTATGTCGCCGTTCAGCAGTGGTTTGAGCGTGAGGACCAGCACCCCTTCTATTCCTGCATCTTCGATCCCGAGGCCGGAGACTGCTGCTCCTGGTCAATCTCCAAGAACCGCTGGTTTATCTTCGGCGGAGCCTTTTCCCCGCAGGACTGCCGCTCTGTCTTTGAGGCGCAGAAAGAGCGGCTTGCCCGGTGTTTTGGCTTTGTGTTCGGAACACCGGCCAAAACCGAGGCCTGCGAGGTGCTGCGTCCGCGCCGTCTGGGGGAAATCTGTTACGGAGACGACGGTGCGCTGCTGATCGGCGAGGCGGCCGGATGGATCAGCCCCAGCTCGCTCGAGGGAATCAGCTGGGCCTTTGACAGCGCCCGCGTCGCCTGCGACGCGCTGCTTGGCGGCCCTTCCCAAACAGGGAACCGCTATCGAAAGAATACCCGGCGCCTGCGGCTGCGCCTTGCCGGAAAGCTTCTCAAAACCCCCGTTCTTTATGACCCCCTGCCGCGCCGTCTGATCATGCGCTCTGGGCTGCGGAGCATCCGCACCGTTTCCGACGCGCGGCAGTGCGGAAAATAGCCCCATTCTTTTAAGGAGACGCCCGAGCGTCTCCTTTTTATTTTTCTGCCAGTCTATCCGCGCCCCTTCCGGCATAGGAATGATAGCGGCAGTTTATCTGCCTTGTCAAAAAAGGGGGCTGCACAAATGGAATTTTATCCCGAGGGGCATCGGATCGAAACCACCCAGAACCGGCTTCGCACCGCCAGCCTCTTTGCGCTCGCCGAAGCGGCGAAGTCACAGGATATCCTTGAGGGGAAGGCGGTGGTCTGCGACGCCGCCCACAACCTGATCGTCGAGCTTGGGGAAGGGCTGCGCGGCATCATTCCAAGGGAGGAGGGAGCGCTCGGAATTCGGGAAGGCGCCACCCGCGACATCGCCATCATCTCGCGGGTCAACAAGCCGGTCTGCTTTGTGGTCACCGGCTTTGAAACCAGAGACGGCGCGGTGATGCCGGTTCTCTCCCGCCGGGCCGCCCAGCAGCGGTGCAGCGACGAATGGCTTTGCCGTCTCGCGCCCGGAGATGTCATCGACGCCAGAATCACCCATCTCGAGCCCTTCGGCGCCTTCGCGGACATCGGCTGCGGCATCGCGTCGCTGCTGCCGATCGACGCCATCTCGATTTCCCGAATTTCACATCCCCGCGACCGCTTTTCCGTCGGGCAGAAGATTCGCGCGGTGGTGCGGGCGAGGGACTCCGAAGGAAGAATCGCGCTCTCCCACAAGGAGCTTCTCGGAACCTGGCTGGAGAACGCGGCCGCTTTTTCCCCCGGAGAGACGGTCGCCGGCATTATCCGCTCGGTCGAACCTTACGGAATTTTCATCGAGCTGGCCCCGAACCTCGCCGGACTCGCCGAGCCGAAGGGGACGGTCCAATGCGGGCAGGCGGCGAGCGTCTACATCAAAAGTCTGATTCCTTCACGGATGAAGGTAAAACTGATTCTGATCGAGGGGTTTTCAAGCCCTGCCTTCCCCATGCCATTCTCCTATTTCGATCCGGGTGCCCACATCGACCGCTGGCGCTATTCTCCCCCCGATTGCGAAAAAGTGATTGAAAGCGTTTTTTGAGCATCCGAAAACAGTAAAATCCTTGGAATATTTGTTCTTTTTTCTGAAAACCCCTTGAAAAAGAACAAGCGTTCGTGATATGATAGGCACAGGACATCGAACAATTGTTCCAATCTTTTGGAACAGGAGGAGAGGACAAAATGACCAGACTGAAATATTATCTCCCTGCCGGACTTTTGATTCTTGCTGTAATGATCGCACTCGCCGCGGGCTTCGGCCTTGCGGAGCTTGGAGATTTTTCGACCCGGACGGTCGGCAGACTTTTTGCCGTTCCCTACCGCGTGGAGCTTCGCGGAGAATTCGCACAGGCCGCCGCCTTTCCGGAGGTTGTTTCGGCACGCGTTTCAAACGACACCGTTATGATCTCCTCCGCCCCCGGAGAAGCGCCCGTCGTCCTTGACCTAAGCAAAACGGTTCTCACCGCCGCCGACCCGGCCATGCTGCGGGAAAACCGTCTTCGCTCCGGAATGATGACCCTTCTGCTTCTCTGCCTCGCGCTGCTCTGCTCCGCCGCGCTGACCGCTTCCGCCGTTTCCATGATCGAAGCGAACCGCCGCGCCGCCGCGCGGAAGCACGCTGCAAAAAGGGCCGTTCCGCGCCGGGAGGCAGCCGCTTCCCGCAAGCCGCTTCCTCCTTCCGGCCCGCAGCGCCTGCCCCGCGCAGCCTGACCACCTTCACTTTTTACGCTGTTTCCAGAGCCAATCTTGTGCGGCCCGAGCCGCCCGCGTTCTTACCCTGTTCCCAAAGCCAATCTTGTGCGATCCGAACTGCCCGCGCCCTTACGCTGTCCTCAACCGGCGGTGAACTTGGTCACTCTGATCTGCCTGCGTTTTACACTGCTCCCGGCGCTGATCCTATGCGGCCCGAGCTGGTTTCGGCAGCATTCAGGCCGCATATTACGCATCATGAGAGTTTTCACGCGCTTTGTTCGGTTCTCACGTTTTAATAAAGTTCAGTCTTCCAAGTTTTCGCAAAAAGGCAGCGTTGGAAATCTCGAAGGATCTTAGCAGCAGTTTATCCACCTTCCGATCTATCGAATATGTTTCTCTTTGAAATGCCATATTGCCTGGGCGGCCTTCCGGCCGCCCGTTTTTATAATGAAAAAGCGGCTTTGCTGTGATATCATATAGACATTCCCATCGTTTGTGCAGAACGGAACGTCTTGTTGCGCAAATGTAACGTTCCCGCGGTGGTATCGGCCGAGTTTTTTTCTACCATGGAATTACAAAAGCAAGGAGGTTTTACCGTGAAATTATCGGATAAAATTCTTACGCTTCGAAAGCGGGGAGGAATGTCACAGGAAGAGCTGGCGGAAAAACTAAATGTTTCAAGGCAGACGGTCTCCCGCTGGGAATTGGGGTCGGCGCAGCCTGATGCAAATAATATTTTGCAGATCAGCAAACTGTTCGGCGTTACTGCCGACTATTTGTTAAACGATGATGATAGCAGCGACAACGACCTTCCAAATGTCAAAAAAGTCCGGGAGGATCACAGCAGACAGATTCTCATTTATCTGGTCACGCTGGAAGTCATGGTGCTCATCATGCAGTTCATGTGCGTGTTTATCCTGCAAAATGTTTTCTTCGGTGTAATGAGCTTTATTCCTTTTGTGGCAGCAATCGGCGGATTTGAATATGCCTTTCAAAAAAGGGTGGGAAATTCATCCGAAAGGGTCATTCATTTCAGAAAAAATTTTTATAAAATCTCCGCATGGTTAGGTTCCTACTTTCCGATTAGGCTTTTGATCATGGTTTGTATGAGTTATTATCCCCGTCCATATTCGGCGCTGGTGCTGGAATGCGTAATTTTGACTGCATATATTGCGGCTGCATTGACGATCGACTTAGCAGTCGAAAAAGATTATTTCATTAAGAAAAACTGATGCGGGGGTTTATTTTCAAGAAAGCGGCTTTCTGTGTCCGGGCCTCCGCCCGCTTTCGATATCGTCCCATTCAGGACGCCCGCCGCGGCAGCGGTTCAAGTTCAAGTTCCGACAACGCCTGCCTGTGCAGATTCGCAGCCTGCCGCCAGCTGTAGTGCATCCGCTCCGCGGCCGCCTCCAGCGTCAGGCCATCGATATAGCGGTATTCCAGCAGCAGACGAAGCCGCTCCTCACCCAGCGAAGCAATCGCCCGTTCAATTTCGCGGCGCACCGCCGCCGCATCAAGAAGCCGGTCATAAAGCGCTCCTCGCAGCTCAGCCATTTCACAAACCGCCTCCTGAACCCGATCGCGCGTCTCTCCATGCGCGCCCGGCGTCGGACTGTAACCGGCGGTGATACGCTCTGCGCGGGACTGCCAGCGCGCGATTTCCTCCTCGAGTCGGACGATCTCCCTCTCGCAGTCCCGGTAGCGCATTAAAAAGTTCTTCTTCTCCTGACTGGACATCAAATCTGCCTCCCTCCTTCAGAGCGCCGTCCTTTGTTGCGTATTATATCACAAAGTTACTTATTATGCAACATAAATTTTAATATTTCCATTACTTGAGACAAACAGCGGCAGAGCTTTCACGCCCTGCCGCTGTTTGTCTTCCGATATCTTACCAATGATTGTGACCGCACGCCTCTGCAAAGGTCCTGCGGATTTTTGCGCGCGGCGGATGTCCCACTCCGTCATAGCCCAGTGTAATAATCAGGCGGGGCTTCGCCTCATCCGGGATTCCGAGCGCCTCGCGGAGTTTCTTTTCATGGAATGTTCCGATCATGCAGCTTCCAAGCCCCATATCGGCCGCCGCATAGCAGATGGTCATGGCCGCCATGCCGATATCCATCTGGGCAAACTTCTGCGAATCGTACCGTTCCGCAACCTTCGGCTTGAGAGTGGCTTTCAGCTCACTGATGACGATAAAGGCCGGGACTGTGTCTCCCCAGGGGCATCCGGTCAGCCCGTCGTCGTCAAGCGCCTCAACCAGCCTTTTCTTCGCCTGCGGATCGTCCACTATAAGAAAGCGCCATGGCTGCGCGTTGCAGCCGCTGGGCGACTGGAGAGCCTCTTTCACCAGCTCGTCGAGCACTGTGCGCGGAACCGGCTGATCCCGATAAACGCGGCAGCTCTCCCGTCTTTTTAATAAATCCTTCCAATCCATTTTAATTCCTCCCTATTTCATTTCACTTTTTCGGGATCTCCCGTTTTCAAATATAAGCGGGAACAACATCCTGTGCAAGTTCCGATCGAAAATGGATGCGGCAAAACGAGCGCCCAGTGATTTTCGAGCGGCAGGCCATACGGCATTTCACCGTTCCTTCCCATTGCCAAAAGCCGCCGATGGCGGCTCCGGATTATATTCAGGGCATCAGCATTCCCCGGCTGCTTTCGTAAATCGAATACCACTGGGGGTTGCTCATGGGGTAGGAGGCCGCTGCAAGCGCCGAGCGCATACGCTCCGGATTGGTTGTTCCGACAATCGGCATCAGCCGCGCGGGATGACGCAGCAAAAATGAGTAGCAGACCGTATCGAGCGAGGGCGCTCCCAGCTCGGCTCGCACCCGTTCAAGTGCGGCGCGCAGCCGCTGGGCCTTCTCGCTCTGCTCCCAAAAGATTTTTCCTTTCGACACCGGGGAGTAAGCCATCAGCCGAATCCCATGCTGCATCGCGTAAAAAGCGCTTCCATTCTCAAAGTTTTCCAGATCATAAGGAGAGAAACGAAGCTGATCGACGACGAGCTCCGGCCAGAAAGCGCGCAGCATCTCAAGGTGCACCGGCTGATAGTTGGAAACGCCGAAATAGCGCACCTTTCCCTGCTGGCGCAGTTCGCTGAACGCCTGTGCAATCCCGCGCGGATCGGCCAGATGGTCAATCCGATGCAGAAGAAACAGATCGATGCAGTCGGTTTGCAGCCGTTTGAGCGAGCCTTCCACCGAAGCGAGGATGTGCTCATAGCTGGTGTCATAGCGGCGCGCCACCGTCTCCCCCGCCTCGTTCTGGATGCTGATGTTCCCACATTTTGTCACCAGCTCGATTCGGCCGCGGACTCCCGGCCGGGAGGCGAGGAACCGTCCGAACGCCTTCTCCGCCTCGTAATCGGCGTAATAATCCGCGTGGTCGAAGGTTGTGACCCCCATTTCAATCAATTCCTCAATCCGACGCGCTCTGGCCGCGTCGGTGTCTCCAAAATCCGGAAGATGGAGCATCCCTGCGACAAAGCGGGAAAAGCTCAGTCCCTCGGCAATCGCGACTCGTTCCATCGGTAATCTCCTCTCGTTTGTCCTGCTTTCTTTCAGTTTATCCGTTGCGCGGCGATAACGCAAGTCTTTTGATAAGAAAAAGCGGGAAGCGCCGACGCTTCCCGCCTCACCTGCCTTTCTGGACGGCGGTTCAAAAGATTCAACCGGCGCCAAGGCGCTTTCCATTTTTATATTTTATCATTTCTCGTCAAGCCCTGTAAAGAGTCGCGGCCGCCGATCAAGCCGGCGGCTTGAGTCAGCTCTGTCAGGGCTTATTGCCGCAAGCGTCTTGCGACGCACCGAATTCATTTCGCCGCATCACTCGGTGCGCAGCTCCTAAACGGGCGGCTGTTGTTTCAGCGGCAGATTTCTGTCGCTGGAAATCCGCTGGCAGCGGTTCGCCTCGCCCGAAACTTGAAGCAAAAATTTTATGGGGCTCCTTCCCCGGCGGAGCCGGCGGCTTCCTCTCCCAACGAAAATATAATTTTGCTGCGAGTTCCTGCCATATCTCCACCGGCAGAGCAGAGAGTTTTCCTTCCCAATGGAAAAGTGGTTCCGCTATACGTTTTTTGTCATGTCCTCCCCGGCATGTTTCTTTTGCTCTCCGCCGGAGACAGCCTTCTTCTCCGCAAAATGCTCCCGCAGCCGCTCGGCCCATTCGACTACCGCGAACCGCGCCTCATACCCCGGCGAGGCCGAAAGCGACTCAATCCGCTGCCGGGCCTCCCCGCCCTGACCGGCCGCGGCGGCCGGGAGGCAGAGCGGCGGATACATGACACACCACCAGTTGTGACCGCCGCCCTCTCCGATCACTACCCGCAGCGCGGCGTATTCTCCGGCCGGCAGGGTGATTCCGTCCTCATAGGTGCGGGTATCGAAATACATCCCGGTGAGGCTCACCTCCACCGGGTGTTCGTCATCCGCTTCCCGAAGCGTCTTTTCCGCAGTGCGGCGGATGTCCTCGAGAAGGAAGTGCGCAAAGCGCTCCGCCGCCCCCGCGCTCTCGGCCTTGCCGAGCAGTCCGGAATATTCTTCAAGCAGTGCGTCGCGCACCAGCAGTTTATGCCGCTGGTCCTCCTCCGTATCGGAGTTGGCCACAATATGCAGACGCAGCGTTTCGCCGCGCACCCGCTCGCACCGGTCAAAAAAACGGGCGGCGGCGGTCAGCGAAAGCAAAAGAATCAATACGGCCGCCATCGCCAAAGAAATGGCGTCGGAACGAAACCGGGAATCTTTCTGTCGTTTGCCATCCATTCAAAAAACCTGCCTCTTCTGTCGATTGGTATCTTCAGAATTGGCAGGTTTTTACTGTTTTATGCAAATGTGACCCCGCTTTGTTTCGGTTCGGTCACAAAGAACCGGCAGCCCGCAAACCGGGGGGCAAGCCGCTCTTTCGCGGCGCAGGCGGCCGGCCGGTTTGGAAAAATACCGAAAACCGCCGTTCCCGAACCGCTCATCGCGCCGCCGAGCGCCCCCGCCTCCCGCATGGCGGTATTGAGCATTCCCACCGCAGGAACCGTGCAGCACTGTTCAAAGGCGTTGCCGCAGGCGGATGCGGCCTCCGCAAGATTCCCGGCCGCGAGAGCAGCCTCAAGCGCCGCACAGTCCGGCCGGTCGGGATGGGGGAGCGCATCGAAACGCGCGTAGGCCTCGGGGGTGGAAACCCCCTCCGGCGGCTTGGCGATCAGCAGGGCACAGGCGGGCAGAGCGGAAAGAGGGGTAAGGATTTCCCCGATTCCCTCGGCGCGCTGGGTTCCGCCGGTCAGACAGAACGGCACGTCGGCCCCCACCGATGCGGCGAGAGAAAGCAGCCGCTCCCGCGAAAGCGGCTTTCCAAACAGGGCGTTTGCTCCGGCGAGCACCCCGGCCGCATCCGCCGAGGCCGAACCCAGCCCCGCCTGATAGGGAATCCGCTTTTCAACAAAAACAGAGAGATGTGCCTGTGCTTGCAGTTCGGCCTCCTCCAAAAAGGCAAAAGCAGCCTTCGCGGCGGTATTCCGCCGGTCGGTGGGAAGCCGCAGGTCGTCGCAGCTCAGCGAAACGGCAGGCTTCCCCGAATTACGGGGGGACGCGGCCAGGGTCAGCCTGTTGCCAAGCCCGATGCTCTGCATTACTCCGCAGAGGGTATGGTACCCGTCCTGCCGCCGCCCGGTGACGGCCAGCGTCAGGTTGATCTTTCCATGCGCAAGAAGGGAAACTCTCCCGCCCGCCCATTCCGGCTCAGGCATGGATGCCGCGCTCCTTCAAAAACGCTTCGATCCGATGGAGCGCCTCGGTGAGATGCTCCATCGAGTAGGAATAGGAGATACGGACATGGCCCTCGCCGCAGGCGCCGAAAGCGTCGCCCGGAACAACCGCGACCCGCTTGGAATGCAGCAGCGCCTCGCAGAATTCCGCGCTGGTCATGCCGGTGATGCGGATCGACGGAAAAACGTAGAACGCGCCGCGAGGTTCGAAGCAGGTCAGTCCCATTTTGTTGAGACGGTCAACCATCAGGCGGCGGCGCATGTTATATTCGTCGCGCATCTCCTGAATCGCCTCATCGCAGCTGCGCATCGCCTCAACCGCAGCCATCTGGCTGACGGTCGGAGCGCACATAATTGCAAACTGATGCATTTTCAGCATCTGGGAGATCACCGGCTGCGGACCGCAGGCATACCCCAGCCGCCATCCGGTCATGGCATAGGCCTTGGAAAAACCGTTGACCACAATGGTCCGCTCCCACATGCCCGGCAGAGAGGCAAGCGAGACATGGGGCTCGCCGGTATAGGTCAGCTCGGCGTAAATTTCATCCGACAGCACCATGATATCGGTGCCGCGCAGCACCTGCGCAATTTCCTCGAGCTGTGCGCGGGTCATCACGCCGCCGGTCGGATTGGAGGGAAACGGCAGAATCAGGAGCTTCGACTTCGGCGTAATCGCCTCCCGCAGCTCCTGTGCGGTCAGGGAAAAGCCGTTTTCCGCCTTGGTGGCGATCGGCACGACCTTCGCCTGCGACATCTGCGCGATCGGCCCATAGCAAACGAAACTGGGCTGGACAACCATCACCTCGTCGCCGGGATTGACCAGCGTGCGGATGCACATATCGATCGCTTCGCTGCCGCCGACGGTGACGAACATCTCGTCGTCGGGCGAATATTCAAGCTCAAAACGTCTTTTGAGATACCGCGAAATCTCAATTTTCAGCTCTTTAAGGCCGGCGTTGGCAGTGTACCAGGTTCTTCCCTCTTCCAGCGAGCGGATTCCCGCGCGGCGCACCGGCCAGGGGGTCTTAAAATCCGGTTCCCCGACCCCGAGGGAGATCACATTTTCCATCTCGGCGGCGAGGTCGAAAAACTTTCGGATGCCCGAAGGCTTCACTTCCTGAATGGTTCGGGAAAGTATCCTGCTGTAATCCATCAGACACGCACCTCCCGAATATCCTGCTCCTCCTCCGAAAGGATGCCGCGCTCCTTATAGGTTTTGAGCTGGAAGGAGGTTGAGGTTGACTGCACCCCCTCAAGCGGAGAGAGCCGGGAGGCGACAAACATCGCGACCTCCTGGAAGGTCTTGCCCGAAACGGTCAGCGAAATGTCATAGGCGCCGCTGGTCAGGGTCACCGTCTCCACTTCCTCAAAGCTGGCGAGAAGGTTCGCAATGTCGTCAAAGCCCATCTTACCGTTGAGCACAATCTTAACCGCAATCTGAGCGGTGACATAGGGCCGGCCGGTGCGTTCCCAGTCAACAATCGGCTTATAGCCCTTGATGATGCCTGCCTTCTCATATCCGGCGATCGTCTCTTCCACCTCCGCGGGAGTTTTCCCGACCGCGGCGGCAATCTCGTCCACCGGCATTCTCGCGTTTTTATCCAGAAGCATCAGAATAGGATCCATAATAAATTCTCCCTTTCATTCATCTCGTATGATTTTGTCTGTCCGATCGTGCAGGCCGCTCCTGAGGGCGGCTCAAAGAAGCCGTACGCTCTGCGCCGTGAAGTCGAAGCCGCAGGGGCCGATCTTTGGCAGCCCGAGGCGGTAGAGGTCGGTGGAGCGGGCCTCCAGCTCGGCGAAGGCGGCGGCCCGTCCCCCCAGCCTGCGCAGATAGGCAAGGGAATCGGATACCGGCAGGCACGCTGTCTGCTTCATCCGGGTGAGGATTTCCCGCCCCCGCTCATTGAAGCCGAGAATCCGGAGATAGGGCGCGCCGGCATCTCCCGCTCCGTAGGAATCATCCATCCCAAGGAAGGCGGACGTCACCACGCGGCGAATCCGCGCGGCGGTATACCGTTTGGATTTGGCCAGGGTATGGACCTCCCCGAGGCCGGACGCCTGCCGGATCGCGGCATAGATGCGGTTCTCCAGCCCCTCGGAAAGGTCCGGCAGGCGGGAGAGCTCCGCGGGGGTCATCCGGCGCAGGACGCCGAAAACGACCGGCTCCAGCACCGCCTCGTCAAAGGGCGCCTCCCCTTCGCGGAATGCCTCCCGCATCGCCGCAAGACATTTCTCCGGCACCAGCCCCGCCGCGGCCTCCACGCCGCCCGAACGGATCAGCGCACGTAAAAAGGAGGCCGACGCGATTTCTCCCGACGCCTCCTGACGATCATGCCGCGCCCCGGTCCTTGGAACCGCAAAGGGCGGAATCCGGCTGCCGATGCGGCGCATCTGCCGGATATATTCGACGGCCAAATTGTCATTGGGGGAAGCGAGCATGTCGGCGATCTCGTCGCCGCACAGCTCGCTGACCGCCTGCTGGCGGGCGCGGGCAAAGGTGATTCCCTGACCGAGCAGCTCGCTCTGCCTCGCAAGCACGGCGGGGGAATCGACCGCCTCTGCGGCGGCCTGTAAAATGGAAAGATATCCGGACTCGCTGCCGAAGGACAGAACGTCAACACATCCCATCCCTTCCGCAATGCTGACCGCGCCAAGCGCAAAGCGCTGCGCCGTCGCCATGGCGTAAGGCAGGGGCAGCTCCACAATCAGATCGGCGCCGCCCGAGAGCGCCGACCTGCTTCTAGCTCGCTTTTCCGCAAAGGCAGGGGTTCCCCGCTGGGTAAAATTTCCGCTCATGACGGCGACGATATGGGTCGCGCCCGCGGCGCGGGTCTGTGCAATCTGATAGGCATGCCCATTGTGGAACGGATTATACTCCGCCGCAATCGCCGCAACCGTCATCATGGCGTATTCCCCCTCCCCTGAATGTTTCATTTCCACTTGAACTTTTGGAAATTATATAATATTATAGAGGAAAGAAATATTCCAGTCAAGAAATACCGTCTCTTCGCGGCGTTTTTTTCGCGGACGGTGCAAAAAGTTAACGGAGGTTCGAGACTACCATGAAGATTCTTGTCATCAACGCGGGCAGCTCCTCGATGAAGTATCAGCTCATCGATATGGAGAATGAAAAGGTCATTGCCAAGGGCAACTGCGAACGGATCGGAGCCGGCGGCTTTATCAGCCACAAGCTCGCCACCGGCACCAAAATCGAATACGAAACCAACTTCCCGACCCATGCCGAGGCTTTTGCCGAGGTTGTGGACCTGTTGACCACCGGCGAGCACAAGGTTATTGACGACATCTCTGAAATTTCGGCCATCGGCCACCGCGGCGTCCACGGCGGAGAAAAATTCTCCAAGTCGGTGCTGGTTGACGACGAGGTCATGAAGACCATCGACGACCTCTCGGACCTCGCCCCGCTGCACAACCCCCCCTGCCTCATCGCCATGCGCGCCTGCCGCAAGGTCTTCGGCGAAAAGATCCCGATGGTCGTCGTCTTTGACACCGCTTTCCACCAGACCATGCCCCCCAAGGCATACACCTATCCCATTCCCTACGAATATTATGAGAAGTACCGCCTGCGCCGCTACGGCTTCCATGGCACCAGCCACCGCTATGTGTCGCACCGTCTCGGCGAGCTGACCGGGCGGGATGATATGAAGGTCATCACCTGCCACCTCGGAAACGGCTCTTCCATCACCGCCATCGACTCGGGCAAGTGCATCGACACCTCGATGGGCCTGACTCCTCTGGCCGGCCTGATGATGGGCACCCGCTGTGGCGTGATTGATCCCTCGCTGGTCAGCGTCATGAGCGAGAAGTCCGGCTATAACCTCAATAAGATTATCGACATTCTCAACAAGCAGTCCGGCCTGCTCGGCGTTTCCGGCATCGGCAGCGATATGCGCGATCTGCACAAGGCCGAGGAAGAGGGCAACGAGCGCGCCAAGCTCGCGGTTGACATGCTCTGCTATCAGATCAAAAAGTATATCGGCTTTTACTCCACCGCCCTCGGCGGACTTGACGCCGTTGTCTTTACCGGCGGAATCGGCGAGAACGACGACGACGTTCGTGAGCGGGTTTGTGAAGGCCTTGAATTCCTCGGCATCGACTTCGACGCCGCCAAGAACAAGGGCTGCCGCGAGGAGGCCTGCATCACCAAGGAAGGCTCCCGCGTCAGTGTGTGGGTCATCCCGACCAACGAGGAGCTTCTCATCGCCCGCGATACCCGCGACATTGTTTCGGCGCTGTAATCCTCCGCCGGATATTGCATCGGAAAAGAGCCGTCCATCGGATGGCTCTTTTATTTTCCTTTCTTTTCTCACGATTTTGATTGACAAAGCGAAGCCAGTTGCAATACAATAAATAAGAGCCTTTTCGACAGCTCTGATATGAATTTTTTGGGGGTGACAACGAATGGAGTCAAGCGGTGGTCATAGGGGTCAAAACGGAAAGCCGCCCTTGCGAAGGTGCATTCACTGTCCCCCTGCGCTGCAATAGCCAGACGGGGCGCATCCTTTTGTCAATGCCGTCCTTTCCCTTGAACCCTTGACGCCAATAACCTCCGATTCAAACGGCGGTTATTTTTTTGTGCGCCCGATTAGCTTGAATCGTGGGCGGGCAAAACAGCAGAGTCAGGGTATGCGCCGGCTCCGGCGCAAAGCTACACCAAAAAGGGAGGAAACACCATTGGGGAGTTGCAGAATCTTTTAGCCCTGCTTGACAGCAGAAAATTCATTCAGGTGCGCCGGATTATTCAGGAGATGAACTCCGTCGATCTTGCGGAGCTGATCAGCGAAATCGAGGACGAAAAGGATACCGTTCTGCTGTTCCGCCTGCTGCCCAAGGAAATGGCTGCCGAGGTATTCTCTTATTTGGAGCACGATCAGCAGCAGCGGGTGGTGGAAGGGCTGACCGACAAGGAGCTTGCCGGAATCCTCGACGACCTGTTCATGGACGATACCGTCGATTTTATCGACGAGATGCCGGCCTCGATTGTCAAGCGCGTTATCAAAATCGCCGATCCGGATACCCGCCGGCAGATCAATCAGCTTCTGATGTATCCCGATTCCTCGGCCGGCAGCCTCATGACCACCGAGTTCATGGAGGTGGACCGCGATTGGGAGGTGGGGCGCGCGATTCGGGAAATCCGCCGCCAGTGCGAGGACAAGGAATCGCTCTCACAGCTCTTTGTGACCGATGAATTCCGCCACCTCGAAGGAACGGTCGCACTGCGCGACCTGCTCGCCGCAAAGGATTCCGAAATCATCGGCGACCTGATGGAAAGCGACGTCAAATCGGTCAAGACCCACGACCATCAGGAGGACGTGGCGGATCTCTTCAAGAAGTACGACCTCGTCTCGATGCCGGTTGTCGACAACGAAAACCGTCTTGTGGGTCTCATCACCATCGACGACGTGGTGGACGTCATGGAAGAAGAAACCACCGAAGACATTTATAAAATGGCCGCGATGGAACCGACCGAAGAAGGCTATGCGGACGCGGGGGTTTTCGCCATCGCGCGCAAACGGATTCCCTGGCTGCTGATCCTGATGATTTCGGCCACCTTCAGCGGGATTATCATGCAAAATTACAACTCAGTCCTCTCCGCGCAGGTAATCCTTGCGTCCTTTGTGCCGATGCTGATGGATACCAGTGGAAACGCGGGCAGCCAGACTTCGGTTTCGGTCATTCGCAGCCTCGTTCTCGGCGAGGTCGAATGCCGCGATATTTTCCGGGTGCTCTGGAAGGAGCTTCGCATCGGTATGATGGTCGGCACCGGCATGGGTGTGCTCAACTTCATCCGAATTGTCATCCAGTACCGCGACGTCGGCCTCGCGTCGGTCGTCGGGATTACCCTTTTCTGCGCGGTCGTCGCCGCCAACCTGGTCGGCGGTGCGCTGCCGATTGCGGCAACCAAGTTTAAGCTTGACCCCGCACTGATGGCCAGCCCGATGATCACCACCATCGTCGACGCCATGTCTCTCACCGTTTTTTTCAATGTTGCAATTCACATCCTGCCGGGTCTGAAATGACCTGGAGAGGCGGAAGGGCTGCCTGCGTTCAGGCAGCCCTTCCGTTGTGCACAAGACAATCACCGGCAGAGCTGGCGGCAATGAAAAAGTTTTCACTTTAAGCAATAAGCGCGGCGAAATAACAAATCATCAGGGAACAGAAGGGTCAATCAGAAAGCATTGCCACTTTAACAGCTGCGGCGCATGCCATGCATGGAAAAATGTTCGGGAGCTCTTCGGAGGCAAGCCGGTAAGATACACTTTTAAGGCTGCTGTAAGCTCGGGAAAGTCCGCCGAAGGACATCCCCAAAGCCCATGCCGTGATAGTGATTTCGCTACCGGCGCGGCCAAAAGGCCTTCCCCGCTAATAGCGCGGTTTCGTCGAAGCTCCGTTCTCCTTTTTGCCCGACCGTCAGAAACGCAATTTTAACTTCTGAAGTACTTGACGGAATCCGAAGGTTATGATACAATTAATGTCACGGTTTACGGAGAGGTGTCCGAGTGGTTTAAGGAGCCGGTCTTGAAAACCGGTGACTCGCGAGAGCCGTGGGTTCGAATCCCACCCTCTCCGCCAGTTTATTTTTGGTTTTTGTCTTCTAAAATTGAAAAGTTTTAGCCGATTACCAGTTTGGAGATGTACTCAAGTTGGTGACGAGGCGCCCCTGCTAAGGGCGTAGGTCGGGAAACCGGCGCGAGAGTTCGAGTCTCTCCATCTCCGCCAAATAAAAACAACCAGTCTTTCGACTGGTTGTTTTTATTTGGCGTCATCCGCGGACGGGTTCTCCATTTGCTTCGCTCTCTCGACGTACAGCAGGAGCCCATGGTTTCTCCGCACGCACTCTTCCCCACAGCCGGGCGCGGTCGTTGAGCATACTCAGGTTCAGGGCATTTTTCCCATCCCTGATCGATAACAAGCGAAACGCGTCGAAGGCGGTGCCTCGCCTTTTGCGTTCCGCCCCCTGCCGCGCCCCTGTTCCGCACCGCGCCGAAGGGCCTTCCGCCATGTGCCGGGATGCGGAATCAACAGCAGATGATTCCGCACGCAATCTTAGCCCCCGCCGCTCCGGCGGGCTGCGAGGTGAAATCATCCGGCTTTCCGTGGATGACCACGACACGCCCAATGATTTCACTGACCCGAAAGCGGTTGGTAAAAACGGACAGGTAGGCGTATCCGTGATTTCCAAACAGCGGCGGCAGGTCGCCGGCGTGACGGGGATGCGGGAGGTTCCCGGGATTGTAGTGCCCCCCGGCGCCCGCAAACGGATCTTCGGCGTTTCCTTCGCAGCTGCCCCCCTCATGGATGTGAAGGGCAAAGATTTCCGGCTCTGAAGCATGGCCGCACGGAAGATGAAATACCTCGGCCGTCACAAGCACCCCCGAGCCCTTCTGCTGAAACCGAACGGTGCCGTGCAGCTTTGGGTGTGCCGGGCTGCCGCAAAGCTGTGCGACAGCGGAGCGTATGTCTCTGCAATAATCCATATTCAATCCCTCCAAGACATTACTATGCATTCACCGAAAAAAACGGCACTGAGGCGGTAAAATTTCCGACGTATTCCGCCGTCCGCCGTTCGGGGCGCCGTTCCCCGGCGCAGTGCCGAATTGCTCAAAAAAAGATCGAAGGGAATCGACTTTCCGGTTTTGTTGTGCTATACTGGTCCCCGAATAAAGGCAGCCGCCCGAAACGCGGCGAAAGGGAGACAAAACGGATGCATATGCGGGGTGCCGGTTCCGCCGGCGTCAACATTACGGAAGGAATCATCTGGCGCCAGCTGCTGGCATTTTTCTTTCCGATTCTATTTGGCACTTTTTTTCAGCAGCTTTATAACACCGCGGACGCAATGATCGTCGGCAGATTCGTCGGCAAGGAAGCGCTCGGTGCGGTCGGCGGTGCAACCGGCGTGCTGATCAATGTCATCGTCAATCTGTTTGTCGGCCTTTCCGCCGGAACGACAGTGGTTGTCGCGCAGATTTACGGCGCCGGACGTCATGGGGAGGTCGAGGGCGCGGTGCACACCTCGATGGCGCTGGCTCTCGCGGGAGGACTTGGCATGACGGTATTCGGGCTGCTGTTTGCACCTCTCGCCCTGCAGTGGATGGGAACCCCCGCGGAAGTGATGCCCTATGCGCTGACCTATATCCGGATCGTTCTGCTCGGAGTCGTACCCTCCTTCCTATACAATATGGGTTCCGGCGTGCTGCGCGCGGTGGGGGATACCCGCAGGCCGGTTTACTTTCTGATCATTGCCTGTCTGACCAACATCGTTCTGGATTTCGCGCTGGTGGCGGGAATGGGTCTTGGAGTTTTCGGAGCCGCCTGCGCCACCATTGCCTCCCAGACGCTCAGCGCGGTGCTGACCCTTCTTTCCCTCAACCGCACTCCGGCTTGTTACCGTTTTCTCCCCGGCCGTCTCCGCTTTGTACGCCGCCCCCTGAACAGAATTCTGATGGTCGGACTTCCCGCCGGGCTCCAGTCAAACATGTATGCCTTTTCCAATATTATTATCCAGACCTGCATCAATTCCTTCGGGACTGATACCGTCGCGGCATGGACCGCCCATGGGAAAATCGACGGCTTCTTCTGGATGATTATGGGCGCCTATGGCATCTCCGTCACCACCTTCGCCGGGCAGAATTTCGGAGCCCGGCGTTACGACCGTGTCCGCGAAAGCGTGCGGGTCGGGCTGATTCTCGCGGCGGGCACCTCGGTGGCGATGAGCATCCTCTACTGTGCCTTCGCGGCACCTCTGCTCGGTATCTTCACCGATGACGCTGCGGTGCTGCGGATCGGGGTGGAGCTTGTATGGAGGATGGTCCCCTACTACCTGACCTATGTGTGTGTCGAAATCCTCGCCGGAGCGATCCGCGGCTGCGGCAATGCCCTTTCTCCGATGCTGATCACTGCGGGCGGGACCTGCCTGCTGCGCATCATCTGGCTTTTGACCGTCGTTCCGCTGCGCCCCGCGCTGTCCACCGTTCTTTTCAGCTATCCGCTGAGCTGGACGGTCACCAGCCTCATTTTTATCTTTTACTACCGCCGGAGCGCCTGGCTGGGCCGCTGCATCAGCCACTCCGCGGGTGCTTCTCCGGAGAAGCGCCCAAAAGAGACCGTCTGACGCTCTTTTCTTCGAAAAGCGGCAAAGTCTGAGAATCAATTGCGGCCAAAACAAGTCCTGTGAGATGCCGCGGTCAGCGCAGAGGCTCTTTCGCCCTTTTGTGAGTACGCCAAAAGGACTTTTCTCCTGAAAGCGGCAGGTTGCAGTCGACTTACCGGCCCGCCTCGTGCTATAATTAAAAATTATCGGCAAAGATTTCCCTGCCGAAACGCTATTTCAAGCAAAGGGGCCTGTATCATGACCGACTGGATCATCCGTCAATTTGTCGCAAATCACGAAAACGTTCAGGAGAACGCGGTGCGCACCGCTTACGGAAAAGTTTCGAGCTGTGTCGGAATTCTGTGCAACCTTCTGCTGTTTCTCTGCAAGCTGACCGTCGGCACACTGTCCGGCTCCCTCTCGATCACCGCGGACGCTGTCAACAACCTCTCGGACGCCTCCTCGAGCATCATCAGCCTGCTCGGCTTCAAGATGGCAAGCAAGCCCGCCGACGATGAACATCCCTATGGGCATGGAAGGTATGAATATCTTTCCGGGCTGACCGTCGCGCTGCTGATTCTTGTCATCGGCGTCGAGCTTTTCCGCAGCAGCATCGGCAAGATTCTGACCCCCTTGCCGGTTGACTTCCGATGGGTTTCGGCCGCCGTTCTTGCCGGTTCCATTCTTGTCAAATTCTGGATGGCCGCCTTCAACCGGAAGGTCGGACGGCTGATCGACTCCAAGACGCTGATCGCCACCGCCGCCGACAGCCGCAACGACGTGATCTCAACGGCGGCGGTTCTCGCCGCGTCGCTTCTCTCCCATTTCACCTCGCTGGAGCTTGACGGGTGGATGGGCCTCGCCGTCGCCGTCTTTATCCTTTACAGCGGGTTCGGACTGGTCAGGGATACCCTTGATCCGCTGCTGGGCCGCGCGCCGGAGCCCCGGCTGGTTGCGGAAATCCGCGGGAAAATCCTCGGATATCCCGGCGTGCTGGGCACTCATGATCTGATGATTCACGACTACGGGCCGGGGCGGCAGTTCGGCAGCGTTCATGTCGAAATGGCCGCCGAGCAGGATGTGCTGGTCAGCCACGATGTGATCGACAACATCGAACGGGATTTTCTGCGGGACGGCCTGCACATGATCATTCATTTTGACCCAATTGTTACCCAAAACCAGGCGGTTGACGACCTGCGCAGCTGGCTCAGCGAACAGGTCAGGACCATTCACCCGGCTCTGAGCATCCACGACCTGCGAATTGTCCCCGGCGCCACCCACACCAACGTCATCTTTGACTGCGTGGTTCCGCACAATTTTCCGATGAGGTATTCCGAGCTGAAGGCCGCGATCGGCGCTGCTGTCGCCCGGCAGTATCCCAACCACTACTGCGTGATCACCATCGACACCGATTATGCCGCCCTGCCTCACTGAGCGGGCAATGAAAGGGAGCAATCTCTCATGTGGATTCTGTATGCATTCTGTTCGGCTCTCTTCGCAGGCATGACCGCTGTTTTGGCCAAAATCGGAATCCAGAAGATCAATTCCCACCTTGCGACCGCGCTGCGCACCGTTGTGGTGCTCGTCTTCGCCTGGATGATGGTTTTTATCGTCGGCTCCCAGAGCAGCATTTCCTCGGTGGATTCCCGAAGCTGGCTCTTCCTGATTCTTTCCGGCTTTGCCACCGGCGCGAGCTGGATCTGCTATTTCCGGGCGCTGCAGACCGGCGATGTGAATAAGGTCGCCCCGATCGACAAGTCCAGCACGGTACTGACCATGCTGCTTGCCTTTCTGCTGCTGCGGGAGGCGCTCTCTCTCAATATGCTGCTCGGCATGTGCCTGATCCTTACCGGAACCCTGCTGATGGTCGCAAAGACAGGCTCCGGCGGCGGTTCTTCGACGGCCGGAGGACGCTGGCTGCTCTGGGCGGTCCTTTCGGCGGTATTCGCCAGTCTGACCGCGATTCTGAGCAAAATCGGCATCGCGGGGATGGAATCGAATCTCGGCACAGCGATCCGGACCGCCGTGGTGCTGGCGATGGCCTGGGGGATTGTCTTTTTCCTCGGACTTCAGCGGGAAATCCGGGGGATCGGCGCAAAAAGCTGGCTTTTTCTCGGCCTCTCCGGACTTGCGACGGGACTTTCCTGGATGTTCTATTACCGGGCGCTGCAGGAGGGACCGGCCAGCGTGGTTGTTCCCATCGACAAGCTGAGCATCCTCGTCACCGTCGCCTTTTCGGGCGTTGTTCTGAAGGAGCGGCTCAGCCGCCGCGCCGCCGCGGGACTGGCCCTTTTAACCGGCGGGACGCTGCTCCTGCTCGTAAAATTCTGACTGCTCTCAAGCGCGGCGGCCTGCCCTCCGCGCCATGATACGTGAAAAATCCGCGGGGCGGTATGATAGACAGGAGGAAAAAATATGCTCAAGGTAACATTGGGGAAAACAGGAATTACCGTTGACAAGAACGGGTTCGGTGCGCTTCCGATTCAGCGCATTTCTCAGCAGGAGGCCGTGCGCCTGATCCGCAGGGCCTATGAGGGCGGAATTACTTATTTCGACACCGCCCGGGCCTATTCCGACAGCGAGATTAAGCTGGGGGAGGCGCTGGAGGGAATCCGCGGCAAGGTTTTTATCGCAAGCAAAACCGCTGCCAAAGACGGCGGGGAATTCCGAAAGGACCTGGAAACCTCTCTGCGCAACCTGCGCACCGATTACATCGATGTTCATCAATTCCATAACCCTTCCTTCTGCCCAAAGCCCGGCGACGGCACCGGCCTCTACGAGGCGATGCTTGAGGCGAAGGCGCAGGGAAAAATCCGGCATATCGGCATTACCAACCACCGGCTTTCGATCGCCCATGAGGCGGTCGCGTCCGGCTTATACGAAACGCTTCAGTTTCCCTTCTGCTATCTGGCCACCGAAAAGGACATCGCGCTGGCCGAGGCGTGCAAGGCGGCGGGGATGGGCTTCATCGCAATGAAGGCCCTTTCGGGCGGCCTGATCGGCGATTCCCGGGCCGCGTATGCCTACCTGGCACAGTTCGGGCATATCCTGCCGATCTGGGGAGTGCAGCGGGAGTCTGAGCTTGACGAATTTCTCTCCTACCGCGACAACCCGCCCGCTTATGACGACGCCATTCGGGAACTGATCGAACGGGACCGCCGGATGCTTTCCGGAGATTTTTGCCGGGGATGCGGCTACTGCATGCCTTGTCCGGCCGGAATTGAAATCAACAACTGTGCCAGAATGTCGCTGATGATCCGCCGCTCCCCATCGGCGCTGCAGCTCACACCCGAAGCACAGGCGAAGATGAAAAAGATTGAGGACTGCCTGCACTGCAACCAGTGCAGAAGCAAATGTCCCTACGGGCTGGATACTCCCGCGCTGCTCGCCAAAAACTATGAGGACTACAAGGAAATTCTGGCGGGAAAGGCGTTTTAGAGATCAGAACCACGTGTTGAACATGTGCTCCGGCCTGAAGGGGCATTGCTTCCGGTCCGCCCTTTCGAAGACGGGGAACCCATTTTCCCATTCAGCGTCTTCCATCACGAAGCGGGAGAGCGCGGGCCCAAGGCCGCCCGCGCTCTCCCGCTTCTTTACCTTTCTCTGACGTCCAGCGGGCGGCACATCCAATCGGAGGGCGGCCGAAGCGCACATGTGGAGCCGGAGCGCACCGCAGAGGGAGAGCGATCCCCTGTCCCGCCTCCCCCTGGAAGTACCATGCCGAAAATCGAGACGCGCGGCGGAACGATCGCAGCCCTCGTCGCGCCTCCCCCTGGAAGTACCATGCCGAAAATCCGGGACACGTGGACGGATGAGCATGGATTACACTGCCGTTCACAGAGGGGCTCCATCCGGCTTGGCCTTTGTCCTGTTTCGTTCCACCGTCACGTTGTGTTGCCTAACCCTGTTGGTTAAAACGTTTTCATTGCCTGCCGGAATAGCTGGTGCTTGTTCCATATGAGGGCAAGCGGGAGCTACCCCGAAGCCTGCCTTTCCCGCGATTTTTTGCAAAATTTGTAAAAAGTCCGCTTAAATTATTGACATATGTTCAAAACAAAACTATACTGAGAATCAGCAGGAGGTGGTTATTTGGCTCGTCCGCAAAAATGCAGAATGATCTGCTCAAAGCCCAAAGCCGCATGCTTTGAGCCGAAGGACATCCGCGGCGAGGAACCGGTCATCATGGGCTATGATGAATATGAAACGGTCCGCCTGCTGGATTTTGAGCGTTTCTCCCAGGAACAGTGCGCTGCCAGGATGCGGGTTTCCCGGCCTACCGTCACCAGAATGTATGACAGTGCTCGGCGAAAAATGGCAGAGGCTCTGGTGAGTGCGCGTCCGCTGCTGATTGAGGGCGGGGATGTCCTTGTTTGCCCTGCCAAACGGCCGGAATGCGGCGACGCGCTTCACTGCTGCCATCAGAATCCATTGAACACAACCAATCAGGCAAAGGAAGGATTAGAAATGAAACTGGCAATTACCTATCAGGAAGGCATGATTTTTCAACACTTTGGGCACAGTGAGGCCTTTAAGATCTACGATATCGCGAATGGTCAGGTGACCGGCTCGCAGGTCGTACCCACCAACGGAAGCGGCCACGGAGCCTTAGCCGGATTTCTGACCTCGCAGGGGGTGGATACCCTGATCTGCGGCGGAATCGGCGGCGGTGCCAAGGCGGCTCTTGCCGAAGCGGGCATCCGGCTCTACTGCGGCGCGTCGGGCAGCGCCGACGAGGCGGCGCGGGCGCTGCTGAACGGCACCCTCGTCTACAACGCCGATATTGTCTGCTCGCACCACCATGAACACGAGGAGAGCCATGATAACTGCCACACCGGCGGATGCGGCGGAAGCTGCCATCACGAATAGACGAAAAGGGAGCATCGGATGAAAGTTCTGATCATCGGCGGCGTCGCCGCCGGAACCAAGGCGGCGGCAAAGCTCAAACGCGAGTTGCCGGGCGCTGACATCACCATTTTTACCAGAGAGAAGGAGATTTCCTACGCGGGCTGCGGGCTTCCCTATCTGATCGGCGGATCGGTTGAAGACGAGGCGGAGCTGATTGTCAATACCCCCGAAAAATTCGCGGCGCTGACCGGCGTCGCGGTGGAAACGGGATGCGAGGCTGCCGCCCTTGATCCCACCGCCAAAACCATCTCGATCCGGCGTTCCCCGGACGGTCCGGCGGAGGCGGTCGGCTATGACCGGGCTGTGATTGCGGTCGGCGCTTCTCCCCTGCGTCCCGACGCGGCGGGTGTGGAGCTTCCCGGCGTCTTTACCCTTCGCACCCCTGCGGACGCTTCGGCAATCCGCGGCTGGGCCGAACGGGAGGATATCCGCCGCGCCGTAGTGGTTGGCGGCGGCTTCATCGGACTTGAGGTCGCGGAAAATCTGAAAACACGCGGCATTCAGGTGACACTGCTGGAGGCCTCTTCCCAGCTTCTTCCCGGCATTTTCGATCCTGAAATGGCGGATTATCTGCGGCGGCATCTGGTCAAAAACGGTTTTCGGGTCATAACAGGCGCCAAGGCGGAGGCCTTTCTCGGGGATTCCCGAATCACCGCGGTCCGAACCGGCGCGAGAATCCTGCCCGCCGATCTGGCCGTTCTTTCGATCGGAATCCGCCCGAATACCGATTTTCTCGCAGGCAGCGGCATCGCGATGGAAAAAGGCGCGATCGTGGTGGACCGGCGGATGAGAACCAATCTTCCCGATGTCTACGCGGCCGGGGACTGCGCCCTTGTCACAAACCGGATCACCGGCAAGCCGCAGTACTCCCCCATGGGGTCGAGCGCCAACCTTGAGGGCAGGACCCTCGCCCGGGTGATCGCCGGAGAGGAGGCTGCCTATCCCGGCGTGCTCGGGACCGGAATCGTCCGGTTGCCCGGCCTCAACTGCGGACGCACAGGGCTTTCTGAGGCACAAGCCGTCGGGGAGGGCTATGATGTGGTGACCGCCCTTGCGGTCACCGACGACAAAGCGCACTATTATCCTGGGGCCGCCACCTTTATCACCAAGCTGATTGCCGACCGGCAGAGCCATCGACTGCTCGGCGCACAGGTGTTCGGTCCCGGCTCGGTTGACAAGATGATCGATATCGCCGCCACCGGTATCGCGGCGGGAATGATACTCGATGATTTTGACGGCCTTGACCTTGCCTATGCGCCGCCCTTCTCAACCGCAATCCACCCGCTGGTGCAGGCGGTCTATGTGCTGCTCAACAAGCTGTCCGGCGCGATGGTTAGCATGACCCCCGCCGAATATGCCGCCGGAAAAGCGCAGGGCCGCCGGGTCATCGACGTTTCCCGCGCGCCCGCTGTTCCCGGTGCAACCTACGTCGCGCTTGACAAGGTGCGGGGACCCATCGATGGCATCGGAGCGGATGAGCCGCTGCTGCTCGTCTGCACCAAGGGACGGCGCGCCTATCTGCTCCAGCGCAAGCTCGCGGCTTTCGGCTATACCGACACCGTCGTTCTCGAGGGATCAACCTCCTTCTGCGAGGTGAAGGCCCATGCCGCCGGAACAAGCGTCCCGCCCGAGGAAGTTACCCGCGTCAAGGGACTGGGCTTTCTGCGGGATAAAAACACCGCCGACCGTTTCAACGGGCGGGTTATCACCCGCAATGGGAAAATTACCGCCGGGGAAAGCCGCGCCATCTCGGAGGCCGCCGAACGGTTCGGCAGCGGGGAAATTGCCATGACCTCCCGTTTGACGGTCGAGATTCAGGGTGTTCCCTTCGACAGCATCGAACCGATGCGGGAATTCCTGATGCAGGCCGGACTCGAAACCGGAGGCACCGGCTCAAAGGTCCGCCCGGTTGTTTCCTGCAAAGGCACCACCTGCCAGTACGGACTGATCGACACCTTCTCCCTCTCGGAGGAAATCCACGAACGGTTCTACCATGGCTACTCCCATGTGAAACTGCCTCACAAGTTCAAGATCGCGGTGGGCGGATGCCCCAACAACTGTGTTAAGCCCGATCTCAACGATCTCGGCATCATCGGACAGCGGGTGCCGGAGCCTAATCTCGAGCTTTGCCGCGGCTGCAAGGTCTGTCAGATTGAAGCGGCATGCCCGATCAAGGTCGCAAAGATGGCGGACGGAAAGATTGCCGTTGATTCGGACGCGTGCAATCACTGCGGGCGCTGTCTGGGCAAATGCCCCTTCAAAGTTTTTGAGCGGAGCACCAACGGCTACCGCATCTACATCGGCGGACGCTGGGGCAAAAAAGTCGCGCAGGGCCGCTGTCTCGACCGGGTCTTTACCGATCGGGCGGAGGTGCTTGACGTCGTTGAGAAGGCGATTCTGCTCTTCCGCGAGCAGGGAATCACCGGAGAGCGGTTCGCCGACACCGTCGCGCGCCTCGGCTTTGAAAATGTGCAGGAGCAGCTGCTTTCGAATGAACTGCTTGCCCGCAAGCAAGATAATATTTCTTCACAAAAGCATCTCGTCGGCGGCGCGACCTGCTGACGGAAAGAAACCACCGGCTTTTCGGCCGGTGGTTTCTTCTATTCGGAAGGCTCGCAATCTCCGGCCGGGCGGGCGGCGTGCGCAGGACTTATCGGGGTCTGTCGCCGGGCAAGCGGATCGTGAACTTCATCCCGCGCCCGCATCGCCGGTTCGTGCCGCTTGAACAGCGGCCTTTCCTCATCAAAAAGGCTTGCCGGCATTCCGCCGCCTTGCGCAGCGTTTGAAATGAATGGCCTTTTGCGAAGCCCCACTGCCGGTTCTGTCGGTGGTTTCCTCCCAAAGACGGGAGCCGCCGCGGTATTGTTTTGATACCGCGGCGGCTCCCGATGGAATGGACTCGTCGTTTACCCGGGACTCTCTGAATCGACGCGGGTACTTTTGAGCGAAGGCTCAGAGCTGCATCCCTTCTTCATAGCGGAGGGCGCCCTTGACCCACACCTTGCAGATTCCCACAGGCAGCCGGATGGGGTCGATGTAGCTGTTGGTTTCCATGACCCGGTCGTAATCAATCAGCACCAGATCCGCCGACAGCCCTTCGCGAATCAGCCCTCGGTCCCACAGGCGGAGCCTGCGTGCCGGTTCGCCGGTGATGTGATTGACAGCGGTTTCCAGCGGCATGATTCCGAGATCCCGCACATAGTGCCCCAGGAAACGCGGATAGGTGGAATAGGCCCTCGGATGCGGAACCGACCCAACGATTCCGTCGGTGCAGACCACGTGGTAGGGGCTGCGCATCACAGCCTGAATATCCTCTTCGCTGATGGAGTGGTAGATGCACAGAACGGAAGATCTCGTTTTGGAAAGGACATACAGCACAGCGGCAACCTCGTCCATTCCCAGCCGTTCGGCGATCTCGTTCATCCGCAGGCCCGGCATCCAGGAAAAATCTTCGCTGCTTTCGGGTACCGAAGCGACCTGCACGCGCGCACCGCCGCCGCGTTTGTGCAGGATTTCCGCCGTCTCTTTGTAAACCTTCTCATAGGATTCCTTATCGGCCAGACGCGCTTCAAACGCATCGACGCCGCCGGAATAGGCCCAGCCGGGAACGGTTGCCTTGAGGCCCGTGCTGCCCGCATTCCACGGGTACTGGTCGAAGCCGATGTCGTAGCCTTCCCGCTGCAGCTCCTCCATGCGTTCGAGAATTTTGGTCACCTTGCCCCAGTTTTCCGGTCCGAGGGATTTCAGATGGGAAATCTCCATCCGCACGCCGCTCTCCTTCATCACGCGGACCATCTCTTCGAAGGATTCCAGCAGCAGATCCATTTCGTTTCTCGTATGGACCATGATGATTCCGTCGTGCTTGGCGACCGCCTTGCAGACCTCAATCATCTCCTCGGTGGAGGCATAGCTGCTGGGCGGATAGATAAGGCCGAACGACATGCCGCGCGCGCCCTCTTCCATCCCCGTTTCGATCAGCTCGCACATTTTGCGGATCTCATCCCCGGTCGCGGGCCGGTTCTCGCTTCCCATGACGTTCATTCGGATGGTGCCGGAGCCGAGCAGGCCGACAAAGCGACAGGACGGATTTGCCTCTTCCGCCAGCTGCATGTATTCCCGATGGCTGCGCCACCAGAAATCCCGTTTTGCTTTGCCGCACAAACAGATCATATTCTCGGTCAGCTCGGCGGCGTGCGCATCGTCGATCGGAGCGACCGACAAACCGTCCTGCCCGACCAGCTCGGTCGTGATTCCCTGCCCGATGACCTGAAGCATCCGGGGATTATAAAAGGGCTGCAGCTCGGAATGGCTGTGGCAGTTGATAAAGCCGGGCGTCAGAATCTTTCCGCTTCCATCAACCACTGTGCAGTCCTCCTCATGGAGGAAGCGCCCGATCTTCTGGATCAAACCGCCGCCGATCAGAACATCCCCGAAAAAGGGTCTGCCTCCCGTGCCGTCATATATGGTTGCGTTTCGGATCAGTGTTCTTTGCCTCATCGTGATCAAGCCTCCTGTATTTGGATAAAATAAATCAATCTTGTATATCAAGAAAAGTCTTGTGCCTCTTATTAGAATTTCTTATAATAAGTGTAGCTGCTTTTTCTTTTTCAATAATGTGATGTGAAACAGAGGTGCTGTTTATGGACTACAAGGACGCCAAAATTTATCTGGAGCTATGCAATTTCCACAGCATTACCAAAACCGCTCAAAAGGTTGGACTCACACAGTCCGCTGTGACGCAGCGCCTGCAAAAGCTCGAACGCGAATTCGGAATGCAGCTCGTCATCCGTGAGCGCGGACAGAAATTTGTAGAACCCACCAACTATGGGGCGCGTCTGCTGCCGATCATCCAGCAATGGGTCGATCTTTATGAATCAGCCAACTCGCTCAAGGACGAAACCGCCAAAGTTCCGATCAAACTTGCATGTACCGACAGCATCGGGTCCTATCTTCTCCCGCAATTTTTCTTCCAATATGCGCAGCGTCACAAGGAGGTTTCCCTCTCGATCCATACCAGCCATTCATGGGAAATTTTTGACGCGCTGGAGGAAGGCTCTATCGACATCGGCCTTACCAATCGGGAAAGCAGCCTTTTCCATGAGCAGCTCCAAATTACGCCCGTTTATCGGGAACCCTATGTTCTTTTGACCTCCCCCAAAAACCATGAGGAATATTCGGGCGGACCGGTTCAGACAAAAAAGCTTGATGTGGAGCGAGAACTTTTTTTCGATATCACCCCTTCCTTTACACAGTGGCGGAAATCCTGGTGGGAAGATAAGCGTCCCTTCCTGCAGATGAGCTTCGCCCAAATTCTGCCTCCCATGCTGATCGACACCCCCTATTGGGCAATCCTGCCGCTGTCCATCGCGCGCTTCTTCGCCGCGCAGTACTCTTTGGAATATCACCGTCTGTCCGATGAACCGGAGCGGCGCATCTGCTCCATTGTGACCCACAGCCGGTACCGCACCTACAAATCAGAGCAAAAGGAGGGTTTCGTCCGCGCCCTTACCGATTTTTTTCATGCTATGGAAGCAAACGGATGACGATAGCGTGTGCTCCCCGCCCCCTTGGGCGGGGAGCACTTTTTTCAATCCTCTTCGACATCGAAAACATTCGACATCTTATCAACTTCGCTTTCCTTTCCAGACGCCTTCCGCTTTGCATCTCTGCGGTCACGGATGAACGGCCATGCAAGGCTGCCGACAGCAATCAGCAGCAGAATCAGGCTGACCGGGCGGGTCAGGAAGGTGGCAAATCCGTTCTTGCTGTAGGTCAGTCCCTTGCGCAGATTGGATTCCAGCATTGGGCCGAGAATATACCCAAGGATAAACGGTGAGGTCGGCAGATTTCCGACTGCCATCAGCATCGCCACAACTCCCATGACAAGCATCAGACCGCAGTTGAACATGGTGCGGGAATCCGCATAGGCGCCGACCACACAGATGGCTAGGATTGCGGCATAGAGGTAACAAACCGGCGTACGCAAAATGTAGGGGAAGGTCCTCATTCCAAAGAACTGCAGGATCAGAACCAGAACCGCGGCAAACAACATCACCCCAAAGAAGCAGTAAACAAGCTCGGGATGGTTGGTCATTAGGAGCGGTCCCGCATCGATGCCATGGATCATCAGACCGCCAATCAGCATAGCGGTGGCAGTGTCGCCCGGAATTCCCAGCGCCACCATGGGGATAACCGCACCGCCAATGGCGGCGTTATTCGAAGTTTCCGAGGCGATGATGCCTTCGTCCCAGCCGGTTCCGAACTTGTCGGGCGTTTTGGAGGAGGCTTTCGCCTGCGCATAGGCCACCAGATTTGCAAGTCCCGCGCCGAGTCCAGGCAGGAACCCAATCCACAGACCGATAAAGAAGGACTTGATGATCAGGAGCCAGTGGGAGCAGTATTCCCTCAGAGAAATTCCAAATCCGCTGATCCCTTTGGTATCAATATCAGGAGTTTTGGTGTCGCCCTTGGCAAAATTCTTGATTAAAGTGGCCACGGCAAAAACGCCGAGAATAAGGCCGATCTGGTTTACGCCGCTGTAAAGATTGACCACACCAAAGGTGAAGCGTTTGGCTCCGTCAATCGGCGCGATGCCGATGCAGGAGACGATAATGCCGAGCAGACCTGCGATCAGGCCGTTAAACATATTCCCCTTGGACATCGTAACCACCAAAATGATGGCGCAAAAGCACAGGGAAAAGAATTCCCAAGGGCCCATCTTGACTGCATAATGCGCCAGCATGGGACAGAAGATCATTGAGATCAAAACGCTGATAAAGGTGCCGATGAAGGACGAGAGAATACCGATTCCCAGTGCGCGAGAGGATCTTCCGCCCTTCGCCATCGGATAACCATCAAAACAGGTTGCGACAGAGGCGGGTGTACCGGGCACCCCGATCAGAATGGCACTGATCAGACCGCCGGAGATACCGCCGATATAGATTGATCCGAGGAACAGGATACCGGTCGTCGAAGACATCGAGAAGGAAACCGGCAGCATCAGCGCGATACCCGTTGTGGCAGAGAGGCCGGGAACAGCGCCGAACACGATGCCAAGGATTGTGCCACCCAGAATGATCAGCAGGTTGGAGGGCGTCAGGATCGCCGAAATCACTGTAAACAACATTTCCATGAGCTTCCCTCCTTAACGGAACAGTACGCCTGTCGGCAGCGTGACCATAATAATATTCTGGAAAACAAAATACAGGACCGTCGTTGTTACAACAGAAAAGATGGCGAGCGTTACGGGGCGAAGCTTGCGGTCCTCACGCATGGCCACCACCAGCATCGGCGTAAAGACCAGCGTCGAGATGAGATATCCCACATACCACATCGCCGCAAGGTAGCCGATCATAATGGCAAACATGATGCCCACCCGCTTCCAGCCTTCGCGGTCAAAGAGGGGCTTTGCCTCATGACGACCCTCGGTCAGCATCTTGCCGATCGCGCAGAGAATCAGCGCCGCCGCGGCACCGATGGGGAATGCTTTGGGACCGATGTCACCGGACTGAGAAAGAAACAGCGATTGCAGTTGCATGGAAAGAACGATCACGACACCCGCGAAAACGATCAGCGCAAGGCTGAACACAACGTTTTTGTTGAGTTTCATGTTACCTCCTATTTGTTCGAAACAGTGAGGGCCGGCGGCAAGCGCCGGCCCTCCGGGATGAACCTACATGCCAGGCGCAAGAATGCCGAGAGAATCGGCCACGCCACGATAACTGTCATACAGACCACCAACCATCTCGGTGGCCTCCGCATAGCTGCCGCAGAGCACCTGCTCCTGATTCAGATCCTTGAGCTGCTTCTGGACGTCCGCATCGTTGAAAATTTCGGAGAAGGTCTGATACATCGCTTCGCAAACGGCGTCGTCGAGCTTGGCCGCATACAGGAAGTTGCAGTTCTTAACTGTAATGTCGGAGAAACCGGCCTCCTCGAGAGTCGGGATATTCTTCATCGATTCGGGAGCGGATTCGGGAGCATAGAGGGCCGCCAGCACCTTGACCTCTCCGGCCTCGTAATACTGCTGCGCAGAAACGACGCTCACTGTCGTGGCCTGAATAATATTGCCCATGATGGCTGTGACGCGGGCGGCGTCGCCGGAACCGGTCTCAACATAATTCCATTCCACGCCGAGGTTCTGTCTGGCGTTCTCGGCATAATAATGTGAGGCGGAGCCAAGCTGCATTCCAAAGAGAAGTTCGCCGGGGTGTTCCTTGCAGTAATCAACCAGATCCTGAACGGAATTGAAGGGGGAATCCTTGGGGACGATCAGATACTGGGAGGTCATGGCCGTAGTCACCGCGATGGTGCTGAACTTTTCGGTCGGTTTGAGGTCGTGGCTGCCCGCAAAGTAGCTGGTGAACCAGCTGGGCGTGACCCAACCGATGATGCTGCCATCCGCAGGCGCGTTGGCAATGGTGTTGTAGCAGACGGCACCGTTGCCTTCGGTCTGGTTGACCACAACAAAGTTAGCTCCGGTTTTCTTCGCAAGCGCCTCGGCAAAAATTCGTGCGCAGAGATCTGAGTTTCCGCCTGCTGCGAAGGGAACATAAATCTCAACCGTCTTGCTGGACGGCCAGGACGCCTCAACTACACTGCTTGCAGGAGCGGAGGCAGAGGCAGGATTGCTGCTGGCAGGGGCGGAGGATGAATTGCCGCCGCATCCGGTAAACACGAGCGAAAGCGTAAGGACAAGAGCGAGGAGTACATTCTTTTTCATTTCAAAAACCTCCTGAAATCTGTTCGTTGTTGCTATTCGGTCTCAAAATCTCAGCGCCCCGTTATTTTCCCAGCGGAATCGGCGCCGGGACAAGCTCAACGCTGGCAGGAGTTTTCAGTCCCACATGGTCGGTCATGCTGCGGTAGAATTCGCAGTCACTTGTGGTATATACGCGGAAAGTACCTTTGCCGTCGGAATCAAGAGCGTTTTCACGTTCCAAATATTCCTTGATCAGGCGCGCCTGCGTGGCTGCCGGGTTGATCAAACGGGTGAACTGCGGATACAGCCTGCGGATATTTTCGCTCACCATGGGGAAATGGGTACATCCCAGAATCAGCGAATCCAGATCGGGATGCGCCTGCGCCAAATGCCCCAGGGTTTCCCGCAGCTCGGTGTCGATCCGCTCCTGGTCGAATCCCCCATCCTCAATGATACGCGCAAGTCGGGGACAGCCCTGAGGATAAACCGCTGTCCGCGGCAGTTCTTGATGGATCAGGCGGTCATAGCACCCCGAATTTGCGGTAAACACCGTCGAAAGGATACCTACCTGCCGAAGTCCCAGTTTGATCACATCGGTGCTTCCAGCCTGAACAATGCTGAAAATCCTGAATTCATAATCCGGCTGGTACTTGTCAATCAGCGTGGAGATCGTATTGCAGGCTACTGCAACCACCTTTACATACTTATCCTTCAAAAAGTCCAGACATTGATGTGTCAGACACAGGATATCCTTCTCACTTCGGTTCCCGTACGGCTGGTTTTTCCCATCCCCCAGAAAAATAATATCTTCCTTCGGCAAGAGTCTCTGAAGCTCCTTTACGACGGTATATCCTCCCAAGCCTGCATCCATCACGCCGATTGGAGCCTTTGCATCCGGCATTCCATCGCCCCTTCCTTATTTGCATATGTCTCTGCCGCCATCCGGTACTGTTTTTGACTGACGCACTTTTGCCCCACACGTCTTTGTAAGCTCAATTATATATTAAAAATAATTATTTGTAAATATCGCTTTTAGTGGCTTAATTAACAGTATTTTTTGCAATTTATTTTCATTCTTCACAAATTTGCGCTAATTTTGTAATTATAGACCATTATATATTAAATATTTTAATTTTATTTTTGCAGACAATTTTGAAGCTATTGAAGCTATTATTTTAGCGCTGCTTCGATTGGCCTATCTGATAAATGAATTGTTTGATTTTTAAAATTGCATATTTTGTTGATTTACATTGATAAAGCATCCAATGGAATTCATATATGCATGTCAAATTCCACAGCTAAAAAAGCATTTGAAGCTGCAAATGCAATATTATTAAAATTTTACGTTTCAAAAACTCTCCTCGAAAACATTTTCAAAAGTCAGGCCGGAGGGATCGGAACCATCTGCTTGTTCCTCCTTTGCAAACATGATATAATTCAGCTGGAAACAGCGGCGGCGCCGGGCGACTGTCCGCCGGGCGGTTCGGGCAGCAAAAGTACAGGCAAAAGGAGGCGCGGAAATGGACCCTGTCGAATTTCGTGACATCGCATATATTCTCGCCGTCAGTGAGGAACAGGGCTTTTCCCGTGCGGCGGAAAAATACTACATTTCTCAGCCGGCCCTGAGCAAAACAGTGAGGAAAGCAGAACAGAAGCTGGGCGTCATCCTGTTTGACCGGGGTTCGATTCCGCTGAAGCTCACGCCGGAGGGTGCCCGCGTCATTGAATACTTCCGGCGGCTTCAGGGAGTCCAGCAGGAGCTTTCCGACTATTGCGCGGCGCTTCACCGGCAAAAAAAGAGCGATCTGTGTATCGGAGCGCCTTCGTTTTTCTGCACTTATGTGCTTCCCGCCATGATTTCGGATTTTCAGGCACTGCATCCCGGCGTATCGGTCCGTTTGATCGAAACGAACGATCACGACCTGCGGGAATTTCTTCAGGCCAATGTGCTGGACATCGGTCTGTCGGTGGAATCGGATCTGCTTGCCGATTTTCCTTCCTTTATTCTGCAATATGAAACGATCATTCTGGCTGTGCCCAAGGCGTTTTCGGTTAACGGGCAGCTGGGCGATTTTGTGATTCGCCGCGAGGATCTTCTCAGCGGCCGCCTGAATATGCCGGATTCTCCCTGCGTGCCGATGGAGGCGTTCGCAAAGGAGAGCTTCCTGTTCCTCAAGAAGGGAAACGATATGCACCGGCGGGGGCTTCGGGTCTGCCACGACGCGGGCTTTGAACCACGGGTTGTCATAGAGCTTGACCAGCTGATGACCTCCTACTACCTGGCGCAGGCCGGACGCGGAATCGCTTTTATCCGCGCCGGAATCCCCTATTATGCCGGCGATTCCGACAGCCTGCTGTTGTATAAGATCGGCCACCCCGATATGCGCCGCATCATCCGGGTATTCCATAACCGGGAGGGAAGCCTCACCCCCGTCCAAAAGGATTTCCTCAATTTTATGAAGGGATATCCCCTGCCCGCCTGACCGCGGGGGATTATTCCTGCCAGGGCATAACAATATGCAAAGCGGTTATTGGACTTTTGAGCAAGCGGCCGATACAATAAAGGTGTCAGCACTCATGCCCCGAGTCTGTTACAACAGAAAGGACCGTGTTACTATGAACATCGTCGAAAAATTTGACCGTTTGGGCGTCGACAATGCGCCCGGCCAGGAAAGCCTTCAGAAAAATGTTGTCCTTGACCTGCGCGGCCCAAAGCTCGAAGGTCCCGCGGTGGATTTCAGCCATGGCGACGTGGACGCGCATACCCCCACCCCCGGCAGCTTTGAGCTGTTTGCCGCCGGCGTCGAAGAGGGCGGCGCGCAGGCTTATACCCCCTATCGCGGGCGGAAGTCCATTTTGGAGCACGTCGCTTCCCGTCTGGCCGAGTTCACCGGCGCTCCGGTTGACCCCGCGCAGAATCTGATTTTCACACCGGGAACACAGGGCGCCCTCTTCCTTGCAATGGGCAGCTGCATGATGCCCGGCGACAAGGTCGCCATTGTGGAGCCGGACTATTTCGCCAATCGAAAGATGGTGGAGTTTTTCCATGGCGAGCTGGTGCCGATTGCCATGCGGTACGAAGACAAAAAGACCGGCTCCGGCATTGACCTTGAGGCGCTCGAGCAGGCCTTCCAGAACGGCGTCAGGCTCTTCCTCTTCTCCAATCCGAACAACCCCGTTGGCTGCGTCTATTCCTATGATGAAATCTGCGGCATTGCCGCCCTTGCCAAGCGCTACGATGCAACGCTGATTGTCGATGAGCTTTATTCCCGCCAGGTCTACAGCGGCGTCGCCTATACCCATCTGCGTGCGCAGCGCGACATTCCCGAAAACCTCATCACCATCATCGGTCCTTCCAAGACCGAGTCCCTGAGCGGTTATCGTCTCGGCGCCGCGTTCGGCACCGCGGCTGTCATCGAGCGCATGGAAAAGCTGCAGGCAATCATGTCCCTGCGCTGCGGCGGGTATAATCAGGCCGTGTTTTCCGTCTGGTTCGACGAACCCGAGGGGTGGCTGAAGGATCGGGTCGCCCAACATCAAAAGATCCGCGATGATCTGATGGCCGTCATCAGCAAGGTTGACGGCGTAACCGCGCGCCCCACCGACGGCGGCAGCTATCTGTTTGTCACCATCCCCGAGCTGCAGGTCAGCCTGCATGACTTCATTCGGATCGTGCGGGAGCAGGCCAACGTCACGGTAACGCCGGGCACCGAATTCGGACCTCAGTTCCTGCACAGCTTCCGCATCAATTTCTCTCAGGACCACGACAAGGCGGTTGCGGCGCTGGAACGTCTATTTCAAGTAATGGAGTGGTATCGCAAATGAACAAAAATCCGATTCCGCAGGGTCGGTATAAGCCCGCCGTCCGCTATGGCAACTTCGTCTACACCGCCGGCATGACCCCGCGGAAGGACGGCGTCCTGCTGCTTGCCGGAAAAATCAGCCCTGACGAGCCGCTGGAAACCTACCGCGCCGCAATCATTCAGGCGGCCTCCAACGCGCTGATCGCCGCACAGAACACTTTGTCGGCGGATGAGCGGATTGCACAGGTTCTCTCTTTGACCGTTTACGTCAACGCAACACCCGATTACACCACCCACGCCAAAATCGGAGATGTTGTCTCCGAATATCTCTATGAGCAGCTCGGAGATGCCGGCATCGGCGCGCGGGCCGCGATCGGCCTTGCAACTCTGCCCGGCAATGCACCCGTTGAGGTGCAGCTTGTCGCCGCCATCGAATAGCGGAGAAAAAGGGACATCCTGTTTGTGAGCCTTCCATCAATGTGCCTCAAAAGGCAGAAGCGGAGGAATCGTGACTTCAAAGTCATGATTCCTCCGCTTCTGATTTGTACAATTTTGGGATAATTTGATGCTGGCAGTACAAAATTTAGTCATGGAGATCAATCCACAAGCTGCCGCTTACTCTATATCAATTCGTTCAATTTTAAAGATGACCGGTCTGGTGCCGTCATTACAGCAGGCAATCATAACTTTATCATCATTTGTCCAGCCATGCATGATTGCCCCGCCTTGCAGCGCGGTGTAAATATACCGGCCAATGGCATCCCATGCCTCCGAACAAAACGGTACGCCTTCTGTTCCGCAGTGCATTGTGCCCGGGGAAAGCAAAACACCCTCATCCGGTTTGCCGCACTTTGTCAATGTGCCCGCGCCCATGTGCCAATAGTCATCACGCTCATCATTGCGGTAAAAAATAAATTCATCCCCCACATTGTAACAAGGGCATTTCCCGCTATCGGGCACGGCGCAATATTGAGCCTGTAATTCGGGAAACAGCTTTTTATCCAAAACCGTTACTCGCACTCTGTATTCCATCGTATTTCTCTCCCTTACAAATTCCAATTGATTGCGCAAACGTTTTATAATTTATTTCCATGATTGTAACATGCTTTGCTGTACCGCGCAACAGCTTTCATTGATCAGCACGACGCGCGGCAGGCATCTTTTTTGGCATCGCCCTCCTGCGTTGATTTTTCTCCGGGGTGTATAACGAAAAAGCCGCAAAAATTAAAAATTCCCGCGTCTTTCAAAAATAAGGGAAATGTTTCTGTAAGAGTGAACCATCGGGACGCGTCCCTGATCTCCGGCAAAGCCAAGCGGCACTTTTTGAATCCATAATGGTTGAAACGCTTGTACCATTATCGAAAAAGCGTTGCTCTTGCTGACAGCTTTCAGTTCCGTCCGCTCAACGGTCTGATTTTGTATCAGAGACAGAATGCCTGATGCTGCCAAAGCAGCGCGGCACATCTCTTTGAGCTTTTAAAAAGTTTGAACATTCCTCGTATCAAGGAAAACGGTTTGCTCTGTGTTAAATCTTTGATTCTCCGCACGACGGACGGTCTTTCCGCTGCTTCGCAGCATCTGCCAAATCAGTCATGGCCAACCCGGCGGCATGAACATTAACAAAACCAGCGTCTGAATGACGCTGGTTTTCGCTCCGCCTGCCCGGCATCCGACACACGCGAGCGGCCCGCAGGGTACTCGTTCCCCCTTGTTTCCTCCCGTTTCCCTCTCCCAGCCTGCCCGCTCCGCCTATCCGATGCCCGGCGAGGGGGCCAAATGGGGACCGCCCATTTAAAGTCCTATCTCCTGTGGCTGCCCACTCCGCCTGTTCGGCAATCCGGTGCGCCCGAGCGGAAGGCGGCACCGCATTTAAGTTTTCAACTCCGCCCATATAGCGGGTGGCTATTTGTATGTTGGGCGGCAGGATGCCTAACATACCTGTTAAAGCGGAGCGGAAAGCCGGCGCCATTTCGGCGCCGGCTTTCTGTCAAGCTCTTACCAGTCTTCTCAGACCGCTCTTTTTCAATGTGAGCTGCCGCTATGACAGCCACGAAAGCATAGAAGTAATCACCACCGCATTGACAAAGTCTATAAACATCCCTCCCACCATCGGAATTGCAAAGTAGGCGGTGGGCGAAGGGCCGTATTTGCGGGTAACCGCCTGCATATTCGCCATGGCATTGGAGGTCGCGCCCATCGCAAAGCCGATAAAGCCGGTGACCATCACAGCCGCGTCGTAATCCCTGCCCATAAAATTGAACACGATGAAATACGAGAAGAGGAACATCAGAAGAATTTGCAGTGCCAGTGTGATCATCATCGGCAGCGCAAGATCAACCAGTTCCCAGAGCTTGAGTCCCATCATTGCCATTGCCAGGAAGAGCGAAAGGGACATGTTGCCGACCGTCTCAATTTCGTTTTCCGGATATTCGCTCTTGGCGCCGTCCATCACATTGCGCACCGCCACTGCCACCAGCATCGCGCCGATATATCCGGGGAAGGTCATGCCGGTGAGTATCTTAAGCTGCGCACTGAGCCAGTTTCCTACGCCGAGGCAGAACATGATCAGCATAAAGCCCTTGACAAACCTTCCGCTGTCGGTTCGGAAGCTTCCTTCCTCTGCGGAAACAGCTTCTCCGCTGCCCGCGGGAGCCGAAACACTGCCGACATGGGCGCTGCACTTCAGGTTATGCTTTACGATCCGAAGACGGGCGACCGGTCCGCCCATAATCGATCCCATCACCAGACCGAAGGTAGCGGCGGCGAGTCCGACGACATTTCCGCCCACTGCTCCGGCTGCCTCCAAGTCAGGTCCGAAGGCCGCCGCGGTCCCGGGACCGCCGATCAGTGCGATCGATCCAACCGCCAGACCGAGGCGCGGGTCCTCACCAAGCGCGCCAAGCACCCCTGCCCCCAAAACATTCTGGAGGAGTGTCAGAGCCGAGGCCAGTGCCAGACAGATAGCGACCGCCTTTCCGCCCTTGGCCAGCAGAGGCAGGCTGACCGTAAAGCCTACGGTCGTAAAAAACATGGTCATAAAGACGGACTGCAGGGTGGCGTCGAAGGTGATATAAGCGATACCCGCGGCATAACACGCCGTATTCACCATCGCAAAACAGAGCCCGCCGACCAGAGGGGCCGGAATACAGTATTTTCCCAGCACCGGGATGCGCGTGATCAGCAGATTTCCCAAGGCATACAGTACGGCTGCAACGGCAACCGCGTGATACATGTTCAGTTGAATTTCCAGCATGGGATTCCCTCCTTCATATTTTCCGCTGTCTTTGTTCCAAGGCGTGACCGTCTCTGATTGAGATTTTTCCTCCCCCCATCGCAGAGGCGTTTGGGTTTTGTTATTTTCTGTTCACATTTTAGAGTGAGCGCTTCAGATTCCTACAAAAAAATACATCGCCCCTCCAAAGTTTGGAAAGAGCGATTAATCCGGGCACATGGCCTTGTATATTTGAGCGAAATTTGGTTAAGGGACCGCTAGAAATTCTGACTCCGACAATTCCGCTGCGGTAGGGGGAACGCCGCCCCAATCAAAACCATGCGGCGAAGCTATGGGGTTCTCCCGGGCAAAAGAGCATGATGCGCCACCCCGAGCGCAGGGTGGTGCATCTGAGCGGGAGCAACGCCAAAGGAGCGGGCGAACCGATAGTCAAGAGATGCCGAATGCTTTTCGCCCGCATCCATCACCCGGAGGTAAATTTCGAATTTGCTGTCATTTCGCCGCACTCACCACTTCCGGCGAACGCATCCCCATTGCCGGCAGGCATAAGCGGCACTTTTCGGAATACAACACAATAAATATCCCCCGGCGAAGCCGGGAGTTTTTCTTAGACGGGCGAAGCCCTCTGGTACTAGCGGCACGCGTCACGTCGCGTTGGTACGATCTGTCAGCTGCGAAGGACTGTTACTTGCTACCCGTAAACGGGCTTAGAAGTTCCCCATGGTCAATTGTTCTCCCGCCTGATCCTCTTCCAGCTTCAGGCTGCTTTTCCCTTTGAGATATCCCATGAAACTAGATACCGCAACCTTTGGTGGTATCTCTAAGAGCATATGAATGTGATCTGGGCATACTTCTGCCTCTATGATTTTGATCTTTTTCCAGTTGCAGAGTGTTCGTAGAATTTCTCCTATCTCTTTTCGCTTTTCTCCATAGAACACTTTCCGCCGATACTTTGGGGCAAACACCACATGATATTTGCAATTCCAACTCGTATGCGCTAAACTATTTACGTCGTTCATTTCGAATGACCTCCCTTTGCTTGTTTGGTGCAGTTGGCAGACCGCATCTTTATTCTAGCAAAGGGAGTTTTTATTTCTACATCATCGGCAGCAGCCTTCTTTGGAACCACTCGCCTAGCGAGTGGTTTTCGACATACAAAAAAGCGAGCGGAAAACCGCTCGCTTCTTGTAAAGCTTCAAATACAAAGATGCTTATTTGAACTTTCTCTTTCGTGCCGCCTCGGACTTCTTCTTGCGTTTCACAGAGGGCTTCTCGTAGTGCTCTCTCTTGCGCACTTCCTGAAGGACTCCGGACTTTGCGCACTGTCTCTTGAATCTTCTCAGAGCACTGTCGAGCGACTCGTTGTCCTTAACGCGAATTTCTGACATTTACCATTCCCTCCCAACGCCCTAGGCAGGAGTATTTATCCCGTTGGGATAACAAGAATATTATACAATAGCGGAAGTCTTTGTGTCAAGCCCTCTCTTTGGCTTATTTCGCGACAATATTCACTAACTTGCCGGGGACCACGATCTCCTTGACAATCGCCTTGCCCTCGATCGCCGCGGCCACCTCGGGCACCGCGCGGGCGGCGGCCAGCATCGTCTCGTTGCCGCAGTTTGCCGGAACCAGCGCCCTGCCGCGCAGTTTTCCCGAAACCTGCACCGCAATCTCGACCGACTCCTCGACGCACTTGGCCGGATCAAACTCGGGCCACTTCTGCTGGTAAACCATCCCCTCAAAGCCGCAGACCTGCCACAGCTCCTCGGTGAGGTGCGGAGCAAAGGGGTTGAGAAGAATAATCAGGGTGCGAAGCTCTCCGCGGGTGATCTGCTTCTGATCGGCAATATCGTTGAGAAGCGCCATCATCGCCGCGATGGCGGTGTTGTATTTGAGCGCCTCGATATCCTCGGAAACCTTACGGATCGTTCTGTGCACCGCGTTTTCCAGCGCGGGGGAGTAGCCTTCCCCGTCAACAAGGATATCCTGCAAGCCCCAGATCCGCTCAAGGAACCGTTTGCAGCCCTTGATCGAGGAGGTGTTCCACGGAGCCGCCTTCTCAAAATCGCCCACGAACATCTCATAAAGGCGCAGGGTGTCGGCGCCATATTCGTTGACAATATCGTCCGGATTGACGACATTGCCGCGCGATTTGCTCATCTTCTCGCCGTTCTCACCGAGGATCATGCCATGGCTGGTACGCTTGGCATACGGTTCGGGGCAGGAAACGACGCCGATATCATAGAGGAACTTGTGCCAGAACCGGGAGTAAAGCAGATGCAGGGTGGTATGCTCCATGCCGCCGTTGTACCAATCGACCGGCATCCAGTAGTCGAGCGCCTCCTTGGGGGCAATGGCGGTATCGCAGTGGGGCGCGATATACCGCAGGAAATACCACGAGGACCCCGCCCACTGGGGCATGGTGTCGGTTTCGCGGCGCGCGGGCCGCCCGCACTTCGGACAGGTGACATTGACCCACTCGTCAAGATGGGCCAGCGGGCTTTCTCCGTCGGCCGTCGGCTCATAGCTCTTGACCTCCGGCAGCTTCAGGGGCAGTTCGCTCTCGTCGAGCGGCACATAGCCGCAGTGGTCGCAGCAGATGATCGGAATCGGTTCTCCCCAATAGCGCTGGCGGGAAAAGACCCAGTCGCGCAGCTTGTAGTTCACCTTTTCACGGGCGATGCCGCGTGCCGCGAGCGTTTCGGTAATCTTCTTTTTCGCCTCATCAACCGGCAGTCCATTGAGAATTCCCGAATTGACGAGAATGCCGGTGGCGCAGTCAACAAAGGCCTCTTTCTCGACGTCGCCGCCCTTGACCACCTCAATGATCGGCAGGTCAAACTTTCTGGCGAACTCCCAGTCGCGGGTATCGTGACCCGGCACCGCCATAATCGCGCCGGTTCCGTAGCTCATCAGGACATAATCCGAAACAAAGATCGGGATACGGGTGTTGTTTACCGGATTAACCGCTTCAACCCCCTCGAGGCGCACGCCGGTCTTTTCCTTGTTCAGCTCGCTTCTCTCAAAATCGGATTTATGGGCGGCTTCCTCGCGGTAGGCCCGCACCGCATCGATGTTCGAGAGCTTGTCCGCCCACTTCTCCAGGAAGGGGTGCTCGGGGCTCATAACCATGTAGGTGACGCCGTAGAGGGTGTCGGGACGGGTGGTGAAGATGGTGAGGGTATCCCCCGCCGTGGTGCCGAAGTCCACCTCCGCTCCGGTCGAACGGCCAATCCAGTTCTTCTGCGAAACCTTGACCCGGTCTATGTAATCGACCGTGTCAAGATCGTCGATCAGCCGCTGGGCGTATTCGGTGATCTTCAACATCCACTGGCTCTTGACCTTGCGGATCACCTCGCCGCCGCAGCGCTCGCAGACGCCGCCGACAACCTCTTCGTTGGCGAGAACAACCTTGCAGGAGGTGCACCAGTTGACCGCCATCTCCTTTTTATAAGCCAGGCCATGCTTGAAAAGCTGCAGGAAAATCCACTGGGTCCACTTGTAATAATCGGGGTCGGTGGTGTTGACCTCGCAGTTCCAGTCGAAGGAAAGACCGAGCGCCTGAAGCTGGGCCTTGAAATGGGCGACATTGTTCTTGGTGACAATCTCGGGATGAATGTGGTTTTTAATCGCGTAATTCTCGGTCGGCAGGCCGAACGCATCCCAGCCCATCGGATAGAGGACATTGTAGCCCTGCATCCGGCGCTTGCGCGCGACAATATCCAGCGCGGTGTAGGAACGCGGATGTCCGACGTGAAGTCCCTGCCCCGAGGGATAAGGAAATTCGACCAAAGCATAATACTTCGGCTTCGAATAGTCGTCGGTGGCGGCGAAGGCGTTCTTCTCCGCCCAGATCTTCTGCCATTTTGCTTCTATCTCCTTGAAATCATATCGCAAGGTTGACCCTCCCATCGGCCGGAACCGGCCGTTTCATTTTATTTCATCCAGTCGATCTCGGGCGCATCGCCCCAAAGCCGCTCGAGCGCGTAAAACTCCCGCGTCTCCTTCAGGAAAATGTGCACGATGACGTCATAGTAGTCGAGCAGAATCCAGGAGGCCGAGGCATAGCCCTCGATCCGCTTGGGCTCAAGCCCTTCGGCGGAAAGCTTCTCCTCCACCTCGTCCGCCAGCGCCTTGACCTGAGTGGTCGAGTTGCCGGTGGCGACAACAAAGTAGTCCCCGATGGTGGTCAGAGTCCCGATCTGGAGCACTCTGACTTCTTCACCCTTCTTGTTGTCAATCAGGGCGGCGATTTGTTTTGCGCGGTCCAACGTTGTCATAAGCTTCCTCCCTTTTGTTGCCGGCGCCATTGCCGGCAGGCATCTCTATTCATACAGCGGTTCCTCCCCCTCGTCGGGGAAATCCCAGCTAAAATCAAGAAGCATCCCCTGTTCCGGCTGCGGCTCATCGGGAACTTTCTCCCTTTCCTCTTGCGGAGGATAGACGAGGTGCAGCTCCCATGGGTCGACCGGATGATCGGACCGCACGCCCGCGTTCAGAGCTTCCGCCAGCTTGAACCGGTTGACGCAGAGCACCGAAAGCCCCCGGTGCTCCACCCCGTAGGTGGGAATCTGCTCGATGGAAACCCGTTCGGGGGTCAGCGCCAGCGCGCGTTCCAGCAGCGATGCGATCTCGGAAAATGCAACGGTGGTTTTCACATGCCCCATATTCTCTGCGGCAATCCGCAGCGTCTCCATCCGGCCAAGCCTCTGCACCGACCGCATCGCGGCAAACAGGAACTCCTTCTGAACTTTGAGGCGGTCGAGATCTCCCATCCGGTAGCCGGCCCGGTAGCGCAGCAGCCATTCCGCCTGTTCGCCGCCGATCGTCTGAACGCCCGCCGGAATCACCTTGCCGGGAAGGTAATCGATCTCATGGTCGAGCGTAAGCTCCACTCCGCCCACCGCATCAACCAAAGCCCGGACTCCGGCAAGGGTGATGGCGGCCGCCCCGTCAACCTCAAGGCCAAGCTGGCTTTTCAGGATGCCGGCAATCCTCTCTGTCGGGTCATCGGAGCCGAAGGGCAGGCAGGTTCCGTTGATCTTGCCGGTCGCGCCGCTGGGATCAACATAAAGATCCCGGGGAATCTGCAAAATCCACGCGCGGTTCTCCTCCAGATTCAGGCGGGCATAGAGGATGACGTCCGCAAGGGTGCGGGTGTGATCGATACCGCAGAGCAGCAGGCCGTAGCTCTGCTGCGCCGGGGCCTCGGTCACAAACGGCCGCTCCCCGGAAGGAGCCGTCCTTTCTCCCCGGAGGGGGGAGATTCCTTCCTCCCCCGCCCCCTGCATGGCGCGGGTCACTCCGAGTGCCAGCAGCACCCCGGCCACCGGAGGCAGCAGCAAAAACAGGAAAAGCCGGCGCTTTCCCGAACCTCTCGCTCTCGACAAACGGCAATACCCCTTTTTACGCCTGCCGCGGCGCCTCCTTTGTGAGAAGGGCATAGCGGTTGTAGGCTTTCAGGGTATCACAGGTCACAGGACGGCCGTTCTTTGCGAGATCGCCCAAAATAAACCGCAGCGACTCAAGCATCGCCTCGGGAATCGAACGCTCGGCCGTCGCGCGCAGCGCCTCCACCCCCGGATACCGGCGGTCGGCGCTGGTCAGGTCGGCCAGATAGACGATCTCCTCGAGAAGCGACATCCCGCCGCGCCCCGTGGTGTGATACCTCACCGCCTCTATTATTTGGGTATTGAGGATCGATAATTCACGCTGAATGTAAATTGCCGCCGCAAAGCCATGCCAGATGCGGCCGGACGCAAGAAATACCGGGTCTTTTATTATATCAGAATCCGCTAAAAGATTCAACATCTCGTCCTTGGAGAACTCTTTGCAGATGTCGTGCAGCAGCCCCGCGAGGTATGCGAGCTCCCCGTCCCCGTCGTGAAGCTTTGCAAGCCGGAGCGCCGCGGAGGCAACATTGATGGTGTGAGTATACCGGCCGCGGGACAATGCCGCGCGCAGCCGTCCGGTCAGCTCGTCGAGATCCACCGGAATCCGCCTCGGCCGGCCATAGAGACCGTTCTGTTCAATATACTGCTCCACCGCCTCGGGCAGTCCCTCATGTTCGGGATGCTCGCGGATCTCGGTCGAGGAAACCACCACAGGTTCCGCCACAACCACCTCCGTGCGGGCTCCCATGGCGTTGAGGCGGTCCCGCTGCTCAAACAGGTGGGAAAGCTCGTCCGACTCCCGGGCTATCGCCGCAATCCGCACCATGCGAAGCAGCTCTCCGGCACAATGCCATTCGGTGAGGGTGTAGAACATGTCGCTGCCCACCAGCAAAATCAGCTCATCGTCGGGATAGACGCCTTTCAGATCGTGCAGCGTATCGACGGTATAGCTCTTTCCGCCGCGCTCAATCTCAAGGGTTGAGACAAGCACCCGCGCGTCCCCCGCCACCGCAAGGCGGCACATTGCCACCCGGTCGGCCGCAGGGAGCACCTCCCCGGCGTCCTTGTGCGGCGGGACGGCGGCCGGCATCAGGATCAGACGGTCGAGCGCAAGCCGTTCAATCATCCGGTTGATCAGGGCGAGGTGCCCTTTGTGGATGGGGTTGAAGGTTCCGCCGAAAATTCCGATTTTCATGGGCATTCCCCCTGCGCTTTTCATTTTACCGCGGCTCCGGGATCAGTCGATGGTGATCACCGGCTTTTTCCGATTGCGGCGGTAGAGGACAAATTTGCGCCCGATTGCCTGCACAACGGTCGCGCCGGTCTGTTCGGCAAGCATTTCGGCAAGCTCAATCGCCGTATAGGGTGAAGTTTCAAGCACCGAGCATTTGATCAGCTCGCGTTTGGTGAGCAGGAGGTCGATCATGGTAACCTGCTCGGGAGAAAGCTCGTTCTTTCCAAACTGTGCGACGACTTCAAGGGTCTGCGCGAGACCTTTCAGATGGGCCCGTTGTTTACTGGTCAGTTCCATAATACTCCTTTGGCAGTCCCGGTTCAAACGGGATTTTTGTTTTGGCGGGTCAAAGCCCGCATTCAATAGCTCTCCCGATTCAAGCGGGATTCTTGTTTCGTCGGGTGAAAGCTCATATTCAATGGTTCTCCCGGCTCAAACGGGATTCTTGTTTCGTCGGGTGAAAGCTCATATTCAATGGCTCTCCCGGCTCAAACGGGATTCTTGTTTCGTCGGGTGAAAGCTCATATTCAATGGCTCTCCCGGCTCAAGCGGGATTTTTGTTTTGGCGGGTCAAAGCCCATATTCAATGGCTCTCCCGGCTCAAGCGGGATTTTTATTTTGTCAGGTCAAAGCTCATATCCAAGAGGGAAAACACCTCTTCCTCCGGCACCGAGCCGTCCAGGACCACAGTGATCCACCGGTCCTTATTCATGTGATAGGCGGGAAGATACCGCTCTCCGTCCCGCAGAGAGCCGATCAGAACCGGGTCGCACCGGACATCCAATATGTCGGCCGTTCCTTTTCCCGGCAGTCCCAGTCTTGGTCTCGGCACATTCATGACAGCGGCGTACCACCTGCCCCGGCCGGCATGCCGCAGCACGGCATAGCTGGGAAACTTTGCCCAGAGATATTCGGGCTCGCTGCCAAAGCTCTCCTTTGCGTACCGGAGAACAGCTTCGCGGAAGGCTCCCTGCCGTTGCATGGAATTCATCTCCTTCCGGTTCTCAAAGCGGAGACTCCGCCATGCGGCGCAGAGTCTCGCCCTCAAGCCGGTAGGTTGTCCATTCCTCCAGCGGCTCGGCGCCCAGCGCGCGGTAAAAATCAATGCTCGGCGCATTCCAGTCGAGGCATGCCCAGTCGAGCCGCCCGCAGCCCTCCCGGACGGCAATCCGCGCCAGTTCCCGCAGCAGCCCCTTCCCGCATCCGGTGCCGCGCGCCTCGGGCAGTACAAAGAGGTCTTCGAGGTAGAGCCCCGCGCGCCCGAGGAAGGTGGAAAAATTGTAGAAATAGAGCGCCATTCCCGCCTCGCGGCCGTCTTTCAGCGCGAAGAGGACCTGAGCCTTTTTCTTCTCAAACAGCCATTCATGCAGCAGTTCCTCGGTTGCCACCACCTGATCGGCCATTTTCTCATATTGGGCGAGCTGCCGGATCAGCGAAAGAATCAGGCCCTCATCACCGGGCACAGCCCGCCGGAAGGAAACCGCCGCATCCGGCAGCAAGCTGCCGATTTGGGCCAGCAGCTTTTGCAGCGCCTTTCCGCGGTGGCTCACCGCATCCTTTTCCCCGTCAGTCAGCTCGGAAAAACTCTTTTCGCCGACGTAGAAGATCGGATCATAGCCGAAGCCCCGCTCGCCGCGCGGCTCATAGCCGATCTTTCCCTCACAGCTCGCCTCAAAAACGTGCTCGCCCCGCTCCGTCACCAGCGCGATGGCACAGGTAAAGCGCGCGGTGCGCAGCTCGTCCGGAACGTCCTTCAGGCGTTCGAGAATCGCGGCGTTTTTCACCGGATAAGGGGTATCCTCCCCGAGATAGCGGGCTGAACGGACCCCCGGCTCCCCGCCGAGCGGGTCGATGCAGATTCCGGAATCGTCCGCGACGGCGGGAAGCCCTGTCGCCTCAAAGACGGCGCGCGCTTTGATCAGCGCGTTTTCCGCAAAGGTGGCTCCGTTCTCCTCGATCGATTCGAGGAGGCCGGGACATTCCGGCAGGGCCGGCTCTATGCCGAGGGGGGTCAGCATCCGGGAAAACTCCCGCAGCTTGCCCTGGTTATGGGTCGCAATCAGAAGTTTTCTGCTCACACCTGTTCCTCCCCGCCGAAAAGGGCCGCCGCAAACTCAGCCGGGTCGAAGGGATAGAGGTCGCCCGCTCCCTCCCCCACCCCGACATAGCGCACCGGAATTCCCGTCTCATGGGCGATTGCGATGACCACTCCGCCCTTGGCGGTGCCGTCGAGCTTGGTGAGCACCACTCCGTTGACCCCGGCGGATTCCTTAAACTGCCGCGCCTGCGCCAGCGCGTTCTGGCCGGTTGTCGCATCGACCACCAGCAGGACCTCCGGCACGCAGTCGGGAATCTCCTTGGCGATAACCCTCCGGATCTTCGCCAGCTCATCCATCAGGTTTTTTTTGTTGTGCAGCCGTCCGGCGGTATCGCAGATGACAACGTCCGCTCCGCGGGCAAGCCCTGCGTCGAGCGCGTCGTGCACCACGGCGGCGGGGTCTGAGCCCTGCGAATGGGCGATCACCTGCGCGCCGGTGCGTTCTCCCCAGATCGAAAGCTGCTCGATCGCCGCCGCGCGGAAGGTATCGGCCGCCGCGAGCAGCACACTTTTGCCCTCGGCCCTGTACCGGGCTGCCAGCTTGCCGATGGTGGTTGTTTTGCCGACCCCATTGACTCCAATCATCAGGAGGACGCGGGGATTTTCGGTCGGGACGGCGCCGCCTTCGCCGGGAGCGGCGAGCAGCTCGCGCACCACCTCCTGAATCACCGGGCGGAGCTGCTCCGCCTCGCTGAGCCGGTCGCGCTTCGCCTGCTCGCGCAGGCGTTCGACGATCAGGGCGGAGGTCTCCACCCCGACATCGGCCATGATGAGCTGTTCCTCCAGCTCGTCGAAATATTCGTCATCGATCCGGGCGGAGAAGGAAATCCTGCGCAGCCCCGCGCCGATCGCGGAAAAAATCCCCATAGCGTTACGCTCCTTTCATGATTGAATCCCCATCTTCTTTTCAATCTCGGAAACCCGCAGCTGCAGCAGCTTCGAGACGCCCTCCTCCTGCATCGTCACACCGTAGAGGACGTCCGCCTCCTCCATGGTGCCGCGGCGGTGGGTGATGGCGATAAACTGAGTCTTTTCGGTCAATGTATGCAGATAGGATGCAAAACGCGCGACGTTGACGTCGTCGAGCGCCGCCTCGATCTCATCCATCAGGCAGAAGGGCGAAGGATTCACCTTGAGAATCGCAAAAAAGATGGCGATCGCCACAAAGGCCTGCTCCCCGCCCGAAAGGGCCGCGAGATTCTTGATAAGCTTGCCCGGCGGCCGCACGGTGATCTCGATGCCGCTCTCCAGCAGGTCGTCGGGGTCGGTGAGGGAAAGCGCGGCGCTGCCGCCTTCAAACAGCTCGGTAAAAATTTTGCCGAAATTCTTATTGATTTCCTCAAACTGCTGGGAGAAAATCCCCCGCATCTGCTCGGTCAGCTCCCCGATGAGGCGGGAAAGCTCGGTCTTGGAATGCTCCACATCGGTAATCTGGCGGGAAAGCTCCTCATACCGTCCCGAAACCTCGCGGTACTCCTCGATCGCGTCGACGTTGACCGAACCCAGATTCTTAATCCTGCCGCGCAGCTCCGCCAGACGGCGGTTGGCGGTCGCAAGGTCTTCGACCGGCCGCGCCTGCTCCTCCGCGTCGGACTGGGTCATCTCATATTCGTCATAGAGCTTGGCCACGAGAGCGGCGCATTCGTTGCCCGACGCCGTCTTCTGCTCGTCGAGACGCACGACCTCGCGGTAGAGGTTGTCGCGCCGGGCGCTCTCCTCCCGCTCGGAGGCGCGCAGCGCCGAGCACCGGCCTTCGCTCTGCTCCCGCAGGCGCTGTGTCTCAAGCACTGCCCGCTGCGCCTCTTCGGCCTCCTGGCGGTCCCGCGCCGCCTGGCTGGCCAGCGCTTCAATCTGCTCGCCGGCGGCGGAAATCTGCGCTTCGAGGGCGGCAATCTTCTCCCGCTGCTCGTCCTGACGCTGCCCCGCGCTGCCCGAAAGGGCGGTGAGCCGCGCCAGATTTTCCTCCGCGGTGGAAATTTCATGGGTCAGCAGGGCGATTGCGGTGTTCATTTCCGCCCGGCTTTCATTGAGAGCGTTCTGCCGCGCGGCAAGGCTGTCGCGCATCTCGCCGCCCTCTGCGATCTGCCGCTGGAGCCGGTCAAGCTCGGCGGTGAGAGAGGCGGTCAGCTCCTGTGAGCTTCCGCTCTTCTCCTTCATTTCCTCAATGCGCGCAAGGAGCTGTTCACGCTGCTCGTCGGCCTCCCGTTTCTGACGCTCGGCCTGAGAAATCCGCTGCCTTGCGGCGGAAAGCTCCGCCTCCCCGCGAATGCGGTCCTCTTCGCAGGACTTCTGCTGGGCGGCAATGGCGGAAAGCTCCGCCTCGACCGACGAAAGCTCCCGCGCGGCCTCCTCCCGGCGGGCGGCGAGCTGCGCCCGTTGTTCCCCGAGCTTCTTCGCCTCAGCCTCAAGGCGTTCGATCTCTCCCTGACGGCCGAGGATGCCGGCCGATTTGGCGGTATAGCCACCGGTCATCGAGCCGCCCGCGTTCACGATCTGGCCGTCCAGCGTCACAATGCGGAAACGGTAGCCGTTCCGCTTGGCGATCGCCACCGCGGAGTCGATGTCCTCGGCGACGGCCACCCTGCCGAGCAGCGAGGTCACCACACCTCGAAAACGGTCTCCGCAGGAAACAAGGTCGCAGGCGAGTCCGACAAAGCCCAAGCTTTGCTCCAGACCGGAAACGTCGAGCCTGCCGCCCTTCACCGAGGTCAGCGGCAGGAAGGTCGCCCGGCCCGCCCGGGATTCCTTCAGCAGGGCAATCCCCCGCTTGCCGGTTTCTTCATTTTCCACGACGATGTTCTGCATCGCCCCGCCGAGCGCCGTCTCAATCGCGACCGTGTGGCCGTCTTCGACGGTGATCAGCGACGAAACAGGGCCGAACACACCCGGCAGCGCGCCGGCGCGGGCGCGGCCCATGACAAATTTGATGCTCGGGCCAAAGCCCTCCATATTGCGGTCCATGTCGGCGAGCAGTTTGGCGCGCTGCCGCCGCTCATTGATTCTGCCGTCGAAATCGGCCAGCTTCTGATCAAGCTCGGCAGCCTTCTGCCCGCGCAACTCGCGGCGCAGGCGGTAGCCCTTGGCTGAATTTTCGAGCGACAGGGCGGTTTCGGCAATCTCGGCAAGCAGGCCCTCGCACTCGGCGGCGTCCCGCTTTGCTTCTTCCACCGCCGCTTCCCGCGCGGCGCGGGCGGATTCCATCGCCGCAATTCGCGCGGCGCTCTCGCCCAGAAGAGATTCAGCGGCGGCGGCGTCCAGCCTCGCGGCCTCAATCGCTTCAAAGGCGCCGGCCCGGCGGATGCGGAGCCGGTCCAGCTCCGCGGCGCAACGGAGCTGTTCGCCGGCCAGCTCTGTGAGCTGGTCCGCGATGGTTCCGGCCTGCTCATTGGCGGCGGAAAGCTTCTCCTTCTGCTCCAGAAGCTTTTCTCCGGCCGCTGCAAGCTCCGCGGACAGCTCCTCCTGAGAGCGGCCCGCCTGCTCAATCGCGTCCTTCGCTTCCTCAATCGAATGCTCATGGTGGCTGATGTCGTTTTGCAGCACCGCCCGCTGTGCTTCCAGTCCCGCGGCCCGTTCGTTCCGGCGGGAAATTTCGTCCCGCTGCTCCTCGAGCCGCAGGAGCAGCGCGCGGCCGCGTTCCTGTTCCTCGGCGTACTGCCGCTCACACGCGGCGACTGTCTGTTCGGCTGCCTGATGCTCCGAACGGGCGAGCAGCAGCTTATCCTCGAGCTGCGCCGTCTTTTGCCGCAGCTCCCCGATGGTGTGCATCCACACCGAAACCTCCAGAGATTTTTTCTCTCCGGCCAGCTCCAAAAACTGTTTTGCTTTTTCCGACTGGGCGCGCAGCGGAGCAAGCCGCCCTTCGAGCTCCGAGAGGATGTCCCGCAGCCGAAGCAGGTTTTCCTCCGCAAGGGTGAGCCTGCGCTCCGCCTCGGTCTTGCGGTAGCGGAATTTGGCGATGCCCGCCGCTTCCTCAAAAATCTCCCGGCGCTCCTTGGAGCGGGCCGACACAATTTCAGCGACGCGCCCCTGCCCGATGATCGAATAACCGTCCCGGCCGAGGCCGGTGTCCAAAAAAAGCTCGGTGATATCTTTCAGGCGCACCTGCGCGCCGTTGATGCGGTATTCACTGTCCCCTGTGCGGTAGAGCCGCCGGGTAATCGAAACCTCGCCGGCGTCCATTCCGGCCAGAGCGCGGTCGGCGTTGTCAATGTTCAGCGTCACCGACGCCATTCCAAGCGGCTTTCGGGTCTGGGTGCCGCCGAAGATGACGTCCTCCATCTTGCCGCCGCGCAGGGTGCGGGTCGATTGTTCGCCGAGCACCCAGCGAATCGCGTCCGCGATGTTGCTCTTTCCCGATCCGTTGGGACCGATGACGGCGGTGATACCATCGTTGAAATCGAGCCGGGTGCGGTCCGGAAAGGATTTGAAGCCCTGGATATCGAGCGATTTAAGCCGCAAGAAACCGCCTCCTTTCGAATTGATTCATGTGATTGACAGAAGCAGCGGGGACAGCGGCGGCCTCCCCGCCCGCTCGACGACGCGCAGCCTCGCGCCCCGCCGCTCGATCTCGGCCGCGTTGCACCGTTTCTGGCCAAGCATCCGGGAAAGTTCGCCCGGGGCGGCCGCAACGGTCACTGTTCGGCCCGAGAGGTCCCCGTTCCCGATCTGCCGCAGCAGGCGGGAAAGCATCAGCTCTCCCTCGCACAGCTCGCGGAAGGCCGGATGGTAAGGCCCCGCGAGCAGCTTTTCTTCCAGAGAACGCGAGGGATGCAGCCCCACGCGGATGATGCGGATGTCCGGGGCCTCCCCGAACAGCTCCATCACGCGCGCTGTGCGCCGTACCCCCTCCTCCAGGGTCAGCGGGCGGTATTCGCCGCGCCGCATCCGCTCCGCCAGCCCGGTGCCGCGCAGCACCAGCGCCGGATAGAGGCGGACGGTATCCGGGCGGCAGGCATCAGCGCCCGCGCCGTCGCAAGATCGTCGGATTCCTCCGCGCCGTCAAGGCCCAGCATCATCTGCAGCCCAAGTTCGAAGCCGAAGCCGCGGACCCGTTCGGCCGCCTCCGCCACATCCCGGGCGGAATGTCCCCGGCCGTTCTTTTTCAGTACCGCGTCACTCATCGACTGTGCGCCCAGCTCGATGGCGGTCACGCCGCGCGCCTTGAGCAGCGAAAGCATCTCCCCTTCCACCGCGTCGGGGCGCGTGGAGATCCGGATGCCCGAAATCCCCGCCCCGAGGAAGGGCCGCGCCGCCTCGAGCAGCGAAAGCAGGGATTGCCTGTCGATGCAGGTGAAGCTGCCGCCGAAAAAGGCCAGCTCGAGGGAACGGCCCGTCTTCTGTGCCGCCTCTTTGCAGAGCGTGCAGACATCCTCCGGTGTGGGCAGCCGCTGTACGCCGGTAATCGCCCGCTGGTCGCAGAAGCTGCACCGGTGCGGACAGCCGAGATGCGGGACAAAGAGAGCAAGATTCCCGTGCCTCACGAATCGATTCCCATCAGCTGCAGCGCCTCGCGGGCCGCCTGCTGCTCGGCGAGCTTCTTGCTGCGGCCCTCCCCGCGTCCGATGACATTGGAATTGAGGTGCACCTCCACCACGAAGCGCTTGTCATGATCGGGGCCGCTCTCCTCCACCAGAACATAGGTGACCCGCTCCTCGGGGTTCTTCTGTACGACCTCCTGAAGCTGGGTCTTATAGTCGTGCAGGTCGGTGCCGGTCGCATGCTCGACAATATCCACAATAAAGGGCAGGACGAAATTTCGGGCCGCTTCCATCCCGCCGTCGAGGTAAACGGCGGCGATCAGCGCCTCAAAGGCGTCGGAAATGATCGAGGGACGGTCTCTTCCGCCGTTCTGCGATTCTCCGCGGCCAAGCTTGAGATGCTGACCCAGCCGGATCTGACGGGCAAAGCCCGCGAGCGCCGACTCGCAGACGAGCGAGGCGCGGATTTTGGTCAGTTCCCCCTCCGGCACCTTGCGGTGGCGGAAAATATAGTCGGCCACAATCACCGAAAGGACCGCATCCCCCAAAAATTCCTGCCGCTCGTTGTTCGGGCCGGCATTCTTGGCCTCATTGGCGTAGGAGGAGTGGGTCAGCGCGATGTCAAGGTATTTTTTGTCCTGAAAGCGGTAGCCGATGACTTTTTCCAGATCTTCCATTATACATTCTCCCGGGCGGCGGCCTTCTGCCGCGCGACCCCCGCTTCGATTGCGCCGGAAACATCCCGCTCGACGCAGGATTTCGCCTGACGGATCGCATTCTTAAAAGCTCTGGCATCCGAGCTGCCATGCGCCTTGATGACCGGACGCGTCACTCCAAGAATCGGCGCGCCGCCGGTTTCCTTATAATCAAGGGTCTTTTTGAACGCGCCGAACTCGCTGGCAATCAGCAGCGCGCCCAGCTTGGTCTTGAGATTCTGCATCAGAACCTCTTTCACCGCGCCGCCGATAAACTTGCCCATTCCTTCGGTCAGCTTGAGGACAATGTTGCCGATAAAGCCGTCGCAGACCGCCACGTCGCAGCCGCCAAGCGGCAGGTCGCGCGCCTCCACATTGCCGATGAAATGAATGCCCGGCAGATTTTTCAGCAGCGGCAGCGCCGCCACCTGCAGCTCGGTGCCCTTGGTTTCCTCCGCGCCGATGTTGATGAGTCCGACCCGGGGGCGCTCGGTCCCAATGATCTTCTCATAGTAGGCCGAACCCATCACCGCAAACTGGGTCAGCATCTCGGGACGGCAGTCATGGTTCGCGCCCGCGTCGCAGAGCAGGTAAAACCGTCCCCCCTGCGCCGGAATCATCGTCCCGATCGCCGGGCGCTTGACTCCCTTGATCCGCTTGACAAGGAAGGTCGCCCCCACCAGCAGCGCGCCGGTCGAGCCCGCCGAAACGAAAGCGTCCCCTTCCCCGTCGGCAGCCATCTTCATCCCCACCGCCATCGAGCAGTCGGAGTACTCCTTGAGCAGGCTGGTCGGCTCCGCCTCCATCGGGATCACACGGGGCGCGTCAACAAAGGTGATGCCGTCGAGCGGGATTCCGTTTTCCCCGGCGCAGGCGCGGAGCTTTGCCTCGCCGCCGGTTACGATCATCTCCACCCCCAGTTCGCGCACCGCTTCCGCGGCGCCGCGCAGCGGCTCGAGGGGGGCGAGATCTCCGCCCATGCCGTCGATGATAATTCTCATATCAGTTCCCTCCCGGATCTAAAATGGGCGAAAGCGGCAGCGCCTCCATCGCCTTCATGGAACGCTCGGCAAGCGCCAGATAACGCGCCTGCTTATCGCGGATTTTCTCCTCCAGCGGGGGCAGAATCCCCATATTGCAGCCCATCGGCTGGAAATCCTTGACGCCGGAATCACAGACATGCCGCAGCAGCGCGCCGCTCATGGTGACAGGCGGCAGAACAAGCGGAGCCTCTCCCTTCAGCTCACGCGCGAGGTCAATTCCGGCGTAGATGCCGCTCATCGCCGATTCGATGTAGCCCTCCACCCCGGTGATCTGCCCGGCAAAGCGGACGCGCGGCAGGGCGCGCAGACGCATCCGCGCGTCGAGAAGCCGCGGCGAATCAAGGAAGGTGTTGCGGTGCATCACCCCATAGCGGGCAAATACCGCGTGCTCCAGCCCCGGAATCATCGAAAAGACCCGCTTCTGTTCCCCAAACCTGAGATTGGTCTGGAATCCCACAAGGTTGTAAAGGGTCCCCTCGCGGTTTTCGGCCCGAAGCTGCACCACCGCCCAAGGGCGGCGTCCGGTGGCCGGGTCGGTGAGGCCGACCGGCTTTAAGGGGCCGTAGCGGATCGCGTCCTTTCCTCTGGCGGCCAGCACCTCGACCGGCATACACCCCTCGTAGACGGTGAGCTTCTCAAAATCGTGCAGCGGAACACGCTCGGCGCCGACCAGCGCCTCGTGAAACGCCTCATACTGCTCCCGGTTCATCGGGCAGTTGATATAGTCATCCTCCCCGCGGCCGTAGCGGGCGGCAAAGAAGGCCTTCTGCATGTCCACCGACTCGAAGGTGACGATCGGCGCGGCGGCGTCATAAAAGCTCAGACGCTCGGCCCCGGTCAGCCGGGTGATCTCGGCGCAGAGCGCGTCGGAGGTCAGCGGCCCGGTGGCGACAACGACCGGCCCCTCGGCCGGGACTCCGACGCACTCGCCGTATTCCACTGTAATCCCGGGGTGCGCGAGGACCGCCTTGGTAATCCGTTCGGAAAACTCGTCCCGATCGACGGCGAGCGCCCCGCCCGCCGGGACGGCGCATTCCCGCGCGGTACGGATGGTCAGCGAGCCCATTGCCTCCATCTCCGCCTTCAAAAGCCCCGCCGCCGAGCCGAGGCGGTCCGCCTTGAGCGAATTGGAGCAGACCAGCTCTGCAAATCCGGGCTTTTTGTGCGCCGGGGAATATTTCTGCGGCTTCATTTCATGCAGCGTGACCGAAACGCCCCGTTCGGCCAGCGCCCACGCGGCCTCGCATCCGGCAAGGCCGGCACCGATCACCGCCGCTCTCATTCCCCGTCTTCCTTCTGGTTTTTCGGCTCCGCGGCCCGCTCATAGCCGCAGCCCTCCTTCAGGCAATGGATGACGCCCGAGCGGCCCGCCTTCTTAAAGAGGGTGGAGGCGCACTTGGGGCAGGTCTCGGTCAGCGGCTTATCCCACGTCACAAAGGTGCAGTTGGGGTAGTTGTCGCAGCCGTAGAAGCTGCGCCCCTTCTTGGATTTTTTCGTGACCACCTTGCCGCCGCAGACCGGGCAGATACCGCCGGTTTCCTGCACAATCTTCTTGGTGTTTTTGCATTCGGGATAGCCGGGACAGGCCAGAAACTTTCCAAAGCGGCCGGACTTAATCACCATCTTTCGTCCGCAGAGCTCGCAGACGATATCGGTTTCCTCGTCGGGAACCTTGACCCGGACCCCTTCCATTTCCTTCTCGGCCGTTTCGAGGGTCTTCATAAAATCGTCGTAGAAGCTGCCAACCATCTGCGCCCAGTTGGTCTGCCCCGCCTCGACCTGATCGAGCTCGTGCTCCATGCCGGCGGTGAATTTTACATCGACAATCTTCTTGAACTGGTCCTTGAGCAGCTTGTTGACCGTCTCTCCCAAAGGGGTGGGAACCAGCTGCTTCTGATTCCGCTCGACATAGCCGCGGTCGAGAATGGTCGAAATGGTCGGCGCATAGGTTGACGGGCGTCCGATGCCGTTTTCCTCGAGCGATTTGATCAGAGAAGCCTCGGTGTAACGGGCGGGTGGCTGGGTAAAGTGCTGGTTGCCCTCAACCTTGGCGAGATCAAGCTTCTGTCCGGCCTCGAGCGGCGGCAGGGCGGTGGATTTCTCCCCCTCCTCATCGCGGCTCTCCTCATAGAGGATGGTGAAGCCGTCAAACTTGACGTGGTAGCCCGACGCGCGGAAGGTGTATTCCCCGGCGGCGATATCGACCGACATCGTATCGAGCAGGGCGTTGGCCATCTGGCTGGCGATGAACCGCGACCAGATCAGCTTGTAGAGCTTGTACTGCTCGGCGGTCAGGCTGCCCCTCGCCTCCTCGGGAGTGAGCTTGGGCATGGTGGGCCGGATCGCCTCATGGGCATCCTGCGCGCCCGAGCGGGACCTATACGCCCGGCGGGATGGGGGAAGGTAGTCCTTCGAATAGTTCGAGCGGATCAATTCCTCCGCCTCGGCGGCGGCCTCATCCGAAATGCGCAGCGAGTCGGTTCTCATGTAGGTGATCAGACCGACCGCGCCTTGTCCTTCAAGCTCAATGCCCTCATAAAGCTCCTGGGCGATCTTCATCGTCCGCCGCGCCTGAAAGCCGAGCTTGCGCGAGGCCTCCTGCTGGAGGGTGGAGGTGATAAAGGGCGGCGCGGGAGAACGGCGGCGGATGCTCTTCTTGACATTCGCCACAGTCCATTCGGTCCCTCGAACCGATTCCAGCACCTCGTCCGCCTGCGCCTTGTTCCTGAGGTCGATTTTCTCTCCGTTTTTCAGGGCAAGGCGCACGTCGAAGGCCTTTTTGGGAGATCCGGTCTGAAGCTTGGCGTCAACCGTCCAGTATTCCTCCGGGACAAATGCTCTGATCTGCTCCTCCCGGTCGACAATCAGGCGCACGGCAACCGACTGCACCCGCCCGGCGGAAAGGCCCCGGCGCACCTTCTTCCAAAGAAAGGGGGAGAGCTTATATCCCACAATCCGGTCAAAAAGGCGGCGGGTCTGCTGGGCATTGACGAGATCAAGGTCAATCTCACGCGGGGCGTCCATCCCGTTCTTGATTCCGCTCTTGGTGATCTCGTTGAAGGTCACGCGGTTGGGCTGATCCAGAGCGAGGCCGAGCATCTGGGCCAGATGCCAGGAAATCGCCTCTCCCTCGCGGTCCGGGTCGGTCGCGAGATAGACGGTGTCGGCCTTCCTGGCCGCCGACTTCAGCTCGGAAATCAGCTCCTCTTTCCCCTTGATCTCCTGATATTGGGGAGCAAAGCCGTGTTCGACGTCCACGCCGAACTTCGACTTGGGCAGGTCGCGGATATGCCCCATCGAAGCGATGACCGAATAGTTCTTCCCCAGATACTTCTGGATGGTCTTCGCCTTGGCGGGGGACTCCACGATGACTAGTTTCGACATAAGCAATTCACCTGTTCAACTTTCCAAAAAATATCATGACCGCCGGACGGTTTCCACCATCCGGCCGGGGAGCAGCCGGACCAGCCCGAACAGCTCGAGCTGGGTCAGAATCGCAAGGAGAGCTCCCGCCGCCAGCCCGCACCGCTCACAGAGCAGGTCGACTGGCTGAGGCCCTGCGGCAAGGGCGGCATACACCTTTGCCTGTTCGCCCGAAAGATACGCGGGCGGCGCGGGCGCCGCCTCTTCCCGAGGGGAAACGGAGATGGCTTGCCGCTCGGCGGACTGCCCGGGCGCCGTCCCTTCCCGCCGGGCGGCAGGGACGGCTTTCTGCGCGGCGGGCGGCGCCGGAGACGAGGCGGGAGGATTCGGCGCGTCGAGCGGGTAGCCGTAAATCTCGGGATAGCGCAGCAGAATCTGCTCGCCGGAAAGCGCGGGCTCCGCGCCCTGCGCCAGCAGGCTGTTGGCACCGTCCATCGCGGAAAAGATGCTGTCCGGCACCGCAAAGAGATCGCGCCCCTGGCTCAGCGCGTGACCGGCGGTGAGCATGGTTCCGCTGTGCGCCCGGCACTGAATCACCACCGTCGCCATCGAAAGACCCGCGATCAGGCGGTTGCGCACCGGAAAATGCGCTCCGAGCGCCGGAGAGCCAAAGGAATATTCGGTGAGCACCAGTCCAAACCGCTCAATCAGCTTCCGCAGCGCGCGGTTCGTGCGGGGATAATCGAAATCGAGTCCCGCCGCCAAAAATGCGATCGTCTTTCCGTTTGCTTCGAGCGCGGCCGCATGGCAGAGGGCGTCGGTACCGATGGCCAGCCCGCTGACCACCACTCCGCCGAGCGCGGCAACCTCACCGGCTAGTTTCTTCGCAGCGGCCCGTCCGTATTCATTCGGGCTGCGGCTGCCGACCATGGCGATGGGGTAATGCCCGTTTAGGAGAGAAAGGTCCCCCACCGCGTAAAGAACCATCGGCATCGAATGGATATTGCGCAGACTCTCGGGATATTCCGGAGAGTCGGGGGTCAGCAGCACCGCGCCGGACTGTTCGGCCAGCAGCACTTCCGCCTCCGCCTGAGAAAAATCGGGAGAAAGGAGCCGCCCGCGTTCCTCCGGGGAGAAAAACGCATCCTCTTCCAGCCGCCCGCGGGTGAGCGAAAAGACCTCCGCGGCATCTCCGTACCGCTCACAGAGCAGGTGCGCGCGGTGGGTTCCGATTCCGAAGAGCTGCTGAAGCAGCAACCATCGAGCGGCCTGATCCCTTTGGTGGCGTGAATTCACCGGTTCTCCTCCCCTCTCGCGGCGCGGGAAAGCTCCCACGCAAAGATGGAAGCCGCCATCGCGGCGTTCAGGGATTCACTTCCCGGTGCGATCGGCAGAATTACACGCCGGTCACAGCGGGCGCAGAATTCCTCCGAAAGCCCGGCGCCCTCATTGCCGACAGCAACCACCGCGCCTCGCAGCGAAACCTCTCCGACCGGGGCGCTCCGTTCGCCCAGCGCGGCGGCAAAGACCGGAATCCCTGCTTCGCGCAGCCTCCCGACCGTTTCGGCGGGATCGGGGCAGCGGTAAAGCGGAAGCCGCAGCGCCGCCCCCATCGAGGCCCGCAGAACCTTGGGGGAGGCGGGATCGGGACAGTCCGCGCTCATCAGCACCGCCGACAGGCCGAAGGCCTCGGCCGAGCGGATGATGGTGCCGACGTTGCCCGGGTCCTGCAGAGAGCAGAGCAGCAGCGCGCCCCGCCCCAGCGCGGGCGGGGAGGAGGGCTCCCCGCGCCAAAGCGCCCCCTCGCAGACCGCAAAGACCCCCTGCGGCGTCTTGGTCTGCGCGATCTGTCCCGCGATCCTGCGGTCGATCAGAACCGTCTCACCGGCCGCGTCCGACAGCGCCGCAAAGCGTTCCCCAAGGCGGGCCATTCCTTCTTCCGTCACGAGAAGCAGGCCGATCCGCACGCCGCTCTGATGCGCGTCACAGACCAGCCGCATTCCCTCAAGCACAAAGCATCCGCTCTCGGTTCGGCTCTTTCTGGAGCCGCAGAGCCGGACATATTCCTTGATGTTCGGATTATCTTTTGAGGTAATCTGCCGCATAGTTCCTCCGCTTTTGGCCGATATCCGATTAGCACAAACGTCCGGTCTGAAGATCAGCCGGACGTTTTTGATGGTTTAGAGAGCAGCCTTGGCGCGCTCGACCAGCGCGGTAAACGCCGCGGGATCGGCAATGGCGATCTCGGAGAGCATCTTGCGGTTGAGCTCAACGCCCGCCTTCTTCAGGCCGTTCATGAAGGTGGAGTAATTCACGCCGTTGGCGCGGCAGCCGGCGGAGATACGGGTGATCCACAGCTGACGGAAGTTTCTTTTCTTCTGCTTTCTGCCGATATAAGCATACTGGCCGGACTTCATGACCGCTTCCTTGGCGACGCGGAACAGTCTGCTCTTCGCTCCAAAATAGCCCTTGGCGAGCTTCAATACTTTCTTTCTGCGCTTTCTGGTCATCATAGCGCCCTTAACACGAGCCATATTTTATACCTCCGTTGGGTTTGTTTTCAGGTTGGACGTTCGGACAGCTTATTTGTAGGGGATCATCAGCTTGATGGCCTTGACGTTGGTCTTGTCGGCCATGGTATTCTTACGCAGGTTGCGGGTGCGCTTGGTGTCCTTCTTGGTCAGGATATGGCTCTTGAAGGCGTGGGCGCGCTTGACCTTCCCGTTCTTGGTCAGATTGAAGCGCTTTTTGGCGCCCGAATGGGTTTTGATCTTCGGCATTTATGGTTCCTCCCAAATCAAAATATTACTTTGCAGGTTGTTTTGCTGCGATAAACATCAGCATATGGCGTCCTTCGAGCTTTGGCGGCTTTTCCACAACGCCATGTTCGGCAACCGCTTCGGTGAATTTCCTCATGACCTCATGCCCGATCTCGGGATGGGCCATCTCGCGTCCGCGGAAGCGGATCGACACCTTGAGCTTGTTGCCCTCCTGAAGGAACTTGGTCGCCTGCTTGACCTTGGTGTTCAGGTCGCCGATATCGATGTTCAGCGAAAGGCGGATCTCTTTAATTTCGATCACCTTTTGGTTTTTCTTGGCTTCTTTTTCCCGTTTGGCCTGTTCAAAGCGGTACTTGCCGTAATCCATGATCCGGCAAACCGGCGGAGTGGCCTGCGGGGCAATTTTCACCAGATCGAGATTCTGCTCGATCGAAAGCCGCTGTGCCTCACGGGTATCCATGACGCCGAGCTGGCTTCCGTCCGCCGCGATCACCCGAACCTCCTTGTCCCTGATATCCTCGTTGATGAGCAGTTCCTTCACGCTAATGTCAAAGCACCTCCATACCTAACAAAAAAATGGGCGCAGAATTCTTCCTTCCACACCCGATATCAATCCGGTCCGTCCGGCCCCGCGGCCGGCGCAAACCCTATTGACCATGTGCGCTCATGCGCGCACAGGTGAGAACGAAAGCGTTCTGCTTTGTTGTACTGATATAGTTTAGCAGAACCCTCCCGCTCTGTCAAGAGCTTTGTGAGGCATATCCCCATAAATAATTCTCATCCGATAAAACAGTTCCGTCAGACAATATGGTGCTGAAATGACGCCCGGATGTTCGTTGTCAGGATTTTTGAAATAGAGACCGGGGCCGCCGCTGATCGGGGTAGAGTCCCCGCACGAAAAGGGATGCACCGCCGCAGCGCCCGTCGGGACAGCAAAGGCTTTTCGCCGCCGGTTCTTCCTTGGAGGAAAAAGCAGCCTTCGGCCCGGGCCCTGTTTCCGGCCCGGCCTGTGCCGGCGCCGCTTCAGACAGATCGGGGACCTCCACGTCCTCAAAAATTTTCTGGTTCTGAACGAACTTGCGGGCAGGCGCGGAAAATCAGAATGACGGCAAGGCAGGCAAAGGCTTTTTTCATCATATTACATCCTCCCAACATGCGGCATTGCTTCGTCCGGTTTCAGTATAACAAAACGTTCCCGCCAAAGCCAAAGAAATAAAAGAGAAAAAAGGTTTGCATTTCACAAAAATGCCGTCTGTCCTTTGGCGCATCAAAAAAGCAAGGGAAGGCCCCTTCCGCGGTATTGTTTTCAGTGCGGCAAAAGCGCATAAAAATAGGGGAGCTTGCGGCAAAATGGAAATTTTGCCGCAAGCTCCCCTTTTACTGAATCCCCTCTATTTCGACGCGGCCTTCCGGGAGGCGTTGAACGGGGTTCCGTCCGCCATCTTGATGGTCCAGCCGGTGAAGCCGAACAGAAGCGCGAAGAGGAAGCTGCCGTAGCAGAGCACCGCCCAGGGCAGGTACTGCACGGTGGGAACGCCGAGGGTGGTCGCCATGTAGGTTCCGGCCACCGCCCACGGGACAAGCGGGACCACGCAGGTGCCGGCGTCCTCGAGGGTGCGGGAAAGGTTTTTCTTATGCAGGCCAAAACGCTCGAACGGCTCGCTGAACATCTCGCCGGGCACCAGAATCGCAAGATAGGAGCTGCCGGTCACGATGCTCATAAAGATGGTCGAAACGACGGTCGAAGCAATGAGACTGCCGACACTGCGGATGCAGCCCGCGATCTTCTCCAGAATGACTTGGATGCAGCCCGACTTGCTGTAGATTCCGCCGAAAGCGAAGGCGCAGAAAATCAGCAGAATGGTGCTCATCATGCCCATGAGTCCGCCACGGTTAAGCAGAGTGTTGATCTGCGGAATCACAGTGGAGGGATCGACCCCCGGCACCATGCTGACGTTGAATCCGCTGTAAAAGGCGGCGGCGGCCGTCTTAAACGGGAAGCCCTGGAAAACGCAGCCCATGATGATGGACAGCACCGACGCGAAGAGCATCACCGGTACGGTCGGCTTGCGCAGAAACGCGCCGAGCAGAACGATGACCGGCGGAAGCAGAAGCAGAAGGTTAAAATGGAACATGGACTCCAGCGTGCCAAGCATCTGGGAAACCAGCTCGGGGCTGCTGATCGAGGAAGCAGGCAGGGTGAAGCCCACCACGCCGTAGACGATCAGCGACAGAATCGTTGCGCAGCCGGTGGTATAGAACATATGCCTGATATGATCATAAATGTCGCAGCCCGCCGCGATCGGAGCCAGCATGGTGGTATCCGAAAAGGGAGAGAGCTTGTCGCCGAATACCGCGCCCGAGATCACCGCGCCCGCGGTAATCGGAAGGGGCGCTCCGGTGGCAATCGCCACGCCCATGACCGCCACGCCGGCGGTGCCCGCCGAACCGAAGGAGGTTCCGGTAAAGGTCGAAATGATGGCGCAGACCAAAAATCCGGTCACAAACAGAAAGCGGGGGTCAATCAGCTTGATGCCGTAGTAGATCATCATCGGGATGGTGCCGGAAAACATCCAGCTGCTGATCATCGCACCGACGCAGATCATGACCATGATCGATCCGAAAGAGGCGGTGACCTTTTCGGTCATTCCGGCAACCATATCATCCCAGCTCAAGCCGAGACTCCATGCCACAACGGCCGCCACGGCGGCTGCTGCCAGCAGGCAGACCTGTGTGGGCAGCTTGAGGTAGGCATATCCGCCGCCGAGGCAGACCAGGAGGCCCAGCAGCGGAATCACCGCATGCAGCAGGGTCGGCTTCTTTTTCTCGCGGATTTTCTTCTCTTGACTCATAGGAAACGCTCCCTTCTCACTTTTCTTCCGGATTTTTGCGGGTGATGGTCATCGCACATCCCTTGCCCTCGCCGTCCGCAACGGTGGTCGGGAAATCGATGCTCACGTTCGGGAACGGTTCGCAGATGGCATAGTCGCAGTGCCCAAGCATGTCGCGGCAGAACATCCGGATCGTTTCAGGGCTTTCGCCCAGCTCGGCGAGCGCCTCGGCATGGGGACATGCATGGAACATCTTTACCGCCCTGTCATCCCCGAGCTCAAGGATCTCCTGTTCAAAAACCATGATGCCTCCCTTGGAGGTCTGGCCGAGCACAGCCTCGGTCGGGCCGATCTTTTCAGCGCCGTACTTCTCGGCGATCTTTCTGCCCTGCCAAAGCCCAAATTCCCGTGAGCCTTCACGAATCACCCGGTTGGCGTCCACCTCCGGATAAAGCTCCTTGAGCTTTTTCCAAATAAAGTAGACCTGCGCGCTGCGGTCTTTATAGGCGCTTTTGACGGCCTGATGAAATTCCTCGGGGCTCACCGGCTCCTCGAGCCGAAGGCTCTCCATGTATTCCCGGATTCTGTCTTCTCCCTTTTGTCCCATCGGAAGTATCTCCTCTCTTTGCCGCGGCGTCTCGCGCCGCGATTGGTTCCATTATACATCCCGCCCACGGCCGGCACAAGAGTTATGGATCAAAAATTGATTTTTTGTTTCCTGCTTGTTACGGGTGTCCCTGAAAAGCCCTCTTCCCCGAAGAGTTCTCCCGGTGCGCAGCCTGTCAATCCAAAACAGAAGTCCGCGCCTGGGGATGGGCGTGGGCGTGCCGCCCGTCTTCCCGCTCCCCTTTTCCGCTTGACCATCCGCCCGGCGGGGGCGCGCCCGAACGGAGGACGGGACGGATCGCAGACGCTGTCGGCTTATACGGCGGACGCCACCCGGGCGGAAAGCATTCCGCTCGACGGAAAGGCCCCCGGAACCTTTCCCGAATATACCCGTTCCCGGCTTTGAATACGATCGTGCCCTTGAGCCTCGTAAATTCCGGCTGTTTCTTCATGGCTGAGTCCTTCTTGTGCCGCTGCATCAACCGCCTGTTTCTTGAGTTCTGGTGTATACCGCTTGTTTGGCAGTCTTTTGGGAATAGCGAAGCACCCCGCTTGTCGGCCGGTATCCCATACCGTCTCACAAGCGGGGTGCCGTTCAGACCCGAAGGTCCCCGTTTTACAGGCCTTATTGGAACATGATGTTCAGATCGACGTCTCCGTTGATGCCGTTTACCTTGCCCTTCGAGCTGTACTGCCAAATCTGGAAGCGGTAGGGATAAAACGGTACCTTATAGTACTGCGCAATCCAGAGCTTATGATTCTGAAGGTTTGCGATCTCCATGTTGGTGAAAAGGTAGCGTGTGTAGGTATAAAGGATGGTATCGTACCCTTCCGCCTCCACCCGCTTGCAGAAGGCGTTGACCACGGCCGTCGTCATCGCGGGGGTCATCCCGGCGGTACGCGCACTGGCATTCGGCGCGCCCTCAATATCGAAGGCGATCGGGAAGTCAAGCTCCCGCCCGTCGAGAACATCGAGCACATAGTCCGCCTCCTCCTTCGCTTCGGCGATGCTGACCGCCTGCGAATAGAAGTAAACGCCGACCTTGACCCCGGCTTCCCGTGCTTCCTCATAATTTTTCTCAAAGTATTCGTCGGTCATCATCACGCCGGTGCCGTAGCCCCGGTAGCCGAGGCGGATAAAGGCATAGCGGACTCCGTCGTTGCGAACCTGCCGCCAGTCGATGTCGCCCTGATAGGAGGAAACGTCGATCCCCTTGACGCCGTGGTTCTCTCCATCGACCACATAGCGCACTTCGTTGCTGTCCTCATGGCGGACCAGATTGCTCCAGTCGTAGCTGTTGTGGGGAATATTGGGGTCTATCGCCTGAAAATGATAGGCATTGTTCTTCTTGTAGACATAATAATCCTCGGTGAAGCGCTGCATGAACTCGACCGAAAGATTGTGGTTGGCAACCGTCTGCCAGAATTCGCTCAGCGGCAGCCGTTCCCGGTCCTCGATCTCCTCGAGAAATTCCTCCGGGAGGTTGTAATCCTCGGCAACCTCCTCAATCTCCCTCACCAGCACCGAATCAGATGCGGCAAAGGAGGATACCGCGCCGCCCGCCAGCATGGCGGCGGCAAGAAACACACTCAGTATTTTGCGAAAACTTCCCATAGATACTCCTTTTCCTTCTCGCCGAAATAATATATAAGGCTCTCCAGCTTATACCATCACAGTATACCATATTTTCGAAGATTGTCGAATGAAAGATCAATGAAATTTTCCGGTAAATTCTACCTCCATCTCCCGGTTCAGCGCGAAGGACCAGATCCGGCATTCCCGCACCGGGACGGGAAGCACCTCCGCCAGCATCTCACGATAGAGGGAAAGCTGTCCCCGATACCGCTCGGCGAGGACGCTCATCTCCTTCACGCGGTCGGTCTTGTAGTCGATCAGCACCGCGGAATCCCCCTCAAAAAAGATGCAGTCGGCGATTCCCTGCAGCATGGGGGATTCCCCCTCCCCTGCCGCAAGCCCGCGCGCGGAGGGGCAGCGTTCCGCCGGAACCATAAAGGCAAACTCCCGCAGGACCCGCCCGGCGGAAAAAATTCGTCCAGCGAGGCTGCTTTGGAAAAACGCCTCGATCTGCCGGAGATCAACCAGATCCGCCTGCCGCGCGCTGAGGACTCCCTGCTCCCGCAGGCGGGAAAGCTCGGCGGAAGGATCGGCGGCAGCCGCCCGGTAGTCGCAGTACTGCATAAAGGCGTGGGCGGCGCTGCCGCGCTCGCTGCCCGGCGTTCCCCGGCCGAGGAAGGCGGGTGTCGCCAAGAACCGGTTTTCCCCGCCCTGCGGATGGGTCAGCGCAGAGACGGCGAGTTTTGCCGGAGTCTGTGCCGCCTTCCCGCAGGGATAGGAAAAGGCGGCCCGCCGCATCAATTCCTCCGCCAGCGCCTCATCCGCCTCCGCGGGAGGAGGCGCCTGATGTTCAAAAAGCGAAAGCTGCGTCTCCCGCATGGAGCCAGCCCGCCGCTCCTCTCCGGGAAAGCCGAGCGAAAGCTGCGCTTCCCGCGTGGAACCGGCCTCCCGCTCCTCTCCGGGAAAGCCGGGCGAAAGCTGTGTCTCCCGCGCCTGATCGGCCCGCTGCTTCTCTTCGAGGAAGCCGAGTGAAAGCCGCACCCCTGCCACGGGCTTTTTGAACCGCAGTGCGGAGGAAAGACCTCCCTGTCTTGCGAGCGCCATCAGAATCCATGAGGCATAGTCGTGTCCCTCCCGCACCTCGGCCGGAGAGAGGGGACCGCTTCTTGCGTCGGCGTCGCAGCCGTCGAGCTGCTCGCCCGCCTTTTTGAGCGCGGCGGTGACGATCAGTCGTTCCTTGGCCCGGGTCATCGCCACATAGAGCACCCGCAGCTCCTCCGACAGCATCGCCCGCTCGCTCTCAAGCCTCACCGCCTCGAGCGGGACGGTGGCAAACTGTTTTTTCTGCACCTCGTCGCGGCGGACACAGGCGAAGCCCAGCTCCGAATGCAGGATGGTGGGGGCGTTCAGATCGTGGCGGTAAAAGCTGTGCCTGCGCCCCGCGTCGGCCAGAAAGACGACCGGCCACTCAAGGCCCTTGGAGCTGTGGATGCTGGTAATCGTGACCGCGTTGCTCCCTTCCCCCACATAGGCGGCGGGAAGCTCCTCACCGCGTTCGGTGAGCCGGTCGATCACCCGCAGAAACATGGTGAGTCCCCGGAAGCCTCGCTGGTGGTAATCCCCGGCGATCTGGGCCAGCCGGGACAGGTTGGCAAAGCGCTGCTTTCCGCCCGGCATCGCCCGGCAGAGCAGGTCGAAGCCGGTGCGGGCGTAGATTTCGGTAATCAGCTGCGAGGCGCTCACCGTCAGGGCGCGGCGGCGCAGGGCCTCGAAGGTTTCGAGAAACTCCGCCGTATGACCGCCCTGCTCCGCGGCTTCGGTAAGGGCGGTAAAGAAGGGGACCTTGCGCCTGACCAGACGGATCGCGGCAATTTCGTCATCGGTAAATCCGAAGAGGGGCGAGAGCATCGCGCCGATCAGCTCGATGTCGAGGGTGGGGTTGCGCAGCGCCCGCAAAAGGCAGAGCATCGACGCGATCTCGCGGGTGGTCAGGAATCCTCCCTCCGCCCGGGTGAACGCCTCGATTCCCTGTTCGTCAAGCGCCTGCCGGAACAGCTCGGCCCGGCCGCGCGGAGAGCGCAGCAGCACCGCGATATCCCCGGGCGCGAGCGGGCGCAGCGTCCCGCCGTCGCTGATCATCGTGTTTTCATCAAGCAGGGCGCGGATTTCTCCGGCCACCGTTTTCGCCTCGGCGGCCAGCGCCCTGTCCGCCGAAAGCCCGCCCGTCTCGAGCAGCAGCATCCGCATCCCTGCATCCCCGTCGGGCGGAAAGTCCGCCATCGCCTCGAGCCGGTGGTTCTCATCGTAAACCAGTTCGCCGATCCGGCGGCTCATCAGCGGCTCGAAGATGCGGTTGACCGCGCCGGTGATCTCCCGCCGGCTGCGGAAATTTCCTCCCAGAGTGATCAGCTCGGGCGCGCCGGGAAGATTGCCGGGACGGCCGCGGTACCGCTCGCTGCGGCGCAGAAAAATCTCGGGCTGCGCCTGCCGGAACCGGTAGATACTCTGCTTGACGTCCCCGACGAGGAAGAGGTTGCGGCCATCCGAAAGGGCGTTGATGATCATATCCTGCACCGCGTTGACGTCCTGGTATTCATCCACCATGATCTCGTCGAATTTCTCCCCCAGCTCAAGCGCCAGAGGCGTGCGGGAAAAGCCCTCCCCTTCGGGCCGCATCAGAAGGCCGGCGGCAAACTGCTCCAGATCGGAAAAATCAAACACGCCGCTCTGCCGCTTCTGGTTTTGCAGCAGGCTGTCGGTTTCCCGCACCAGCGCGAAGAGGCAGCGCAGCTTGGGGGTCAGATCGTCGATATCCTCCCGAAAATCCGCGAGGCCGGCCGAAAAGATTTTGTCACGCAGGCGGGCAATCCCGTCCTTGATCCGCTCGCGCTGCCGCTTGAGGAGCTGCTGTGTCCCGGGGTCGGCCCCCTTTTTCAGTCTGCCGAGCCTCACCGGGGCGTAGGAATGCAGCAGGCTGCGTGTGCCGTCCCATTCCCGCGCGGCGAGGGAGCGCGAGAGCCGCGAAAGGAACTCCCGGTCACCAGAGAAAGCAGGCAGATAATTTTCAAGCTCCGGATCTTTGCCGATCAGCCCGACCGCGGCGTCGCCGATGCCGCAGAGACGCTCGGTCAATTCGGCGGCATATTCGGTCAAAATCTGTCCCCAGACGCTCGCGGCGGGCTCAGGGAACTCCTCATAAAGCTTCAGCTTGCTGTCGAGCCAGCCAAGATAGAAGGGATGGGTGCGGGCAAAGTCGAGCACCCGCAGCACCGTATCCGACAGGCTCTGATCCCCCCGCCGCTCGGCAAGCAGCGCCGCAAGCTGGCGGAAGGCAGGGGTATCGGCGGCGTAGGCGGCCTCGAGCGCCGCGCCCACCGCCTCCTCCCGCATCTGGGAAAGCTCCTGCGAATCCCCCACCCGAAAGGCGGCGGGCAGACCGAGCTGCTGCCAGTTCTGCCGCAGCAGCTCGAGACAGAGAGAATCGATGGTGCCGATCAGCGCCCGGTCGAGAAGCTGCCGCTGACGCCGGGGCGCCGGATCGGCGGGGTCGGCGGCAATCCGCTCGGAAAGCTTTTTGACCATCCGCTGCTTCATCTCCCGCGCGGCGTCGCGGGTAAAGGTGACGACCAGAAGCCGGTCGGCCGAGATCGGATCGGCGGGATCGAGCATCCGGCGCACCGCCCGCTCGGTGAGCACCGCCGTTTTTCCGCTTCCGGCGGCGGCGGAGACGAGGACGGTGTGCCCCCGCGCATCCAGAGCGCGCTGCTGGTCCCTGGTCCATTTGGGCTGTCCGCTCATTGTTCCGCCTCCTCCTGTAATTCCTTCAAAACCGCATCCCGGTCGAGAGCGGCAAGCTCCCGCACCGGGTCGCCCTCCTCAAAGCCGCAGATTCCGCGGTAGTCGCAGTAGCCGCAGGGAGATTCGGTTCCGCGGCAGCTCGGCCGGGCCGCGATCTCGCCGCGGTGCAGCTCCTCGGCCATTCCCCGCAGCCGATCTTCCACCAGACGGCTCAGCCGCCCCATTTCGGACAGCGAGTAGAGTGCCTCCGCTTTTTTCCCGTCCGTATAAGGGATATAGAGCCCGCCGAGGTCAGCCTCCATTGCGCGCAGCACCGAGGGATCGTCGAGCAGCAGCCCGTTCATGCGGTACTGTTCCAGCCGCGCGCCGGCGATCTTCTCCGGGTCCGCGTCCCGCGCGGCGGGGACATACCCGCCCAGCGCGGGCAGATAGAGCGCGCCCGCGGGCAGCAGGCCGGAAAGCTCCTCCCGTCCGTTTTTGCAGATGGTAAAGAGATAGACGAGCATCTGAAGGTTCAGCCCATAGTAAACATCGTCGAGCAAAAACTTTTTTCGTCCGGACTTATAGTCGAGCACCCGCAGATAGCGCCGCCCGTTGATCTCCGCGACGTCCACCCGGTCCACCGTTCCCTCGACAAGGATTTCCCCGCCGCCGGCGGTTCGCAGCACCAGCGGCTCCACCTCGCCGCCCTCCCGGATGGAAAGCTCAAAGGCGGCGGGCTCGAAGCGGCTTTGGGAAAGCTCCTCCCCGATGCGGCGCAGCAGCTCATAGAGCCAATCTCCAATGCGGCGGAAGCCGCCCACCAACCGCCGGGGCGCCTGTGACAAATCCCCGAGCCGTTCGATGAGGTATCCGTCGGTCTGCCGGGCGATCTCGCCGCGCAGCTCCGGCTCGGGAACGGTGGAAAGTCCCTCGCCGCCGAAGTGCGCGACCGACTGCTCCAGCACCCGGTGAATCAGGGTGCCCGCCTGCGCCGGGGAAAGCTCGGCGCGCTGGCGCGCCTTCGCCCCAAGGCCTTTGTTCATGTAGTAGGAGAAGGGGCAGCGGTAAAACTGCTCCAGCCGTGTCGGGGAGAGGCGCATCCGCATGCCGAATAAGCGGCGCGCCAGCGCCCCGTCCCCGATTTTGTGACTCTGCTTTTCCGCGGCCGCTTCCAGCCGTCTGCAGCGTTCCTCTCCGAGGACCCGCCGCGCCGCGGACCGCAGCGCCGCGGCCTGCGGCCCCTCGCCGGGGCCGGGGGAGCCGCATCCGGCCAGCGCCGTCTCGATGGAGGCGGGGGTCTGCGCCTCCCAGAGCGGTTCTTCCTCCCATGGAGCGGAAAGAGCCGCGGCCCGGGTGAAAAGCTCCGAAGGGGCCAGCCGTTCCCCCACCGCATTGGCGGCGGGATAAAAGGCGTAGAGCCGCTCGGTCGCGGCGGTCGCGGCGCGGTAGCAGAACATCCGCTCGGTTGCGGCCGAACGGTCCCCTTCCACAATGAAAGGGAGGCCACCCCGCGCCATTCTTTCGCGTTCCTCCTCTGAGAAAAGCCCGCCCGGCATCGCCGCGGACGGGAATTCCCCCTCCACAAGGCCGAGCAGAAAAACCACGCGGGGATTTTCCGGCCGCATCCGGTCGGCGGTGCCGACCGCAACCTCGTCGAGGGTGCGCGGCACGGTGGCAACCTCAAAACTGCCCACCGCCAGTTCCAGCAGCTCATAGGCGCGTTCGGCATCCAGCGTGATCTCCTCCGGCATCGCCGCAAAAAGATCGAGCGTCCCCACAAGCTGCTCCCAAAGCAGGTTCTGTTCCTCCAGGAAGAGCCTTCTCTCCTCCGGCGGCATCGGGGCGGCAAAATCCTCGAGCCGCTCCCGCGCGCCGCAGTCCTGCAAAAACCGCCAGATTCCCTCGGCAAAGCGCCGCGGGGTCCCTTCCTTCATCGCCGCGCGCAGCGGAAGGACCGCTTCCATCACGCGGCGGCGGGAATCCTCGATCCCCGCGAGGCGCTGCGCCGCCGCTTCGTCGAGCGGCCCCACCATGCCGTCGGGATGATTGACGAAGGGCTGCTCCCAGCCGCGTCCCCGCACCGACCAGACATAGCAGTAGTTCTCCAGCGCCCCCAGCTCTCCCGCCGAAAGGCCGGTCAGCGGACTTGCGGCAAGCTGCAGGGGATCTCCCTCCCGCAGGCCGCCCGCCACCGCCGCCGCCGTCAGAACCCCCTGTGTGAGGGCGCTCGAGCAGGCATCCGTGCGCAGGTCGAGGAAGCAGGGAATCCGGTAGCGTTCAAAGACGGCGGGAAGTGCCACATCATAGCGGGAGAGGTCGCGGGCAATGACCGCAATCTCCCGATAACGCAGACCCTCCTCCCGCACCAGCCGCGCAATTTCAGCGGCGGTAAAGCTCAGCTCCTCATAGGGATCGGCGGCGCGGCGCGCGCGGATTTCCCTGTAGCGTCTTCCGTCCTCCGGCAGGCGTTCGCGGCGGACAGCCCGCTCAAAGGCCGCGAGGCCGGGTGCGGACGCCCCGCCGGGCAGCAGTGTTTCCTCCACTCCGCAGCACTGCTCCCTGGCAAGCGCGGCAAGCCTTGCCGCCGTATCGGCGGCAAGGGCAAAGGCCGGCTCCCGGGAAGAAGGGGCGTCACAGCAGAGGGCCACGCTCACCCGATGCGCACGCCCAAGCAGCGCCTCAATCAGCCGAAGCTCCGGCGCGGTGAAGCTGCCGAAATCATCGATCACGACCTCTTCCCCGGCGTAAAGCCCGCTCTGATCCGCGGCCAGGCGGTCGGCGGCGAGGGTCAGCAGATCGGTCGGGGAAAGATAGCTGCGATGCAACACCGCTTCATAGGTGTCGTAGATCACCGAGAGCTCATACGCCTTCTGCCGGAGCGAGCCCTCCGGCTGCGCAAGCGCAAAGGAGGACAGCGCCCCGGGGGAAACCCCGGCGTTCTGACATTCGCGGATCATCCCGGCAATCTGTCCGATAAAGCCCCGGCTGCGGTAATGCCGCCGATAGACGGTCAGCGTATCCGAAAGCTCCTCGAGGGCGACGTTGACGAGAAAAGCCGACGCCGTCTCGCCGATCAGCTCCCGGCCAAGCCCGCCGAGCTGCCGCAGCAGCAGCTCGGACAGCCGGGTGAAGCTCAGGACCTTCAGAAGCTCGCTGCGTCCGCCGGGCAGAGAGTAGAGCATTCGCTCATTGGAAAAGGACGCCTGTTCCGGAACGATCAGCATCGCTTTCCTTCCATTCTGTGCCGAATCCAGAAGGATTTGCTGCATCAGAGCCGTCTTTCCGCTGTGCGCCGCCCCGCAGACCAGATGGAGCATTCAGGACCCCTCCCTTTTTCTTGCAATATCGACATTTTAGCACATTTGGCAGCCGAAGGAAAGCCGCTTTGCCCCGCCATGTAAACGGGGCCGGTCATGTAAAGTGAAACCTCCAAGCGACGCCGCAACCGAGACCCCGGCCATGCAGAAGAAAGCCGGTCACATAAAGTGAAACTTCCAACCGACGCCGCAGCCGAGGCCCCGGCCATGCAGAAGAAAGCCGGTCACATAAAGTGAAACTTCCAACCGACGCCGCAGCCGAGACCCCGGCCATGCAGAAGAAAGCCGATTCCCTTTACGGGAATCGGCTTTCTTCTTCATGGGTTTACCGCTTGAGAATTTCCATAAACTCCTCACCGGTGATGCTTTCCCGTTCGAGGAGATACTGCGCCAGCTCGTTGAGCTTGGGCATATTGCCGCGGAGAATTTCCACCGCCTTATCATGCGCCTTTTTGATCAGAGAAATCACCTCGGCGTCGATCTGCGCCGCCGTCTCGGCCGAGCAGGACAAGCTGGCGTCGCCGCCCAAATACTGGTTCTGCACCTGTTCAAGTGCGACCATCCCGAACCTTTCGCTCATGCCGTAACGGGTGACCATTGCGCGCGCCAGCCGCGTCGCCTGTTCGATATCATTTGACGCGCCGCTGGTAATCGAGTGGAAGATCAGTTCCTCCGCCGCCCGTCCGCCGGTAAAGGTGGCGATTTTGTTGAATGCTTCCTCCTGTGAAAGCAGCACCCGCTCGCTCTCGTCGACCTGCATCGTATACCCGAGCGCGCCGGAGGTGCGCGGCACGATGGTAATCTTCTGTACCGGAGCGGAATCGGACTGCAGGGCCGCCACGAGGGCGTGGCCGATTTCGTGGTAGGCGACAATCCGCTTATCATGCTCCGAGATCACCGCGTTCTTACGCTGGTAACCCGCGATGACCGTCTCAACGCTCTCCTGAAGGTCGGCCTGGGACACCCTGCCGCGTCCCATCCTGACGGCCCGCAGCGCCGCTTCGTTGACGATGTTGGCAAGCTCCGCGCCCGACGCGCCCGAGGTCGCACGGGCAATCACGTTGAAATCAATGCCCTCCTCGAGCCGGACGTGCCCCGCGTGGACTTTTAAAATCGCTTCGCGGCCGGCGAGGTCGGGCAGCTCGACCGGAATACGCCGGTCGAAGCGGCCGGGACGCAGCAGCGCCGGGTCGAGCGACTCCGGGCGGTTGGTTGCCGCAAGAATCACGACCCCCTTGGTACCGTCGAAGCCGTCCATCTCGGTCAAAAGCTGATTGAGGGTCTGTTCCCGCTCATCGTTTCCGCCGCCGAACTGGCTGTCCCGCTTCTTCCCGATCGTGTCGATCTCGTCAATAAAGACGATGCAGGGGGCCTTTTCCCCCGCCTGCTTGAAAAGGTCGCGGACCTTGGCCGCGCCCATGCCGACAAACATCTCGACAAACTCCGAGCCGGAAATCGAAAAGAAGGGAACATGCGCTTCCCCGGCGACCGCGCGGGCGAGCAGCGTTTTACCGGTTCCGGGAGGGCCGACCAGCAGCGCGCCCTTGGGCAGGTTGGCGCCGATCTGGGCGTATTTCCCCGGATTATGCAGAAAATCGACAATTTCAGTCAGCGCCTCTTTCGCCTCATCCTGGCCCGCCACATCCGCAAAGGTTTTGCCTGTCTCTGTTTCGGCGTAGATCTTGGCGTTGGATTTTCCGAAGGTCATCGCGTTGCCGCCCATCCCGGCCAGCTTTTTGGAAAGCATGTTGCCGAGGAAAAGGAAGAAAAAGATCGGCAGCATCCAAGAGACAAGCAGCGAAAGCAGCGGCGAGGTCTTGGTCGGAATTTCCTTCTCAAATTTAACCCCGGCGGAAAGCAGCCGGTCGGTCAAATCCTCATACGCCCAGTCACCGGTTTTATAAACCCGTTCCTTGCCGTTCTCATCGTTGGCAAGGAATGTGATCTGCTGATCGTCGCGTGCGACGGCCGTTACCGCCCCGTCGTCCACCATGCTGATAAATTTGTCGTAGCTCACCTCCACGACGCTGCGCTCAAGCACCGCCGGAAAAACAAAGATGTTGAGCAGCAGAATCACTACCATTGCGACAATGTAATAGTAGATCAGCGGCTTTTTCTGCGGGACTCCCGGTTCTGTGACCATGTTTTTTCACTCCTGTTGTTTCGGTTTCAGCATTCGGCGAGCGAGACAAGGTATTTGTAAACCTTTCCCTTGTTCTCGTCATACAGCCCCAGGCTGTCATAGAACTCTTTATAGTAGCTGAAGATTTCAGCCTTGACCTTCACCGCATTCCACGGATGAATCTGGGTGGCGGTGATGCTCTTTTCATTCTTCCGGTAGTAGTAGATCGGGGCGTGCAGCGCGCAGAAATGCGCACTGCGGCGGGCGTACTGCAAATTAAAAAGGAAGTCCTCGCTCCAGCTCAGCTCCTCGTCGCAGCGCAGGCGGTATTCCTCGATGATGCTCCGGCGGTAGAGCTTGTTCCAGAGCACTCCGAAATAAAAGCTGGCGGGGCGGTCCATCATATAAACAGCGAATTTCGCCTGGTCAATGGCCTCCACCTCCGGAATATATCCGCCGTAAACGGTGATATCCTCATCATTTACCACCCGGTAGTAGTCCGCGATCACCAGATCGGTTTTCTCCTCGAGAAGCCGCCCGACCAGAAGCTCGGTAGCCTCCGGCGCAAGGTAATCGTCCGCATCGGCAAATTGGATGAATTCCCCCCTTGCCAGATCGAGAGCGGCATTGCGCGCGGCCGAAACCCCCCGGTTTTCCTGATCGATTACCCGGATTCGGGAATCGACCCGCGCGTACATCCGGCAAAGCTGGGGGCTGGTATCCGCGCTGCCGTCGTTGACGAGAAGCAGTTCAAAATTTTCATAGCTCTGCCCGCGGATGCTCTCAATGCAGCGCGGAAGATCGGCGGCACTGTTGTAGACCGGCACAATCACCGAAACCAGCGGCCGTTGCATCAGCATTCCTCCCCAGCTCTGCCGAAAATTCCGTAATGCAGCAGACCGACCAGCCGCTTCATCCCCAGATGCAGCTCCGGCAGGGTGATCTCCCTGCGGTAGTAGGCGCCCAGACGGTAGCAGCAGCACTCCCAGAACAGAAAGCCCGCAAGCTGCAGATCGGCGGGATCGACCTGCTCAATCTGTTCCAGATTGCGAATCCGGTCCCGCGCGGGCGGAACGGGGGGGCGCATCGACGCAAAGCCATCCTGCGACCACATCTGTGCCCGTTCCAACAGGCGCGCGATAAAAGGGCCGCGCTCCGTATCCCGCCGCGCCGCAAAAAAATCGAGCAGCAGGGTGGGAAAATCCTCCAGATCAATCTCCCGCGGCAGTGAATCAAGCAGCTCATCACGGATTTGGCTGAGCAGATAGTGATAGAGATCCTCTTTGTCGGAAAAATAGTAGTAAAAACTGCTGCGCGAAATTCCGGCGCTTCTTGCAATCTCAAAGACCGAGACGCGGTCATAGGGCAGACGGGCGAATTCCCCCTCCGCCGCCGCGAGCAAATACTTCTTTTTCCGGGGATTGAGTTTTTCAAACGGCGCCAGCGGCATATTGCAGTCCCCCCTCCCGTCTGTCGAATTCTATCGTTTATCTTATCTCAACACTGTGTCAGAATTCTCGGTAAATTTATGAACATGGGGAAAATTTTCTGCCGAATCGGACAGCCCCACTCCTTCCCGAATAACCGGCACGACACGCGGTCCGACAAGCTGAATGAGAAGTCGGCGCCTGAAAGGACAGGCTGATGCCCGAAAGGCCGGGCCGATATCCGAAAGGGCGGGCCCAGTGCCGCATGAATCGCCGGCAGTGTTAGGCCCTTGCGGGGCCCGCTCACGCCCACCCCTGAAAGAGAGGGCATGACTGTCAGGCAAGGGTTTTGCAGGTCGTGATTCTCGGGGAATCGCGTGAAAGAAAGTTGGCAAGCCTCCGAGCCCGCACGGAAGCGCACATTGCGCGCCGGACCATCCGCGCACAGGCGGCTGCGTTTTTTCCTGCGAAGCTCTCGCATCCTGCTTCGATTTTTCCAGCAGGGAGCTTTGATCTCACCAATTCGCGAAATTTATCCTGCTTCTCCTTCCCGACGGACGCCCTCCCGGCAGATGCCCGAGAAATCACGACAGTTCCCATTTTGTCATCTTTTGGAGCGGGCTCAGTCCCGCCTGTCGATTTCCCAGTTGACTTTTTTCCGGGGGAAAGGTAAAATAAGAACAAATGTTCTTAATGGGGGATGATCCATTTGGAGGTCTGGGATAAGCTCACAATTCTGGCCGACGCCGCCAAATACGATGTAGCCTGCACCTCCAGCGGAAGCGACCGGGCCGGGGCAAAAGGGTCGCTCGGGTCCTGCTCGGCGCCCGGCATCTGTCACAGCTTTTCGGCCGACGGGCGCTGCATCTCATTGCTCAAGGTCCTGTTCAGCAACGCCTGCTCCTATGACTGCAAATACTGCCAGAGCCGCCGCTCCAACGACTTTGTCCGCGTAGCCTTCACCCCGCGCGAGCTGGCGGAGCTCACCATTGCCTTCTACCGCCGCAATTATATCGAGGGGCTGTTCCTAAGCTCCGCAGTCTGCCGCAGTCCCGACTGGACCTGTGAACGCATGATCGAAACGCTGCGCCTGCTACGCGAGGAATACCGTTTTCGCGGCTACATCCACGTCAAAGCGATTCCCGGCGCGTCGGGTGAGCTGATCGAACGGCTTGGTCTGCTGGCCGACCGTATGAGCGTCAACATCGAGCTGCCCTCTGAAGCGGGGCTTTCCCGCCTTGCGCCGGACAAAAGCAGGGAGGCAATCCTCCGGCCGATGGCGCTGATCCGCAACGGGACCGCTCAAAGCCGGGAGGAACTGGTGAAATACCGCCACGCCCGTCCCTTTGCACCGGCGGGGCAAAGCACCCAAATGATCGTGGGAGCCACAGCCGACAGCGACCTTCAGATTCTGCGGCTGACCCAGGCGCTCTACCGCAAATACCAGCTCAAGCGGGTCTTTTTCTCGGCCTATATCCCTCTTGTATCCGATTCCCTGCTGCCTGCTCTCGATGTCAAGCCTCCTCTTCTGCGGGAACACCGGCTCTACCAAGCCGACTGGCTGCTTCGCTATTACGGGTTCGCGGCGGAGGAGCTGCTCGACGAACAAAACCCCAGCTTCAACCCGCTGCTGGACCCCAAGTGCAACTGGGCGCTCAATCATCTGGAGGAATTTCCGGTCGAGGTCAATACCGCGCCCCTCGAACGCCTGCTGCGGGTGCCGGGGATTGGGGTGCGCAGCGCCCAACGAATTTTCGCCGCCCGCCGCGACCGCTCGCTTGACTTTGACGGGCTGCGCCGGATCGGAGTAGTGCTCAAGCGCGCGCAGTACTTTATCACCTGCCGCGGCCGGATGCGCGAGGGTCTGCGGATCAGTCAGGAACATCTGCTGCGCGGGCTGGTATCCGAACGCTGTGCGGCCGATCTTCCCGGCATGCAGCCCGCGCAGCTTTCCCTCTTCGACCCGCCGCGTCTGACACAGGAGGATGTGATAAAATGCCTGACCGGTCAAATGTAATCTATCGCAGCGACGGCAGCTTTGACGGGCTGCTCTGCTGTGTCTTCGAGAGCTTTGCACGCCGCGAGCTGCCCGCCGCCATCCTGACCGTTGCGGAGGAACAGTGCTCTCTCCTTCCCGTTCGGGAAATTCCGACCGATCCGCAAAAGGCCGCTCGGGTCCGCGCCTCGATTCCCGTCAAACTGGGCTCGGCGGCCGGACGGCTGATTGAGTCCGCCTTTCTGTACGGCGGCGAAGGACGGGAGCTGGCCATCCTTGAACTGATGCGGGCGGGTTACCGTCTCGGCCCCCGGGTTGTCTCAATGCTCGATCTGCCCGAGGTGCAAACGGTCTTTTCGATGCGGCGGGCGGTCGAAAACGAAGCGCATCACCTCACCGGCTTTGTCCGTTTTTCGGAAATCCGCGGCGCGTTGGTGTCGGTCATCGCTCCGCGTCATTTTGTTCTGCCGCTCCTGGCGGAGCATTTCTGCGGACGCTTCTGCGAGGAACGGCTTCTGCTCTATGACCGAACGCACCGCGCGGCCCTGTTTTACCAGCCCTACGCGGCGCAGATTCGGGAGATGGAATCCTTTGAACCCGCAGCTCCTGATCAAGAGGAGCTGCGTTTCCGGCGGATGTGGGAGGATTACTTCCACGCCACAGCGATCGTTGCACGCGCAAATCCCGCCTGTCAAATGGGTCATATGCCCAAGCGGTTCTGGGCTCATCTCACCGAGATGCAGCCACGAACGGACTTCCGCTTGTCTTCAGAAAAAGCCTTGCTGAAGTAAGGAATTCGGAACGTCTCATCACAAGACGATAGAACAGGCTTTGAAACGCATGTGGGCAGCCCCCGGATGTTTGGCAGCCCTCGAATACAGCTCCAAATGGGCTGCTTTTCCGCTTTCCTTTCTCCCGAGCTGAGCCGGAAAAGCTCCGAACGGCACAGCACAAAACGCTGCTCCGATCCATCATACGGTCTGCTCCGGGATTGACAAGGTGAAAATTTTAGGCATCACCAACAGCCATCCGAATGGTATCTGCCTTGGCTAAAGGCGCTTAAAACCATTCGATGAAAAGCAGGCTTTGAGAAAGTCCAGTACTGACGGATCATTCCGACTGATTTCGTTGACTTATCCGGCCCCGGCACAAATTTTGCAATGCATAAGACAAAAAATCAGATTCCAACTGGAGTTCGATTTTCCTGCGTCATCTACTAAATTTTAATGGGCCGCACATATTCCGTTTGCTCCAGCTCTCCTGCAGCTGGCTTCTCCCACAATTCCGTCGCATCCCTTGACCTCCGCTCAAATTCGGTGGCGCTCATTCTTTTGCTTTGCAATGCAGTCGTCCAACCTGCATTCATTTTAGTAAAAGGAGGTTTTCCTGTAACTAAAAATTTTTTATTCCACCGACTCTGCCGGCAGTTGTTTTCGCTAAAGCTATAAAAAATCGGAGCAAGCTCTATATCGCTTACTCCGATATGGCAGGGGCAGAAGGGCTCGAACCCTCGGCACGCGGTTTTGGAGACCGCTGCTCTACCAACTGAGCTATGCCCCTATATTTCTAAAAAGCTGATCAGGCTTTCACACATATGGTGGGCCTTCAGGGATTCGAACCCCGGACCAGCCGGTTATGAGCCGGCAGCTCTGACCAACTGAGCTAAAGGCCCTTTTGAAACAATAAGCTGTCAGAATGCTGACAGCTTATTGTTGAAAGGTGGCTCCCCAAGTTGGACTCGAACCAACGACCCTGCGGTTAACAGCCGCATGCTCTACCGACTGAGCTATTGAGGAATATAACTCAGGATCAATCTTTCGATCAATCCTGAGAAGTGCCGGCATCAACCTATCTTCCCGGGACGTCGCCATCCAAGTATTTTCGGCACCAGTGAGCTTAACGACCGTGTTCGGAATGGGAACGGGTGGGACCTCACCGTAATCAACACCGACTGAATAACGAGAATCTCGCTATTCCATGGTGACCCGTGGGGGAATCGAACCCCCGTTACCGGCGTGAGAGGCCGGTGTCTTAACCGCTTGACCAACGGGCCAAAAGGATCACCACAAACGTGTGATCTATTCAAAACACCTTTCGGTGATTTTGAGCATTTGCTTGTGTAGAACAAAATGTCCCACACAAGCTCTGGTGCACCTTCAGGGACTCGAACCCGGGGCCCACTGATTAAGAGTCAGTTGCTCTACCATCTGAGCTAAAGGTGCATAAAAAGTGTCTGCACACTCAAAATTGAACAATGAAACCTTCTGCAAGAAGAACCTTGAACGCATCAAGGTCAAGCCCTCGACCGATTAGTACTCGCTAGCTTAACGCCTCGCGGCGCTTACACTCTG
>JACRTB010000007.1 GCA_014385025.1 Yanshouia hominis | reverse complement strand
TTTTGCTCTGAATGCGGTTGGCAAACCTGCGCTTAGTTTAGCAAAAGGAGGTTTTCTTGTATCTAAAGATTTTTTATTCCACCAGCATAGCTGGTGGTTTATTTTCGCTGAAGCTACAAGCAAAAGCGGGCCCTTTCGGGCCCGCCTTCACCAATTTTATTCCATCGTCCCGCCGAATTCGGCCGGCACCAGCTCGGGCAGACCGAAATCCCCGATTACAATCTCTGCCACCTGTGCCTTGAGTTTTGCCGGAATCAGGTCAAACGAAGCGGTCCTCCCGTCCACCAGCCTGCACGCAAATGCGCCGAGATACCGTCCAAGCATCTGCAAGGCCTGCATCTTGTTGGCCAGCTTGATTTCCACCCCGCCCGAGGCCGCCCGAATTCCGATCATCGCCGCGCGTTTTCTTTTCGGAATCCGCGCCGTCGGCTTGACCCGCACCCTCCCTTCTCCGGTGATTTCCACAAAGTCGGCGGCGTTGGCAAACGCCACGGATGAAAGCTCGTCAAGCACCTGCTCCGCAGTCAGTTCCTTTTTTGTTCCGATGGCCTTTTCTCTCCTTTCTCTTTAGTTGCTTATTAAGATATCATTTCTCTTATTAAGCAACTTTATGAAGAAAGGGAAAACCCCGCGTCCGGCGTCAGGCGCGCCGCGCGGGGTTTTCCCCTCGTCTTTGATTATTTTTTTTCCTTTTCTTTCAGAAGGTCGCGGATCTCGGTCAGCAGCACAATGTCGGCCGGCGGAGCCGCGGGAGCCGCAGGCGCCTCCTCCTTCTTTCGATGGAACCGGTTGAGCATCCGGACCATCACAAACACGACGAAAGCCAGAATCAAAAAGTTCACGATCTGGTTAAGGAAGGTCCCATAGAGAACCGCCACCTCCGGCGTCTCCCCCACCGCAGGGGCAAGGACTATCTTGAGATCGGCAAAATCAATCCCGCCGATCAAAAACCCGATCGCCGGCATCATGACGTCTTTGACAAGCGAATTGACAATTCCGGTAAACGCGCTGCCCACGACAACGCCAACCGCCATATCGACGACATTTCCGCGCGAAATAAACTCCTTGAATTCAGCCAAAAATCCCTTTCCTGATCCTGCCATGTTTTTCACTCCCGTTTATCATTCCCGCTGGCCGCGGATTTTTATGCGGCGGGCGCCCTCGCGGCTTTCCGCCCGAACCTCAGGATTAGTATAGCACGCAATTCCGCCGCGGCGCTACCCCTTCCTGCAAAAATCCCGCCGGAGAATCAAAACCACGCGTTAAACGCGTGGCATGCCCAGCGCTGAAAGGGCATGATTCCGGCCCGCCTCTTAAGAGGCATCAAACCGGCGCGGGCAGGCCGCAGGCCGCCCGTGCCCCTCTCCCGGCTCGCCCGCGCCGCCTGTCCGGTGCCCAGCCCGCCCGAGCGGAGGGCGGCACCGCCTTACACACGCGGCAGCTGCCAAAGCAATGATTTTCTCCTTTGATTAACCTTCTTTGCTTCTGAATATTTGTCATTTCACCGCGCTCAATGCGATAAGCTAAAGCTTTTTTCTGCCCGCCGGCATAGCTGGTGACTGCTGCCACCAAAGCTGCAAGCCGAGAGGGGATGCGCCGTTGGGCTCATCCCCTCTTTCGCGGCCGGAATCCATCCGAAAGCACTTCTATTCCATCGCCTGCTGCTGGACGAAATCCGCCGCCACCTCCCAAAGCTGACAGGGATCCAAACCACCGCGATTGCATCGGGCGGCCAGTGCCTCAACCGCTTTGCGGTCGGCCGAAAGATCTTCCACCAAAACTCCGCAGCCCTCGATGCCATAGACGTTTTTGCCCTCCGCCGTACTTTCAACGACCTGATACAAGCGTAAACAACTCCTATCTGTTTTTTACTTTTTGTATATATTTTTACATATTTTCATATAATTGTAAATTATTGGATTCCACAAAAACAGACCGCTGCCTTTGGCGCTCTTTCCCCAATTTTGAAAAGTCTGTCGAACGCTGTCAGTTGTTTACGATGATTCGAATCTGATCGTACTTTTCCGCCTTCGGGCGCAGCAGACCAATCTCCCGCACCGCCTCTTCATAAAGCATTTCATAATTTGTTTCCGGCGCGCTTTCGAGCCGGTTCAGTCCGGCTTCGCGGATAATTCCGGGGTAATCCCGATAGGAAAAATCCACATCGCAGTTGGCCGCGACCCCCTTCACCCGTCCGGCGACGGTGTAATCCTGCCCCCTGATCCCCTCCTCCCCCATCACGCCGTACTGCCAGATGCCGAATTCCCCCTGATAGGTGCAGGCGTCGGCGTACTGGGCCACCCATTTGTCATAATCAGTAAGCTGTTCGTCGAACACCCAGTGCTCCAGCCAGTCCTTACTCGCATAGAGCATGGCGTAGTAGCGCGATTTTTGCACCGTCTCAAGAAACGCGGCGCAAATTTCGGTGCGCTGCGTGCGGGAAAGCGCCATCAGCACCTCCTCATATTCCTGATCGTAGCAAACCGGATATTCAAGCCGGTAAGGCTTGACCGCCTCAATCACCCTTGCGGCGCTGATCCGGGCCGCGCCGGGAGAAAGATCGTAGCCGTAAGCATAGACCCCCGCCGGAATACCGGCCGCGTTCGCCCCCTCAATGTTTTGGACAAACCGTTCATCCAGCGTCAGGCCACCTTCGTAATGGGTCCAGCCGACGCGGATCATGGCAAACCCAATCCCGCCCGCCTTGACGGCGGGCCAGTCAATCTGACCCTGATAGTGTGACACGTCGATTCCTTTTTTCATGATATCCCTCCTTTTGGCGGGGTCCGATCCAAATTCGGGCCCCGCTCCATGTTATGTCCGCCGCCGCGTCAAAGTCTCCGTACACAAAGGGGAACGAGCTCCCCGTCTGGAGATCCCGTTCCCTTTTTGACAAATACAGAATATCACAGGAAAACTATGAAATTCCATGCAATCCCACCGCGGCGGCGTTTTGCACCGCGGGGGTCAAAAATGATGGAAAATATGGTATACTTTACAAAAAGCATCCGGCTGTCGAACCATGAAAAGAGGGAGGAAGCGGCCTTGCGCGGAAACATCGATTTTACACGGGGCGGCATCACAGGTCAACTGATTCTTTTTTCCATTCCGATTATTCTGGGTGAGCTCTTCCAGAACCTTTACAACAGCGTCGATTCTCTGGTCGTGGGGAATTTTGTGGGCAGTCACGCCCTTGCCGCCGTCAGCGTATGCTCGACCCTGTCGAATCTGCTGATCGGCTTCTTCACCGGAATGTCCATCGGCGCGTCGGTCGTCGTTTCCCGCGTGTTCGGCGGGGGCAATCATGAAGAGTTAAGCTCCTCGATTCGGGTTTCCTTCACCTTTTCGGTTGTGCTGGGGATGGGCCTGTCGGTTTTGGGCATTCTGCTGACGCCGCAGCTCGTCCGTCTGTCGGCGGCCCCGCCGGAGGTTTACGCCGAAGCGGTCGTCTATCTCAGAATCTACCTCGCCGGATTGATGTTCACCGTCATCTACAACATCGGCGCGGGCATTCTGCGGGCGGTCGGGGACTCCCGCCATCCTTTCCTGATTCTTCTGGTATCCTGCTGCATCAACATCGTCCTCGATCTGTTGTTTGTTGTCCGCCTCCCGCTCGGAGTGGCCGGGGTAGGAATCGCCACCGTCATTTCTCAATGTGTCTCGGTCCTGCTCGTCTGCCGCCGCATTTTCCGGTACGACCGGAGCTTCCGCCTTGCCTTCGGGGAGCTTGCCCGCCGCCGGGGCATCATTGCCGACGTGACGGGCATCGGAATGCCCTCGGGCCTGCAAAGCGCTCTGATCTCCTTCTCGAACCTCTTTGTCTGGCGGTATATCGGCGGCTTCGGACCCGCCGCCATGGCGGGGGTCGGGGTCGCGCAGAGGCTGGACAAGTTTGTTTCAATGCCCTGCAAATCCTTCGGCCTGACCATCACGACCTTTGTCAGTCAAAACACCGGTGCCGGAAACCACGCCCGGGCCCGCCGCGGCATCCAAAGCTGCCTGCTGCTCGGGCTGGGCGTCACCTGGGGGCTGGGCTTCCTCGTCTACCGGTTCGCCGTCCCCTGTGTATCCCTCTTCAACTCCGACCCGCAGGTGGTGGAGATCGGGGTGGCAATGATGCGCACCATCGTTCCTCTCTACTTTTTCCTCTCCATCCGAGAGGTGTACCTCGGAGTTCTGCGCGGCTACGGCAATACCCGCATTCCGATGCTTCTCTCCCTGATCGGCATGGTGGGACTGCGGCAGGTATTCCTGGCCGTCAGCATGCGCCTGCGTCCGAGTCTTTTCAATATCTACATCTGCTACCCGCTTGCCTGGGGAACAACGGCGGCCATGATCGCCGCCTACTATCTGCTGACCCGACGCCGGTACGAACCGGACGGCCAAAACGTCTGACAGCGTACCCCGCCCGCGCGGATCCGCCTCAAGACGGCGGCCATACCGCCGAAGTCTCCGGGCCGGGCAAACCCGGAGCAGAACCGTCCCATGGCGGCGGCCATACCGCCGAAGCCCCAGGGCCAGGCAAACCCGGAGCAGAACCGCTTCATAGTGGCCGGTGAAACCTCCGCAGGGCAGAAAGCGGCCCGTCCCTTTGGGACGGACCGCTTTTTTCAAAAGAGCTCAGGCCTTTCCCGCACAGCCGAGGACATGCACCATCTTGTGGGCAACGACCTCCTTGACCACGTCGCGGGCATCGGCAAGGTACTGTCTGGGGTCGAAGTGATCGGGATGCTCGACCAGATGCCTGCGGACCGCCGCCGTCATCGCCAGACGGATATCCGAGTCGATGTTGATCTTGCAGACCGCCATTTTGGCCGCCTCGCGGAGCATCTCCTCGGGGATGCCGATGGCGCCGGGCATCTGTCCGCCGTACTGATTGACCATCTGCACATATTCCTGCATCACCGACGAGGCTCCATGCAGCACGATCGGGAAGCCGGGCAGGCGGCGTTCCACCTCTTCGAGGATATCGAAGCGAAGCTGCGGCTTCTGGCCGGGCTTGAACTTATAGGCGCCGTGGCTGGTGCCGATGGCAATGGCGAGTGAATCGACGCCGGTGCGGGTGACAAACTCCTCGACCTGAGCCGGATCGGTGTAGGAGGAATCGGCCTCCGAAACGTTGACCGCATCCTCAATTCCGGCGAGCCGGCCCAGCTCGGCCTCGACGACAACGCCGCGTTCGTGGGCGTATTCGACCACCCTGCGGGTGACGGCGATGTTGTCCTCGAAGCTGTGGTGGCTTCCGTCGATCATCACCGAAGTGAATCCTCCGTCGATGCAGGATTTGCAGATCTCAAAATCCGCGCCATGATCAAGGTGCAGCGCGAGATCGACGCCGGTTTCCTCGATGGCGGCCTCAACGAGCTTAACAAGATAGCTGTGCTTGGCATACTTGCGCGCGCCGGCCGAAACCTGAAGGATGACGGGGGCCTTCTGCTCCTGCGCGGCCTCGGTGATCCCCTGAACGATTTCCATGTTGTTGACGTTGAAAGCGCCGATGGCGTATCCGCCCTCGTAGGCCTTCTTGAACATTTCCTTAGTGGTAACCAGTGCCATTGGAAACATCTCCTTTTCTTGACTATCTATACGATCGGTTTTGGCCGTCATGGCCATCCCCAAACCATCGGGTTACTTCCGGCGCAGCAGCGCCGCCTTCATGATTCCGATCTGGGTCTTGGAGTCGGGCAGCTCCCCGGCGAGAACCCGGCCGAGCGCCTCGTCGAAATCGACATGCAGCACATCGAGGAATTCATCCGGGTCGAGGTGCTGCGCCCCCCGGGTAAGGCCCTTTGCCAGATAAAGATGCACCACCTCGCAGCAGTAGGCGGCGATGGGATAGATATCCCCGAGAAATTCAAGCTTCGAAGCGCGGTATCCGGTTTCCTCCTCCAGCTCACGGGCGGCACACGCATCCGGCGTCTCTCCGGGGTCGATCTTCCCCGCGGGAAGCTCCAGCAGCTCGCAGGCCATGGGGTAGCGGTACTGCCGCACCATCAGAAGCTTGCCATCCTCGTCGAAGGCCACGATTCCGCAGGCGCCATGATGCTCGATCACCTCGCGGGTCACGGTTTTGCCGTTGGGCAGAACCGCCTCGTCCACCCGGACATTGAGGATTCTGCCGTCGTAAACCCGGCGCTGGGAAATGGTCTTTTCTACCGCCATCGGAATTCTCCTTTTGTCAAAGCATCACGCCGCCGCGGCCGTTCCGCGGGAAAAGGCCGTGGGCGCTGTCAGAGGTCGTAATGATCTCTTGGCTATTATACCCTCTTTTGACGTAAAATTCAATTCCTCGTGGTAATCTTTCCCGATATCGATTATAATAAGGGCAGCCAAACAAAAGGAGGACGATCAAATGCCGGATGTCATCATCATCGGACTTGGCCCTGCCGGGGCAAGCGCCGCCATCTATCTCTGCCGCGCCAACCGCCGCGCCCTGCTGGTGGGCAAGGACTTCGGCGCGCTGCAAAAGGCCGAAAAGATTGAAAATTACTTTGGCCTGGAAGAGCCGATCAGCGGCGAGGCGCTGGCCCACCGCGGCCTCGAGCAGGCCCGGTCGCTCGGCGCGGAGATCCTTTTCTCGGAGGCGCTCGACCTCTCCTGGGAGCCGGATGGCTTCCGCCTGCTGACCGGAGAGGGGGAGGCTTCGGCCCCCTGCGTCATTCTTGCGACCGGCGCCTCCCGGCGGACGCTTCCGATTCCGGGGCTCGCCGCGCTCGAGGGGCATGGGGTCAGCTACTGCGCGGTCTGCGACGCCTTCTTTTACCGCGGCCGCTCCGTCGGGGTGCTCGGCGCGGGAGACTACGCGCTGCATGAGGCCGCCCATCTGCTTCCGGTGGCGGGCGGCGTGACCCTCTTCACCAATGGAGCGCCCGTTCCGGAAGGGATGGACCCCCGTCTCTCGGCCGTCACCGAACCTCTCGCCTCCCTCGTGGGGGAGGAACAGCTCTCCTCCGTGCGGCTGGCGGACGGGCGCGAAGTGCCGGTCGAGGGCCTTTTCGTGGCGCTCGGTTCAGCGGGTGCGGGGGATTTTGCCCGCAAGCTCGGGGCCGAAGTCAAAAACGGCTCGATCGTCGTTGACGATTCGATGCAGACCGCCGTGCCGGGGCTTTTCGCCGCGGGTGACTGCACCGGCGGACTTCTTCAGGTTTCGACCGCTGTGGGAGACGGAGCCCGGGCGGCAATGGGGGTGCTGCGCTACCTGCGGGAAGCAGGCAAATAACCCGCCGGCACATCGGGCGGTCAAAGCATATGCCAAGGCCCCGCCCCCAAAAATTGCAAGCGGCCGAAGGACATTCCCGACACCCATGCCGGCGCGGCATGTGCCCGGCCCACAGAAAACAGACAAATGATCCGGGCCCGCAAACCTCGGGTCTGCAAGGAGCTGAACGCCATCAAAACAGTACTGATCACCGGCGGCTCGCGCGGCATCGGGCGCGCCGCCGTCGAACGCTTTTTCCGGGAAGGCTGGGCCGTGGCCTTCGGCTGGCTGCATGCCGAAGAGGAGACGCGCCGGCTCTGCGTCCGCCTGCCGGGAGTCACCGCCATCCGCGCCGACCTGGCGGACCCCGCCGGGTGTGAATCGCTCGTCCGGTCTGCCGAGCAGACCCTCGGCCATCTCGACGGGCTGGTGCTCAACGCCGGGATCGCTCTGCCGCAGGGACTGCTGACCGACCTTTCCCTCGAGGACTGGGACCGTCTCTTCGCGGTCAATGTCCGTTCGGCTTTCCTTTGCTGCCGCGCCGCTCTTCCCGGCATGATCCGGCGGCAGCAGGGCAGCATCGTAACCCTCTCCTCGATGTGGGGGCAGACGGGCGGCTCCTGCGAGGCGGCCTATTCGGCGAGCAAGGCGGCGGTCATCGGCCTGACCCGCGCCCTTGCCAAAGAGGTCGGGCCCTCCGGCGTGCGGGTCAACTGCGTCGCGCCGGGCGTCATATCCACCGACATGAACCGGAGCCTAAGCGAAGCGGATTTCTCCGCCCTGCGTGAGGAAACTCCGCTCGGCGCAATCGGCTCCCCCGAAGAAGCCGCGGATGCGATCTGGTACTTTACCGCCCGCGCCTCCTTTGTCACCGGTCAGGTGCTGGGGGTCAACGGCGGAATGGTCATCTGAACGCCGTCCTCCTGCGGACCCCCAAACGCCCCCTGTCGTGGACAGGGGGCGTTTTCCGCGCGGAATTTACTTGACGGTAACCAGCTCATAGCAACGGGTGCCGACTCCGAGCTTCTCGGCGTGAGCGAGGCAAACCTCCCAGTCGGTATTGGGCGAGATGGTGTGGAAATGATCGCCGCCCCGGCATGCCTCGTCGTGCAGGTGCTCGTCGAGCAGGCTTCCCGGAATGACGGGCATCGCGTTGCATGCGTCGGCGCAGGCCTGATCGAGGGCCACCGGGTCGGTGGAAGCAAACATCCCCACGTTGGGAATCACCGCCAGATCGTTTTCCCCGTGGCAGTCGCAGTAGGGGGAAACGTCGATCACCAGACTGATGTGCAGCTGGGGCCTCCCGTCAAGCACCGCCTTGGCGTACTCGGCCATCCGCTTGCAGAGCTCGGCGGGCGCGGCATCGTTGCGCGGAGAAACGGCGTTATGAGCGCAAACCCCGATGCAGCGGCCGCAGCCGACGCAGCAGCTCTCGTCGATCGAGGCCTTATGATCCTCCCTGAAGCGGATCGCCCCGTGGGCGCACTGTTTGGCGCAGAAGCGGCAGCCAACACATTTATCCGTTTTGATGTATGGCTTGCCGCAGCTGTGCTGCTCCATCTTTCCGGCGCGGGAACCGCATCCCATTCCGATGTTCTTAATCGCGCCGCCGAAGCCGGTCTGCTCATGTCCCTTGAAGTGGTTGAGTGAAATGATCACGTCGGCGTCCATGATGGCGCGGCCGATCTTGGCATTTTTGACATATTCGCCGCCCGCAACCGGCACCTCAACGTCGTCGGTACCCTTAAGCCCATCCGCAATGATGACATGGCATCCGCAGGAATAAGGGGTATAGCCGTTCTCGAAGGCGCTGTCGATATGCTCGAGAGCATCCTTGCGCCGTCCGGCATAGAGGGTGTTGCAGTCGGTGACAAAGGGCTTTCCGCCCCGCTCGCGGATCGCATCCGCAAGCACCTTGGCGTAGTTTGGCCGCAGGTAGGAGAGGTTGCCCGGCTCCCCGAAGTGGATTTTAATCGCCGCAAAGCGTTTGTCGAGCGGCAGATTGTCGAGTCCCGCCGCGACGGCGAGCTTTTGCAGCTTGATGAGCAGGTTGGTTCCGGGCAGCGCCCGCAGGTCGCTGAAATATACTTTGGAGGGTTTCATTCTTGTTCCTTCCTTTCAGACGGTTTCTTCTATTGTAACGGGAAACGAAAAAAAGGGCAAGGGAAAAGCGCGCCATTTTCCGGCTTTCCCCTCATGAAGCCCGCATGGACGTGCCCACAGCACTCTCCGTCCGCGCGAGGCCGTCCCCCGAATCGGCCGCATAACCCCGCCGTCTGCGGACGGTCGATGCGCCGCTGTTCACCAGGTCGGCCGCACAGCGGGAGTAAAACCCGCCGTCTGCGGACGGTCAATGCGCCGCCGCCCACTGGGTCACCCTCGCGGCGGGAGTAAAGCCCGCCGTCTGCGGACGGTCAATGCGCCGCCGCCCACTGGGTCACCCTCGCGGCGGGAGTAAAGCCCGCCGTCTGCGGATGAAGGAGGGGTTTTCATGCCGACAGCGATTCATCAGTTTTTTCACGTCCGTCTCTGCCCGGCCGTGCTTCGGGAAATCTGAAAATTTCCGGGCCGCCGCGAGGCCAAGGAGTCGGCCGCGGCGCAAAAACGCGGCTTCCCGATGGGCTTTCCGGCGGCAGGCGGGAACTTTGCGGGGCAACATGCGGCCTGCCAAGCTCCCCGAACGCCATCGGGCCGGAGTTTGCCTTCTCCGAAGACTTCCGTCTCGGGATGCGTCCGGCTCTTGAAATTTTTCCGCAGAGGCGCCAAACCTCCGAATCCCTTTGAATTTCTGTCCTTCCTGTGCTATGATAAGGAAAAAGCACAGGAGGCCTCCCATGTTGCAGAACAAACGGCTTACCGCTCTTCTCCCGGCCCTTCTGGCGGCGCTCTGCCTCGCCGCCTGCTCCCGGGACCCCTCCGTTTTTTCTCCGCCGTTCCCCTCCTCCGGCGGTCCGGCGGCCGTCTCCGCGGCCGAGCCCGCCGGGGAATCGCAGACGCAGAGCGAGCCGGAGGAGGAGCCGCTCCTCTCTGAATCCATCGCCAAGCAGCTCATGGGCGGCGCCTACTATATCGACGGCATCTCGATCATCGAAATCGAGGGACTCCGGCTGGAAAACGCCGTCACCATCGCGGTGGACAAGGGAAATTCGGCGGTCAAAACGACCAGCGAAATGTCGGGCGCGCTGACCACCATGCGGGTCGTGACGCTGGACGGAACGACCTGGCTGGTCAACGATACCTCCAAAACCTGTGCCAAGGTCGATCCGGCCGAGATGTCGGGCGGCTTCGACACCGATTTTTCCTACCTCTCCTTTGAGGAACGGGGAGAAGGCTCCTTTGACGGCGAGACGCTGCGATATGAGCAGTATGATCAGCAGGGGGACACCGTCCGTTTTTTCTTTGACGAAGAGGGAAGGCTGGCGGGAATGACCCGCACCCTCGAGGATGAGCAGCTCGCTGAGATGATTCTGAAAATCAAAGCTGTCTCCGGCAATATCCCCGCCAAAACCATCGCACTGCCCGAGGGCTATTCCGTTTTGCAGTAAGAATCAGGAGGAATGCAGTATGGATCATATCGAAGCACGGATTCTGGAACAGATTGATGCAAAGCGCGGGGCGCTTCTCTCCTTCGGGGAGGAAACCTACCGTTCGGCCGAAACCGGCTATGAGGAATTCAACACCGCGCGGCGCGCGGCCCAATGGCTGCGCGGCTTCGGCTACACCGTCCGGGAGGGCCTCGCCGTCACCGGCCTGCGGGCCGAAATCGGGAACGGGGACGGCCCGGCGGTCGCCGTAATCGGCGAACTTGACGGAATCCTCTGTCCAACCCACCCGCAGGCCAATGCCGCGGCCGGCGGAATTTCCCACGCCTGCGGCCACCACGCCCAGCTCAACGCGGTGCTCGGCGCGGCGGCGGCCTTTGCCGACCCCGAGGTGGCGCGCTCCATTCAGGGGCGGGTGGTGTTTTTCCTTGTCCCCGCCGAGGAATATGTCCCGATCGAGCGCCGGGTGCGGCTCACCGCCGAGGGAAAGATCAGCCGCTGCTCCGGCAAGTCGGAACTGCTCTGTCTCGGAGAATTCGATGACATCGATCTTGCCCTGACCACTCATGTCCACATGGTCGATTCCGCGGCCGACCTGCTGGTCGGCAACAACTGTTCGACCGGTTCCTTCACCAAAACGGTCCGGCTGGTGGGCAAAGCGGCCCACGCCGCGGCCGCGCCCCACAACGGCGTCAACGCCCTCTCGGCCGCGACCCTCGGCCTTTCGGCGATCGGGCTGATCCGCGAGGGGTTCCGGGAACGCGACTGCGTGCGGATTCACACCAACATTACCCACGGAGGCGACGCAATCAACGTCGTTCCGGCCAACGTCACCGTCGAAGGGATGGTGCGCGCCGCCAACCTTGATGCGCTCGAGGCGGTTTCCGCCAAATTCGACCGCGCTTTCGAGGGGACCGCCTACGCCGTCGGCGCGAAGGCCGAGACGGAAACCTGGCAGGGTTACCTGCCCGGGCCCTTCATTCCCGCCGATCCGGCGCAGCTGCTGGCCGCCGAAACGGTCCGCGCCGCTTTCGGGCCGGGATTTTCGGTTGAAAAAGCGGATGCCGCGGTGCAAAACTACGCCTCAACCGATGTGGGAGATCTCGCACAGGTGATGCCGGTTCTCAACTTTACCCACAGCGGGACGCGGGGGAGCCTGCACAGCAGCGACTTTGCGGTGGTTGATCCCGAAAAGGCGCTGGTCGTGCCCTCAAAGATGATGGCGCTGACCGCCTACCATCTGCTGAAGGAAAACGCCGCGCTGGCCCGCGGGGCGATCAGCCGCTATACGCCCCCCTTCACCCGCGACGAATACCGCGGCTATATCCGGCGGTTCAAATAAGGAGGCGCTCTGACGATGGAACTCATTCAATTAACCGAACAGGCGCGCGCCGCCGTTACCGAGCTGCTCGGTGCGGCGAAGCTTTCCCCCGGCGATCTCTTTGTGGTCGGCTGCTCCTCGAGCGAGGTCGGCGGCGAAAAGATCGGTTCCCACTCCAGCCCCGAAATTGCCAAGGCGGTGCTCGACGGGATTCTGCCGGTGCTGCGCGATGCGGAGATCTTTCTCGCGGCCCAGTGCTGCGAGCACCTCAACCGGGCGCTGATCGTGGAGGAGGAGGCCCTGCGCGCCTACCGTCTCGACCGGGTCAACGTCGTGCCGCAGCCCAAGGCGGGAGGCTCCTTTGCCACCGCGGCCTGGGCGGCCTTCCGGCATCCGGCGGCGGTCGAACGAATCGGCTGCGCGGCGGCGGGAATCGACATCGGGCAGACGCTGATCGGAATGCACCTGCGTCCGGTGGCGGTGCCGGTGCGGCTCTCGGTGCGCAAAATCGGAGAAGCCTCCATTTCCTGCGCCCGCACCCGTCCCAAATTCGTCGGAGGCTCGCGCGCCGTCTACGACCCCGCCCTGCTGTAACGGCCCTGCATCACCGGGTCGGTCATCCTTCCTCCCGCCCTCGGGCGGGCCATATGCCCAAACCCCGTCCCGGCTTTTCCGGGGTGACCGCCCTTTCTCCATTCTGATGCGGGCTATCGTCTGAATCCCATCCCGGTTTTCCGGGGTGACCGCCTTTTCTCCATCCTCATGCGGGCTTATCGTCTGAACCCCGTCCCGTTTTTCCGGGGTGACCGCCCTTTCTCCATTCTGATGCGGGCTATCGTCTGAACCCCGTCCCGTTTTTCCGGGGTGACCGCCCTTTCTCCATCCTCATGCGGGCTTATAGTCTGAACTCCGTCCCACCCTTTTTCAAAACGAGTGCCCTTTCTTCTGCCGCGCGTGGGAGGAAGGGCACTTTTGCGGTGCGGATTTTACGGCGCACTGATCTTTTTCTGGACTTTCCACCGGCGAAGGGGTATAATAGATGCCGTTGCACCAACGTTTAAGGAGGAAGTTAATCATGAACACCAAACGCTTTGCGGCGCTTGTCCTGGCTGCGGCGCTGGCGGTCTGCTCGGTTTCGGGCTGTACCTTCGGCGAAAAGACCCGTATTGCCGCGACCTATTCCGGCGGGGAGGTTCCCGCGGGGGTCTATATCGCCCATCAGCTCACCGCGCTCAACGAAGCCTATTACAAGGTGCCCGACATGTCGAAGAATGTTTTGGAGCAGGAAATCGACGGGGCCAAGGCCGCCGACTGGATCAACAACCGCGCTGCCGAGCTGACCCGCATCTTTGTCGCAGTTGAGAGCGAATTTGACCGTCTCGGCCTCACCCTCGACCCGGAGACTGCGGCTGCCGCGACGCAGGGGCTGCGCCAGTCCTGGGAAAGTGAAAGCGAACGCATGGAAAAGGCGGGCATCGGCTATTCCTCGGTCGAAGCGATCAACCTCAACGCCGCCAAATCCCAGCTTGTTTTTTCGGCCTACTATGGCGAGGGCGGGGAATTTGCCGTCAGCGAAGAGGATTACCGCGCTTTCTATGAAGAAAATTACCGCCGCGTCCTGATGCTGGTCCTCTCCAAGACCTACGATCAGGCGGCCGGCGCCGCTTTTGACGAGGCGGGCGCCGCCGCGCAGCAGGAGCTGATCGAATCCTATTTTGAGCGTTCCAAGGCGGGGGAACCGCTCTTCGACCTGATTGTGGCCCAGGATGAAGCGATTCACGGCGCCCTCGACAGCGGAAACGCCCACACCCACGGCCCGCTTGTCGAAGAAGAGCAGATTTCCCTGGTCTACCGCGGGAACACCAACTATCCGCAGGCGCTGCGCGACCAGATCTTTGCCAACGACACGTTGAACGTGTCCGAAACCTATGAGGACGACAACTACGGCGTCCTGTTTGAGCGCCGCGGTCTGATGGAGGATGAAAGCGCCTATCAGTCGGCCAAGCTCTCGATGCTCCCGCTGATGAAGCAGGATGAATACAACGAAAAGCTGCTGGCCGCGGCCGACGGCCTCGGAATCTCCTTCAGTCAGGACGCCCTCAAGGCTTTCAAACTGGACAAATTGATGACCGCTTAATTCGGATTTCCGGAGGCGTGCCGCGGATGCGGCGCGCCTCTTTCCTTTTTTCGGAACATTTTATGCCTCCCTTTCCCGGAATTTTCGGAATTGGTTACGAAATTGGTACCGTTTTCTCTCCAAATTGTCAATTTTCGCACCTTTTTTCATGAGTTTCTTGCATTTTCGCTACGATATGGTACAATATCCTTATTCTAACCCGAATGGGGCGGCCCCGCCGGGGACGCGATCAAACTCAGGAAGGAGTATCCTCATGAAACGTATTCTCGCAGGATTGCTGGCGCTGGCAATGATGGCTTCCACCGCGGTCTTTGCCTCTGCGGAGGGAGAAAACGCAATCACCGGCATTTCAGACAGCTTTTATCTGGTGGATGACGACGGCTACGTCGATCTGACCCGCGCGGCCGACAACGTGCCCTACGGCGAAACCGCCTATTTCCCGCTGAAAGAGAACAGCAGCCATGTCGCGGACTCCAAGAAGGTGGAAAAGATCAAGGTCAGCGACAAATGGGAGGAAAACGGCTCCTATGTCGGCAAGGTCGAGGTTCTCCGCAAGCGCGTTTCCGCGGACAGCGAAAAATATCTTTCGGGTGTCAGCGGCAACCGGCTGATCTATTTTCTCGCCATCGAGACCGAGCAGAAGAGCGCCACCAAGGATCAGGACCTCTTCGGCCGGGTAACCCTCAAGCAGACGACCGGCGACAAGGAGTACCGCTTCGACGAAATCGCCTTTGACGTTGCGATTGAGCTGGGCTATGTCTCCGCGAGCAAGAGCGAGGGCGAGGGAATTATCCCGATCAAGCCCGCCTCCTTCTCGAAGCGCGACGGCTTTGAAGAGGAATCCGACTACACCTTTGAATTTGCGGCCGAGTCCAACGCCTCCTTCGTGGTCAACACCAACGGCCAGGGAACGATCGTCCTCGGCATGGATATCGACTTCGACGACGACATCGGCGATGAATATCCCACCGCCGACCTCTATTTCTACAACGGCAACTACGCCCAGTTCAACCGCACCGGCACCCTCTATCTGCCGGGCCCCTCGGGCGACGAAGGCGATTATTATGTCTACGCCATCGACAGCAAGGGCAGGCTCTCGCGGGTGGACGCCGAGTGGGACGAATATGAGGAATGCTATGCCATCCGCACCAATATCCTCGGGCGCTACGTCCTCTCGGACGAGAAGCTGAGCACCACGAGCAGCTCTTCGGGAAGCTCGTCCGCTTCCTCGTCGTCCGGCTCCGAGGGCGGCTCCGGAGAGCTGGTGGTGGTTCCCCCGCCCTCCTCCACCGCGCCCGCTTCCAGCACCACCCAGCCCGTTTCGTCGAGCACCGCGCCCCGCCCCTCCTCCACGCCGCCTCCTTCCTCCTCGACGCCCTCCTCCTCTGAGCCGGAAAGCAGCTCCGAACCGGAGGAAGAAAGCTCCGAGCCGGAATCCGAACCGGAGGAACCGGAATCTGAACCGGAGGAAATTATCGACGTCGATACCGAACCGGACGATTCCGACGCTCCTGAGAAGAGCGGCCTCGGCGCCTTTATCTGGGTGCTGATCATTGTCGCTCTGCTCGCCGTCGCCGCCGCGGCCGGCTTCGTTCTCTACGCTTCGCGCGCGGGCTCCTCGAAGAAGCGCCGGCGTTCGGCGCCCCGTTCGGGCCGCTCCCGCCGTCGTGGCGACGATTACGACGACTACGATGAGGAAGAGTACGACGAGGACGACGATTACGACGACCGGGATTTCCGCCGTTAATCTCCGGCCCCTGACCTTTTCCGCCCCGCCGGGAAGCAAGGATGCTTCCCGGCGGGGACTTTTTATGAAAAATTTTCAGCACAGGCAAGAAAAGTCTCCCTCGGATGACACCTTATGGATAGGAATGCCGGGCCCCTGTTGCGCATAAAATTCACTTTTGCTTCTAGGCGAAGAGGACGGAATGTGATACAATGGAGGATATTGGTGATCCCCGCGTCCCAAAGAATTCCCGGCAGGGGCGCTTTGATCCGTCGTGGGGCGGGACGATATCGATTACAGGAGGGAATTTGTATGAAACGTTTCTTTGCATTGCTGCTCTCTGCCGCGATGCTCTCCGCTTTGGCCGTTCCGGTCTCGGCGGCGGAGGCCACCTACAAGGTTGCCGACGTCTCGCAGGTCGCCTACATCGAGGACGATGACGGCCGGCTTGATCTGTCCGGCTCGGTCAGCCGCGTTCCCTACGGGGAGACGATGTATTTCCCGCTTTTAAACGGCGGGGCAAGCGGTATCGATGACGCCTATACCGCCTACGCCGCGGCCGACAAAGCCTATGGTACGGCGCAGGAAGCCACAAAAACGGCAAAGACCGCCCAGGAGCAGAAGCAGACGGCATACAATACAGCCAAGGCCGCCTATGAGGCCGCCAACGGGGATACCACAGCTCTGGAAAAGGCGGTCACCGACGCGCAGAACAAGGTGACCGAGGCCGAAACCGCCAAAACCAAGGCCGACGGAGAGCTGACCGCCGCGAAAACCGAGCAGACCAACGCGGCGGCCGCCCTGACCGACGCAAAGGCGAAGCAGACGGCGAACGCCGTCCCGCAGGCGACCCTTGACAGCCTGAAATCAGCGCAGGACACCGCCAAGGGCCAGTTTGATACGGCATCTGCCGAGCTGACCCGCTTGGAGGGGCTGGTCACCAGCGCCAAGGCCGCTTACGACGCTTACTCGCCGGCCGACACCGGCGAAGCAATTAAGACGGCCTATGACGCCTGGCAGAAGGCGGTCGGAGACCGTGACGCCTATAAAAACGGCGCCTACGCCTCGAAGGAAAGCGCCTATGCCGCCGCGCAGAAGGCCTATGCCGATGCGCAGAAGACCAACAGCGATCTTGCTCAGGCGGTAACCGACGCACAAAGCCGCAAGGACAAGGCCGACGCCGCCGTTTCCAGCAAACAGCAGGCGGTGACAACCGCCGCGGACAATGTCACAAAAGCGAAGGAAACGCTGAAAAAGGCTCAGGACAACCTGAACAACGCCGCCAGCGCCACCGAGGCAAAGGCCAAAATGGACGCCGCCCTGAAGGAACTGGAAGCGGCGAAAAAGACCTACACCGATGCGCAGACAGCGGAATCCACCGCGAAAACAAAGATGGAAACCGCCAAGAAGACATATGATGACCTGAAAAACAACCGCTACCGCTACGTCTATGAGTCGTCCGCCGCGGGCGACGCCTCCGCCAAGGCAAGCTGGGAAGAGAACAGCGGCCGCTATCTCGGAAATCCCACCATCAAAAAGATCCGCGTGGCCGACGCCCCGACCGGCGCGACCAGCAGCGCCATGAGCTATATTTACTGCGTGGCGATCAAGGTCAACGAACGCTCGTCCACCGATTCCCGCGACGTGTTCGGCGAGATCACCGTCAAGCAGACCAAGGGCGACCGCGAGAACCGCTTTGAAGATGTGGTGCTCGACCTCGCCATTGAAATCGGTTACAAGTCCTCGAGCGACACCGACGTGGGCGAGGGGGTCATCCCCGAGAAGGCCGCCATCTTCAAGAAGGGCGACGGCTTTGAACAGGACAGCGAATTCATCTTCGAATTCGAGGCCGACCCCGACAGCTCCTTCGTCGTCAACACCGTCGGACAGGGGAGCATTACGCTGGGCATGACCACCGATCCCGACGAGGACCTCTATGACGATATTCTGGATGAATATCCCGACGCCTATGTGGATTTCTTCAACGGCAACTATGCCACCTTCAACCGCACCGGCACCCTTTACCTCGCTCCTTCGGACGGTGAGGACAACTACTATGTTTACTCGGTCGATGAGGACGGCGATGTCGCGCGCGTCAGCGCCGAGTGGGACAGCTCCGAGGATGCCTACGCGATCAAGACCCGCACCCTCGGCCGCTATTTCCTCTCAAGCGAACGTCTGAGCAACAGCTTCCTCTCGTCGATCAACGGAACCTCGTCGAGCCGTCCATCCTCCGGTTCGGGCAGCTCCTCGAGCAGCACCGGCTCCGGCGATCTGGTGGTTGTCCCCGCACCGACGACCCCCAGCAGCAGTTCCTCCACCCCCACCTATAATCCGCCCTCCAGCTCGTCGCAGGCAAGCTCATCATCTTCTTCCAGCCAGTCCTCCTCGTCCTCTTCCTCTGAAGAGGCGAGCGAGCCTGAGGAGGAATCCAGCGCGCCGGAGGAGGACCCCTCGAGCGAGCCGGAAGAGGTGGTCGACGTCGATACCGACGCGGATGACAGCGACGGCCCGAAGAAGGGTGGCTCGGCTCTGGTATGGGTGCTTGTCATCGTCGGCCTGCTCGCGGCAGGCGGCGCGGTCGGCTTTGTTCTCTATCAGAACAAGGTGAAGCGACAGGATGACGGCTACAGCCAGTACGATGAGTACGACGACGACAACGACTTCCCGGATGACGACGACCGGCATTAAATCACACGAAATTTCCCGCGAGGCTGAGATCCCGGCCCGCCCAGTCACGGCGGGCCGGGATCAAAGCGGTTTTTCCGCCGCGCGCGGGGGACGGTAAGGAGCACAGGAATGGCAAGTAAATGCAACGAAATTCTCCGGCAGGTCCAGACGGTGATCATCGGCAAGGACGAAATCCTTGCCAAGGTGCTGATGGCGATCCTTTCGGGAGGGCACATTCTGCTGGAGGACGTCCCCGGCGTGGGCAAGACCACCCTTGCGCTGGCCTTCGCCAAAACGCTGGGCATCCACTCGAAGCGGATGCAGTTTACCTCGGACAGCATGCCCTCGGACGTGATCGGCTTTTCGGTCTACGACAAGGCGGGCGGGGCGCTCGCCTACAAGCCGGGGGCGGCGATGACCAATCTGCTGCTGGCGGATGAAATCAACCGCACCTCAAGCAAAACCCAATCGGCGCTGCTGGAGGTGATGGAGGAAGGGCACATCACCCTCGACGGGGTCACCCGCCCGGTGCCGCAGCCCTTCATCGTCATTGCGACCCAGAATCCGGTGGGATCGGCGGGTACACAGGTGCTTCCTCCCGCCCAGCTTGACCGCTTCATGATCCGGCTGACGATGGGCTACCCCGATTTTGAAAGCCAGGTCAACATCCTGCGGGACCGGCAGACCGCAAACCCGCTTGACACCCTGCGCCCGGTGACCAACGCCGCCGAGCTGACCGCCATGAAGCGCCAGACCGACGAAATTTTTGTGGCCGACTCCATCTATGAATATATCACCCGGCTCGCGCAGGCCTCGCGCAGCCACCCGGCGATCCAGCTCGGGCTTTCCCCCCGCGCGGCGCTCGCCGTCTGCCGGATGGCCAAAGCCCGCGCCTTTGTCATGGGCCGGGATTATGTCGTGCCGGAAGATGTCTCCTATGTCTTTCCGGAGGTTGGCTCCCACCGGCTGCTGCTCAGCTCCAAGGCCCGGCTTGCCGAACGGTCGGCCGCCGACCTGCTCGCTGAAATTCTTGAAAAAACCGCCGCCCCCGTCTCGGGGTCGTCGGGCAGAGGCTCGCGCCGATGATCTCACCGCTCTGGCTCTGGCCGATTTGGCTCGCCTCGATTCTGCTTCTCTGCCTCTTCGGCGGTTCCACGGCGCTGCGCGCCCTGCTGGTGCTGCTGCCGCTGCTGCTCGCGGCCTCGGCGGCGGTGAGCTGTCTCGCCTCCCGGCGGATCAGCCTTCGCCTTTCCTCCCGGGAGCTTGCGCCCAAGCGCCGCGGCGTTTCGGCGGAGCTTTCGGTCAAAAACGACAGTCCCTTCCCGCTGATGCAGCTGCGCTGCCACATGACCCTCGAAAACCGGCTGACCGGCGAGCAGTTTACCCGACTGGTCGCCGTTTCGCTGCCCCCTTTTTCGTCCAGGCAGGTAAGCCTCTCGATCGGCTCGCGCCACTGCGGACAGATTCTGCTCTCAACCGGGCGGGTGCGGGCGGCTGATTTTTTCGGGCTGATCTCCTTTCCGGTCGCGGCAAAGGGACGGGCCATCACAACGGTGCTGCCCAACACCTTCCCGCTGCGGCTGCTGACCGGCTTTCTGAACCTCTCCCTTGAGGAGAGCGAGGAATACGATCCCGCCCGCGCGGGCGAGGATGTCAGCGAGGTTCATCAGATCCGGGAATACCGCGAAGGGGACGCGCTGCGGCAGATTCACTGGAAGCTGACCACCAAATATGATAACCTGATGATCCGGGAGCCGGGACGCCCCATCAAGCGTTCGCTGCTTCTGCTGTTCGACCTGCGCCGTCCCGCGGGCAGCTCCCCTCATCCCGCCTGCTTCGACGCCGCCGCCGAAGCGGCGGTTTCCCTCTCGCAGGCGCTGCTCGACGAGGGGATCGTCCATACCGTCGCGTGGGAAACGGGCGACGGCCCGATCGAACGGCGGACGGTGCAGAACATCGATGACCTGACCATGTCGCTGCCGGGCGCCCTCTCGGGACACGGCGAGCGGATTCCCGGCACCGAGCAGGCGGGAGAGCTTTTTCTTGCGCCCGAATATTCCCGCATCTTCGCGGTCTGCGTCGGCCGCCCGCTCTCCCCGCCTCCCGGGGACCGGCGGACGACCGTCCTTTGCTGCACCGACCGTCCCAAGGGGGAGGACGATACTCCCAGCGACACCCTGATCTGGTTTCATCCGAAGACCTATCCCGACGAGCTCGGGAATCTCATAGTCTGATCAGAAAGGAGGGACAGGCCATGAAGCTGTCCTTCCCGGCGTGGTTTCCGCGCGGGCCCCGCGGCAATTCCCAGCCCAAGCCCCAAAACAGCCGATCCATCCAGCTCAAGGTCGTGCCGCCCAAAAGCGCCCCCGTTCCGGGGCTGCCGGACGCGGCGGGCTGCGCGCTGCTTTCGGTGCTGCTCTTTCTCGGCTGCGGCGGCTCCTTTCTGCGGCTTTTCGCGCTTCCCGCGGCGGGCGCGCTGATGGCGGCGGTCGGTCTGGCGGCGATCGCCGCCTTCCATTTTGTCCTGCCGCTGCCGCAGATCACCAAAAAAATGAAATATGCCGCGGCCGGCGGCCTGGGCGCCGGTTCGGTGCTGCTCTGGGCCTTCACCGCCGAGCGCTCCCGCAACGGTCTGGTGATCGCGGTCAACCAGATCCAGCAGCTCTTTGCTGCGGAATTCTCCCGCATCGAGCCGCGTTATATCGTAACCGTTGAGCCGGAGGAATTTCTCGTCTGCACCACTCTTTTTCTGATTCCCTTCGCGCTTCTTCTTTCTCTGTTCTGCTGCGTGATGGTGCGCCGCGCCCTCTGGCAGCCGGCCGCTCTGCTGCTGGTGCTGGCCGCGGTGCTCGGACCGCTTGAGGTCATCGATACCGGCGGCGTCTGGACGCTGCTGCTCTGCCTTGCCTCCATGCTGCTTGTCTGCCGCGCTCTTTCGGCCAGGGGCGGCGCGCCCGACCGCGGCGTCATTCTGCTGCCCGCGGCCGGGGTGATGGCCTTTGCGCTGCTGGCCGGCTCCCTGCTGCTGGTGTCGCTCGGCTCCCCGCAGGAAAAGCTCGACGGGTTCTTTTCCCGGGGCGGCGGAGCGGTCCGTTCGGTCATTCACTCGCTGCGCTACGAGGGAGAGATGCTGCCCGGCCTTCCGGAAGGCGACCTGAGCCGGCCCGGCGACCGCCTCTCGATGAAGGACGCGCTCGAAATCACCTTTGAAGCGCCCTATCCGATGCACCTGCGCGGCTATGTCGGCCAGCGCTTCACCGGCTCCGGGTGGGAGGCGCTCGACCGCAATGCCGTTGCCGGATACAACAGTCTTTTTTACCGGCTCCATCAGAACGGCTTTTATCCCCAGACACAGCTCGGTTCTCTGGCGGAGGCGCTCGGCTATTACGATGAGGGGCGCGCCAACCGGATGACCGTTAAAAACATCTCGGCCTGCCGGTCGGCGGTCTACGCCCCCTACGGCCTGGCCGACGTCAAAACCGGCGGCCTGCTCGACGCGGACCGAACCACCGAGGCTTTGCTCCGCAGCCCCGGCTGGAGCGGGCAGGCTGAATACGAGTTTTCCATCCTCCCAGAGGATTTTTCCAAGGCCGATGCGGTCGTCTCCCTGTTCGACCAACAGAAGGACGCCCCTTCCGCCGCTCTTTCGAAGTATCTGACCGAGGAGGCGCGCTACCGCCATTTTGTTTATGAAAATTACACCGGACTTCCCGATATCGAGCGCGAGCAGCTTGCCCCCGATCTCGGAGAAGCCGGCGTCCCCGGACAAACCCACCGCGGCTATACCGACGCAAAATCGACCATCTTTTCGGTGCTGAACTCGAAGCTCGGTTTTTCGACCCGCGCCAAGGGCTTTGACGGAGAAGGGAGCCTGATCCAAACCCTTTATGAGCGGCAGAGCGCCAACGCGGCGCAGTACGCCTCGGCCGCGGTGCTGATGCTGCGCTACTGCGGCATTCCCGCCCGCTATGTCGAGGGCTACCTTGTCACCTCGGTGGATCTCGAGGGAGTGGAGCCGGGCGACGTTGTATATGTTCCCTCCGGCAACGCCTCGGCATGGGCCGAATACTACCACGACGGGGTGGGCTGGCTTCCCTTTGACGTAATCCCCGGCTACCAGCAGGCGGTAAGCAGCGGCATTCCGCCCGAGGCCTCCGCCGGAGGCGGGCAGGATGAGCCTCCGCCCCCCGATGAGGAGGACCCGCCCGCCGATCCGCCGGCCGAGCAGGCCAATCCGCTGGCCGCCGTCCTTTTCTGGCTTCTCCCGCTTTGGGTGCTGCTGCTCGCTCTCTTCCTCTGGCTGGCGCGCCGCTATTGGCTGATTTCCCGCCGGGAGCGCTCCTTTGCGGTCGAGGACCCGAATCAGGCGGTCTGCAACATGACCGCGTTTCTCCTCAAGCTGCTCCCGGCGGTCGGCCTGCCCGACCCCGCCGGATCGATTCGGAAGCTCACCGCGCCCGCCGGAGAGAAATGGGGCGCTCAATGGGGCGATTCCCTCGGCCGGATGACCGAGCTCTTTGAAAAGGCCGCCTTCAGCCCCCACTGGCTGACCGGCGAGGAACGGACGGAGGCAGAGGCGCTGGTCGATGATCTGCTTGACCAGATCGACCGCACCGAAAGCAAAAAGAACCGCTTTGTGCTGCGATGGGTGAAGTGTCTGTATTGACCCGGCCTCAAAGCAGGGCTCGAAAAGTTCCGCTCCCGTTCTCTTGGTAAAAAATCCGCCCCGGAGATACCGGGACGGATTTTTTCAACAAAATATTACTCTTTGTAGGCAACCGCTTCGATTTCGACGAGCGCGCCCTTGGGCAGCGCGCCGACTTCAAAGGCGGCGCGGGCCGGGCAGTCGGTTTCAAAAAACTTGGCATATTCGCGGTTCATCTCGGCAAAATCCCCGATGCTTTGGAGCAGGACGGTGGTTTTGACCACGTCGCCGTAATCCATGCCGGCGGCCTTGAGAATTTCCCCGATGTTTTTCAGGGACTGGCGGGTCTGGGTGACAATGTCATTCCCGGCAAACTCACCGGTGGCGGGGTCGATCGGAATCTGACCCGAAATATACAAGGAATTCCCCGCCCTGACCGCCTGAGAATACGGGCCGATTGCACCGGGCGCACTGCTGGATGCGATGATCTGTTTCATTTCCATTTCTCCTTTTTGTAATTTACAGTCTTAAAATTGCAATTTGTATCAAATTTTATTGAATCAGAGCGTCCAGCTCGACGAGAGCCGCGACATAGATCTTCACCGCCCGCACCAGCTCGTCGATCGACATCGATTCGTCCGCCTGATGGATTCCCCCCTTTCCGACCGGAAAGGCCGGGGCATCCTGATCCATCTCGGGACCGAATGGGATTGAATTGGGGATATCGCGGCAATAGGTCGCCCCATTCATCAGATAGGGCGCCCGCTGCTCACCGGTCAGCTCGTTGGCGAGAGCGGTCAGCGCGGTCACGAGCGGGTGGTCGGGACTCATGCAGAAGCCGTCAACCCCCTCCTCGACGGCGAGGGAAAGACCGTGCGCCCCGCACACCGCGTCAAGCCGCGGCACGATCCGTTCACAGGAATCCCCCGCGGGATAGCGGCAGTTGAAGCCGAACCGGAAGCAGCCGTCCTCCAGCGAGGCGGTGCCGCCGATGATGGTCAGCTCCCCGTATTCCCCCCGGTCCAGCGCGATTCCCAGCTCCCCGCCGTAAAAATCGTGCAGGCACCTGGCCCAGAAGGAAATCAGCCCTCGCTCCTCCCCGCGGAGGATACCGGCGGCGAGCAGAACATCAAAGGCGAGGGCGATGGCATTGACCGACTGCTGCGGCCGGGAGGCGTGGGCCGCCAGGCCAAAAGCCCGCACCACCGTTTCGTTGTTTTCAAAGGTCACCCGGACCCGCTCGGTCCGGCAGGCGTGCACTGCCGCAAAGTGCTCGGGCGCGAGGGTCAGCACGCAGTCCCCCGCCACCGCGTTGGTGACGGTCCCCGCCCGAAGCGATCGGATCTCCCGCGCGACGGGGCCGGAGGTGAGATACCCGGCGCAGATGCCCTTTTCGGCAAAGGCGGCCGGGAACACCGCGTCCGGAATCAGGGAAAATTTCGGCCAGCCGACCTTCTCCCCATAGTAGAGGACGTCGTTCATCATGTCCTCCTCGCTGCATCCGTAAAAAAGCCGGACCGCATGCCGCAGCCGGATTCCCAGCGCCCTCAGGCACTCGACGGCGTAAAGGCCGACCACCGCGCCCGCCTTGTTGTCGATCGCGCCGCGTCCGCGGACAAAACCGTTCTCCACCACCGGAAGAAAGGGATCGCCCGTCCAGCCGGTTCCGGCGGGAACCACGTCGAGATGAGAAAAAACGCCCAGCTCTTCCTCTCCGTCCCCATAGCGGACGCTGCCGCAGTAATTCTCGTGATTGACCATCACAAGTCCCTTTTCGGCGCAGATCTTCTGCATCTCATCGAGGGCCGCGCGGCATCCGGGACCGAAGGGATGCGCGGGGTCGGGGTCGTCGCGGCTCACGCTCGGAATCGAGACAAGACGGCAGAGGGTGTCAACCATATCGCCGCGGCGTTCGTTCAGATAGCCCTCGACCCGGGCAAGCTCGGCGGGTGAAAGTTTCATGCGCATTTTCCTCCCTGTTGGATTACGGCTTTATTATAAGCCATCCGGGCGCCCGGCGCAAGGGAAATACACACGGCTTTTCTCCAGCGCGGCAAGGAGACGGAAGGATTTTTCCCAACTTTTGCAGGGAAAATCTTTGATTCCACTTGCTTTGACCCGCGGATTGCCGTATATTGAATAGGTATAAGATGGCGGCCTACCGCCGCATTGCCTGAAGGAGGAACTATCATGAACCAGTATGACCGAGTTTATAACTTTTCGGCGGGCCCCTCGATGCTGCCCGTCCCGGTGCTGGAACGCTGCCGCGATGAGATGCTCAATTACAACGGCACCGGCATGAGCGTGATGGAGATGAGCCACCGTTCCAAGCCCTTTATTGCGATTTCCAAACGGGCGGAGACCCTGCTGCGCGAGGTCATGGAGATTCCGGAGAACTATAAGGTGCTCTTTATGCAGGGCGGCGCCTCGCTCCAGTTCGCCGCTCTGCCGATCAACCTGCGCTGCAACGGAGCGGCCGATTACGTCCGTTCCGGCAATTTTTCCACCATTGCTTCCAAGGAGGCCGCAAAGTTCATCAAGGTCAACATTGCCGGCAGCAGTGAGGCGACCGCCTTCGACCACACTCCCCTGCAGGAGGAGCTGACCCTTGATCCGCAGGCGGACTATGTTCATATCTGCATGAACAACACCATTTACGGCACCAAATTTCCTTACATCCCCAAGACGGGAAAGGTGCCGCTGGTGGCCGATATCTCGAGCTGCATCCTCTCGGAACCGATCGACGTCTCCAGGTTCGGGGTGCTCTATGCGGGTGTGCAGAAAAATCTTGCCCCCGCGGGCATGGCGATCGTGATCATCCGCGACGACCTTCTCCATGAGCCGGCCGCGGAAACCCCTCTCATGCTCAATTACAAGCTCATGGCCGACAAGGATTCAATGTATAACACCCCCAACTGCTGGAGCATCTATGTCACCATGCTGGTCCTTGAATATCTCCAGTCGATCGGCGGCGTTGACGAAATGGCCCGCCGCAACAAAAAGAAGGCGGACCTGCTCTACGGCTTCCTCGATGAGAGCGCCTTCTACATCGCGGGCGCGCGTCCGGACTGCCGTTCGATGATGAACGTGATTTTCCGCACCGATTCCCCCGATCTCGACGCCAAGTTTGTGGCCGGCGCCGCCGAACGCGGGCTGCTGACCCTCAAGGGCCACCGGGTGCTCGGCGGAATGCGCGCTTCGATCTATAACAATATGCCCTATGAGGGCGTGGAGCTGCTGGTTGACTATATGCGCGCCTTCGAGAAGGAAAACGGCTGACACATTTGAAGCCGGCCCGCGCACAACCTGTTCTCAAACCGCGGCGCCCTCCTGCCGGAACCGGCGGGGGCGCCGCGGTTTGATTGTATGAAGAAAACCACTCGCTTGGCGAGTGGTTTTCTTCATACAATCATGAGCCGGGACATGTCCCCAGCCTGTTTTCACCCCCCTTGCATTTGAACTGAAGTTTGATATACTAAAATTAAAGAAACGATGCGGATGCGGAGGTGGCGGTATGTTCAGCCTTTTCGATGGCCTTTTTGATGGATTTTGGGGCTATTTCGTCCTGATTCCGGCTGCAGGAATCGCTTATGTGTTCCTGATGTTTTGCGTGGCCTGCTTCCTGTTCGATGTTCCGTATGCCCTCTGGCGCGGCTTCAGTTCGCAGAAAATCCCTACAATCCCGGAGGAAAACTCGCTGAAGGCTCTCCTCCACGAAACGGCGAACGCTTTTCGCCTGTATCGTTCGTGGATTACGAAAAAGCCGCATGGAATCCGATATTTTACTAAATAATCCGTATCATGAGCCGGGATATTGTTCCCGGCTCATTTCCCTTTCCGGAAGGTCTGTGCCGCGCCGTTGGGCGCAATTCTCTGGAGGTCCCGCTCCACGAGCCGAACCTCCGTCTCCCAACGCCAGAGTCCGCCGAGGACACAGATCCGAAGCCTCTGTTCGGCTGCATACAGCGGAAGCACCCGGATGTGCGGGCCAAAACGGCCCATCAACGCCATCCAAAGGCCCCCAGCGCCTCCGCGTGATGGCCGGGCGATGCCGCAGGGCACCAAGGCGGGCGGATCGGGAACCAGCCCCCAGCGCCTCCGCGCAGCGGCCAAGGCGATGCTCCGGCAGGAAACCTCCTGAAAAAGAGAAGAATTTTTGCCGCACATCCGGCAATCCCCCTTGTAAACGCGCCCGGAAAGGGGTATAATAATCGGGTATTCCAACAGAATATCAGGTTGGCAGTGAAGAAAGAAGCGGTCTGCCCGGACCATTTTCAGAGAGCCGGTGTGCGGTGGAAACCGGCGTGGGGGGCTTTCCGTTCCGCTTTCGGAGCCACCGGCGAAGAGCCGGCGGGCCGCGCCCGTTACCGCGCGTTCGAGAGGCCGGGGAAGCTCCCCCGGCAATTTGGGTGGCAACGCGGAATCCTTCCGTCCCATGACGCATGGGACGGGGGGATTTTCTTTCGCCGTCCGCGATCTTTCCGCAGCGATAAAAAGGAGGACGTGTCATGCTAGACATCAAACTGCTGAGAACCAATCCCGATCTGGTCAAGGAGAACATCAAAAAGAAATTCCAGGATCAGAAGCTTGTCCTTGTCGATGAGGTTGTCGAGAAGGATAAGCAGTACCGCGACGCCAAGACCCGCTGCGACGAGCTGCGCGGCCAGCGCAATTCGATCAGCAAGCAGATCGGAGGACTGATGGCCAAGGGCCAGAAGGAGGAGGCCGAGCGCACCAAAGCGCAGGTGGCCGCCATCAACCGGGAGCTTGAGGAGCTGGAGTCCCTCGAGGAAAAGCTCGAAGGGGAAATCCGCGAGCGGATGCTGGTGATCCCCAACCTCATCGACCCCTCGGTTCCGATCGGCAGGGATGACAGCGAAAATGTGGAGATCGAGCGCTTCGGCGAGCCGGCGGTCCCCGATTTCGAGGTGCCCTACCATGTCGATATCATGGAGCGGCTCGACGGCATCGACCTCGACAGCGCCCGCCGCACCAGCGGCAACGGCTTCTACTACCTCAAGGGAGATATCGCCCGGCTGCATTCGGCGATTCTCTCCTACGCGCGGGATTTTATGATCGACCGGGGATTCACCTACTACATCCCGCCGTTCATGATCCGCAGCAACGTGGTGACCGGCGTCATGAGCTTCGCCGAGATGGAAAACATGATGTATAAGATCGAGGGGGAGGACCTCTACCTCATCGGCACCAGCGAGCACTCGATGATCGGCAAATTCATCGACACCTTCCTGGATGAATCCGAACTGCCCCAGACGCTGACCAGCTATTCCCCCTGCTTCCGCAAGGAGGTCGGCGCCCACGGCATCGAGGAGCGCGGCGTCTACCGCATCCACCAGTTTGAGAAGCAGGAGATGATCGTCGTCTGCCATCCTGATGAAAGCCCGAAATGGTTTGACAAACTCTGGCAGAACACCGTGGACTTTTTCCGCTCGCTCGATATCCCGGTGCGCACTCTGGAGTGCTGCTCCGGCGATCTTGCCGATCTCAAGGTCAAGAGCCTTGACGTCGAGGCCTGGAGCCCCCGCCAAAAGAAATACTTCGAGGTGGGAAGCTGCTCCAATCTCGGCGACGCGCAGGCCCGCCGTCTCGGCATCCGGGTCAGGAACAAGGAAAAGGGCAACTACTTCGCCCACACCCTCAACAACACGGTCGTCGCTCCGCCCCGCATGCTGATCGCCTTTCTGGAGAACAACCTGCGCGCGGACGGCAGCATCGCCATCCCCGAGCCGCTGCGGATGTATATGGGCGGTAAGTCGGAAATCCAAAAAAAATAACCGTCCCCGTTCGCAAAGCGCGCGCGGCTTCCCTCTCGGGAAGCCGCGCGCGGTCTTTTTCCGGAGCGCTTGACATTAAATTTTTATTGCTTTATGCTCAAAACAGGAGCCGGGCCCGCTCTCAAAACACAAAAAAGGAGAGCAATCATGAATCATTACAGCACAGGCGCGGACCCCTATGACGCGGGAGCCGCGCTCGGACGCGCGCTGCGCGCGGACGGTCTTTCCCCCGGGCAGGCGCACCTTCCCGCCCTGAGCGCGGAGAAGCGGGACTTCGGCGAAAAATCGGCACGGATCTGTGCCGCGGAGTATCCTTCCCTGCTCGCGGAAATCCGCGGGCTGGCCGACGGGCTGAAAATGCCCTTCTCCGATCTTGCCGCCTTCCTCTTCGGCATCTACAATTTCCCTCCCTTTCAGGGCTGCACCTGCTTCGCCGCCCAAGGAGAGGGAGGGGAAGTGATCTTCGGGCGCAACAGCGATTTCCTCACCATGTTCGAGCCGTATGATGCGAGCTTCCACTATACCATCAGCGGAAAGCATGCCTTTGTCGGCAACAGCACCGCTCCTGTCCAGATCGAGGACGGCGTCAACGAATTCGGCCTTGCGGCGGGCCTGACCTTTCTCTGGCCGGTGGTGAAAAAGCCCGGCCTCAACGCCGGGATGCTGGTGCGCTATCTGCTCGAGCACTGCAAAACCGTCCGGGAGGCGATCGGGGCGCTGCGGGAGTTTACCATCTCCTCCTCGCAGACGATCACCCTCGCCGACCGCCATGGCGGAATGGCAGTGGTGGAATGCAACGCCGAGCGCTTCGAGATCATCATCCCAAGGCCCGGTGAACGCTTCGTCGCAGCCACCAACGACTTTCATTCCGCCGGGATGCGTGAATACCGCTGCCCATGCGCCGACGATCTTCAGTCGGGGCTGCGTTACCGGGTTGCGCGCGCGGCGCTCCAATCCCGGACGCGGTACAATCTTTCCTTTGCCAAAGACCTGCTTTCAGGCAAATTCGGATTCCTCTGCCAGTATGACCGCAGCCTCGGGGCCGATACCGTCTGGTCGGTTGTCTGTCTGCTGCGGCAGGGGAGGATTTTCCGCTGCGAGGGCAACCCATCCCGGGATGAATGGCGCGAGGACTTCCGGCTGAACTTCGCCCCTCTTCCCTGAACCGGCGCGTGATGTTTCGCCAGCTAAACGCCCCGCTTCGGCCCCACTCCGGAACAGTATGTGATGCCCGCCCGTCAAGCGGCCCACTTTATCCCATCTCTGGGGCAATATGTGATATTTCACTTGTTGAGCGGTTTGCTCCCTTCCGTCTCTGGCTGATGTATGATGTTTCGCCGACTAAACGGTTCGCTTCGGCCCAATTTCCGGACCGGCGCATCCTCCGCTTTTCTTGGGCCTGTTCTGCCGTGCGAACATTTTGATAAGCATTGTCCTTCGCAAGGAACAACCGTCCGCCATAAAGCGAAAAATTTCCTCAATCCGGTTGAGAAAAGGCGAAAAGTAGAGTATGATGGGAAAGGTTCTTGTTTTTAAGCGCCTATTTTTTTGACAGGGAGGAAACTGTTTTGAAATATGTCGTGTTTCTGGGGGACGGAATGGCCGACGAACCCCTTGAGGAGCTGAAAGGCGGCACTCCGCTGGAAGCCGCGCGCCACCCCAACATGGACCGGATCGCTTCGGACGGCGTGATGGGAATGGCGGTTACCATTCCGCAGGACATGCCTGCCGGCAGCGATGTGGCGAACCTTTCGGCAATCGGCGTCGATCCCGCCGGCTGCTATACCGGGCGTTCCCCGCTTGAAGCGGTCAGCCTGGGGGTTAAGCTCGGACCGGACGACGTGACCTACCGCTGCAACCTCGTCACCCTTTCGGATGAGGCCGCGCTCGAGGATAAGACGATGCTCGACTACAGCGCGGGGGAAATTTCGAGCGGGGAGGCCGCCCAGCTCATCGCCGTGATGCAGGAAAAATTCGGCAGCAACAAGGTTGAATTTTATCCCGGTGTGAGCTATCGCCACTGTCTGGTGCTGCGCAATGCGAAAACCGGCGGAACCAAGACCCCGCCGCACGACATCACCAACCGTCCGGTTCGAGGCCATCTCCCCGAGGGGGAGAACGCGCCGCTGCTGCTGGAAATGATGCGCTATTCCCTCGAGGCATTCCGGGATCATCCGGTCAACGCCGCCCGCCGCGCGGCGGGCAAAAATCCCGCCCTCTGCGTCTGGTTCTGGGGCGAGGGCACCCGGCCCGGGCTGGAGCCGTTTGAAACACTCTACGGCGTGCGCGGCGGGATGATCTCGGCGGTCGACCTGCTGCACGGCATCGGCCTCTCGATGGGGCTGCGCAGCATCCCCGTGGAGGGCGCAACCGGAAATTTCCACACCAACTTCAAGGGCAAGGGCGAAGCCGCGATTCAGGCGCTCTCGACCGACTGCGATTTTGTCTATATCCACGTCGAGGCTCCCGATGAGTGCGGCCATCAGGCGCAGCTCAAAGAAAAAATCTGGAGCATTGAGCAGATCGACGAGCAGATTGTCGGCCCGGTGCTGCGCTGGCTCGACGGCTGCGGCGAGGAGTGGGCCGTTATGGTGATGCCGGACCACCCCACCCCCATTGCCGTGCGCACCCACACCCGCACCCCCATCCCCTTTGCGATCCTGCGCAGCAGCGACGCCAAGGGAACCCCCGTCCGTTACTGCGAGAAGTCCGCCCGGGAAACGGGGCGCTTCCTGCCGCATGCCTATGAGCTGATGAGCTATCTGACTGGTAAAAAGCAGTTTTGAACCGAACAGGGTATTCCCCGCCGGGGCCAAACCGCGCGGAAGGTACAGTTCGCACCAGCCCTGAAGGGCACGACGCCAGCCCGCCTCTCCGCCGGGAAATATTCGCCAAAAACGATCCCGCAGCGAAACGGGAGGAAACAGCCCATACGTCCGCCCCTCTGTTGGAGATTCCGCCGCCCCGTATCGACAACCGGAGCGTCATCTGATATACTGGAACAGCGATAAGAAAGCGGGGTGGCGCAATGGGGCAGGATTTTCTGCCGATTTCAAGGGCCGATATGGAGAAACGCGGCTGGGACCGGTGCGACTTTGTCTATGTGATCGGGGATGCCTATGTGGACCACCCCTCCTTCGGACATGCCATCATTTCCCGCGTGCTGGAAAACGCGGGCTACCGGGTGGGAATCATCTCCCAGCCGGACTGGAGGTGCCCGGAAAGCATTCTGGCGCTGGGCGAGCCCCGGCTCGCTTTCCTTGTGACCGGCGGGAATATGGATTCAATGGTAAACCATTACACCGTCTCCAAGCGGCGCAGGCCGTCCGACGCCTTTACCCCGGGCGGCGTGATGGGCAGGCGTCCCGACTATGCGACCGTTGTTTACTGCAACCTGATCCGCCAAAGCTTTCCCCGCAAGCCGGTGCTGATCGGCGGGATCGAGGCCAGCCTCCGCAGGCTGGCGCATTACGATTATTGGTCCGATTCGCTCAAACGGTCGATTCTGCTTGACAGTCAGGCCGATCTGCTGATGTACGGCATGGGGGAGCGCAGCGTCGTTCAGGAGGCCGACGCCCTTGCGGGCGGACTGGATATCAAAGATATCACCTTCGTGGACGGGACGGTTTACCGCGCACAGAGCCTCGATCAGGTGTATGACTGCCTGATGCTGCCGTCCTACGAGGCGCTGCTGTCCGACCGGAAACGGTATGCCGAGAGCTTTTATACCCAATACTGCAACACCGACCCGTTTTCCGCCAAACGTCTGGCGGAACCCTACGGCGAAGGCTGCTTTATCGTACAGAATCCGCCTCAGAAGCCGCTTTCCACCGATGAGATGGACCGGGTTTACGCCCTGCCCTACCAACGGGACGCCCACCCCTCCTATGAGGCGATGGGCGGGGTCGCCGCGATCGGAGAGGTCCGCTTCAGCCTGACCTCCAACCGGGGCTGCTTCGGCGGATGCAGCTTCTGCGCCCTGACCTTTCATCAGGGCCGGATCGTCCAGGTCCGCAGCCACGACTCCATCGCGGCGGAGGCGGAGCGGATGACCCGGGAGAAGGATTTTAAGGGTTATATCCACGACGTGGGCGGACCGACCGCCAATTTCCGGCATCCGAGCTGTCAAAAGCAGCTCGAAAAGGGGGTCTGCCCTCAGCGGCAGTGCCTGTTCCCCACCCCCTGCAAAAACCTCTTCGTCGATCATCGGGATTACCTGACGCTGCTGCGGAGGCTGCGGGCAATTCCCGGCGTCAAGAAGGTGTTTGTCCGCAGCGGAATCCGGTTCGATTACCTGCTTTGCGATAAGGACGATACCTTTCTGCGTGAGCTGGTGCGCCATCACGTTTCGGGACAGCTCAAGGTCGCGCCCGAGCACATCTCCGACCCGGTGCTCTCGATGATGGGCAAGCCCCCCAATTCGGTTTACCGCCGCTTTCTGGAAAAATACCGCCGTCTTAATCAGGAGATGGGGAAAAAGCAGTACGTCGTGCCCTATCTGATGTCCAGCCATCCCGGCTCCACCCTGAAGGATGCGGTGGCGCTGGCGGAATACCTGCGCGACCTCGGCTATATGCCCGAGCAGGTGCAGGATTTTTACCCCACCCCCTCGACCATCTCAACCGCGATGTATTACACGGGCCTTGATCCGCGCACCATGAAGCCGGTCTACGTGCCGACCAATCCCCATGAGAAGGCGATGCAGCGGGCGCTGATCCAGTACCGCAGCCCCAAAAACTACGCACTGGTCAAGGAAGCGCTCGAGCGGGCGGGCCGCGAGGATTTGATCGGCTTCGGAAAGGAATGTCTGATCCGGCCGCCGGCCGGTCCCCGCCCCGCGGTCTGGACTCAGCCGGGAACCAATCCGCATGCGGCAGCGGGCCGGACGCGCACCTCCCAAGGCGGGAAAAAGAAAAGCAGAAGGCCATGAGTCCAAAACGCAGAAGAGGGCGTCCGCATACTGCGGACGCCCTCTTTGGGCAAGTGTTTTCGGCGCCGGTCTCCCGGGCGCGCTTCCCCCTTGTCAATGGGCCGGGGATATGCATGGGAAGGCACGTCCCCACTTGGACAACACTGACCGGCGGACAGGTCCGCCCCCTCTTTGTTCGGCAGGACGCTCGGAATGCCGCCGCGCTTGGGCGCGCGGGAAGTCCCGCCCGTTCCCTCGAACGGTCATGATATCGGCGGGAGACGGTGCCGCACGATGGACGACAAAGCCGCGCGCGGCCGGGGGAGCGGCGCGCTCGGGCACACTCTTCCCCCTTGTCAATGGGCCGGGGATATGCATGGGAAGGCACGTCCCCACTTGGACAACACTGACCGGCGGACAGGTCCGCCCCCTCTTTGTTCGGCAGGACGCTCGGAATGCCGCCGCGCTTGGGCGCGCGGGAAGTCCCGCCCGTTCCCTCGAACGGTCATGATATCGGCGGGAGACGGTGCCGCACGATGGACGACAAAGCCGCGCGCGGCCGGGAAGGGCATGACCCTATTTCGTTTTCGGGCCGTTGACCCTTTTCCAAAGAGAATCGAGCGGGGAAAAGAGGACGAGGATCAGCGCGAAGTTGGCGAAACCGTGAATCAGGTCGAAGGGAATTCCCGCGGCCCACCAGCCGAGCATCGTGTGGATTCCCCCGGCCGCCAGATAAGGAAACGAGCAAAGGAAGCCGAAGCTCAGGCCGAAGATTCCACCCAGCGCCGCCCAAAAGAGGGTGCTTCTCTCCCGGTGGCCCGCCAGCGTCACCGCGAGCCAGAGGACCGCCCATACATACAGGTAGGCGATCCACCAGAGGTGAAATCCGTAGACCGCCCCTTCCAGCGTCACGAAGAGGCAGAGAATTAGCAGGGCGCCGCGGCCGAACCAGAGGGTATAGAGGATGACCAGAAGGGTCACCGCCTCGATGTTCGGCAGCGGCGCCAGCGCCGCCTTCAGGACAAAGAGCAGCGCGGCGCAGAGCCCCAGACGGACAATCTCCCGCGCGCGCCGGACGCCGGAAACCCCGCGCTCAGAGCCTTTCATAGACGAAGGCATAGGAGCCGCCGTCGAAAACCGGCAGGCGGTCGGCGCTCGACTGGGCGTAGGCGCCGTCGGCGTAGATGGCCCAGTATGCTTCCCCCTTTCGGAAGTCGGCCTCGGCCCCATTGACGGCGTAGACGGTAAAGCCATGGGCTGTTTCCTCCCCCTCGAGGGTCAGCACCGCTTCGGCTGCTTCCTTCAGGCAGTCCGCGCGGGTGGAAACCTCAAAATGCTCGGCCGTGCCATCCGCGTAGGTCACCGAGACGGTGATCCGCTTTTCCCCGGCGGGGGCGGCGGGGAGGGCACAGCACCGCGCGGCAAGCATCAGCACTGCCAGAACGATAAAAAGGAGAGCGGCGGTCAGGCCGCTTCTGCGGGCAGTATGTTTCATCATCAGGCTCCTTTGGCTGCCTGAGCGGCCGGAAGATGCAGAAAACCGGATTTCCCCTGCCGGACCGGGCGGCCTCAGAGCCGGATGCTCTCGCCGGGCCGCAGAACGGCAGCTTTGCAGCCCCGCGCGGCGGCCAGCGCCCGAAAACGCTCGGGGTCCTGACGGATGACCGGGAAGGTGTCATAGTGCATCGGGATGCTCAGTTCCGCGCCGATCATCCCGGCGGCGCGGGCCGCGTCCTCCGGGCCCATCGTATAGAAATCGCCGATCGGCAGCAGCGCCGCGTCGAGCTTTTCTTCCCGAAGCAGCGAGAAATCCGCGATCAGCCCGGTGTCGCCCGCGTGGTAAATCTTTTTCCCGCCGATCTCAAAGAGGTAACCGCAGGCCAGGCCTCCCGGCACGCCGCTGCCGTGGGCCGCGGGCAGATATTTGACGCTGCCGAAGGGTGTGGCCTGCCTGCCGCCGATATTGCCCCGGGCCGCTTTGATCCCCTGCCCGGCCAGCAGGCCGTCAGCCAGCTCAACCACCGCATAAACGACCGCGCCGGTGCGCTTTGCGATGGACACCGTATCCCCAATGTGATCGCCGTGGGCATGGGTCACAAAGATGAAGTCCGGGTTGACCTCCTCCGTGGTTTTGGCGGCCAGCGCGTTTCCGGTCAGGTAGGGGTCCACCAGCAGGGTGTGAACGCCGTCGGACAGCTCAAAGCAGGCGTGTCCAAGAAAGGTGATCTGCATACGAAAGCCTCCTGTCATGTTTTTTTCTAATTTTACCCGAAAATCCGGGGGATGTCCAGCGGCGGCGCAAGCCTCTTTTTCCGCCGTCATTTTGTCGTGGACGCACGGGGCACGGTAGCCGCTTCCCCCGAGGTTTTGCGTATTATGATATTGCCCTTTGGCGCGCGGAGCAGGGCGCCGCTTTTTCCGGAGCTTTGCGTATGCATCACTGTTTTGTGCGCGGGATAAAATAAACCTCTCCCTCGAGACTTTGCGCATCCGGCGTTGCTTTTTTATATGCGGGGCACGGCAACCGCTTCCCCCGAGGTTTTACGTATTATGATATTGCCCTTTGGCGCGCGGAACAGGGCGCTGCTTTTTCCGGAGCTTTGCGCATGCGTCACTGTTTTGTGCGCGGGATAAAGCAAACCTCTCCCTTGAGACTTTGCGCATCCGGCGTTGTTTTTTGATGCGCATGGGACAAAATAAGCACGAACCCCTTGCAATTCTTCAGAAAAGTCGCTATACTGTTTTCGAAGAATACCCCCCCGGGGGTGGGGTGATAGGAGGAGGATTATGAAACAGACATTTCAGGTGACGGGGATGACCTGCTCCGCCTGTTCGGCCAATGTAGAGCGCGCGGTCAAAAAGCTTCCCGGGGTGGAGCATGTCGAGGTCAGCCTGCTGGCCAACCGGATGACCGTCGATTACGACCCCGAAAAAACCGGCGGCGGTGAAATCGCCGCGGCGGTAACGGCGGCGGGCTACGGCGCCTCGACGGGGGAAGAAAAGGCCGCGGACCGGCAGAGCGCGCCGGAGGGCGGCTCTCTGGTCGCGCAGCAGCTCGCCGCGATGAAGCGCCGGCTGATTCTTTCGATCGGCTTTTTGATTCCGCTGATGTACGTCTCGATGGGGCACATGGTCGGACTGCCGCTACCCGGCTTTCTCGCGGGATATGAGAACAGCGTCGGCTATGCAATGACCCAATTTCTGCTGGCGCTGCCGGTCGTCTATGTCAACCGCAGCTTTTTTGAGGTGGGCTTCCGCTCGCTTTGGCACCGCGCCCCGAATATGGATTCGCTCATCGCCATCGGCTCCTCCGCCGCGCTGGTCTACGGAGTCTTTGCCATCTACCGGATGGGCCACGGGCTCGGAGTGGGGGATGCGGAGCTGGTGCACCGCTACCACATGGACCTCTATTTCGAGTCGGCGGCCATGATCCTCGCGCTGATCACCGTCGGAAAATTTCTTGAAACCCGCTCGAAGGGGCGCACCGGTGAAGCCCTCGCCCGTCTGATGGATCTTGCGCCCAAAACCGCGACCATCCTGCAAAACGGCGAGGAGCGGGAAATTCCGGTGGCCGAGGTGCAGCGCGGCGACACCGTCGTGGTGCGTCCGGGGCAGAGAATTCCGGTTGACGGGGTGATTCTTGAGGGCTCGTCGGCGGTCGATGAGTCGGCCATCACCGGAGAAAGCATCCCCGTCGAGAAACAGCCGGGGGATTCGGTGGTCGCCGCCACCATCAACAAGACCGGATTTTTCCGCTTTGAGGCGCGGAAGGTCGGGGACGACACCACTCTGGCGCAGATTATCCGCCTGGTGGACGAGGCGGGCAGCTCGAAGGCGCCGATCGCCAAGCTGGCCGACCGGATCAGCGGGGTATTCGTCCCGGTGGTCATCGGAATTGCGCTCCTCACCACACTTGTCTGGCTTTTTCTGGGACAGGGGGCGGAGTTTGCCATTTCCTCCGGCATCGCGGTGCTGGTCATCTCCTGTCCATGCGCCCTCGGTCTCGCCACTCCGGTGGCCATCATGGTTGCCACCGGCAAGGGGGCGGAATACGGCATCCTGTTCAAGTCCGCCGAGGCGCTGGAGACACTGCACAGCGTTAATACGGTGGTGCTCGACAAAACCGGAACCATCACCGAGGGCAGGCCGCGGGTCACCGACCTGATTCCGGCCGGGGAGGGCGGGGAATCCCGCCTGCTGGCCGCTGCCGCCGCTCTGGAAGCTCCCTCCGAACACCCGCTGGCCGAGGCGATCCTCGAGCGGGCGCGGGAGGAGGGGATCGCAGTCTCCGAGGTCTCGGAATTTCAGGCTGTTTCGGGCCGCGGCGTAACCGCCCTGCTCGGCGGACGGCGCTGCGCGGCGGGCAATCTCGCACTGATGCAGGAGCAGGGGGTTGACGTTTCCCGCGTCGGGGAAGCCTGCGACCGGCTTGCCGCCGAGGGAAAGACCCCGCTTTACTTCGCGGAGGAGAGGAAACTTCTCGGGGTGATCGCGGCCGCCGACCCGGTGCGGGAGACGAGCGCCGGGGCGATCGCCGCGCTGCGCGCCCTCGGACTTGAAGTGGTCATGCTTACCGGAGACAATCGCCGCACCGCCGAAGCGATCCGCACCCGGCTTTCCATCGAAAGGGCGGTGGCCGAGGTGCTCCCGCAGGACAAGGAGCGGGAGGTCCGCGCCCTGCAGGAGCAGGGCAGGCGGGTGGTTATGGTCGGGGACGGCATCAACGACGCGCCCGCCCTCACCCGCGCCGATGTGGGCGCGGCGATCGGCGCCGGAACCGACGTGGCGATCGAATCGGCCGATCTCGTGCTCATTAAGAGCGACCTGCGGGATCTGGTGACCGCCATCCGGCTTTCACACGCGACAATCCGCAACATTCGGATGAACCTGTTCTGGGCGTTCTTTTATAACGCCGTCGGCATCCCGCTCGCGGCCGGAGCGTTTTTCCCGCTTTTCGGGCTGCGCCTGAACCCCATGTTCGGAGCGGCGGCGATGAGCCTGAGCTCCTTCTGCGTCGTGACCAACGCGCTGCGGCTGCGCGGATTCCGGCCGCTTTCCACCGCGGACCATGCCGGGCGGCAGGGCCCGGCTTTCAACGATAACAACACTGAGGAGGACAATCAAATGAAAAAGATCATCGCTGTTGAGGGAATGCACTGCCAGCACTGCCAGGCTTCCGTGGAAAAGGCTCTCTCGCAGATTGACGGGGTCGAATCCGCGAAGGTGGACCTCGCCAAAAAAAACGCCGCCGTCACCCTTTCCCACGAGGTCGATGACGCGGTTCTCATCAAGGCCGTTGCCGACGCCGGGTTTGAGCCGGGAGCCATCACCGAGAAAAAAGGCCTTTTCGGCCGGTGAGGAGAAACCGATGAGAGCCGACAAGGACAAAATCAACCGCCTGCTCAAAACGGCACGCGGCCAGATCGACGGAATGCTGCGAATGGTCGAGGAGGACCGCTACTGCATCGATCTGTCGAACCAACTTCTGGCCACCGAGGCGGTTCTGCGGACCGCCAACCGCGAGGTGCTGCGCGCCCATATGCATGGCTGCATCAGGGAGGCGCTTGAATCGGGGAACGCCGACGAAAAGCTCGATGAGGTCATGAAAATTATTGACAAGCTTTCCCGCTGAGGGAGAGGGGCTGCGGATGTAAATTTTGCAGCCCCTTTTTTTCTGTCCGAACCGGGCAGAATACTACTGTTTTACGGGGACGTGGGGCACAATACGTTTCCGAACGGCCGAAGGGGGAATTTTCATGGCGATGGTTGTGGTTCTGCCGGGAACGGAGAGCGACGCGGCCGCCGGGCGCATCGCGGCGCTGATGCGGGAAAGAACGGGGGTTTCGCTCTTCACCCGCGGCGAATGCGCCGCCAGTCCGGGCGCGGAGCTGATCGTGGCAGCGTCTCACCCGGGTCAGAGGATCGAGCTGGGGGAGGGCTGCATCCTCGTCTGCCTCGAGCCATGCGGTCAGACGGTGCTTGCCCGCCGGGCGCATCTGCTGATTGCAGAGGGACTGCCGGTGCCGCCGGGAATTCTTACCACGCAGGTCATCAGCATGGGGCGCGGTTCGAAAAATACAGTGACTGTTTCGAGCGTGCAGGGGGAACGGGCAATGATTTCGCTGCAGCGAACGGTGTCCGCCCTCGACGGAGAATCCGTCGAGCCCTGCGAGCTGGCGCTCGATCTGCCCGACGAGGCCGCGCTGCCGGAAGCCCTCGCGGCGGCGGCAGCGCTGCTGCTCTGCGGAGCCGCGCCGCAGTAGAAGCGCGCGGCCCCGCCTGCGGCGGCGGATGCTTTCCGGGCTGCCGGAGAAAAGGTCAAACGCCAGGCGAAGGCCGGAGAGCCGGCCCGCCTGCGGCGACCGGCGGGCACTCATTGAAAGGGTTCGGCGGTCGGAAGCGGGGATACGCACGAAGGAGGGCCGTCCTGAAAGGACGGCCCTCCTTCGTGTCAATCAGCGGGGTATCTATCATCAAAACACCGACCGGAGAGTCGGAGTCTGATCGCAGGGGTGAAGAGGGGGCCGCCGGACCTCCTGCTTCGGAATGGTGATAGTATAGGTGATGGTGTCGCCGTCCTCGGATTTTTCGGCCTTTGCCCCCACACCGGCCTGCCGCAGCAGGTCCACTGCCCGCTCGATCGAATTGGTGAAGAGGCGGAAATCCTTGAGCACGACGATCCGTCCGCCCTTGCGCGGCTGCGGTTCACGCCGCAGCTCCTCAACGAGGCGTTCGGTCTGAACGACGCTCAGGCGGCGCTCAGCTACCTGCCGGGCGGCCCGGAGAAGCCGGTCCCCCTCAAGCGGAAGCAGCGCCCGGGCGTGCCGCTCGCCCGCACCTGCCTCAATCAACATAAGGGCGACCGGCTCGGGCAGCTTCAGAAGCCGCAGTTTGTTGGCGACGGCGGGCTGGGAGAGGCCGAGCTGTTCCGCCGCCTGCTTCTGAGTCAGCGGCCCGGATTCCATGAGGGTAGCGATGGCCCGCGCCTCCTCATAAAAATTGAGCTGCTGCCGCTGAAGGTTTTCGACAATGGCCAGCGCCGCGCTGCGCTGGTCGTCGGCCTGTTCGATGATCGCGGGGATATGGCTTTCCCCGAGCAGGCGGAAGGCCATCAGCCGCCTCTCCCCGGCAATGAGCTGATAGCGGTCCCCGGTCCGGCGCACCGCGATGGGGGAGAGAAGCCCGTTTGCCCGGATGGACCCGGCCAGCTCCTCGAGGGACTGCCGGGAGAAGCTCCTGCGCGGCTGGGCCGGGTTGGGGTCGATCAGACCGACCTCGAGCCTGCGGATTCTGCTGTTCGATTCAAAGCGTGGGAAGGATACCATCGAAACGCCCTCCTGCCGAAATCTGTGAGAAGGCTTGTCCTTCCCGTATTTCATAAGATACCATTTTTATTCCAAAATTTCAAGAATTTTCCATCGCAAATTGTGACGGGTTTCGCGTTTCTCCACTGAGCGTGGATTGCGTTTTCCCGAAGTTTCTTTTACAATAATTTTGACCACAGTATGAAGGGAGGAAACAGGCCATGTGTTCTGCCAGAAAGGAGTGGAAGGATGCCTACCGCGGCCGTACCGTCGTGGGAGGGGTGTTCCGCATCCGCTGCGACGCTGCGCGGGAAAGCTGGCTGCATGGCTCCACCGATCTGCGCGGCTCGCAGAACCGCTTTGCGTTTTCGGTGTCGGTGGGTTCCTGTCCGGAACCCGCGGCGGCGGCCGCATGGAAGAGGCACGGCCCCGGCGGCTTTACCTTTGAGGTGCTCGAGGAGCTGAAAAAAGATGAGACGCAGACCGACCGGGAGTTTGCGCAGGATATCGGGGCGCTGTTCGAGCTTTGGCAGGAGAGGCTGCGGGAAGACGGCGCGGATGAAACATGTGGAGGGCCACCGGTTTCCGAATGAAAAGGGGCGGACGATGCAGGTTTCCGACAGGGCCGCGGGCGGGGGGAATCCCCGGCGGCTTCGCGGGGGAACCGAAGCCGGGGGCGCGGCCGCTCCGGGCGGCAGGCCGCGGAAGGCTCTGCCGCAGGCCGGACAGCCCGCACCGGCGGCGCCGGAGCATCGGGCGCAGCGAACAAACCGGCTGAAAAAACGAACAATTCTCGGCGTCGGCGCCGCCGGGCGGAAGAACGGCCGGAACATCATAACCGCGCGTTGAACGCGCGGTATGCGCCAGTCCCGGAAGGGCATGATTCGGCAGGAGGCTCAAGACACGCCGAAATTTCTTTCATTCGCATCATGAGCCGTCCATAAACGGGCCGGCACCGTTCCGACGACCTCCCACCGCATTCCGGAGTTTGCTGTCCGCTGCCCGCTTCGCCCGCGGCTTGAAGCGAAATCCTTTTCTCACCAGCAAAGCCGGTGCTTCTGTCCGTCAAAGCCATGGGAACAAAAACGCGGGGGATGCCACGAATATCGTGGCATCCCCCGCGTTTTTGTTCCATTCAGGAAAAGAAATCCGGATCGCCGTCTCAGAAAAAGCGTCTGCCCCCGGTGAGCGGTCGGATCTTGGGCGCCTTCATCTGCCCGAACCGCGTTTGGAAACGGTCGTGCAGGCTGTCGCGGAACTTTTCACGCAGCGCGGCGCGCTGCTCGCCGTCCATGACCCGGACCGGAATCAAAATGGTGTTTGCGGGGTCCAAATAAATCATAAAGAGGTTTGAAAGCTCAAACACAAAGAAAAGATTGGCAATCTGGTGCACTGCCTTATCGGCGTTCGAGGGCGTTTCCACCTTGAGCTGGTCGCGGCCGAAGGTCAGGCGGAGGGTTCTGTTGATCGGATTTTCCGGCAGCTTGGTCATTTTGAGCACTCCATGCTCGACCTGAGCGAGCAGGATGAGCAGCCAGACCAGATACCCCAGAAAGATGTAGGAGGGAAACCGGATGACCGGAATCACCCCGAAGAAGCCGCCGGCGGCGCAGAGCAGCGCCACCGCCGCGACAACGAGAAAAATTTGCAGCATGGTGCGGTAGCGGTTGACGAATCCAAAATATACGGCGGTGTGGTATTCACGCATATTGATCTGATATTCGAAGGTCATGGGACTCATGGGTGGGCCTCCTTATCGGTTCCAGTATTTTCGGTCAAGGGAGCGGTACTGCACCGCCTCCGCGATATGGGCGCTCTCGATTTTTTCACTGCCGTCGAGGTCGGCGATGGTGCGGGCCACCTTCAGGATGCGGTCGTAGCCGCGTGCCGAAAGGCCGAGCCGTTCAAAGGCGAGGCGGAGCATCCGCCGGGCCTCCCCGGTCAGGGGACAGCAGCGCTCAAGCAGCGCGCGCGGGATGGCGGCATTCGAAAAAACCTCCGCGCCAAGCTCCGAAAACCGGGCGAGCTGAATGCCGCGGGCGGCTTCGACCTCCCGGCGCATCTCGGCGGAGGACCGTCCCGGCGCGCGGGCGGTGAGACTCTCATAATCGACCGCCGGGACCTCAAGGTGGATGTCGATCCGGTCGAGCAGCGGGCCGCTGATCCGGCCGAGATATCGTTCGATGGCCGCGGGCTTGCAGGAGCACGCCTTCTGCGGATGCCCAAAGTAGCCGCAGGGGCAGGGGTTCATCGCGGCGACCAGCATGAACCGGCTCGGATAGGTGATCCGGGCGCCCACGCGGGAGATGGTGACCGCGCCGTCCTCGAGCGGCTGGCGCAGCCCCTCGGTCACCGGGCGGGAAAACTCCGGCAGCTCATCGAGAAACAGCACCCCGTGGTGGGCCAGCGAAACCTCTCCGGGGCGGGGCGAGACGCCGCCGCCCGCCATCCCCGCCGCCGAGATGCTGTGGTGCGGCGAGCGGAAGGGGCGCTGCGCCATCAGGCCGACCCCGCGGGGCAGCAGCCCGGCAACCGAATGCAGCTTGGTGGTTTCGACCTGTTCGGCGTAGCCGGGCGGCGGCAGAATCGAGGGCAGACGGCGGGCCAGCATGCTTTTGCCGGAGCCGGGCGGCCCAAGCAGCAGAAGGTTGTGCATTCCGGCGGCCGCGACGGTGACGGCGCGTTTGGCCTCCGCCTGTCCCTTGACGTCGGCGTAGTCGGGAACCGGCGGCAGCGGAGCCTGCCCGGAGGGGATGGCGCCGCAGCGGGGAAGCCGCCGCCCGCCGCTCAGGTGCCCGAGCACCTCGCCGACCGTCTTTGCCGCGTAAACCTCCACGTCCTGGGCGACCGCCCCCTCGGGAGCGTTGTCAAAGGGGACGATGACCTCGCGCAGGCCGAGCGCGCCGGCCCCCAGCACCATCGGCAGTACGCCCGGCAGGGGGCGCAGCTCTCCGCCGAGCGAAAGCTCCCCGAGGACGCCCACCCCGGACAGATCCGCGCCGAGGGCGCCCGACGCCCTGAGAATCGCCAGCAGAATCGCCAGATCGTAGGCGGCTCCGCTCTTTTTTCGGTCGGCGGGCGCGAGGTTCAGAACAATCCGCGCGGTGGGAAATTCCAGCCCCGTGTTCTTCATCGCCGCGCGCACGCGGTCCCGCGCCTCCTTCACTGCCGCGTCCGGCAGGCCGACAATTTCAAAGGCGGGCAGTCCCCGGGAAAGATCGGCTTCCACCGTCACCGGGTAGGCGTCGATGCCGGAAAGGCCAAAGCTGCTGACGGCGGCAAGCATGTCCTCTTTCTCCTTTCTGCTGTGCTTTTTGACAGAACCATTGTTTCTTATTATAGCGGCTTTGCGGAAAAAGTACAATCCTTTGATGCGGAGGCGGAGAAGCAAAAATAACCCGGCCTTCCCGGTTGTGTCATTCCGCGTTTTATGCTAGAATAAGCTATTAATGAGGTGATCAGAATGAAAAGGCAGACTGTTTTAATTTTATTCGGCGGGGTTTCCAACGAATACGAGGTTTCGCTGCGCTCGGCGACCTCGGTGATCGAAAATCTCGACCGTGAGCGCTTTGATCCGCTGCTCCTTGGGGTGACCCGCGACGGACGCTGGCTGCTCTGCCGCGGAGAGGACCCGGCTCCGGTTGCCGCCGACCGCTGGCAGGAGGACGCCGTGCCCGCAATCCTTTCCCCGGACCGTTCGGCCGGAGGGGTGCTTGTCCCCGCGGAGGGACGAATCATCCCGGTGGATGTGGTTTTTCCGGTGATGCACGGCCAAAACTGTGAGGACGGCGCGGTTCAGGGACTGCTGGAACTTTCCAATCTGCCCTATGTGGGCTGCCGGGTGACCTCGTCGGCACTGGCCTTCGATAAAGTCTACACCCACATCGTCGCCGAACGGATCGGGGTGCCGATGGCCCGCTGGGAGCTGGTCTGCGCGGAAGAGGACCGGCGGGCGGCCTGCGCGCGGGTGGCCGCGAGTCTCGGCTTTCCCTGCTTTGTCAAGCCGGTGAACTCCGGCTCGTCGGTCGGCTGTTCCCGGGCCGACGACGCCCACGCGCTCGGCGAGGCGCTCGCGGTCGCCTTCCGGGAGGACCGGCGGGCGCTCGTTGAGGAGCTGATTACCGCTCAGGAGGTTGAATGCGCCGTCTGCGGCAATCTCGACCCGGAGGCTCCGACCACCGGCGAGATTGTGACGGCCGATGGCTTCTATGATTACGACACCAAGTACAAGACCGATACCGCGCGGCTCTATATCCCGGCACAGATCCCGCGGGAGAGCGCCGGCAGGGTCCGGGAGCTTGCGGTGCGGGTATTCCGGGCGCTTGACTGCCGGGGGCTGTCGCGGGTCGATTTCTTTGTCAAACAGGACGGTTCGGTGCTCTTCAACGAGATCAACACCCTGCCGGGCTTCACCTCGATCAGCATGTACCCCAAAATGATGATCGCCTCGGGGATGACCTACAGCGGGCTGATCACCCGGCTGATCGGGCTGGCGCTGGAGGAGCACGAGGCGAAAAAGGAGAGGAACCGTTGAAAAAAGACGCGATGATCTCAATCAAGGGAATCCAGAGGGTCGACGGGGAGCAGGAGGTCGTCGAGCTGCTGACCTGCGGCCGATTCTACCGGCGCAACAACAGCTACTGGCTGAGCTATCAGGAAAGCGAGACCACCGGCTTTGAGGGCCACCGCACCACCCTGCGTGTCGAGCCCAACCGGGTGACGATGCAGCGCAGCGGCCCCGCCAGCACCCAGCTCATCGTCGAGGGCGGATGCCGCCACCAGTGCTTTTACGACACCGGCTACGGCGCGCTGACCGTCGGAATCAACGGGCGGCAGATCCGCTCGACCCTCACCGACGACGGCGGAGAACTTGATTTTTCCTACGCGATGGATATCAACACCGCGCTGGCCAGCGAACATCAGGTGATTATCAAGGTGGAGGTCGGCAAGTCCGATCCGCCGCAGTGAATAAAAGGACGTTGTCCCGCCGTCCCTTCGGCGGGACAGAAACCGGAGTCTATGCAGGAGAGTGCAAACAGATGAAATACGGACCCATCAGCCAGGCAAGCCAGGAGCTTGAGGCCATCCTCCGCGCGGCGGTGGACGCGGCGGTCGCGGACGGCTCGCTTCCCGCCCCCCAGCAGGCGCTGCCCGCCTTTTTGATCGAGCAGCCCGCCGACCCCTCCCACGGGGATTTTGCGACCAACGCCGCGATGGCGTCGGCGCGCGCCTTCCGGCGCCCGCCCCGCGCGATTGCCGACGCGATTATCAGCCACCTGAACCTTGAGGGAAGTCATTTCGAACGGGCCGAGGCCGCCGGTCCCGGCTTCATCAACCTTTTTGTTTCAGAAAGGTGGTTTGCCGACGTTGTGGCCCGGGTGCTTTCCGAGGGGAATTCCTACGGCCGCACCGATTACGGCGAGGGCAAAAAGGTGATGGTCGAATTTGTCTCTGCCAATCCGACCGGGCCGATGCATATGGGCAACGCCCGGGGCGGCGCGATCGGCGACGGGCTTGCCGCGGCGCTCGACTGGGCCGGCTATCGCTGCACCCGCGAGTTTCTGATCAACGACGCGGGCAACCAGATCGAGAAGTTCGCCAAGTCGCTCGAGGCCCGCTACCTTCAGCATTTCCAGGGTGAGGAGGCGGTTCCCTTTCCGGAGGACGGCTACCACGGCGCCGACATCACCGCCCACGCGGAACGCTACATTGCCGAGCATGGCGACAGCCTGCTTGCGCTTCCGAGCGAGGAACGCAAGAAGGTGCTGTCTGCCTATGCCCTGCCCAAGAACATCCAAAAGATGAAGGATGATCTCGGGCGTTACCGCATCACCTTCGACAACTGGTTTTCCGAGACGACCCTGCACGAGTCGGGCGCGGTGATGCGCGCCGTCGAAGAGCTGACCCGGCGCGGCTACACCTATGAAAAGGATGGCGCCGTCTGGTATAAAAACGCCGCGGTGCAGACCGAAGCGCTCCTGAAGCAGGGGAAAACCCAAAAGCAGATCGACCAGCTCGAACTCAAGGACGACGTTCTGGTGCGAGCCAACGGGTTCCCGACCTATTTTGCCGCCGACATCGCCTATCACGCGAACAAATTTGTCGATCGGGGCTATGAGAAGTGCATCAATGTCTGGGGCGCCGACCACCATGGCCATGTCGCCCGCCTCAAGTGCGCCCTCGACGCGCTCGGGGTCGGCGGGGACAAGCTCGATATTGTGCTGATGCAGCTGGTGCGGCTTACCCGCGGCGGCGAGCAGGTGCGGATGAGCAAGCGCACAGGCAATGCCATCACCCTTTCCGATCTGCTCGACGAGGTGCCGATCGACGCCGCCCGCTTCTTCTTCAACATGCGGGAGCCGGGCACCGCCCTCGATTTTGACCTCGATCTCGCGGTGGAACAGTCGAGCCAGAATCCGGTTTACTATGTCCAGTATGCGCACGCCCGGGTCTGCTCGATTCTCAAGAACCTTGCCGCCGAGGGGATCTCCCCCGAGGCCCCCACCGCTGAACGGCTGCTGCTTCTGACCGACCCGGCCGAACGGGAGCTGGTGCGCGAGCTTGCCGCCTTCCCGGAGGAGATTGTCGCGGCCGCGAAGAATTACGATCCCGCGCGGCTGACCCATTATGCCATCGAAACGGCAACCCGCTTCCACAAATTCTACAACGCCTGCCGCTGCAAATGCGACGACGCCGATCTCATGCATGCGCGGCTCTCCCTCTGCCTTGCCACCCGGCAGGTCATCCGCAATGTGCTTCTCATGATGAAGATCGACAGTCCCGAAACGATGTAACCGCTCAACAGACACCAGCCGTCCCGCTTCCGCTTCGGCGGAAACGGGGCGGCTCTTTTGCTGTAAAAGAAGCGTGCCCGGTGCGGCGGCCTCCGGCCTCATGCATGCGCGGCTCTCCCTCTGCCTTGCCACCCGGCAGGTCATCCGCAATGTGCTTCTCATGATGAAGATCGACAGTCCCGAAACGATGTAACCGCTCAACAGACACCAGCCGTCCCGCTTCCGCTTCGGCGGAAACGGGGCGGCTCTTTTGCTGTAAAAGAAGCGTGCCCGGTGCGGCGGCCTCCGGCCTCACGCGGGCGCGCCTCTCCCTCTGCCTTGCCACCCGGCAGGTCATCCGCAATGTGCTTCTCATGATGAAGATCGACAGTCCCGAAACGATGTAACCGCTCAACAGACACCAGCCGTCCCGCTTCCGCTTCGGCGGAAACGGGGCGGCTCTTTTGTCGCGGCAGAGGTATAAAGATTCCGACAAGAAAACATAAAATTTCAATAAACGATCAAATTTCCGGATTTATAATATATTTAAGGCTGATTTCAGAAAATAAATCTCAAATTCTCCCGATTCCTTCTGATAAGTGTCAAAGTCAAAACATATCTTTCGTTGAAGGTCCCTGAGAAAACCGCTATACTTTGCTCAAAGAAGGGGAAGCCCACAGGCTGGGCGGAGAGGAGTGCCTGCCATGATCAAGTCTCTTAAGGGCAAGGTTTCACTGCTCTGCGGCAGTCTGGTGCTGCTGATCGCCCTGTTGGGAATCTATTCCCTCTTCAATATGTACCAGATCAGCCGTGCGGTTGACAGCCTGATCATCACCAACTACAACAGCATTCAGCGGCTGCGGCAGATGGACGAAGCGCTTTATGCGCAGGACGCCGCCCTGCTGAGCTATCTACATACCGGCGACGCCCAGGATGCCGCTTCCACCCTCGAGGCTCAGGCGGCGGTGTTTCGTGAGGCGAGCGCGACCGAATACGGGACCATCATCCTCCCGCAGGAGATGGAAATGATTTCGGGAATCATCGCTTCATACGACAGTTACTGCGCGCTGTTTCCCGAATATCTCGCGCTTTCCTCCGTCCGGGCGGACCGCTATTACCAGCAGCGGCTGACCCCTGCGGCCGCGGAGGTGCGTGAGCACATCCATTCGCTGCGCGTCTCGAACGAAGCCGCCCTCTTCGCCCGCAAGCAGGAGGCCAGCGAGGTGGTCCGCCACGCGGCCGCCCTTCTCTTTGGCACCTTTCTCGTCACCATCATCATCGCCTATACCACCGCCCGCATCTACACTGACAAGCTGTTCCGCCCCATTTACGAGGTCACCCAGAACCTCAAGGCGGTGAGGCAGGGCAACATGGGGCGCAAAACCAGCGTGCAGGCCTCCGACGAGCTCGGCTCTCTGGCGCAGGAGTTCAACAACATGACCCAGCGCCTGCAGGAGTTCGAACAAAGCACGATGGGCCAGCTGATGGCCGAGCGCAACCGCACCATGGCCATTGTGCGAAGCATCACCGAGCCGATGGCAATCCTCGACGGCAGCTTCTGCATCACCTTAACCAACCAGTCCTTCGACCGGCTTTTCTCGGTCGAGATGGATGAGGTGCGCGGGTCCCATTTTCAGGAGGCTGTTGCCCAGAGCGGGCTTTCCGCCTTTTCCGCGGTTCCCTACCGCTCCCAGAGCTATACCGAACGGGTGATCCAGCTCGGCTCGGGGGAGGAGGCAAAGTTTTACAATGCGATGGTCACCCCTCTCGCCCACGATGAACCGTCCGGCGACGCGGTCATCATCGTCCTCTACGACATCACCGCCCTCAAGGATCTCGACCGCAAACGGTCGGATTTTATCGCCACCATCTCCCATGAGTTCAAGACTCCCCTGACTTCAATGGTCATCGGCGTTGACCTGCTCTCATCGGGGGCGCTGGGCAATATGACAGACGAGCAGAAGGAGGTCTTTGAGGCGCTGCGGGAGGATGGCCAGCGGCTTTGCAGTCTGGTGACCGACCTGCTTGAGCTTTCCCGCATCGAGTCGGCTGAGAATGTCTACCGCTTCGAGCGGTGCTCTCTGCCGGAGGTGTTCTCCGAATGTATCCGGCAGTTTACTCCCGCGGCCGAGCGCGGCGGAACCACCATTGTCGAACGGTGCCCGGACCAGCTTCCCGATGTGCGGGGCGACTTTTCCAAGATTACCTGGGTGATGAACAATCTGCTTTCCAACGCGGTAAAGTACACCGGCCGCGGTGACACCATCACCGTTTCAGCCTTCGGCGGCGGACCGCAGTTCGTCACCGTTGTCGTTTCAGACACCGGCACCGGCATCCCGGAGGAATATCTCGAGCGGATCTTTGACAAATATGTGCAGGTTTCGAGCTATGACATCGAGATGCGGGGCAGCGGCCTCGGCCTTGCGGTTGCGCGCGCCATCATTACCGCCCACGGCGGAAAAATCTGGTGCGAAAGCAACGTCAGGAAAGGAAGCCGGTTTCTCTTTACCCTGCCGATTTATCAGGACGGAGGTGAGGCGCTTGAAGCGCGTGCTGGTCGTTGACGATACCAAAAACATCCGGCTGCTGCTGACCAAATGTCTGGAGCTCGAGGGCTACGAGGTGGAAACGGCATCAAACGGACAGGAGGGCTACGAAAAAATCTGCGGCGGCGCCTACCATCTCGTCTTTCTCGACATCAAGCTCCCTGAGTTGAGCGGAACCGAGGTGCTGCGGCGCATCCGGGCGCGGGGGATTCCCACCCCGGTCATCATCATCACCGCCTATCCCACCGTGAAAAACGCCATCGAATGCACCCAGCTCGGCTCAATCGCCTACCTCCAGAAACCCTTCACCGCCGACCGGCTGCGCGCCGTGCTCAACCAGCTTGCCGCCGAGGCGCAGGAACGCCGCGCGGGCAGCGAGGAAATTCAGCAGCTTCTGGACGCGCACCGCTACCGCGAGGCGCTCGACCGCCTCAAGGGAGAGCTTTCCCGGCATCCCGACAGCACCCTGCTCTACCGGATGCTCGCCGAAACCTATGAAGGACTCGGTGACAGCACCAGCGCCGACCAGTTCCGCAAGGCGGGCAGGGCGTTTGAATAGTGCAAATCCCGCGCGCCGACCGATGGGAAGGCCCGCGCGTTTTGAATCCGATCACAGTCTCAGATAGAAAGGAAGTACGTTTATGAAGCAGTTATTGCAAGATCGCCTGCGCCCCGGTGAAAAGGTCCTCTGGCAGGGACACCCTGCGGGAATCCGGCTGATGGACCCTGCGTTCCGTCTCAAGAATATCATTGTGTGGGCATTTGCCGCCCTCTTTGCCGCCGCCGCTGTCTGGTATGCGGGTTTCTATGCGCCCGCGGCCGGCATCGAGATGGCATTTGCCGCCAAGGTGAGCTTTTTCAGCCTCGCCCTCGGCGGATATATCGCGGCCACGCCGTTCCTCTGCCGCCGCAACCTTGAGCAGAACATCTGCTACTGCATGACCACCGAGCGGATGATCGCCTATCGCGTGAAGGGGGAGACAATCCGCTTCCAGAGCCGCGATTACGTCGATTTCGCCGAGGCTTCGGTCGAATACCTGGCATCCGGCAAGGCAAACCTGTATCTTGGCCCCAAGACCTTCACCGCCCGGCTCGAGCTGCTCAACGAGCTGCTTCCCGCCCGCGAAGAGGACCGGATGATGCCTCTGACCTTCACCAGCATTGTCGATATCGAGGGCGCCTGCCGCTGCCTGCCCACCTATATCAAGATCGACGGCTTTACCCGCAGCGAGCCTCTCAGACGGGCGGCCTGAGCCAATATCAACATCCTCCTCTTTTTCTTCTTAAACTCCGTGCGGCGTCTCTCCCGCGCGGGGGAAACAACACCGCCGATGTCCGGCGCTCCTTCTTCCCGGGGCGCCGGGCTTCGGCGTTTACGGACCGAAAACCGCGCCCGGATGCAAAATTTTCTTGTTTGCAGCGGTGCGGAATTCTTGACAAACCCCCGCGGGTGTCATATAATAACGAAGTAACGCCCGCGTTACAGGTTTTTTTGCGCCCTTTTACGGCGCGAAATCGATGACGGGAGGAAACCTTATGACCCTTGATTTGAAACGGGTCCTTGACGTCGTCGGGGAGGAGCTGGATTTTGCGGGCGCGATCGACCTTTCGTGGGTCACAAGGCACGGTTCGGTCCTTTTCCCTGATGCACTGGCGGTCAGCGGAACGGCGTCCAACCGGGCCGGCGTCGTAACGCTGCGCTACCAAATCAGCGGGGTCATGCCCTTTTCGTGTGACCGGTGCCTGATGCAGTCAGAGCGGACAATCTCCGAACGGTTCGAGCACCCGGTGGTGCGCGAGCTTGAGGATCCCTCCCTCGATGACGTTTATCTGATCGCCCCGGAAGGAGTCCTGGAGCTCGATGAGATCGCGGGCTCGGATCTCCAGCTTACCCTGCCGCAGGTCTTTCTCTGCAAGGAGGACTGCAGGGGCCTGTGCCCTCAGTGTGGGGCGGATCTCAACAAAACAACCTGCGGGTGCCGCCCGGATGAGGGCGATCCCCGGCTGCAAGTTCTGAAAAATCTGCTGAAAGGCTGAATTTAAAGGGAGGTGCAAAAACATGGCGGTTCCGAAGAGAAAGGTATCGAAGGCGCGCAGAGACAAGAGACGTTCGAGTGTCTGGAAGCTGGATGCTCCCGCGCTTTCCAAGTGCACCCAGTGCGGCGAGCTGAAAATGCCGCATAGAGTCTGCCCCGTTTGCGGATACTACAAGGGCAAGGAAGTTGTCAAGGTAGAAGCGTAAAGAGGCACAATCCACGCGCGATGGAGGGGGAAGGCTTTCTTCCCCCTCTGTTTTTTCGCCGGGGCGCAGCGCCCCACAGAAAGGAAGTGACCGCGGATGTCCAAACCGATCGTCGCGGTGGTCGGCCGGCCGAACGTCGGCAAATCCACCCTTTTCAACAAACTGACCGGCCAGCGGCTCGCCATCGTCGAGGATACCCCCGGCGTGACCCGCGACCGGATCTACGCCCCCTGTGAATGGCTGGGGCAGGAGTTTATGCTGGTTGATACCGGCGGCATCGAGCCGTTTTCCGACGACGTGATCCTCTCGCAGATGCGCCGCCAGGCCCAGCTCGCAATCGATAAGGCGGATGTCATCATCCTGGTCACCGACCTCAGAAGCGGGGTGACGGCGACCGATCAGGAGGTGGCTTCAATGCTCCTCAAGAGCCGGAAGCCGCTGGTGCTCTGCGTCAACAAATGCGACCGGGTGGGTGATCCGCCTCCCGAGTTCTATGAGTTCTACAATCTGGGACTGGGCGACCCCATCGCCGTTTCGTCGGTGCACGGCCACGGCACCGGCGATCTTCTCGACACAGTCTGCGCAAAAATTGATTTTTCCCGCCTCGCGCGGGAAGAGGGAGACCGCATTTCGGTTGCCATCATCGGCAAGCCGAATGTCGGCAAGTCCTCGCTCGTCAACCGCATCGCCGGGGAGGAACGCACCATCGTTTCTGAGATCGCGGGCACGACCCGCGACGCCACCGACACCGAGATCGACAACGCGCATGGCCGCTATCTCTTTATCGACACCGCCGGAATCCGGCGCAAGAGCAAGGTCACCGACTCGATTGAGCACTTCTCGGTGCTGCGCGCCTATATGGCGGTGGACCGCGCTCAGGTCTGCGTCATCATGATCGACGCGACCGAGGGCTTTACCGAGCAGGATTCCAAGATCGCGGGCTATGCCCATGAGCAGGGGAAGGGCTGCATTGTCGCGGTCAACAAGTGGGACGCGGTTGAGGACAAAAACGACCGGACGATGCAGGAATTTCAGAAGAAGCTCGAGCAGGACTTCTCCTTTATGAGCTATGTCCCCTTCATCTTTTTCTCTGCCAGGACGGGACAGCGGGTGGACAACCTCTTCCCGCTCATCAATCAGGTCGCCGCCAACAACGCGATGCGGATCACCACCGGCGCGCTCAACGATCTGCTTGCCCATGCCACGGCCCGGGTTCAGCCGCCGTCGGATAAGGGCAAGCGCCTGAAAATTTATTATATCACCCAGCCCTCAACCTGCCCGCCCTCCTTTGTCTGTTTTGTCAACAGCAAGGAGCTGTTCCACTTCTCCTATCAGCGATATCTTGAGAACCAGATCCGGGAATCCTTTGGCCTGTCCGGCACACCGGTGCGCATTATCGCCCGGGAACGCGGGGAAGGCAGCTAGAGCGCGGCCGGCTTCGCCATCGCACGCGGATGACCGCCCGGGAACGCGGACAAAACAATTCAAACGCAGGTCAGGCTTCGCCGCTGCGTTCTTATCGCGCCGGGACACGGGAAAATCACAAGGCAAAGCGCCGCCCTTTCGGCATCCCCGCAGAAGGATGGTTATAAAAAGCGGTGAAGTCATGGTTCGGAGCCCATGCCTTCACCGCTTTTTGCTCACCCGGCGTCAACAGGAAAGCCGCGGGCAGTTAACTTCCCGCAGCTTTCCCAAAATCAAAAATATCCTTACGAGAGGGCGGATTTCAGAGCGGTGCTTTTAACCCTTCAGCGGTGGTCGGGCTGACGGACCGCAAGGCAGCAGCAGACCCCCTCGAAGGCGGTCATCGGGTGATCCGGATGGGCCTCGTTGTAGGCTGCGAAGCAGCGCGCGGTCAGCGCGGGAGGATCGAGATGCTCGCGGATCGAAAAACCGCAGCGGGCGAGCATCGTCTCCATTTCGCGTAAGGAATAGGCGGCGCACATCGGTTCCCCGGCGCCCGCCGCCAGAGCCGCCTGCCGCCTGCCGCAGCTGCCCGAACCCTCCCGGCAGGGGTAGTCGAAGGCGAGGGCGCTTCCGGGCAAAAGCAGTGCACCAAGGTCCGCGAGCAGGCGGCAAAAGGTCTCCTCCGGGATGTAGTAGGTCAGCCCCAGCAGGCTGCAAAAGCTGCGCTGTCCGCTGGAAAAGGCGGGGCATTCGGTCAGTACATGCTGCCAGTCCGCTTCGTTGAAATCGGCCTCGAGAAAGAAGGTGCCTTCGGGGGCCGCGATTCCCGCGCGGCGCAGGCGCTCCTGCTTCTCCCGGAAGGCAGCGGGCCGGTCCAGTTCAAAAATCCGCAGAGACTCTGCCCAGACCGGACGGCGCAGCGCAAAGGTATCGTATCCGGCGCCGAGGATCAGGTATTGCCGCGCGCCGAGCCGGACGGCGTTTTCGAGGGCCGTCTCCGCAAAGGAGGCTCTCGCCAGCGGAGTGGGGGCGAGCTGATGCCCGACAATCCAGCGCAGCGCCTCGTTCGGGCTTCCCTGAAAGGCGGGGTTGAAGAATTGGATGCCCGCGGACATGCTTCGGGAGATCTTTTCAAACTCCCCGGGGACCAGCAGAGCTTCCGCCATCGGGTCGTCAAAGACCTTCGGCCCATCGGCGCGGGCATGATAAGCGCGGGCAAAGGCGCTCACCAGCGCGGTCATGTTCGTCTCTTTCATAAAATCACCTCGTATTCTTCATACACCGGCGGGCGGAAAACCGCAAGACTTGAAATTTACGCCGTTTTGTGGTATGATAAAGGCAATTTGAAAGAGAATTTACAAAACCGTCACATTTTGATGTGACGGTTTTTTGTCGGTCCGCGCCGGCCAGCGGACTTTTATGCGGTAAAATTCCGGGCAACCTATTGATAGAAAAGAGCCGTGGGCAAAGCCGCTTTTCCGCAAAACAAAAAACGAACGGCTCGCCGTTCGTTTTCGTTGTTAGCCTATTTTATTCAGCTTGCAGACAAGGGCGGACTTTTTGCGGGAAGCAACATTCTTGTGAATGATTCCCTTGGCAGCAGCCTGATCGACGGTCTTGATTGCATGGCGCACAACCTCGGCGCAGTTCTCACCGCCTTCTGCGAGAGAAAGCTCCGCTTTCTTCAGGGTGGATCTCAGCTGAGATCTCTGCGCCTTATTCAGCTCGGTCTTGGCGGCAATCACCTTGACTCTTTTCTTCGCGGATTTGATGTTCGGCATCGTTACACCTCCTTACCATCGCAGTACAGTACAAGTTATCTTATCATTAATCCGCGGAAAAATCAACACCTTTCAAAAAATTATTTGAGGAGGAAACCCATGACAAACAAACTGCCGCCGAGGACCGATCTGGCGCTTGAGGCGGCCGATACCGGCGATCACAAGCTGCCGGAAGGGGTGTTTTGTGAAGAAAAGAAGGAGGGCGCGGTTCTGTGCACCGTCGTGCGGATCGAAACGCAGGGCGCGGCCGAACGGCTGGGGCGGCCGCGCGGCTATTACCTCACCCTGGAGGGACCGTTTGAGGAACGGGAAACGCTGGCGGAGCAGCTCGCTTCGGCGCTGGCCGGTCTGCTGCCCGACGGTCCGGCGCTGGTGGTGGGGCTGGGCAACCGCTCCATCACCCCCGATCTGCTCGGACCGGAGACGGCAAAGGGAATCCTCGCCACCCGTCATCTGCCGCCGGAGCTGCTGCGCGAAATCGGCATGGAGGGGGTGCGGCCGGTCTGCGCGCTGGCTCCCGGCGTGATGGGAGAGACCGGATTTGAGGTGGCGGAGCTGACCGCATCGCTGCTGCGCGGCGGGGAATTTGCCTCGGTCATTGCGGTCGACGCCCTCGCGGCCCGCTCGATGACCCGGCTGGGCCGCACGATTCAGCTTTCGGACAGCGGCATTTCCCCCGGGTCGGGGGTGCTTAACAGCCGGGCGGCCCTTTCGCGGGAGACACTGGGGGTTCCGGTGTTCGCTGTCGGAATCCCCACGGTGGTGGACGCCGCCGCTCTCTGCGGGGAGGGGGAGGAGCCCCGGGAGCCGCTGATGGCAACCCCGCGCGACATTGACCGGATCATCGGGCAGGGGGCGGCGATCCTCGCGGAGGGGATCAACCGGGCGCTTCAGCCGACCCTCGGACCCGATGAGCTTTCCGCCCTGCTCTCCTGAGGCGCATTCCCCGGGAAAACGGCCCGCAAAGGCTCCGCAGGCATAATTTTCGTCCCGGCGGCATATCTATATCATCGAACAAGCCGTGGCGAAAAGGAGAGCGCTTTTGTGAGACGAGGGAAAAAACGGAGGATCGGAAAAGCTCCGGCGTGGATCGCCGCCGCTCTGCTGGCAGGAGCGGCGGCTGTTTCGCTGGCCCCTCTCCTTGCGCCCGCCCTCTCGCAGGCGGCTCTCTTCTCGGCGGTGCTCGCGATGCCGGAAGGAGCCTTTTCCGCTCTGCTTTCCGGGTTGCGGGAGGGAAGCGGGGCGCCGCTTGAGGCGGTCTCTCCGCTTCCGGGGCAGGAGGACCGGAAGCCGGAGGTGTCATCCGTCCCCTTCCCCGAATCCGGGGAGGAACCGGATCTGCGGACCGGCGGACTGCCGGAGGGGGCGAAGCCGCTGCCCTATATTGCCCCCGACATCCCGGAGGAGTACCGCCGTCCGGTGCTTCAGGAGGATTTTTCCGGCGCGGCAACCCACGCGGCAATTCCAATCGGGAACTACTGGCTGCGGAATGACACCGAGCTGGCGCGTGAGGAGATTGAACGGCTGCTTCAGGCGCCGAGAATCCCCGCGCTCTCCGACACCGCAGAGCCGCAGGTGCTGATCTATCACACCCACGCGACCGAGAGCTTCGCACCCTATGACAGCGACAGCTACGACAACCGGTATAACTGGCGCTCGACCGATAACAATAACAACATGGTGGCGGTGGGGGCGGTGATGGCCCGTGCGCTGCGGTCGCGGGGCATCGGGGTGGTGCACGACACCAGCCAGCACGACTACCCCTCCTACAACGGATCCTATGCCAACAGCTACCGCTCGATCAAGCGGTATCTCGAGCAGTATCCCACCATCAAGGTGGTGCTCGACCTGCACCGCGACGCCATTGAGCGGGAAGGCGGGCTGATCGTCAAGCCGACCGCTGAAATCGGCGGGGAAAAATACGCCCAGCTCATGATTGTCTCGAACTGCGACGACGGCACCGGCCTTCTGCCTAACTGGCGGGAGAACCTCCGCTTTGCGGGGGCCTTCTGCGCCCGGATCGAGAGAGAGTACCCCGGTCTGACCCGTCCGATCCTCTTTTCCTGCCGAAAATATAACCAGCAGCTTTCCACCGGCGCGCTTCTGCTCGAGTTCGGCTCCCACGCCAACACCCTCGAGGAAGCGAAGCGCACTGCCGAAGCGGCGGGCAGCGCCCTTGCCGGACTGCTGCTTGAAGGGAAGTCGAACCCCTGAACCGGATGATTCGTCTGGGCAGGGGGCGGATCCGCCCCCTGCTGTTTGCCTTTTTATTGACGTCAATCCTTTTTTGCTTTCTGCTCGCGCTGTTCTGGGTACAGCTTCAGGCGGCGCGGGGAGATTTTTCCAGTCTGGACAGACCCACCGCCGTGCTGAAGGCCTCGCCCGAGCCTCTTCTGCTGGTCCGTGCCGGGAGCTGGGAAGCCCGCCTCCCGCTCGTCTGGCTCGACCGTGCGGCGGGCGTCTTCCAAATGCTCGACCGCTGGATCGTTCCGGCGGAGCTTCGCTTTTCCGTGCGTGCGGGACTGCTGGCCAAGAATCTGGCCGGGCAGGCGCAAGACCGTAGGCTCGAACGGGAATTCTACCGCAACGCGGGCGAGGTCTAAGCTGAAAAGCCATGCGCCGGGGCTTCTGTACGGAGTTTTTCCGGGGCATGGGCGGGCCTAAGCTGAAAAGCCATGCGCCGGGGCTTCTGTACGGAGTTTTTCCGGGGCATGGGCGGGGCCTAAGCTGAAAGACCATGCGCCGGGGCTTCTCCGGCGGCTTTACAATCCCCTTTCCTTCTGCTATGATAAAAGCCGACGGCCGGGCGGTTTTTTCGCCCGACCCCTTGGCGGAAAGGGGGAGCGGCAATGCAACTCGACCTGACGATGATGGCGGTCTTTTTTCTTATCTGCGTGTGCGGCAGCGTGATACAGGCGGTCTGCGGCTTCGGCTTTGGGGTTTTTGTAATGATGTTCCTGCCCTACATGATGCCGAGCACTCTTTCGGCCGTGGTGGTGGCGAGTCTCCTTGGAATGAGCAGCAGCGGAATTCTCGCGCTGCGCTACCGCCGGCAGATCCGCCTGCGGAAGGTGGTTGTTCCGCTGCTGGCTTATTTTATTGTCAGCACCTTTTTAGTGCGTGTTTCGGTCACAATGAACGAAGTGCTCATCCGGCGGCTGCTGGGCGGGCTGATGCTGATCCTCAGCATCTATTTCATCCGCTTCTCCGACCGGGTTCATATTCGGCCCACCAGGGTAAACGCCTTTGCGGCGGGGGCTCTGGGCGGAGCGATGAGCACCCTGTTTGGAATGGGCGGGCCGCCAATCAGTGCCTATTACCTCTCCGACAGCGATTCCAATGAGGAATATCTCGCCAGCATTCAATTTTACACTGTCCTGAGCAATGTGTATGTCAACACGGTGCGGGTGGCAAACGGCCTCTGCGGCCGCCTGGAGCTGATTCTTTGGGCGGTTGGCATCTTTGCCGTCCTGCTCGGCGGACAGCTTGGCAAGCGGATTTTCTCCCGGCTCGACGGGTACGCCCTGCGCCGCCTTGTCTATGCCTTCATGGCGGTTTCGGGCGTGATTATGCTTTTGAAGCGGTAAAAAGGCGCGCTGCCCAAATGCATTCATCTGCATTTGGGCAGCGCGCCCTTGCGATTCCTTCCGCGCCCCGGCGGAGAAACTACAGCGCCTCTACGGCATCGACCGCGCCGGAGAGCCAATCGCCTCCGGAGATGCCCTCCACCGCGCCGGCGTCGACCGCCGCGGCAAACTCGGGCCGGATCGGCAGACGTCCCAGCACCTTGGTGCTGTGGGCGGCGGCGGCTTCCCCGATATGGCTCTCGCCAAAGACGGAGATCCTTTTGCCGCAGTCGGGGCACTCGATATAGCTCATATTTTCGATCAGGCCGAGGATCGGAATGTTCATCATTTCGGCCATCTTGACCGCCTTTTCGACGATCATCGAAACCAGCTCCTGCGGGGAGGCGACGATGATGATGCCGTCCACCGGAATCGACTGGAAAACGGTCAGCGGCACGTCGCCGGTTCCGGGCGGCATGTCAATGAACATCACATCGATGTCGCGCCAGAGCACGTCGGTCCAGAACTGCTTGACTACCCCCGCGATGACCGGACCGCGCCAGACAACCGGATCGGTGTCCTGTTCAAGCAGCAGGTTGATGCTCATGACCTCGATGCCGGTGCCGGTCACCTTCGGGTACAGCAGCTCGCCGTCGCTCCGGGCCTTTTCGGTGATTCCGAAGGCGCGGGGAATCGAGGGCCCGGTGATGTCGGCGTCGAGTACCGCGACCCGCTTGCCGCGGCGGCGCGCCTCGCAGGCGGTCAGTGCGGTGACAAGGCTTTTGCCGACGCCGCCCTTGCCGCTGACGACCGCGACGACCTTTTTGACGCTGCTGCGGTCGTTGAGCTTTTCGAGAAAGCTTTCGGGCTGCTGGCGCTCGCCGCAGTTGGCGGAGCAGCTGGAGCAGTCGTGATTACATTCGCTCATGAAAATTTCCTCCTTGTTTTGCGGCCGCTGTACGGACCGCGCAATGCCAATGTTAATCATAGGACAATCGCGCGGCGCTGTCAAGCGCCGCACGGGAAGGGGTGGACAGGCATGACGATCGAGCCGCCTGAAAGGGTCAGCCGGGCGCTGTCGATGCTGCGCCGGGCGGGGTTCCGCGCGGTGCCGGTGGGAGGCTGCGTGCGCGACCTGCTGCGCGGAGAGACTCCGCACGACTGGGACATCGCAACCGCGGCCCGCCCGAACGAGATGAAAATGATCTTTGCCGGAGAGCGGGTTCTTGAGACAGGGCTGCGCCACGGCACCCTCACCCTGCTGATCGGCCGCGAGCCGGTGGAAATCACCTCCTTTCGGGCGGACGGGGATTACTCCGACGGGCGCAGGCCGGATGAGGTGCGCTTCACCCGCTCGCTGGAGGAGGACCTTTCCCGCCGGGATTTCACCATCAACGCCCTCTGTCTGGGCGAGGACGGCGCGGTCATCGACCTCTTCGGCGGGCAGGAGGATCTTGCGCGCGGCGTGATCCGCTGCATCGGGGACCCGGACCGCCGGTTCGGGGAGGACGCGCTGCGGATTCTGCGCGCGCTGCGGTTTTCCGCCCGTTTCGGCTTTGCGATTGAGAAGGAAACCGCCGCCGCGCTGCGGCGGAACCTGCCTCGCCTGAAGCTGCTTGCGGCCGAACGGGTGGCTTCCGAGCTGGAAGGGCTGCTCTGCGCACCGGACCCGGTGCGGGTGCTGCTCGGATATCCCGAGGCGGTCTGTGCGGTTTTTCCGGCGCTTGCGGGATGCGTCGGGCTGGCGCAGCCCGAGCGGTACCACTGCTACGACGTCTATGAGCACGCGGTGCGGGCGGCGGGGGCGGTTTCGCCTGAATTTCCGCTGAGACTGGCGGCTCTCCTGCACGATGTGGGAAAGCCCGCCTGTGCCGACGGGCAGGGGCATTTTTACGGCCACGACCGGGAGGGCGCGCGCCTTTGCGGGGAGGCGCTGGCGGCGCTGCGCTGTTCGGCCGCGCTGCGGCAGCGGGTGACCCGGCTGGTGCGGCTGCATCACCTCCCCCTTTCCCCCGAGCGGGTCAGGCTGCGGCGGCTGTTGGCGCGGTACGGCGAAGCGGTGCTGCGCGGCCTTCTCATGATGCAGCGGGCAGATGCGGCGGCACAGGCTCCCGCTCTCCGGGAGGAACGCGCGCGGGAGCTGGACCGTTTCGAGACGGCGCTCAACGCGCTGCTTGCCGAACGTCCGGCAATGAGCCTCAAGCAGCTTGCCGTCCGCGGCGGGGACCTGCTGGCCCTCGGCCTGCCGGAGGGGGAGCAGATCGGACGGACGCTGCGCTTTCTGCTGCGCGAGGTGGTCGGGGAACGGCTTCCCAACGACCGTGAGGCCCTGCTTTCGGCGGCGCGGGAACGGATGGGGAGAGAAAGAGATGAATGAACTGTGTTACGAGCCGCTTTCGGCGGCGCATTTTGAGGTGATGGCGCGGCTCTGGTCCGATCCGGAGGTGATCCGCTACACCGCCGTCGAACGGCCCTGCACACCGGCGCAGTCGCGCCTGCGGATGGAGGCGCTGCTCGAAGGCCAGCGGGGCCTGCCGGTCCCGACGATTTATCTGGTGCGGTGCAAGGGAGAGCCCTGCGGGGTTGCGGGCGCCCCGCCGCTCGGGAAAGGCTGGCGGCGTTTCGGATTCTTCTATCAATTCCTGCCCGGTTTTTGGGGGCGGGGGATCGGCGGCGAGGCGGCCGCATGGCTGGCCGCACGGATGCGGGAGAGCTATCCCCGGGCCGAACTGGCCGCCGATGCGGTGGAGCGCAACGCCGCAAGCCTGCGGATTCTGGAGAGGATGGGCTTTCTGCCATGCGGGGTACGGCAGGGGGGCTTCGAGCGAAACGGCCTGCGGCTGGATATTCTCTCCTTCCGGCTTCCGGCGCTGGAGGAAGGAAGCGGCGTGCAATGAAGCGGGAACCCGTTCGGGGAATGGGAGCCGAAGCAGCCAGGGCGGGCAATAAACAAAATATCTCTGACACGGGAAGAAACCGCCTCAGGCTGTGCGGACAGCCTGAGGCGGTTCGATTTTCCCGGACGGGTTTCATTTCGGTTGGCGGTATTCGCGCATCAGATCGAGATAGCGCAGGAGATGTTCACAGTCCGCTTCGCTCATTCCGTTGATCTGGTAGAACAGTTGGGCCTGTACTTCAGTTTGGAACTCAGGACGATTCAAATTATATCGCAAAAGACCGCCCAAAAGGTAATCCATGCTGGTGTTGAGGGCATTAGCAATTTCCAGACACACGATAAAAGAGCAAGTGTCGCGGCCGGTTTCGATGTTAGAGAGATAATTGGTACTGATTCCGACGCGTTCAGCTAAACATTCTTGCGTAATTCTTTGACCCCTTCGGACCATTTGAATGCGTCTGCCTAGCGCCCTTAAATCTTTGTCTATCATTCCATCCCCCCATTCACACTACAGTTTATAGTCATAGTTTCTATTGAAAAAGTGAAAAACCGTCAAGTTTATCATTGACTATATTCTGGAATTGCGTTATAATTTCCATTAAATTACAAATGTGGAGGGGTTTCACCATGGAACTGGTATTCGGCACGCGGAAAATTGATGAGCTGGGACGGCTCGTGCTCCCCATGGAGGCGAGACAAAAGGCGGGGTTTGTCTCGCCCGGCGAGGCGGAGGTTTGCTTCGATGAGGAGCGCGGGGTCATCTTTTTGCGTCCGGCATCCGGCGCCTGCTTCTGCTGCGGCGCGCGCAAAGATCTGCGCAGCCTGCCCAACGGGGCGCGGCTCTGCGGAGAATGCCTTGCCAAAGCGCGCTGAACCCTGTTTTCGTTTTTCTGATAACGCCCCTTCCCGTTTTAGCGTGAAGAAAAGGCAGGCGCAAGGTACGCTGAACCCTGTTTTCGTTTTTCTGATAACGCCTCTTCCCGTTTTAACGCGAAGAAAAGGCAGGCGCATGGAAAACCATTGCGCCTGCCTTTTGTTTACTTCATTGGAATACAGAGACGGTCTCAGCGGACCTTGATGTGCGCTTCCCGGAGCTGCTTTTCGGTGACCTCGGAAGGGGCACCCATCAGCAGATCCTCGGCGTTCGCGGTCATCGGGAAAGCGATGATCTCACGAATCGAAGGCTCGTCCATCATCAGCATCAGCATCCGGTCGATGCCCGGGGCCATGCCCGCGTGGGGCGGCGCGCCGTAGGCAAAGGCGGAATAGAGCGAGCCGAACTTCTCCCGGACCGTCTCCTCGCCGTAGCCCGCGATCTCGAAAGCGCGCACCATCGTTTCACGGTCGTGGTTGCGCACCGCGCCGCTCGACAGCTCCACACCGTTGCAGACAATGTCGTACTGCCAGGCAAGGATCTCCAGCGGGTCCTTTTCGTTGAGGGCCGCAAGCCCACCCTGCGGCATCGAGAAGGGGTTGTGGGTAAAGCCGACCTTGCGGGTCACGGGGTCAAGCTCGTACATCGGGAAATCAACGATATAGCACATCCGGAAATCGTCGGTGAGCAGGTTCAGCCGGCGGCCCAGCTCGGCGCGGATCTGTCCGGCGAGCTTGGCGGTCGCTTCCTCGGTGGCATCCGAGATGAAATAGAGCACGTCGCCGGAGGCAAGCTCGCTGCGCTCGATGAGGCGGACCTTCTCCTCGGCGGGCACGAACTTATCGATCGGGCCGAGGAGCTTCATCTCCTCGTTGGCCTTGACATAGCCGAGGCCCTTCATGCCGATCGAGGTGGCGAACTCGAGCATCTGCTCAAAGAAGCTGCGCGGCTGGGCGGCGCAGCCCGGCACCCGGATCGCCCGCACCGTATGCCCCTGGAAGGGCTTGAAGGTGCAGTTGTCGAAGATGTCGGAAACGTCGATGATGAAGAGCGGGTTGCGCAGATCGGGCTTATCCGAGCCGTAGCGCAGCATCGCTTCCCGGTAGGTGATGCGCGGATAGGGGCCGTGGGTGACAGGCTTGCCGGTAAACTTTTCAAACGCTTCGGTCAGGACCTGCTCGGCGACGGTAAAGACCTCCTCCTGGGTGGCGAAGGCCATCTCAAAGTCGAGCTGGTAGAACTCGCCGGGGGAACGGTCGGCGCGGGCATCCTCGTCGCGGAAGCAGGGCGCGATCTGGAAATAGCGGTCAACCCCCGAAACCATCAGGAGCTGCTTGAAAATCTGGGGAGCCTGCGGCAGCGCATAGAACTTGCCGGGATGCTTTCTCGCCGGAATCAGATAGTCGCGGGCGCCTTCGGGCGAGGAGGCCGAGAGAATCGGGGTCTGCACCTCGGTGAAGCCGAGCCCGGTCATCTTGTTGCGCAGAAAAAGCAGCAGGTCGGCGCGCTTTTTGAGCATCGCCTGCATCCTGGGATTGCGCAGGTCGAGATAGCGGTAGCGCAGGCGCAGCTCCTCCTTGATTTCGGTGGAGCTCTGCACCTCAAAGGGAAGCCCGCCCTGAGACCGTCCGATGACCTCCAGACTCTCGGCCTTGAGCTCGACGGTACCGGTGGCAAGCTTGGGGTTGACCGTTTCGGGGTCGCGCAGCGCAACCTCTCCCTCAATCGAGACGACCGCTTCCTTCATGACCCCTTCGAGCATCCCGTCGTCGTGGATGACCACCTGCACGGTTCCATAGTGGTCCCGCAGGTCGAGGAAGAGCACGCCGCCGTGGTCGCGGATATTTTCGACCCAGCCGGCCAGCCGGACACGGCGGCCGACATCGGACTCGCCGACCGCGGCGCAGGTCCTGGTTCGGTACTGGTTTTCAAAAAACATAAAGGGTCATTCCTTTCCTTGCGGCGCCGGGCGGGCCGCCTCAACATTCCGGCTCTGAAAAGCGCAAATAAGGGCATCCCCGGCGAAGGATCGCGGTCACGTCGCCGTCAAACGCCCATTCTCATGCATGATATCATAGCATATGCGGCAGGGTTTGTCCAGAGAAAAGCGCAAGATTCCGGCCGGGATCAGGGGTCATATTTCCGCTTCGAGAAGCGATTCCAGCCGTCCGGCAAGCGGAATGTGGACCAACCCCTCCCGCAGGGCGAAGCCGACCGTCTGGGAGGTGCCGGTGCGCTCATGCAGGCAGTAGGAGACGCAGGCCGCGCTCATCTCCACCAGCGCGAGGTTGCGCCGGCGCATGCAGTCCCGGGTGTAGGAGGCCCCCAGGCAGATAAAATCGGAGGACGCCTCCCGGATCCGCTCGTAGCGCAGCGCGTCGGCGCGGCTCCAGCCGTCGGGCTGACCGGCAAAGGGGGCGACGACGATCAAACGCAGATGGGAAAGTTCCCGCCGGAGGGAAAGCACCGTCTCGGCGGCGAGGGTGTCGAATCCGAGCGCCCCGCCCGCCGCAAAGGTGTAGTATCCGTCGGCGATCAGCTCCCGCAGCGCCGCTTCCAGCAGGCCGGGCAGCAGAGGGCGGTGCCGCTCCTCGATGATCCGGTGTCCGGTGAAGCAGCAGGTGTGGTTTCGATCGGAAAACATGGGCGCTCCCCTTCCCGCGGCGGGCCGCCCCGCCTTAGTCTTTCCCCTCCGCCGGAAGGAATTCCCCGGCCGGGGCTTTTTTCCAGTATAGCCCGGCGCGGGGCAAAAAGCAAGGCGGAGCCTTGCCTTGATTTCACCGCCCGCTTCCGATATAATATGGGCGTGTTATTTCGCCGTTTTTTGTCGAAAAGGCCGATGGAGCTTTGCTCCGCCGGAAAGGAGGCAGGCTTGCAGGAAATCGTATGGCTTACCACCCACAAGCCCAATGTGGAATTTCTCACCGGCGTCTTTGCGGAAAACCAGCTTGAAATCGGAGTTCTTTACAGCCCCCTCAACGACTTTTTCGAGGCGGCCACCTCGGTCATCGCCGAGGGGACCAAGGTGCTGATTTCCCGCGGCGGCGCGGCCACCGAGCTGAAAAAGAGGGTGACCGTCCCGGTGGTCGATCTCAAGCGGACCTATATCGACTTTTTCGGAATGATCGAAAAGGCCTACGCGCTCACCGACCGCTTCGCGCTGATCGGCTGGTATGGGGATGTGCGCGGCTTTGACCGCTTCCGGGAGGCGCTCGGCGACAGCCTGCGCTATTTCGAGCTGGTCGGGTCGGATCTCGGCAACGACGAGGCGAGGATCGACGAGATTCTCGAGGAGGTGCGCCGCGACGGCATCCGGCTGGTGATCGGCGGCGGCGCCGTCTACCGCCGGGCGCAGGAGATGGGCCTGCAGGGCATCTATACCGGCCTCGACCGGGAGGAGGCCCTCGAGGCCGCGGAGGAAGCCCGCTACCTGCTGCGCATCGCCCGCGAGCAGGAGTACCGCTATGAAGCGGTTTCCTCCATTTTCAACTGCGTCAACGACGGCATTGTGTCGGTTGACCGGCAGGGCTATCTGACCAATATCAACACCCTCGCGCGTCAACTCCTCGGGGTGCCGGCCGAGGGCTGGCGCAGGCGCCGCCTCAGTGAATTCATTACAGTGCCCAAGCTGGAACGCACTCTGGAGGAGGGGGTCGAACTGACCAATCAGATTGTGCTGTCCGGGGAATCCCGGCTGGTGGTCAGCGCGCAGGCGATTCGCCTGGGCGGACAGAGCATGGGCGCGGTGGCGACCCTCCAGCGGGTGGACAGCATCCAGAAGATGGAGAACAAGATCCGCGCAAGTTCGATTGAGAAGGGCCTTTACGCCAAGAAAAACTTCGACGACATCGTGGGCGGCAGCGAGGCGATGCGCCGCCTCAAGCAGAAGGCGATGCGCTTTGCCGCCACCGATTCCACGGTGCTGATCACCGGGGAATCGGGCACCGGAAAGGAGCTGTTTGCCCAGGGCATCCACAATCACTCGGCCCGGCACGCGGCGCCCTTTGTGGCGCTCAACTGCGCCACCCTGCCCGAAAGCCTGCTGGAAAGCGAGCTGTTCGGCTATGTCAAAGGCGCGTTTACCGGCGCTCGCAACGAGGGAAAGCCCGGCGTTTTCGAGCTGGCCCACCGTGGGACCCTCTTTCTCGACGAGATCAGTGAAATTTCCCCCTCCGTGCAGGCGCGGCTGCTGCGGGTGATTCAGGAAAAGGAGGTCACCCGCATCGGAGACGACCGGGTGATTTCGGTCGATGTGCGGATTTTGGCGGCGAGCAATAAAAACCTGAAGGAAGAGATCGAACGCGGCTCGTTTCGCAGCGACCTCTATTACCGGCTCTGCGTACTGCCGTTGCATCTCTGCCCGCTGCGTGAGCGCGGGGACGATGTGGCGGAGATTCTGCGCGTTCTGCTCAGACGCGGCACCCACACGCAGCCCGCCTTCACGGAAGGGGCGCTGCGGCTGCTGCGGGAATACCGCTGGCCCGGCAACGTGCGGGAGCTTTCCAATGTCGCGGAGCGTCTTTCCCTGCTTTACGACGGCGGTTCCTTCGACGAGGCGGTTGTCCTTGAGGCGCTCTATCCCGGCAGCGAAGGCCCCGAACAGGGGACGGCGGGGGAAACCGCCGGCGGGCCGCGCTACCGCTCCTCCCGCGAGATCGACCGCGAAACAGCCCTCGAGGCGCTGCAAAAGCATCATGGAAGCCACGCTGAGACGGCGCGGGCGCTCGGCATCAGCACCACCACCCTCTGGCGCAGGCTGCGGGAGCCGGCCGGCCGGAGAAAAACGACATGAACGGCTGCCGTTTGCAGAATTGGGAGCAGCCCCGTCCATCCGTAACGGATGGACGGGGCTGCTCGTATAGGGGGAAGAAAACAGGAGATTGCAGATTGATTGCGGCGGGAAACCGGCTTCACCGCGCGGCGCGGATTTCAGACCGTATCCCGCCTTTTTTGCCGCGGCCGGCCTCAGCAGGGGCCGGACCCGCCCTTCTCCTTCCAGACCGCATAGACCTGGCGGAGCAGTGCGTCGAAGGCAGGGGCGTTCCAGGCGGCACGGCCGACAAAAAGGCCGTCCACATCCTCGAGGCCGATGTAGGCGCTGGCATTTTCAGAGTTGACGCTGCCGCCGTAAAGCAGCGGCACACTGCAGCACTGCCCGGGATAAAGCTCCCGAAGCAGCAGGCGCAGGCGCTGATGGCGTTCCTGCACATAGGCGGGGGGAGCGGGCTTGCCGTTGACCCCGATCGCCCAGACCGGCTCATAGGCAATCCAGACCCGGCCCGCCGCGATTTCGGCGGGAGAGACATCCGCAAGGCCGACCTTGAGCTGGATGGCCAGCGTTTCATCGCTGATCGAATAATATTTTTCGGCCGCCGTTTCTCCGACGCAGAGCAGGGCGGTGAAGCCGTTGGCGAGGGCGGACAGAACCTTTTGATTGCACTGCTGGCTCGTCTCCCCGAAAAGCTGGCGCCGTTCGGAATGCCCGATCTCCACGAGGTCGATGCAGCCGAGGTCCCGCAGCATCAGGGGAGAGACTTCGCCGGTATACTGCCCGGCGTTTTCCCAGTGCATATTCTGCGCTCCCAGCCGGATGCCGTTGCGCTCGACCGCCCCCGCCGCGGGCAGCGACGGGAAGGACGGAATCACAAAGCGGATAATCGGCTCCTCCCGGAGATCGGCGGTAAGCTGTGCCAGTTCGCCGAGAAAGGCGGCCGTTTCACTCGCCGTCTGGTACATTTTGAGGTTGGTTCCGAAAAAAAGCCGCGGCAGTTTCATCGGCGGTTCACCCGGTCAATCTCATGCATCGCCGCGACCTTGGGGGTCGAGGAGCCGTCCTGAAAGGTGAGGCTCAGCCACTCGCGGGCGATCATCTTCGCAAGCTCCGGCCCGATGACCCGCGCACCCATGCAGAGAAGGTTCGCGTCATTGCTCAGGCGGGCGCGCTCGGCGGAATAGATATCATGGCAGACGGCAGCGAAAATCCCGGGGAACTTGTTGGCGGTCATCGCCATGCCGATTCCGGTGCCGCAGAGGAGGATTCCCTGCGCGGGCTCCCCGGAGCGCAGAATCGAAAGACAGACCTTCTGTGCGACCAGCGGATAATAGGTGCCGTCTTCGGCGCTCATAACCCCCAGGTCCTCGAACGGCAGGTCCAGCTCCCGGATAACCGACACAATCGCGGGCTTGAGGGCGATTCCCGCGTTGTCGCAGCCGATGATGATTTTCTTCGCGGTCATTGAATGCACATCCCTTCGATGGTTTGATGTTTGTTCAGCATATAGAGCAAATAGTGTGCCACCCATGGAGCGGGCTTCGGCGCTGCGGGTGCCGCGCCGCCTGCCGCGGGAGAATTCCCCGGTTCTCCCGAAGGGCGGCGGCGGCTTGTCCGGATACAAGAAATTGATTTCAAATTTTCAAATGAATCTTTCAAATGAAATGTTGAAAAAGAGACGGCATGACAAACTCCCGCCGGCCGAAGCGTGTCCGGTCCCCTTGACGGAAGTCTCGGACAAAAATTTCTTTTCCCTCTCCCTATTAAAAAAGCAGGGGAATTTCGGCGAAAAAACGCGCCCGCCGCGGCGCGGAGAGTCCGAAGGCCGGGGAATTTGGCATGGTAATTGCTCTATAACCGGACAGACGACCAAAAGAAAGGTGATGAGCGATGGTCAAGAAGTTTACCAGAAAAGAGATCGTGGCGGATCTCAAAGAAAAGGTCAAACGGAGAGAGCCGATCATCATTGGCGGCGCCGGCATCGGCCTGGTGGCGAAGATCGCCGACCGGGCGGGAATTGACCTGATTATGGCGTACAACACGGGACCCTTCCGGATGGACGGGCACCCTTCCTGCATCGGATATCTCGCCTATGGGGACAGCAACGGCATCACGCTGGGACTCGCGAAGCAGATTCTCCCTGTCGTGCGGAACACCCCGGTGATCGCGGGCATCGGCGCGGCCGACCCGTACCGCGACATCGATATGCTGATCGACCAGATGATGGGGATGGGCTTTTCCGGCATTACCAACGTGCCGACGGCGGGCGCCTATGACGGCCGCTTCCGCCTGCGGATCGATACCGCGGGGGTCGGCTACCCCGAGGAAATCAAGCTGATCGAAAAGTGCAGCAAAAAGGAGATCTTCACCGTCGCCTATGCCTACACCCCCGACGAGGTCAAGGCGATGATTCAGGCGGGCGTGGATGTGATCGGCGCCCACGTGGGGGCAACCTCCGGCGGAACCTGCGGCTTCGAGCAGACCTATTCGATGGAGGAGGCCTGCGAACGCACCCAGGAGATGTTTGAGATGGCCATCCGGGAAAATCCGGAGATCATCTTCACCTGCCACGGCGGGCCGTTTGAAGGTCCGCGGGAGGTGCAGGAGTGCTTCAACCGCACCGGCGTACACGGCTTTATCGGCGCTTCCAGCATCGAACGGCTGCCGCTTGAGCGGGCGATTATGGAGACGGTCAGGGAATTCAAGTCCCTGCATCTCGGCGGAAAAGCCTGAGAGGAGAGAAGGTTCTGCGATGAAAAAGGTCGTTGCCGTCTTCGGGACGATGGACACCAAGGGCGAGGAGTACTTTTTCCTCCGGGAACAGCTCGAACGGTGCGGCGTCGAGCCTTTGATGATCGACACCGGCATTACGCCGCAGCCGCAGTATCCGTGCCGGATTACGGCACAGGAGGTGGCCCGGGCGGGCGGATCCTCCCTCGAGGAAATCCGCCGGCATGAGCGGCTCTACAGCTTTGAGGTCATGGGCCGAGGTTCCGCCGCGATCATCCGCGGGCTCTGCCAGGATAAAAAGATCGACGGCGCGATTTCCCTCGGCGGAGGGCAGGGCACCCTGCTTGCCGCGATGGTGATGCGGGAGCTGCCGATCGGCTTTCCGAAGATGATCGTCTCGACCATCGCCAACCTGCGGACGCCCCCCTTTGAAGGGGTGCGGGATACCGTCGTCATGAACTCCCTTGTTGACGTCAGCGGTCTCAACCACGTTCTCAGGAAGATGCTCTGCAACGCGGCCTCCGCCATCGCGGGGATGGTCCGCTTCTCCCCCGGGGAAGACGCCGGTGGCCGGAGGCCGCACAAAACAGTGGCGATGACGATGTTCGGAGTCACCACCCCCTGCGTCAACCGCGTGCGGGACATCCTCGAGGAAAAGGGGTACGAGGTCATCGTCTTCCACGCCAACGGGCAGGGCGGAAAGATGATGGAATCAATGATCCGGGAAGGAATGATCGGCGCGGCCGCCGACGTGACCACCGGCGAGCTCACGCAGGAGCTGCTCGGCGGGAACTGCTCGGCAGGCCCTCACCGGCTGGAGGCGGCCCCGGAAAAGGGCATCCCGCAGGTGATCGTGCCCGGCGCGATGGATCTTGCGAACTTCATGCCGCCCTCCTCTCTGCCGGAACGCTACGAGGGGCGCCGGTACTATATGCACAATCCAAATCTCAAGCTGCTGCGGGCCGACGCGCGGGAGAGCGCGCAGGCCGGGAAAATTCTGGCCGGAAAGCTCAACCGCAGCGCCGGGCCGGTGACGGTCCTGCTGCCGAAGCGGGGAATTTCGCAGTACGACAGCCCGGGCGGTCCGCTCGAGGACCCGCAGGCCGACGAGGCGCTGTTTTCCGCGCTGAAAGAGTGGCTGCGGCCGGATATTCCCCTGATCGAATGCGACCTGCATATCAACGATCCGGCCTTCGCGCAGCGGATTGCCGAGGAACTGATGAAAATTTATTAAAGGATATCGGAAAAACCGGGGTGCCGCCGGCAGCCCGGAATCAACAGAGAAGGGAAGAGCTTATGGATCGGAAAGAAATTCTAAAACGGCTCAGGGAAAAGGTCGCCGCCGGGCGTCCCATCGTGGGAACCGGCGCGGGAACGGGCCTGAGCGCCAAGAGCGAGGAGGCGGGCGGCACCGACCTCATTATCGTCTACAACTCCGGGTGGTTCCGGATGCAGGGCCTGCCCTCGGTCTGCGGCAATTTCCCGCTGGGGGATGCAAACAGCATCATGCTCGAGCTGGGCAGGGTCGTGCTTCCGGTGGTAAAAAAGACGCCGGTGCTGGCAGGGATTTTTGCCAACGATCCCTTTCGCGATATGCACGTCTTTCTCAAGCAGGTAAAGGAGCTCGGCTTCTCGGGCGTACAGAATTTCCCGACGGTGGGCACCTATACCGACGTTTACCGCCAGAACATCGAGAGCGTGGGGATCTCCTATGACAAGGAAGTCGAAATGGTTCACATCGCCCATGAGCTCGACCTGCTCACCACCCCCTATGCCTATACCATTCAGGAGGCGGAGAAGATGGCGAGGGCCGGCGCCGACATTGTGGTGGCGCACTGCCGCGGCACGGTCGGCGGCATGGTCGGCGTGGCCAAGGACGGGATCATGACGATCGACGAGGCCTGCAAAAAGGTGCAGGATATCCACGATGCGGTCACGGCGATCAATCCCGAGGCGATGGTGATCTGTCACGGCGGCCCGATCGCCACACCGGAGGACGCGGCCTATGTTCTCGGACATACAAAGGGGGTCGCCGGGTTCTATGGGGCTTCCAGCGCCGAGCGTCTGCCGGTCGAAAAAGCGATCAAGGCGCAGGTCGAGGCGTTTGGGGCGATTGCCCTTTGAGAAAAGGCAAAAGCAGATGGCCGGTTGAGAGACAAGCGGCTCAAGGAAGATCGTTTGAAGGAGGAAAGATACGATGGGAAGACTGGAAGGCAAGGTAGCGATCATTACTGGCGCAGGCGGCGGTTTCGGCCGCAGGATGTCTGAAATTTTCTCGCAGGAAGGCGCGAAGATCGTCGTTGCGGATTTTGACGAAAAAAGCGGTCACGAGACGGTGGAAAAGGTGGTTGCGGCGGGTGGAGACGCGATCTTTGTAAAGGTTGATGTCACCAATGACGAGAGCACCCGGAATATGGTGGCCAAGACGGTTGAGCGGTATGGAAAGCTTGACATTCTGGTGAACAACGCGGGAAAACAAGGCGTAAAGAATGACATCGCTCACATGCAGGTGGAAGAGATGATGCCCTATCTGAACGTCAATGTACGCGGGCCCTGGCTCTGCATCCATCATGCCGCCCCGGAGCTTGTCAAAACAAAGGGAAAGATTGTCAACATTGCGTCGATTGCTGCTTTGCAGGGCAGCTATGGCGGCACGGCCTACGGCGTCTCAAAGGGTGCAGTTCTGTCCCTCACCTATGCGGTTGCCAACGAACTGGGGCTGTACGGGGTGCGCTGCAACGCCGTATCCCCTTACTCCGCCGCCACTCAGGAAACGGTCCGGCTGCTCGGCGAGGAATTTCATGAGCTGCGCAAGTCGGGCAACCCGCTGCATCAGCTCTGCATCGCCGACGACGTCGCTTATGCGAGTCTTTTCCTTGCCTCTGATGAATCCAGAAGCTGCACCGGGCTTAATCTGCTCTGCGACTGTGGGGCTCATGTGAGATCCTGCCCGTTCGATATAGAGGATTTCAAGAAAAACAATGTCTATGAAGGGGTAGAACCCCTGTTTTAGGACATAGCGGCCCGCAGCCGGCTCGCGGTATCCTCTCATAGAAGCTATCCCCGGAACAGGTCAGACGAAAAAGGAGAGAAAGACGATGAAAAAAGCACTGGCAATGTTACTGGCAATGGTTTTGATGCTATCTCTGGCAGCCTGTGGACAGTCCTCCGCCCCGGCAAGCAGCGCCAGCGGCTCCGCCGCGGCCCCCGTCCCGGCGGAAAGCTCCTCCCCTGCAGCGGCGCCCGCCTCTTCTGAGGCAGCGAGTGCCCCCGCCCCCTCCGGAGCAAAGGATAAGTATCTTGTGGGCGTCAACATGGGATCGATCGACCAATCCTACTATGCCTACCTGCGCATGGGCCTTGAGCAGGAGCGCAAGGACGACGTCGAGCTGTATGTTACATATCATGAGTGGGATTTGACCACCCAGATCAAGCAAATCGAGGATTTTGTAACCATGGGCTGTGACCTCATCGTGATGGTTGCCGCTGACCCGAATGGCATCCTGCCCGCCATGTCGGTTGCAAAGGACGCGGGGATTCCTATCATCGAGATGGACTGCCCGACCAACTATTTCCCGGATTACAGCATCGGACAGTTTGTCTCTGATGACTATGACGCGGGCTATCAGTGCGGCAAGGCAATGGCGGAGGCAATGAACGGCGAGGGCGTGGTTCAGTCCTATGTGATTACCGCGACGGTAAACTCTCAAAAGCGGCTTGCCGGATTCTGCGAGGCCATTTCCGAGTATCCCGGTATCAATAATGTTTACAACGCGACCGAAAAGTTCGACGCCACTACCGCCCAGACGATCATCGAGAACATGCTGTTGGCTCATCCCGAGACGACCGGCCTGTTCACCTCAAATGACAAGATTGCGAGCGCGGCCGTCAACTTCTTCAAAGCCAACAACATCAAGAGCACCTATCTCTGCCACGTGGCGGCAGGCACCCGCGATACCGTTTACACATGGCTGAATGACGGCTGGGATTACGCTTGCTACGATCAGAATCCGGTCAACATGGGAGCCGCGGTCATGCGCGCAATTTATGACCATTTTGAAACCGGCGCGGTTAACACTGAGCCGACGATCATTGCGGGAGAAATGCGGTTTGCCGGTGACGAGTACATCTGTGATCCCGTTTATTATGACTGATTGTAACATTGTTTGACAGACAGACAGGTCAGTAGAGTGTGAAAAGCCGCTTCGGAAGCGCACGGTTTAACGCATGGTTTCGAAGCGGTTTTTCCCTACCTCGTTGGCTGCTGTGAATCATGGGAGAATGCAAATGGATGCTGAGTATATCATTGAAATGAGGGATATCTGCAAGTCTTTCTACGGGGTGAAGATTTTGCATGATGTCAACTTTAAGCTGAGACCCGGTGAGATACGCGGGCTTCTGGGAGAGAACGGAGCCGGGAAATCCACCATGATGCGAATTCTCAACGGGATTTACTCTAAGGATTCCGGAAAAATTTTTGTAAATGGGGAAGAGGCGCATTTTACACTGCCGAAGGATGCGAGAGAGGCGAAAATTGCCTTTGTCCATCAGGAGATTGCGCTTTCAGCAAATCTTACCATTGCACAAAACATGTTCCTTGGCCTTGAAATAACCAGGGGAAAATATTTTCTTGACGATGCGGCCATGCGGCAGGCGGCATTGGATGCATTGAAAAGTCTCGGTCTGGATCTGAACGTGGATACGGTCGTCGGAACGCTCAGCATCGCGCAGCAGCAGATGGTTGAAATCGCCAAAGCGCTGATGCAGGATGCCAGGGTGCTGGTGCTGGATGAGCCGACCGCCGCTCTTTCCGAAAAAGAGGTGCGATTCCTGTTTCAGCAGATGAGGCGTCTGAAGGAAAAGAATGTCGCGATTATCTTTATCTCCCATCGGTTAAATGAAATTGAGGAAATTACCGATTCGCTCACGGTTTTGCGCGACGGTTATATTATAGCGGATGGAACCCCCACCAAAGGGCTGAACTCCAGCGAAATTATCGCCATGATGGTGGGACGCAGTGTCACACAGTTCTTTGACGGAGAAAAGCCGCAAGGGACCGGGGAAGTCGTTTTTGAAGTCAGGGGGCTTACGAACCAGCGGGTCAGGAATATCAGCTTCCAGTTGAAAAAGGGAGAGATTCTGGGCTTCGGCGGGCTGGTTGGCGCGGGGCGTACCGAACTGATGTCGGCCATCTTCGGGCTGGATCCAATCGAAAGCGGAGAGATGTTTCTGCATGGCAAAAAGATTGTCAATCGGAATCCCCGAGAGGCAATCCAGCACCGGTTTGGTCTGGTGTCCGAGGACAGAAAGCACAACGGGCTGATTCTTGTTCACAGCATCGCCAGAAACCTCACCATGAATGTCACTTCCACCTTTATCAAGGGAATTCATTATGATAAGGCAAAGGAAAAGGCGATAGTTGACGAATACGGCAACAAACTGTCGATCAAGATGTCGGGAATGGACCAGCTCTGCCAGTACCTCAGCGGCGGAAATCAGCAGAAGGTTGTTATCTCCAAATGGCTTGCCTCCGGGGCGGATGTCCTGATCATGGACGAGCCCACCCGCGGGGTGGATGTCGGCGCAAAGTCCGAGATTTATCGGCTGATGCACAGTCTTGCAGAAGAGGGGATATCGATCATTATGATCAGCTCGGAGCTGCCTGAACTGATCAACATCAGCACCCGGATTGCGGTGATGCATGAAGGGGAGCTTAATAAAATCTTTGACCGCGAGGAGCTGGCGCAGTACGACGCGGACGACCTGCAGAAAGAGATCATGTTCTATGCGACGGGAGAGAGGGATTAATTGTGGGCAAAAAAGAGATCAATCTGAAGAGCTTGTTCAAAGGTGTGGGCGGCGCGTTTTTTGCGCTGATCCTAATGGTTTTAGCGCTCTGTGTCTTTACCGACACTTTTGCCACACGCCTGAACTTCGTCAATCTTTTAAAGCAGATCACCTGTAACTGTCTGCTGTCCTTCGGGCTGACCTGCTGCCTGATTACCGGCTTTCCGGATCTGTCGGTCGGCTCTCATGTGGCGCTGGCAACGGTGGAAGTCTGTATGTACCAGAACATGGGGATGTCGCTGGAGGTTTCCATTCTGCTGACGCTGGCGGTCGGCGTGGTGATCGGCGCTGTGAATGGTTTTATTTTCTCGCGGACCGGGATGCCCGCCTATATCGTTACGCTGGCCATGCAGAATGTCCTGCGCGGAATTGCATATGTTTTGACGAACGGCGGCGCGGTGATCGTAGCCAACGATGTCGGGATGAAGTTCTTCAACCTGTCGAATGCGACGATTGCAAACTGGATTCCCTATTCAACGCTGATTCTGGTCGTCGCTTTTGTCATCATTAACACCATGCTGACCCGCACTGTGTTCGGCCGGCACATGTATGCCGTCGGAGGCAACAGCAGCACCGCTATTTATTCCGGCATCGATGTTAAAAATATCCGGCTGGTCGTTTATACGATCAGCGGACTTCTGGCCGCGATTGCCGGTGTGCTGACAGCCTCCCGCGTCTATTCGGGGCAGCCGACCACCGGCGTCGGTTTCGAGGGCGAAGCGATTGCCTCGGCCGTTCTCGGCGGCGTCAGCTTTACCGGCGGCATCGGCACCCTGTCCGGATCGCTGATCGGCATCCTGATTATGGGCGTCATGAGCAACGGCATGAACCTGCTGCAGGTCAACTATTATTGGCAGCTGGTGGTAAAGGGCATCATTATCCTTGTCGCGGTTTATGTCGATCAGGTGAAGCGCTCGAAGACAAAGTAGAACAACAGGAGGAAACATGCTATGATGAAGCTGAATCATATTGGATTGCTGGCGGAGGACTGTCAGGAGGCGGTTCGCCACATCAATTCCATGCTGGGCGAACTTGACTGGGAATACTTTGACTTTTTCTTCCCGCAGGAAACGGTGAATATCGGGAAGCAGTTCCACATCAAAACGGCGGTCGCCAACTTCGGACCGATGGATTTCGAGATCCTCCAGCCCTACGACGGAGAGGGTTCCTACCTGCAGGAAGCTCTGAAGGAAAAGGGACCCGGACTGCATCATCTGGCCTATTTTTTTGATACAATTCCCGAGATGATGGAGCATGTCGCAAAGCTGGAGGCCGAGGGTTACCAAAGGCTGCATGACACTGAGCGTCTGTCGGGGCATCCGACGATTTACCTGCAGGCGCCGGACAGGAGCATGATCTACGAGCTGCACGTATAAAAAGAATGGCGGTGATTTTCTATGAAGGATGTAGATCTGAAAACAGAGGAGCTCCTCCCGGAGATGGATGAGGAAGCGCCGGAACAGGGAGGCGCCAGGCAAGCAATCCCTCCGGTTGTCCTGAAAACGGCGGTCGCCGCTTATCTGATCTGGGTGATTCAGGAGATTGCCGCCGGAATTTTGAACGGCAGGGTCATGGGAAGATCGGCAATTCTACTGGCGGCCGCCTGTGTGGTGTTGTTCGGGGGCGTGGCATGGCTGATTGCTTCCGAATGGGTCCGCTACCGGAAAAAGCTGCGCAGCAGGCAGCCCGCTTCCGAAACCCAGACCGAATCATTTTAGGAGGCCCACATGACGGGTGAAGCGAGGATGGACCGCGATCCGGAATTTCAGGAAATCCTGTCCCTGCTTCCCGGCACGGTGCTGGGGCGGGGGATGGAGCAGTTTACCAAAAGCGAATACCGATCGTCCCTCGCGGCGTATACGGACGAAAACCGGGGGATCTTCGAGCGGATGCAGCGGTTCTGCGCCCGGTATCCGCAGCGGACGGACGAGGCGCTCCGCCTCGCCTGCCGCACGCTGCTCGACGCTGTTGCAGCGGACCTCGACGCTCCCCGGAAAAAGCAGGGCCTCAACGAACGGGCCCTGCGGCTGGACGCCTGCAAAATGGTCATCGTGACCTACCTGACCCCGGCCGTTTTGGAAATGGGGCTGGAGATCGGAGAGCCGTTTGTCCGCGCTCTCCGGGAGGAATGGCTGTCGCGCTGCCCGCGTCAGTCCTACGAGCTGGTCACCGGTGAGATGATCGCGCAGGGCTTTGAGAAAAAGTGGTACCAGTGCTATATCACGCAGGCGGTCTGCACCTATCTGGGGCGTTGCGACGACTGCCGCGAGCTGACCGCCTTCCGCCGGTTTCGGGATACCTACCTTTCCGCCTGTCCGGACGGACCCGCGCTGATTGATGAGTACTACCGCGACGCGCCGAAAATTGTGGCGCGGATCGAGCTTTGGGGCCTGTCCGGTTCGGTTTATCCCCAACTCTGGGAGCAGGATCTGCTCCCCTGCCTGCGGGCGATCGAGGCCGGCCGGCCCGAGGAGTGCAAAATGCGCTATGAGCGGATGACTCGCCGGCTTCAGCGCCGGTTTCTGCACCGCAGCGGAAAAAGCTGACCGCTTCTCCGCGGGATAGAGGAATCTCTATCCCGCGGTTTTTTCGGTCATGCGCCGGGATTAGCGATTGCACTTGACAGGAAAAAGTGTATAATGATGAAGGAAACGATCCGGTCAAAATGCCGGAATGAGCAAGAGGAGGAATTCCATGGGATCTCTTTCGAAACTGCAAAACGGCAGCGACGTCCGCGGCGTGGCACTGGAGGTGGAGGGCGGCGCGCCGGTGAACCTCACTCCTGAGATCGCCGGGCGGATCGCCGCCGCCTTTGTCCGCTGGCTGGCGGATAAGAGGGGGCGCGGCCCCGGAAAGCTGCGCATCGGCGTGGGACACGATTCCCGCCTGACCGCCGCGGCCCTCAAGGAGGGGACAATCCGCGGTATCGCGGCGGCGGGAGCGGTTCCGGTCGACTGCTCGATGGCCTCGACCCCCGCCATGTTCTGCGCCACCGTATATCATGAGACCGCCTTCGACGGCTCGGTGATGCTGACCGCCAGCCACCTGCCGAAGGAGCGCAACGGCATGAAATTCTTCATCCGGGAAGGCGGCCTGGACAAGCCGGATATCACGGCGCTGCTCGCGCTCGCGGAGGAAACTCCCGCGCCCGCCCCGTTCGCCGGAACGCCGGAGCGCTGCGGGCTCCTCTCGATCTACGCCGCTGCCCTGCGTGAAAAAATCAAGTCCGGGGTCAACGCCCTCGACTATGACCGCCCTCTGGCCGGGCTGCACGTCGTCCTCGACGCGGGGAACGGCGCCGGCGGCTTCTTTGCCGGGCAGGTGCTCGCGCCGCTGGGGGCGGAACTTTCCGGCAGCCAGTTCCTCGAGCCGGACGGCAATTTCCCCAACCATATTCCAAACCCCGAGAATAAGGCGGCGATGGATTCGATTCGGGCCGCGACGGTGCAGAATCACGCCGATCTCGGAATCATCTTCGACACCGACGTCGATCGGATGTCCGCGGTGCTGCCCGACGGCGGCGAGGTCAACCGCGACGCGATTATCGCGATGATGGCGGCCATCCTCGCGCCCGAGTACCCCGGCTCGACCATCGTGACCGACTCGGTCACCTCCGACCGGCTGACCCGCTTTCTCGAGGGGACGCTGGGCCTGCACCATCACCGCTTCAAGCGCGGCTATAAGAATGTCATCAACGAGTCGATCCGCCTGAACAACGCCGGGATTCCTTCTCCGCTGGCAATCGAAACCTCCGGCCATGGCGCACTGTCGGAAAATTATTTTCTCGACGACGGCGCCTATCTCGCGGTGCGGCTGCTGATTGCCGCCGCCAGGGCCAAGCGGGAGGGGCGCGCCCTCGGCGCGCTGATCGAACGCCTCCCCCCCGCCTGCGAGGAGGCGGAGCGCCGGATCCCGATCGAAGGGGAGGACTTTGCCGCGACGGGCAAACGGGTCCTTGCCGCCTTTGAGGAGCGGGCGCGGGCGCGCGGCTATGCCGTCGCCCCCAATTCCTACGAAGGGGTGCGGCTCACCCTGCCGGAGGGCTGGATGCTGCTGCGGCTTTCGCTGCATGATCCATTGCTTCCCCTGAACGTCGAGGGCAACGCTCCCGGCGATTGCGCAAAACTTTTGACGGCCGCCCGCGGCCTGCTTGAGGGCTTCCCGGAGCTTAATCTCAGCGTACTGCGGTAACCTCTTGCCCACGGCTCACCCGATGGTGTCCGGAGCTTAATCCTCAGCGTACCGCGGCAACCTCTTGCCCACGGCTCACCCGAGGGTGTCCGGAGCTTAATCTCAGCGTACCGCGGTAACCTCTTGCCCATGGACTCGCCCGAGGGCTTCCCGGAGCTTTTAATCTCAGCGTACCGCGGCAATCTCTTGCCCATGGCTCGCTTGAAGGCTTCCCGGAGCTTAAATTTCAGCGTACCGCGGCAATCTCTTGCCCATGGCTCGCTTGAAGGCTTCCCGGAGCTTAATCTCAGCGTACCGCGGCAACGTCTGTCCGCGCGGCTGCGCCGCGCTTGACCATACACTTGAATCAGGAAAGGCAGGAATCACAAAATGGAACAATCCCGTGTGAAGGAGCTCGAGCTGCTTGCCACCCGCGCGCGGCTTCTGGGGCTCAAGGCGGTGCACGACTGCGCGTCGGGCCACATCGGAGGATCTCTCTCCGCGATGGACATCCTCACCGTCCTCTACTTTGAAACGCTGAAGGTGGACCCGAAGGATTCGAAGAATCCCGGCCGGGACCGCTTCGTCCTCTCGAAGGGCCACTGCACCCCCGCGCTCTATCCGGTGCTGGCGCTGCGCGGATTCTTCCCGGTCGAGGACCTCAAGCTCTTCCGCTCGATCGAGGGGCATCTGTCCGGGCACGCCGAAATGCACCATGTCAACGGGGTGGATATGTCCACCGGCTCGTTGGGGCAGGGCCTTTCGGCCGCCGTCGGCATGGCGGTTGCCGGCAAGCTCGACCGCAAGGATTACCGCGTCTACGCACTGATGGGAGACGGCGAGATTCAGGAGGGCCAGATCTGGGAGGCCGCCATGGCCGCCGCGAAGTATAAGCTGGACAACCTCTGCGGCATCGTCGATCTCAACGGCCTGCAGATCGACGGCGCGACCGCCGACGTGATGCCCACCGAGCCGCTCGACAAAAAATGGGAGTCCTTCGGCTGGCATGTGATCAAGGCCGACGGTCACAACGTATCCGCCGTGGCCGCCGCCTTTGAGGAGGCGAAAACGGTGAAGGGCAAGCCCACCGTCATCCTCGCAAAGACGGTCAAGGGCAAGGGCGTCTCGTTTATGGAGAACAACGCCGGCTGGCATGGCAAAGCGCCTAACGACGAGCAGTACGGGATTGCGAAGGCTGAGCTGGAAGCCAGACTCAAGGAACTGGAGGGTTAAACGATGGGTGAAGTGATTGCAACCCGCGCCGCCTACGGCAAGGCGCTGGTGAAGTTTGGAGAGACGGTCCCCGAGCTGATTGTGATGGACGCGGATCTTGCCGGGGCGACGATGACCAACGGATTTGCCAAGGCATTTCCGGAGCGGTTCCTTGATATGGGAATCGCCGAGGCCGACATGATGGGGGTCGCGGCGGGGCTTGCGGCCTGCGGCAAGAAGGTGTTCGCCACCTCTTTCGCGATGTTTGCCGCCGGCCGCGCCTGGGAACAGGTGAGAAATTCCATCTGCTATCCGCGGCTGGGCGTCAAGGTGGTCGGCTCGCACGGCGGCCTTTCGGTCGGCGAGGACGGCGCGACCCACCAGTGCATCGAAGATTTCGCGATCATGCGGGCAATCCCCGGCATGACGGTGCTCTGCCCCTGCGACGGCCACGAGATGGAACAGGCGGTCAAAGCGCTGATCGATTATGACGGTCCGGCCTATATGCGTCTCGGCCGGCTTGCGGTCGAAACGGTGACCGACTCGGTCGAGGGCTACCGCTTTGAGCTTGGCAAGGGCGTGACGCTGCTTGACGGCAGCGATGTGACCATCATCGCCGTCGGCATGATGGTGCAGGAGGCACTGAAGGCCGCCGGTCTGCTCAAGGCCGACGGAATCTCCGCCCGGGTCATCGACATGCACACCATCAAGCCGCTCGACGAGGAGCTGGTGCTCGCCGCCGCCCGCGAAACCGGCGCGGTCGTCACCAGTGAGGAGGCCAATGTGATCGGCGGACTCGGCTCGGCGGTCTGCGAGCTGCTCTCTGCCCGCTGCCCCGTGCCGGTCATCCGCCACGGGGTCAACGACCAGTTCGGCCGCTCCGGCAAGGCGCCTCTTGTCCTTCAGGCGTACGGCCTGACCGCGGAGGTCATCGCGGAGAAGGCCCGCGAGGCGGTGGAGCTCAAGGGACGGCAGGCAGGCTCGCTTGGCGCGCTCTGAGCAGACAGTTCCACAGGCCCGGCGGCGGAGAAACGGCTTTGCGGCCGTTTCCCGCCGCCTTTTGGAAGGAGGAGAGCCGGTGAACGACCCCGATGTGCTGCTTGTCCGGGTGCTGGCCGAGGCGAAAAGTCTGGGCATCCCCGTTTCCCGGGAAATCGACCCGCACGTGGCGGTCAACACCCGCGCACGCACCCGCTTCGGCCGCTGCATCCGCAGGAGCGGGCGGTTTACCATCGAGCTGTCGGAGCGGATGCTCGAAGCGCCCGAGCGCTCCTGCCGGCAGACGCTGGCTCATGAAGTGCTGCACACCTGTCCGGGCTGTCAGAACCACCAGGTCCGCTGGAAGAGCTACGCCGCCCGGATGAACGCCGCCTTCGGCTACGCGATCGGGCGGACCGGCACCGCGGAAGAGCTCGGGGTGCCGGTCCGGCGGGAGGCGCGCTATAAACTCGTCTGCGAACGGTGCGGCGCCGAGCTGACCCGGATGAAAAAAAGTCCGCTGATCGCCCATCCTGAACGTTACCGCTGCCGCTGCGGGGGAAAGCTCCGTCCGGCGCCGGTATGACGGAGGCAAAAAGGCATAAGCTATCGCTGCCCGCGGGCCGGATCCGGCGCGCGGCGTTCCCGAACAAAGGAGTCGATGCTGTGAAACGAATTGTTCTGACAGGCCTCGTTCTGGGGCTCATTCTCTGCGGCTGCGGGGAGCGCAGCCTTGGCCCGTCCGCTTCCCCGGAGCCTGCTTCCGAAGCTTCCCCCGCCGTTTCGGCACAGCCGGTTTCGCTGCCGCCGGAGGAATCCTCCTCCCCGCGGGAGCCGGTTGAGGAGGATTGGCGCCTGATGCTTGTCAATCCCGATCACCTGCTCCCCGATGATTTTACCGTTGAGCTGGCGATGACTTCCTATGGCTATGAGGTGGACGCGCGGATTGTCGGGCCGCTGAACGCGATGATTGAGGCGGCGGCCGCCGACGGGGTGACGCTGCTGCCCTGTTACGGTTACCGGACCCGCGAGCAGTCGGCCCAGCTCTTTGAAAAGCAGGTCAGCCGCCAGCTTGCCGCCGGGCTCTCGCGGGAGGCGGCGGTTGAGGAGGCCAGGAAGTGGGTCGCCCCGCCGGGAACAAGCGACCACCATACAGGGCTCGCCCTCGATATCGTGACCCCGGAGCATCAGGTGCTCAATCACGCTTTCGCCGAGACGCCCGCCGCCCGGTGGATGGCCGGGCACAGCACCGAATACGGTTTTGTGATCCGCTTCCCGGAAGATAAGCAGGAGATCACCGGCATCACCTACGAGCCGTGGCACCTGCGCTATGTCGGGGAGGAACACGCCCGGGTGATGCGTGAGCAGAATCTCTGCCTCGAGGAATACTGGGAGCAGCTTTACGGGGAGGGAGAGGCATGAACCTGCTGGTGGCCGGATGCGGCATGGTCGGAGCAAAGCTCGCCCTGCGGATGTGCCGGATGGGGCACGACGTCTCGGTGGTCGACCGCGAGGAAGAGAGCTTTGAGAAGCTCGGCGCCGCCTTCACCGGTCTGACCTTTGTGGGCAACATCATCGATCTTGACGTGCTGCGACGCGCGGGCATCGAGGGCTGCGACGCGGTAGCCGCCGTGACCAATTCGGACAATGTCAACGTGATGATTTCCCAGATCGCGCGGGAGATCTTTTCGATTCCCCGTGTGCTTACCCGGGTCTATGACCCCGACCGCGAGCGCATCTTTGCCCAGTTTGGGCTGCACACCATCTGTCCGACCGCACTGACCGTCGAATCGGCGGTCGCCGTTCTCACCGGGCAGCGCGCGGCCCGCTATGTGACGATGTTCGGCCAGACGGTGGCTCTTTCCGCGGTTCCGCTGCCGGCGGGAGCCGCCGGCACTCCGCTGGGCCGGATGGAGCTTCCGGACGGGATGGCGGTCGGGGTTCTGCATCAGGACGGCGCCTTTGAACTGCGCTGCGAGGCGCCGGAACGGGTCCTTCTGGAGGAGGACCGCCTGCTGGCGCTGCGCCGCGCCGGAGAGGGGGGCGTCCGATGAAGGTTGTGGTGGTGGGCGGCGGAAAGGTGGGCTTCTATCTTTCCGACACTCTGCTGGAGCATGGACACGAACCGGTGCTGATCGAACGGGACCACAAGAAATGCCAGCGCATCGCAAACCTCCTCGACCTGCAGGTGATCTGCGGGGACGGCTCGTCGCTCGACGCGCTGGAATCGGCCGATCTCGCCCATGCCGACGCACTGGCCAGCGTGACCGGAACCGACGAGGACAACCTCATCATCTGCGAGCTGGCCAAACGGCATTTCAAGGTACCGCGCACGGTCGCGCGGGTGAATAATCCGAAAAATGTCGACGTGATGAAACGCCTGGGGGTGGATATCGCCGTTTCGAGCACCGATTCACTCGCGCGGATCATCGAGCGGGAGGTGGACACCGCCGCCATCCGGCAGCTCATGCATCTGAACAGGGGCACCAATTCGCTGCTCGAGCTGACTCTGCCGAAGGATTTCCGGCACAACGGCGAGACGCTGATGGCCCTGCCGCTGCCGGAGGAATCGATCGTCATGACCATCACCCGCGGCGGTGAGATGACCATTCCGCGCGGCAGCGCCCGGCTCTTCGCCGGGGACCGGCTGCTGGTCGTCTGCAAGGACACCGCGATCCACGAGCTTGGGCAGGTGCTGGGGATCTCCTCGGGCGAGGGCCGCGGAAAGCGGAGACTTCCTCTGTGAATCCGGACGGGGCGCAGCCCCGCGCCCGGCGGCTGAAAAGGCAGACGCCGCAATCCCGCGCGGCAGCGCCCGGCTCTTTGCCGGGGACCGGCTGCCGGTCGTCTGCAAGGACACCGCGATCCACGAGCCCGGGGCAGGTGCTGGGGATCTCCTCGGGCGAGGGCCGCGGAAAGCGCGGCCTTCCTCTGTGAATCCGGACGGGGCGCAGCCCCGCGCCCGGCGGCTGAAAAGACGGGTGCCGTGTCATAACAGCTAGCAAAACGACAGATTTTATTCAATAAATTTGTAAAAATCAACATATAAATCCGCCTGATTTGCAGGAAAAGATTTGCTAAAATGCAGAATTTGATTTGCGACGGTTGACAGAGTCCGCCGCCGGTGCTATCCTGTAACCATCATCAGCAAAGGCGCTGTGGGGAATACCCGCAGTGCCTTTTTCTTCTGCCAACAGAAAAGGAGTGGTCAAGATGGTAGCGACCTCCGCGCTCGACACCCTGTGGATCCTGCTTGGCGCAACCCTCGTGTTTTTTATGCAGGCCGGCTTTGCCATGGTGGAGACAGGCTTTACCCGTGCAAAGAACGCGGGGAACATCATCATGAAGAACCTGATGGATTTCGCCTGCGGCTCGATTGTGTATCTTCTGCTTGGTTTCGGCCTGATGTACGGCTCTTCCGAGCTGATCGGCGGATTCGTCGGAACCGTCACTCCCATGCTTGCCTTTGACAGCGATTGGGTGTCCCTCTTTTTCCAGACTGTCTTTTGCGCCACCTCGGCGACCATCGTCTCGGGCGCAATGGCTGAACGCACCAAATTTTCCGCCTATCTCGCTTATTCGATTGCCATCAGCGCGGTCGTTTATCCCATCTCCGGCCACTGGATTTGGGGCGGAGGATGGCTTTCCACCCTCGGCACCCCCGGCGGGATGCTTTCCTCCCTCTCCTCCTACGGCTTCCACGATTTCGCCGGTTCGACGGCAGTTCATATGGTCGGCGGCCTTTCGGCCCTGATCGGTGCGAAAATTCTCGGGCCCCGCATCGGCAAGTACGACGAGGACGGCAGGCCGAAGGCGATTCCCGGGCACTCAATCACACTGGGCGCGCTCGGCGTTTTTATCCTCTGGTTCGGCTGGTTCGGATTTAACCCGGCCTCCTCCCTCGCCATTGACGGGATGGTGAACAACGTTTCGCGCATCTTTGTCACAACCAATACGGCGGCCGCGGTTTCCACCACCGTCGTGATGATCATCACCTGGATCAAATACCGGAAGCCAGATGTCTCGATGACCCTCAACGGTTCACTGGGCGGGCTGGTCGCCATTACGGCGGGATGCTCGACGGTAACGGTCACCGGTTCCATCTTCATCGGCGTCATCGCGGGATTTACCGTCGTCTACGGCATTGAGCTGATCGACCGGAAGCTGAAAATTGACGACCCGGTCGGCGCGGTCGGGGTTCATTGCCTCTGCGGAGCGATGGGGACGGTTCTCGTCGGCGTCTTTTCCTACTACGACCCCTATACCGACATGGAGCTGCTCACTCCGGCAAACGGACTCGGCCTCATCTACGGCGGCGGCGCGGGACAGCTTGTCACCCAGCTGATCGGCGTCCTTGCGGTCGCCGTCTGGGTAAGCGCCGCCATGGTGATCCTCTTCCATATCATCAAGGCAACCCTCGGGCTTCGGGTTGACGCCCATGAAGAGATCGTCGGCCTCGACATCGAGGAGCATGGCCTCGCCAGCGCCTACGCTGACTTTATGCCGGCGGTCGCCGCCCTCGCCGCCGAAGGGGGCATGGGCGATGAGGCGGCGCTTCCCGCAGACGAGCCCCCTGCTGCGGCGGTCCCGGTGGAACGGTACACCGCTGCCGCTCCTTCCGCCCCCGGCGGACACAAGCTGACCAAGGTGGTCATCGTCTGCAATCCCGTCCGGTTTGAGGCGATCAAAGCCGCCATGAACTCGATCGGCGTCACCGGCATGACCGTCACGCAGGTCCTTGGCTGCGGCATCCAGAAGGGGGCCGAGGCCAGCTTCTACCGCGGCGTCGAGATGGATATCACCCTGATCCGCAAGATCAAAATTGAAATCGTCGTCTCGAAGGTCCCGGTCCGGCAGGTCGTCGATACCGCCCGCAAAGTTCTCTATACCGGCAGCATCGGCGACGGCAAGATTTTTGTCTACGACGTCGAGAATGTCATCCGGGTCCGCACCGGAGACGAGGGCTACGACGCACTGCAGGGCGAAAACTGAATTTGACATCCTCTTTCCCTCCTCTTTCCCCCTCCCGGCGACACCGGGAGGGGGTTTTCTTTGCAGAGAAAAACCACCGGCGGCGCCGGCGGTTCCAAAGATTTTTCGCTGTCCTCCTGTTCCTGCCCGGGCGGAACGGCCGCCGGAGAAGGCATAACCGGCAGTGTCCATCATTCCCTGCCGGACGGAGCGGGGAATCCCTCATAAGGCAGCGTGAAGTGATTGCCTGCGAAAAGTTGGGGGAAGCGGTTTCTTCCATGACAGCGGAACCGCTTATGCGGGCAAGGGGATTTTTGATGGGTCCATAAGTCCGGCCGACAACAGGGGGGCTCAGGGAATCCTTGTAAGCCGCCGGTGCGTCCGGCGGTGATGATCGGCCGCCTCTTCAGAAAAAAGCCCCCGCCTTTGGCGGGGGCTTTTGGGGCAGTGGGAAGCATCCGCTTCAGCGGAGCGCCTCATAGACGGCAAGAGAAACCTTACCGACGGTGGTGATGCCGTCCAGATCATTCTCGAGGTCCTTGGTGCACATCGAGATGATATAACGGCTGTGGTTGGGCAGTTCGAAGATGCCGACATCGTGCTGGATGCCGACGAGGTCGCCGGTCTTGTTGGCGACGAGCACCTGTCCCTCGGGAATGCTGCCGACAACTCCCGAATAGGAGGGAACGGCGGGAACGAGGGAGGGCAGTTTGTTGCGGTACTTTTGGGCGCACATAAATTCGAAGATGGTCCGGGATATCTCGGGGCTGACAAATTCACCCCTCGAAATGCGGGAGAGCATATCTCCGATTTCGCCCGCGCAGAGATAGTTGTTGCGGCCCTGCTTGATGGCCTCGAAATCCATCATCTTGCGCTGCCAGATAATATTCTCATAGCCCTGCTCCTTGCAGAACGCATGGAAACGGTCCACGGTGATGACATCCATAACCTCGTTGGTGGCGATGTTGTCGCTCATGATGATCATCAGCTTGCCGAGGTCGCGCAGGGTGATTTCATAGCTGGGGTTCAGGTCGCAGAGGATACCAGTGCCGCCCACGCGGTTTTCAGCGGCAATTTTGTGGGGAGCGTCGAGGTCGATGCGTCCCTCGGCGCCGTCGCGCAGCAGCAGCGCCAGCATCGGAATCTTAATGACGCTGCAGGCGGGGAAGCTCAGCTCGGGGTTGATCTTGAGAATCTCGCCGGTGGCGCAGTCCTCGATATAGAGGCCGACCGTTCCCTTCATCTCGGAAAGAATGCGATAGATCTCATTTGACGGAATTCGTCCCATATCAAAATACCTCCTTTACACAAACGGTTCGTTACAGGATCAGCGCCGCGATGCAGGAAAGGATCACGGTGCCGGGGATGATGGCAAAATAGGAAAGCTTGAGCATTGGCTTGATGTTCTTGGCATGAGCAAGGCCCATTGCACCGATCATGTCGACGCCGGGATAGGCATAGGAAGTGATCTGGTGTCCGATCAGGACGATCATGCCCCACAGCTCCATCGAGATGCCGATGCCGGGCAGGAAGCCGTTGAAAAGGCTGTCGATCATCAGCGCCTGAGCGACCGCCGCGCCGTTGATGCCGAAGATGCCGACCAGAACGGTCAGCAGGGTGAAGCCAACCTTGCCGGAGCTGCCGATCAGGGGTTCCATAAGCTTGAGCATTGCGTCAAAAGCGCCCGAGGCGGTGACGAAGTTCAGGAAGGGGTTGAACATCAGGAACATGAAGAAGAGCCACATCAGCTTGCCGCAGCCCTCGACGATGTTGTCGAAGATTTCACCGGCCGGCATCTTGGCCGCAAGCCCGGTGAGGATGGCGGCGACGATCATGACCAGAATGACGAAGGAAGCGCCGCCCTTGGTGATGATGCCGTAGACGACCATGACGGCCATGGTGGCGACAAAGACGGCGGTGGCGCGCTTGGTGATGGCGTCAACCTCAAAGTTGTCAGAAGGCATCTCGACATCGGGGCCAAAGTCCTCTTTGCCCTCGGTCTCCTTCTGGACCTTGTTGGCGATGAGGTAGGTGCCGATCCACATCACGATCGAGACGGGCAGGCCCGCGCAGAGCAGCAGACGGGGATAGGACAGGCCGGTAATGCCCATCAGGGTAACCATGGGGGGCGAGAAGGGGCTCAGGAAGAGTCCGGTCTGGCCCGCGCCCTGGAAGATAACCGCCAGGGTCGAGGGGGTGATGCCCACCGCCGCGACAAGCGGGATGACGATCGGGGCGATGACCGCGTTGGCGCCCGCGAGGGTGCCGAGCAGGGTGACCAGGCAGATCGAGCTGACCATCGTGGCGAGAATGGCGCGCTTCTGGGTCTTGACGCCGATCTTGCGCATCAGGATGTTGACGATGGCGGCGGCGACGCCGGTCTTGCGCAGCACCATGCCGAGACCGGAGCCGAGCATGATGATAAAGCCGACGAGGGCCAAGAAGGAGCCCATCGATTCATAAATTACGGCGCCGAGGCCGCCCAGGGGCTGCTTGACCAGAATCGCGCCGACAACGGCACAGATGCTGACGTTGACGAGGGGATGCATCCCTTTCCGGAAGGACAGGACGATGTACAGCAGCAGCGGGAAGAGGCCACAAATCGGAGGCAGGTTGAAAATCATAATTACTACTCCTTCTTTCGCGTTTTTTTGAGGACCATATTGCATATGCCGCACGCGGGCGCCGGAAGACTCTCTCCTTTCTGCGCCGAGACTCCGCGCGCGGATATCTCAACCGAAAATCAGCACCGGCCGTGCAGCAGCACCCTGCCGGGGGCGGCTCCGGTGAATGCCCCGTTCTCCAGCACCGCCGTGCCGGCTACGAGGACCGTCTCGATGCCGGAGGGGCGCCTGACGGGGTCGGTAAAGGTGCTGTTGTCCCGGATTGTTTCCGGATCGAAGATCGTGATGTCGGCCGCTTTTCCCTCTGCGAGGATTCCGCGCTCGGACATCCCCATGATTCCGGCGGGCAGGCCGGTCATCTTATGGATAATATCCTCGAGGGGCAGCAGCTTCTTGTCGCGGGCCAGCTCGATCGCGTGCGGGAAGGTGCCGAAGTTGCGCGGATGCGGCATATCCCGGGTAATCGCAGGATCGTAGGAGAAGCCGTAGCCGTCGCTGCCCACCGCAATATCGGTGCGGCGCAGGATTCGCTCGACATCCTCTTCATACTGCGAGAAGTAGATGCAGGAGACGCCCGCCCCGCAGGTCTGAAGGATTTTGACCACCGCTTCGACCGGCCCGCAGGAAAGCTCTCCGGCGATCTGCTCAACCGTTCTGCCCTCCCATGCGGGGCGTCCGCCCCGGGTCGAGGCAATCAGCACCCGGTCGGGACCGCCGCGGCTCTCCATTTCGACGGCGATGCCGTCGAGCAGCCGCTTTCCGGGGTGCAGCACCCGCTCCATCAGCGCCGGAACCCCGCCGTCATGCGCCCACTTGGGGATCATCGCGGTCATCGAGGTGGAGGAGGCATAATAGGGATACTGGTCGCAGGTGACATCCACGCCGCGTGCCCGGGCCGCATCGATTTGATCGAGCAGATCCTGCGAGCGTCCCCAGAGCGATTTGGTCATAATCTTGAGATGGGAGATTTCAAGATGAACTCCTGTGCGCTCGGCGACGCCGAGCATCTCGTCGGCCGCCTCAAAGACGCGGGGGCCTTCGTTGCGCATGTGCACCGAAAGGATGCCGTGATGCTCTCTGACCACCCGTGCCAGCGCGTCAAGCTCCCATGTTTCCGCGAAGGCGCTCGGCGGGTAAATCAGGCCGAGCGACATGCCGAACGCGCCGCGCTCCATCTCGGCGGCAAGGCGTTCCTCGAGCCGCCGAAGCTCATCGGGAGTGGGGCTGCGGTTTTCAAAGCCCATCACGCAGCCGCGCAGGGTTCCATGGCCGATGAGAAGGCCGTAATTTCCGGCTTTCGGGGCGGCGGCGGACTGCTGCGCGTAGTCGGTGACGGTGTGGGTTGAGATTTCGACCCCTTCCATTGGAAGCTGAAGCTCGCTGGTGAAATATTCGCTGATTTCCGCCCGGCTTTCGGAGGTGCTGGGCAGGATCGAAATGCCGCAGTTGCCGCAAAGCTCGAAGGTGACCCCCTGACAGAGCTTGCTCTCGGGACGGTAGGGCACAAGAACGCAGCCGTCCGAATGGGAGTGAATGTCGAGGAAGCCCGGCGCGACCGCCCTGCCCGCGGCGTCAATCTCCCTGGCGGCCCCGCCGTCGAACCGGCCGATGCCGGCAATGCGGCCGTCCTTGATCCAGAGGTCGGCCCGGCGCGCGGGCGCGCGGGTTCCGTCGACAATCAGGCCGTTTCGGATTACCAGATCATACATTGTCAATCGCCTCCTGAAAAGAATAGAGTGGACTGTATGGCTGTTAAAACGCAAAAGGACCCCTTGGCTGCCGGGACGGCAAACAAAAAGGCCCTTATTTACTCGGCCGTGAGGGGAGACCCCAAAGCCATAAATAAAGCGGATTCGATTTTTACCGGTCCGGTCAGACCGGGCGGGCCTGGCATTCGCGCAGCTTGGCCGCGGCATCACGCAGGATGACGGTGATCGCCCGCCGGGAATCGCCAAAATAGCGGTTTTGGATGCGGGAGACCATCTCGTCGAGATCGGTGTAGAGGCTCATACCTAAAAGCTGTGAGGCAATAAAATCGCTCGTAATCCGGCAGATGGTATTAAACTGCACGTCGTAAATCAGACCGCTTTGCGGGTCGGCTACAAAGGAACCGATCAGGCTCTGGTGGACCCGGGTGATCGGGTTCTGGCTGGCGGCTTTGGAAAGACCCACCACGCAGACCGCGCCGGGGGGGAATCGAGTCAAGGGCGGCACCTCCTTTGCCAAACCGGATTGGAAACAAAAAGGGACACACCAACACGCCTACGGTGCTGATGAATCCCATTCGCGGCAACGAAACGGGGATGGAGACCCGCCCCAACCGTTTCATTCACAAACAGTGCATCCAACCACGATTTATTCATAGTATAGACACGAAAGGTCCATCTGTCAAGAGAACCTGCAGAGAAATGGAAGGTTGTTTGCAATTTTTATTTATTCTGCATAAAACAGCAAGCTGCTTTTGCAGATTTGCACAAAAGTTTTGGAAATTTCTATCGAGTATCGAATGGCAATGCAGGAAATAAACGGGAAGTATTCATTTTACGGGCGGCAGCGGCTCGGGACTGCGCTCGCGCATCTTGGAAAAGGCGTCCTTGAGACAGACGACCAGCGCCTTTTGGCTCAGCCCGTGATAGCCGCGCTGGACCGCCGCGATCATCTCGTCAAGCTCGGTGTAAAAGCACCGCCCCACCAGAAGCGAAGCGATGTATTCGCTGCTGACATCGACCAGCATATTGCATTCCGCGTCGAGGACGACGCCGCTTTCCCGGTCAAGAACCATCACCAGAAGAAGAAGGTCGTATTTGACGGCGATGGGGGTCGAGGCGGAAGGACGCGCCATCCCCGCAGCCAGGATGGCGTTGGGGCCGTAGCGCGCGGAGGTATGCGGTTCCTGCTGCATGGGGACATCTCCTTACCGGCGGGACGAAGGGGTCCGCGCATATTATCATGGGATACTTTAATATTGTAATCCCGGCGGGGCCTGTTGTCAAACCTTCGAAAAAAGAAAGAGATTTTACGGCGGCCCTCTTGACAACCCGGGAAAGCTGTGATTTAATGAAAAAACAAACCGATGATGCGGAGAGTAAACCGATAACGCGCCTGCAGAGAGCCGGGGGAGCTGTGATCCCGGCGGCAAACGTACCGGTATGGATGGACCGCTGAGGGCGGGGTGAAAGGGAACTTCCCGAGTATCCTTCGACGCGTGCCCGCGTTACAGGGCGGGGGATGTGATGGCATCCCGGCGAGCGGCCGCTTCCCGTTGGGGACGGCAATCAAGGTGGCACCGCAGGAATTTCCTGTCCTTGAAACAGATTGGCTGTTTCAGGGACTTTTTTATTTGTCCGCGGACGGCCGGACACCGATTCAGGAGGGGTTTTCATGATGAAGCAGAATACCGGACGATGGCGCGGCGGATTCTTTGACCGCACGCCCGCTGATGATTGATGATGAAAAAGGAGATTCTATTATGAAAAAGATATTTGCCGCAATTCTGGCCCTTTCGCTGCTGCTGACCGCCTGTTCGGGCGCGTCCTCCTCCGCGCCGTCCTCCCAGCCTGAGGCGGCCTCCTCGCAGGAGGCGCCGTCCGCCTCCTCCAAAGAGACGCTCAAAATCGGTCTGGTGCAGATGATGGAGCATCCCTCGCTCGATGAGATCCGCGAAGCGTTTCTGGCGGAGCTCAAGGCGCAGGGCTATGACGACAGCAAGGTTGTGATCGACTATCAGAACGGCCAGGGAGACATGGGCACCCTCAACACCATCGCCCAGAAATTTGTCGGCGACGGGGTTGATATGATCGTCGCCATCGCCACTCCCGCCGCGCAGGCCGCCGCCGCCGCGACCGATTCGACCCCCATTATCTTCTCGGCGGTCACCGATCCGGTTGACGCGGGGCTGGTTTCAGATCTCGGAGCCCCCGACCGCAACCTGACCGGCACCTCCGACGCAATCCCGGTTGACCGGATCTTTGCCCTCGCCGATGAACTGACCCCCGGCATCAAGACCTACGGACTGCTCTACAACAACGGCGAGTCCAACTCGGTTTCGGTCATCAGAGACGTCAAGGATGCTCTCAGCGCCGCCGGAATCGCCTTTGAGGAGGCCACCGTCATCAATTCCAGCGAGGTGACCACCGCCGCCCAGTCGCTGGTCGGCAAGGTCGATGCCATCTTCTCGCCGATCGACAACACCGTCGCCTACGCCATGCCCAACCTCGCCCAGATCGCCATCGAGGCGAAGCTGCCGGTCTATGTCGCCGCTGATTCGATGGTCAACGACGGCGGACTGGCCACCGTCGGGGTCAACTACACCCAGTTGGGGAAACAGACCGCACAGATGGCCGCCGAGGTTCTCTCGGGCAAGCCGGTTTCTGAGGTTCCGGTGCAGGTTCTCAGCGAGTACGCCACCGTCGTGAACCCCGACACCGCCGCCGCGATCGGCGTTGATGTTTCCAAGTACGTCAAGTAATTGCGCATCACACTCTTCAGTTTGGAGGTCTTTGCATGAGTGCAGTCCTGCTGCGGGGCGCGGCGGAACAGGGGCTGATCTACAGCCTCGTCGCCCTGGCCCTTTACCTCTCGTACCGGACGCTGAACATCGCCGATCTGACGGTGGACGGCTCCTTCACCCTCGGCGCTGCCGCCGGAGCCATGCTCACGTCCCTCGGCCATCCGGTGCTCGGGCTCTTTGCCGCCGCTGCCGCCGGGGTGCTTGCCGGAATGGTCACCGCCCTGCTTCAAACCGAGCTGAAGGTACAGCCGATCCTCGCCGGCATCATTACGATGACCGCCCTCTATTCCATTAACCTGCGGGTGATGGGCAACCGCTCGAACCTGCCGCTTCTGCGGGTCGAGACGGTCTATACCCTCTTTGCGGCGGCTCTGCCCGAGACGCTGCGCCCCTGGGGGAAATTTCTGCTTTCGCTTCTGATTACCGCCGCCGTTTCGGCGTCCCTCTTCTTCTTTCTCAGAACTCGTCTCGGACTTTCGGTCCGGGCGACGGGGGACAACCGCACGATGGTCAGCGCCTCGTCGATCAATCCGGCCTTCACCACCACCGTGGGGCTGGCGCTGGCCAACGCCATGGTCGCCCTCTCGGGCGGGATGCTCGCCCAGTATCAGATGTTTTCCGAGATCACGCTGGGCACCGGCATGGTGGTCATCGGGCTGGCCTCGCTGATCATCGGCGAGGTGATCGCTGATCTTTTCGTCCGCTCGCCCGGCGTGGGATCGGCAATCCTCGGCGCGATCCTCGGCGCGGTCGTCTACCGGGTCATTATCGCCATGGCGCTTTCGGCTTCGGTTTCCACCTCCGACCTCAAGCTGGTTTCGGCGTTGATCGTCACCGCGGCGATCTCCTTCCCCGCCGTTCGCGACCGTTACCGGCTCTTCCGGCTGAGAAAGGAGGCCCGCCGCGATGCTGACGCTTAAAAACATTTCCAAGACCTTCAATCCCCATACCGTCAATGAGAAAAAGGCGCTCGACCGCTTCTCGCTGCACCTTGATCCGGGTGAATTTGTAACCGTCATCGGCTCGAACGGGGCGGGCAAATCGACGGTGATGAACGCCGTCGCCGGAGTCTTTCTCGTCGATGCGGGGCAGATTCTGCTCGACGGAGAGGACATCACCTTTATGAAGGATTACCGCCGCGCCCGGCAGATCGGCAGGCTGTTTCAGGACCCACTTTCCGGCACCGCGCCGAGCATGACCATTGAAGAAAACCTGTCGCTTGCCTACCTGCGCACCGCCGAGCATGTCTCGCCGTTCGGCCTCTCCGCAAAGGACCGGGCCTATCTGCGCGAACGGCTCGCCGCGTTGGGCCTGGGTCTGGAAGACCGTCTTTCCACCCGCGTCGGGCTTCTTTCGGGCGGGCAGCGACAGGCGCTGACCCTCCTGATGGCAACGCTGATTCCGCCGAAGGTGCTGCTGCTCGATGAGCACACGGCCGCGCTCGATCCCGCCACCGCCGAAAAGGTGCTTGCGCTGACCCGCCGCATCGTGGCCGAGAACCACATCACCTGCATGATGATCACCCACAATATGCGCTCGTCGCTCGAGATGGGCACCCGCACCATCATGATGGATGCGGGCCGGATCATCCTCGACATCACCGGGGAGGAGCGCGGAAAGATGACGGTTCCGGGGCTGCTCGAACGCTTCCGGGCCGCGGCGGAGCGGGAACTGGACAACGACCGGATGATGCTCGACTGAGCTGCCTGTCAAAAAAGGCTTCCCCTGAGCGGGGAAGCCTTTTTTCATGGAAAGCGCAAAGTGAAGGGCTCCCGCTTTGCGCCGTCAGGAGCCTTCGGCCCGAACCGGCGCGTCCGGGGACGCGGGCCATCCCCTGCCGCGGCTGTAGGAGAGATAGCTGCAAAGCGGAAGAAGGTAGAGATAGCAGGCGAAGAGAATCGAGGAAAGAGGAGCGCCCGACGCGGCGAGCGGGACCGAACCGGCAATGGACCATGGAATGAGCGCCGCCAGAAGAATCACGGTGTCCTCGAGGGTCAGGGCGAGCTCATAGCGGTCGGGCATGACATGATCGCAGAGCTGTTTGACCACAACGGTGCTGAGCGACTGGTTGCAGCAGATGGCGGAGGTGAGAATCGAAACCACCATCACCGCGCCGAAGGGGTTGATCCGGACGGCGAGCCGTCCGATCAGGGCGTGGGTGTTGTTGAGCAGCCCGGTTTCCTCAAAAAGCTCCGAGTAGGTGGAGGAGATGCAGACGATTGCGCCGACATTGAGCATCGAGAGGACGCCTCCCCCGTTGGAAAAAGCGGCCAGCTCGGGATCGGCCGCCCGAAAACCCCGCAGGCAGATCCAAAACAGCTCGAGCGGAGCAATCCCCTGAACCCAGAGGCAGATCGCGCCGCCCGCCAGAATGCTGGCGAGCATCGTGACCTTGACGTTGAGCCTCAGCAGAGAAAAAAGAACGGTGATCAGCGCGGGAATCAGAGGAATCCAGCCGAGGCGGTAGTTCCTCTCGAAGATTTCGATCACATCCGCGGGGGCCTCCCGCGCGCCGGAAAGCAGGCCGAGCACAAGGTACAGCCCGCTCGTCAGAAGAAAGGGGACCACGCAGGTTTGCAGCATCCGCCGGATGTTGCGGTAGATGTCGGTGTCCGTGATGGTACAGATCAGCTGGGCGCTGGTGGACATCGGGGAGCAGCGGTCCCCGAAGAAGGTGCCGGACAGAATTGCGCCGCCGGCATAGACCGGCGGGATGCCCATCACGTTGGAGATGCTCATGCAGATCACCCCCATCGTCGCCGCCGACCCGAAGGAGGTGCCGGTGAGAAGCGAAATCAGGCAGCAGAGCCAGAAACAGATCACAACCATCAGATCGGGCCGCATCACACGGGTGGACGCGCAGATGATGGTGGCGATGGCGCCGCAGGCGCGCCACACGGCCGTCAGCATCCCGATGAGCATGAAGGTAATCAGGATGTTTTTTACCGACCGGATGCCGGTAAGCGATACCGCCAGCAGACGGAAGGCCCGCTTCCCCCGGGAAAGCCCGTAGGCGAAGAAGACGAAATATCCGAAGAGTATGGCAAGCAGAATCGGCAGTCCGGCGATCAGGCAGAACAGCAGTCCCGCCACGAAGACCAGCAGCACGGAGGTCTCGAGCATGAAAACGCCCATCCTTTCCCTTGTTGTCAGCCGCCGGCGCACCCACCGGGGGCGGGTGCGCCGGTCGTATTCCAAACAGAGCAGCAAAAAACCGCCGCAGGGCGCAAGGCCCCGCGGCGGCGCCATTTGTTCAGCGGTAGATGATGTGCTCCCGCGCGGGGCCGGTCGAAACGTAGGTGACCGGGTATCCCAGTGCCTTTTCGATGAATTCGATATAGCGGCGGCAGTTCTTCGGCAGCTTTTCCCACTCGGTGATGCCCATGATGTCGCAGTTCCAGCCGTCGAGCACCTCTGTCACCGGCTTGCAGCGGTCCAAAACCGGGGTGCAGGGGAAGTCGGTGATCACCTTGCCGTCCACCTCATAGCCGGTGACAACCGGAATCTTTTCAAGATAGCTCAGAACGTCCACCAGGGTGAGAGCCACATCGGTGGTTCCCTGCGCCATGCATCCATAGCGGGTGGCGACAGCGTCAAACCAGCCGACCCGGCGGGGACGTCCGGTGGTAACGCCGTATTCATGGCCCGCCTCGCGCAGCAGGTGCGCCTGCTCCCCGTCCAGCTCACAGACGAAGGCGCCCGCGCCCACGCAGGAGGAATAGGCCTTGACGACGGTGATGACATTCGAAATCGAGCAGGGGGAAATGCCCGCCCCCACCGTCGAAAAGCCGGCGAGCGGCGAGGACGAGGTGGTGAACGGATAGATGCCGTGATCGACGTCCCGCAGAGCGCCGAGCTGCCCCTCCATCAGGATGGTCTTGCCCTCCGCAACCGCGCTGTTGAGGAAGCGGGCGGTGTCGCAGACCATCGGACGCAGCCTCTGCGCATGGCTCATCAGATGATCGAAGATCTCCTTGGGATCGAGCGGAGGCTGCCGGTAGACCGCCTTGAGGATCAGGCTCTTGTATTCGCAGATGTCGGTCAGGCGCTTCATCAGCCGATCTGGCTCGAAGAGCTCGCAGACCTGAAAACCGATCTTCTGGTATTTATCCGCGTAGAAGGGGGCGATGCCCGACTTGGTCGAACCGAAGCTGTTTTTGCCGAGCCGCTCCTCTTCGAGCACGTCGAAGCGGACATGGTAGGGCATCATGAGCTGCGCGCGGTCGGACACGATGATCTTCGGATGGATGCCGCGCCCCAGCAGCCCGTCGTATTCGGCAAAAAAGCGGTCGAGGTCGAGCGCGACGCCATGCCCGATCACATTGGTCACATGGTCGTAGCAAACGCCGGAGGGCAGCAGATGCAGCGCAAATTTGCCCTTGTCATTGACGATGGTGTGGCCGGCGTTCGCGCCGCCCTGAAAACGGACGACAATATCCGAATCCGCCGCAAGCATGTCGGTCATCTTGCCCTTGCCCTCGTCACCCCAGTTGCCGCCTACAATCGCCTTTACCATAGAAACTCCTCCACATCTATCAGGCTGGCGCTTCGCGGCAGCCTCTTTGTGTTGCCTTTTTCCTGCCGCATTTTCATTTTTCCGCCAAGTTTATCCGTGCGGACATTTCAATTGAAAATGCAAAAATCCCGCGGCACGGTTATGACGCCATGAAGGAGCAGCCCGAATGATATCACACGCCGGCCTTGCAGGTTCGCTCAAAGGCGGCGGCAAAAAGGCGAATCAGGGCATCACAGCCATTACGCGGCTATTATACCACAATCAAATCCCGGTGTATAGAAATAAATTGCAGCAAATCCGCGGGAGAAGCCGCCCCGATTTTGCACATTTCTTAAATTTGGGCGGGGCGGGAGGCAATGTTTCTTCTGGAAAATTTTCAAAAAGGGTGTATAATGGCAGCGAAGGGAGAGACGCGATGCGGTACCAGAACGGAAAGCGCTACTATACGATGTCCCAGTACTGCCGGACCCGCTACGGCGGAAGAATCGTGAAGGTTCCTCTCCTCTCGGGCTGCACCTGCCCCAACCGGGACGGCTCCCGCGGGAGCGGCGGCTGTGCCTTTTGTTCGTTTACTCCCGGGAATATTTCAAAAGAAATTTCCGAACAGTATCGCGAGGGCTGTGCCCGCCTGCTGCCCAAATGGCCGGACGCCCGCCCAGTCGCCTATTTTCAGGAGGGTTCCAACACCCATCTGCCCGCCCCGTCGCTTGCCATCCTGCTCGGGCAGGCCGCCGCCCTGCCCGGAGCGGCCGGAATCCGAATCGCTACCCGCGCCGACTGCATCGACCGGGAAAAGGCGGAGATGCTCGCGGAGTTTCAACAATCCCATGGCCTTCCGGTGGAAATTGAGCTGGGGCTGCAAACCGTCCACGACCGGACTGCCTCCGCCCTCAACCGGTGCCACAGCTTCGCGGAATTTTGCGCCGGCTTTTCGCTGCTGCGCGAGGCCAGACTCTACATCTGCGTTCACCTGATCAACGGACTGCCCGGGGAAACGCCGGAGATGATGCTGGAGTCCGCGCGGGCGGCCGGCGCCCTGCGCCCCGGCGGGATCAAGCTGCATATGCTCCACCTGCTGCGCGCGACCCCGCTCGCGGCGCGGTATGCGCAGGAGCCGTTTCCGCTGCTCTCGCGGGAGGAATACGTCTCGGTTGTCTGCGGCCAGCTCGAGCGGATTCCGCCCGATACGGTGGTGGAACGCCTGACCGGAGACGGCGCCGCCGACGCCCTCATCGCCCCGCTCTGGACCCGGAACAAGCGCGCGGTCCTCAATCTCATCGACTGGACCCTCGCCCGGCGCGGCACCTGCCAGGGCGCGCTCTGGCGGGAGTCTGAGCCTGTGCAAATCCGGTGATTTTATGTGCCGAAGCCGGATAAAGGAGCTTTTATGATCGGAATTTTACAGTTGGCCAAGGAACGCCTTGCCCAGTCCGCCAACCCGGAAGGGGTCTATGTCGATTTTACGATGGGAAAGGGCCGGGACACTCTTTTTCTTGCCTCGCTCGCTCCGCGCGGGAGGATTTATGCCTTTGACATCCAGTCCGCCGCCCTCGAGGCAACCCGCGCGCTGCTCTCGGCGCATGGGGTCGGAAACGTGACCCTGATTCAGGCGAGCCACGAACGCTTCCGGGAGTATGTCGAGGGGCCGATTGACGGCGGACTCTTTAACCTCGGCTTTCTGCCGGGCGGGGACCGCGGCCTTACCACCCGGAGAAGCTCCACCGTTCCCGCCGTCATGGGGGCGCTCGGGGCACTTAAAACCGGCGCTGCTCTCGGCGTGGCCGTGTATCCCGGTCACGAGGAGGGGCGGCTCGAGGGGGAAGAGCTCCAGCGCCGCCTCGCCGGGCTTCCGAAGGAGAAATTTGACGTCTTTTTATACAGATTGTTGAATGTTCCGGAATCCCCCTATATGATCGTCGCGGAACGGCGCGGATGACCGCGGCCGTCCCGATAGTAAGAAAATCGAAAGGATGTCTCATACCATGCAGCAATTCAACAGCCTTGCCAGCCCTGAAACCCGCTCCGACGAGGTGGAGGCGGCCCGCCGCTTCCAGTTTGCCATCCACCACGTGGGCATCAACTGCGGCGACCCCGAAACCGGACTCGAGACGGCGCGGGTGCTCTGCGCTCTCTTCGGCCTCACACCCCGCACGCTGCCCGGCATTTCGACCTTTGCCGACCCCTTTATCGAATGCATGCACAAAAAAGGGCGCGGCGCAATGGGGCATATCTGCGTCACCACCACCGATGTTGACGGCGCGATGGCGCACCTTGCTTCCAAGGGGGTCGAGTTCATCGACGAGACGAAAAAATTCGACGAGCAGGGACACTGCACCTTTGTCTACCTGAAGGGGGAGCTGTCCGGCTTCGCCTTCCATCTGCAAAAGGCGCGGTAACCCGCAAAAGGCATAACGAACGGCTAAGAGAACCATATCGCAGGAATCGGCCGGATTTGCCTTCTGTATGAGGAAAGCGCAGCCGCAAAACGATGCCGAACGGGAGGGGGGATTTCTTACGAAACGCTGCATTGTCCTGTCTGGAACGGCTTGCCCAGATCAAACATTGAAAGGAAGATCCTTATGGCTGTTCCAGACAGCAGTAAAATTTATCCCCGGACCGGGGATACGCAGACCGTATTTCTGAAAAACGTTGTGGACAATCCCATGATCGAAGTCGGAGCGTTCACCTTCTACAACGATTTTGTCCATGATCCGAGAGATTTCCAGAAAAACAATGTGCTGTACCACTACCCCATCAACGGAGACCGGCTGCGGATCGGAAAATTCTGTTCCATCGCCTGCGGGGCAAAATTCCTGTTCAACAGCGCAAATCATACCCTGCATTCCCTGTCAACCTACCCCTTTCCGCTCTTTTATGAGGCGTGGGAGCACGAACTTTCCCCGCGTGAGTCCTGGGACAATAAGGGGGACATCGTGATCGGCAGCGATGTATGGATCGGTTATGAGGCGGTGATTCTGGCGGGGGTCACCATTGGGGACGGCGCGGTTATCGGAACCCGTGCCGTCGTCACAAGGGATGTTCCGCCCTATACCATCGTGGGCGGAACGCCTGCCCGGCCGATCCGCGGACGCTTTCCCCGGGAGCGGATTGACGCCCTGCTGGAGATGAAGTGGTGGGACTGGCCCGCCGAACGGATTTCCGCCGCCATTCCTCTGATTCAGTCGGGAAACCTTGAGGCGCTGAAATCCATGCTCTGACGGTCACAGCCGCCCGCCGGGTCCACCGCCGGCGGGTATTTCGGGGCGCGGTTTGCTTCTGTCCGCTCGGGGCGTGATTTAATTTTGCCCGCGCCGCCCTGCCACGCGGCCCTCAAAGGAGCAAATGCTGCCCGGCCGCGGCTTTTTCTTCCTCGAGAGGGCGCTGCCGGCGGTCCGCCTGACCCGCCGCTCGCGGCGAAAACGTTTTACGGGACGCTTCCGCCGGCAGGACCGGCGGTTTTCGAACACAGCCATCGCGCAGGCCAGGCCCCCGGCCTGCGCGGGCCCCTGAAAAAGGCCGGACCTCCCGGATGCGGGCGGCCCGGCCTTTTTCCGGCTTGCCCCACCCTGCATGGCGGGCCGGGGAAAGGGTAAGAATCATCGGGGGAGGAGCCGTCTTTTTTGGCGGGATCATTGCGTTTTTCCCTCCCTTTCATGTATAATAGGAAAACAGCCGCCGCGGCGCCCGGCCGCGGGACGCATCTTCCATCAACCCGTCCGGAGGAGACGTATTTATGACCGAACAGCAGAAGCACATCCGCAATTTCTGTATCATCGCCCACATCGACCATGGGAAAAGCACTCTGGCCGACCGCATTCTGGAAAAAACCAACACCGTCGCACTGCGGGATATGTCCGAGCAGCTTCTCGACAATATGGATATCGAGCGGGAACGGGGCATCACCATCAAATCGCGGGCGGTCAAGCTCCGCTATACCGCAAAAAACGGGGAGACCTATGAGCTCAACCTCATCGATACCCCCGGACACGTTGACTTCAACTATGAGGTTTCGCGTTCCCTTGCCGCCTGCGAGGGAGCGGTGCTGGTGGTTGACGCATCCCAGGGCATCGAGGCTCAGACGCTGGCCAACACCTATCTCGCCATTGAGCACGATCTCGAGGTGGTGCCGGTCGTCAATAAAATCGACCTGCCCGCCGCCGATCCCGAGCGGGTCTGCCATGAAATTGAGGATGTGATCGGACTGCCCGCCCTCGACGCGCCGCGAATTTCAGCCAAGCAGGGCATCGGCATCGAAGAGGTGCTCGAACGGGTGGTGGCCGATATCCCCGCTCCGGACGGCGACCCCGACGCGCCCCTGAAGGCGCTGATTTTTGACTCCTGCTATGACAGCTACAAAGGGGTAATCGCTTATATCCGGATCATGCAGGGAAGCGTCCGCCCCGGCATGAAGATTAAAATGATGGCCACAGGAGCGCAGTTTCAGATCGTCGAATGCGGCGTGATGGGACCGGTCAATCTTGTGCCCACCGCCGGGCTTTCGGCCGGGGAGGTCGGCTATCTGACCGCTTCGATCAAGACGGTGCGCGACACCCGCGTGGGCGACACCGTCACCGGCGCGGAAAATCCCGCCTCAAAGCCGCTGCCCGGTTACCGCAAGGTCAACCCGATGGTGTTCTGCGGCATCTACCCCGCCGACGGCGCCAAATACCCCGACCTGCGCGACGCGCTTGAGAAGCTTCAGCTCAACGACGCGGCTCTCTCCTTTGAGCCGGAAACCTCGGTTGCGCTCGGCTTCGGCTTCCGCTGCGGCTTTCTGGGGCTGCTGCACCTTGAGATCATCCAGGAGCGGCTCGAGCGGGAATACAACCTCGATCTCGTGACCACCGCCCCGTCGGTCGTCTACTACCTCAACCTCACCGACGGCACCCGCCTGCGGATCGACAACCCCTCCAACTACCCTGACCCGGCCACGATCGAATCCGCCGAGGAGCCGTTCATCAAGGCGAGCATCTTCACCCCCGCTTCCTACATCGGCGGTATCATGGAGCTCTGCCAGAACCGGCGCGGCATCTATCTCGACACCAAATATCTCGACACCGACCGGGTCGAGCTGCACTACCGCCTGCCCTTAAACGAGGTCATCTACGATTTCTTCGACGCCCTCAAATCCCGCACCCGGGGCTATGCCTCCTTTGACTATGAGGTCTGCGGCTACGAGCCCTCGAAGCTCGTCAAGCTCGACATCCTTCTCAACGGCGAGGCGGTTGACGCGCTTTCCTTCATCGTCCACGCCGACGGGGCTTATCCGCGCGCGCGCAGGATGTGCGAAAAGCTCAAGGAAAGCATTCCGCGCCAGCTCTTCGAAATCCCGATTCAGGGGGCGGTGGGCGGCAAGATCATCGCCCGCGAGACGATCAAGGCGCTGCGCAAGGATGTGCTCGCCAAATGCTACGGAGGCGATATCACCCGCAAGAAAAAGCTGCTTGAAAAGCAGAAGGAAGGCAAGAAGCGGATGCGTCAGGTGGGTACCGTCGAGGTCCCGCAGGAAGCGTTCATGTCGGTGCTCAAGCTCGATGAGTAAGGCGGTCGGGATTTACCTGCACGTTCCGTTCTGCGACGGGAAATGCCCTTACTGCGATTTCTATTCCCGGCGGGGAAGCGGCGAGGATTATGACCGCTTTCTCGCCGCCGCCGTCCGCGCCATTGAGGTGGCTCCGGTTTCGGGAGAGGTTTCGGCGGACACCGTTTACTTCGGCGGCGGAACGCCGGTCCTGCTCGGCGCGCGGCGTCTGAACCGCCTGCTCTCGGCGGTGCAAAAGCGGTTCGGCGCGGCACAGCGGGAAATTACCGTCGAGGCCAACCCCTGCGCGGTCGGGCCGGAGATGCTGGAGGAGCTGCGCGCGGGCGGGTTTACCCGGATCTCCTTCGGGGTGCAGTCGCTTTTTGATCCCACCCTGCGGACGCTGGGCAGAAAGCACGACGCCGCCCGGGCGCTCGGGGCGATCCGCGAGGCGGCGCGGGCGGGCTTTGCCCACATTTCGGCCGATCTGATGCTGGCGGTTCCGGGACAGACGGCGGAGGAGATCGAGCGCTCGGTCGATCTGCTGGCCGCGGAGCCAATCGACCATCTCTCGGCCTATCTGCTCAAGCTCGAGCCGGGAACCGCCTTTGCCGGACGCTTCGATGAGCCGGACGAGGATTTTGCCGCCGGGTGCTATCTTGCGATGGCGCGGCGAAGCGAGGCACACGGCTTTTCTCAGTACGAAATCTCCAATTTTGCGAGGAATCCCGCCGCGCGGAGCCTGCACAACCTGCGCTACTGGCGCTGCGGGGAATATCTCGGCATCGGCCCGGCGGCCCATTCCTTCTGGAACGGCAGGCGTTTTTATTTTCCGAGGGACCTGCGCTCCTTTCTCGACGCGCCCGACGCGTGGCGGCTGACCGTCGGCGACGGCCCCGGCGGAGACGAGGAGGAACGGGTGATGCTCGGGCTGCGGCTCGCGGAGGGAATTGCTTTGGACAGCCTCTCGGACGAACGCCGCGCGGCGGTGGAGCGGGCCGCCCGCCGTCTGGACGGGTCGGGGCTGCTGCGCCGGGAAAAAGGGCGGATTGCGCTGACCCGGGAGGGCTTTCTCGTCTCGAACGCGGTGATCGCCGCGCTGCTTGGCTGAAGCGCGCCCCGGCGTGCCGAAGCCGTCCCGGCGGCGCCGCTGGTGCCGAAATCACGCCGAAGGAGGAGTGGGAATGAAGGATTCCGCCGAATGGATCGCGCTGAGCTACTCGGTACCGGCCAGCCCCTCCAAGGCGAGGGTGTTTGTCTGGCGCAGGCTGCGGGCTCTCGGAGCGGTCACTCTGCGGCCCGGGCTTGCCGCGCTGCCCAACAGCGCGGAGGGAAAGCGCAGCTTCGCGCTGCTCGCAGGAAAAATCCGGGAGCTTGGGGGAGAGCCGCTGGTGCTGGAGATGGACCTCGTGGACGGGACGGAAAGCGAGCGCCTGCGCGCCCGTTTTGCCGACGCCGGGCGCCGGGCCCTGCGCGAGGCGATGGAGGAGGTCGCGCCGATCCTCGAGAAGCTTGAGACGGCCGGGCCCGCCGAGCGGGCGCAGCTTGAGCGCAGCCTGAGCAAAAAGCTCGGGCGGCTTCAGAAGCAGGACGGAAACCCGCTGCGCGACCAGATGGCGGAATTTGAACAGACGGCGGGCAGTCTGTTTGAGGCGCTTCGGGGAATGCCGGCGGAATTTTCGGCCATGCTGCGCGGCAAGGATCAGGGAGGGAACGGCGAATGAATCTGTTTGATCTGCCCGAGAGAATGCCCTGTGAGGCGTCCTGTCCGCTGCTGGAGCGGCCCGGCCTGCGGATTGAGAGGATCGTTTCCTGGGGACAGTGCTCGCCCGAGGGCTTTTGGTACGACCAGGAGGAGGACGAGTGGGTTTGTCTGGTTCGGGGAAGCGCTCTGCTTTCCTTTGAACGGTTCGACGTTCTGCTCACATGCGGGGATCATCTGCTGATACCGGCCCGGCTGCGCCACAGGGTCGCGGCCGCCTCCGAAGACCCGCCCGCCGTATGGCTCTGCGCCTTCGGCCATTTTGATCCTGGGAGAGAAACCGTATGAAACGTCTGCCCGCTCTCATTGCCGCCGCGCTGATGCTCGGCTCCTGCGCGCTGCCGGCCCTTCCCGCCGGGGAGGATTCCTCGCGGGAAACCTCCTACCGCGCGGGGGAGTACCGCGGCGCGGCTCAGGGATACGCCGGGGAGCTTACGGCCTTTGTCACGCTGACCGACAGCCATATCGACGCGATCCGGGTGCCCGACTGCCCCGAAACCGAAGGGATCGGTTCGGTGGCGGTCGAACAGATCCCCGGTCTGATCGTCGCGAACCAGACCCTCGCGGTGGATGTGGTGGCGGGCGCGACAGCCACCAGCCGGGCGCTGATCGAGGCGGCAGCGCAGGCGGTTTCCGCCTCGGGCGCCGATCCCGCTCCGCTGTTGGAGCCGCCCGCCCAGCCGGTCCGGCCGTCTCTGCGGGCTGAGGTGCATGAGGCGGACCTGATTGTCGTCGGCGCGGGCGGCGCGGGGCTGACCGCGGCCCTCGCGGCGGCCCAGTCCGGGCCGGAGCTGCGGATCGTGCTGCTGGAGAAAAACGCCGCGCCCGGAGGAAACACGCTGCTTGCCTGCGATGGAATCAACGCCGCCGCTTCCGCCGCACAGCAGAAGGCCGGCGTCGAGGACGGATTTGAGGAAATGCTCTCGGACAGCCTTGCCGCATCCGGCGCGCAGGAGGGGGAGCTGCTCGAGACGCTGGCGGGGGATTCCGCCGTCGTGATCGACTGGCTTGCGGAGGCCGGGATGCCGCTGGGGGAGCTGACGCGGCTTCCGGGCAGCTCGGCCGAGCGTGCCCATCTTCCCGAAAGCGGGGAGCCGGTGGGGAAATTCCTCATCGACGGGCTGACCGGCGAGGTGCGCCGGGCCGGGGTGGAAATTCTTTGCGGCACCCGCGTCTCCGAGCTGCTGACCGATGAGGAAGGGCGGATCAGCGGGGTGATCGCGGAATCTCCCGGGGTGCGGCACCTGTATACCGGCGGCGCGGTGATTCTCGCCACGGGGGGCTTTGCCGCCAACGACAAGCTCTGCGGAAGCTACCGCACCCTGCTGCGGGGCCTCGATACCGTAAGCTCCGCCGCGGCGCAGGGCGACGGCATTGCGATGGCGCAGGAGCTGGGGGCCGCCACTGTCGATATGGCCGAAATTGTCGCCGAGCCGACCGTCCACCGGGGGAGCGGGCTGATTGTTCCGCGCGCGCTGCGGGAGGGCGGGGCGCTGCTCGTCAACCGCTCCGGAGAGCGGTTTGCCGATGAATTGGCGGATGACGCGAGTCTTTCGGAAGCCCTGCTCGCCCAGCCGGGGCGCTGCGGCTGGCTGATCTTCGGAGAGGGGCTGCTGCATCTGCTGCCTTCCGCGCTGGAGGAGCGGACTCTTTCGGGCGCGGACCCGGAAAAGCTTTCCCGCGCGGCCGGTCTCCCGGCGGAGGCGCTGGAGGAAACCATCTCGGACCGCAACGCCGAGCTGCCCGAGGCGGCCGATGAGGAAGGCAACGAGCCGCATCCGGCCCGCCTGGAGGGAGAGCTTTACGCCCTTGAGGTGGCCCCGGGGGTCAAAACCACCCTCGGCGGCCTTGCGATCACCCCCGAGGCCGAGGTGCTGGGCGCCGCCGGCGAGCCGATTCCGGGGCTTTATGCCGCCGGGGAGGTGACCGGCGGGGTGCACGGCGCCGCGGCGCTGCCGGGCAACGAGCTTGCCGGGCTTTTGGTGTTTGGCAGACGGGCGGGGCAGAACGCCGCCGGCTGGCTCTCCGCGCGGGCGGAAGGACCGGAAAGCAACGATGTATAAAAACGATAGACAACATTGCGGAGTTCTCCTTCCGGCGCCGATGGGCCCGCCGAAGCGCGGCGGTATCAAAAAAGAAACTCTCTATTGCTAAATGTGAAACTCAAAATGGTCAAAATCTTGTAAATTGGTGAATATTGGCGAAAAAATGCGCGAATTTTTTCAAATAATCGCCAAAACACACAGTTGACTTTTGGGCACAAAGCGTTTATAGTAAGAACAATCACAATTTCAAAACCAAGGAAATGCGGAGACGGGAAAAGTAGCTTGTTCAATTCCAACAGACAGAGAGCCGCCGGGCGGTGTGAGGCGGTGTTGGAGAGCAAGGGAAGGTCATCCCCGAGCAGCCGACCGAAAGGGGAATCCCTCAGTAGGCTCGGACGGTATGGTCGCCGTTACCCGACCCGGACCGGACGCAGGCTGTTGAAGGCCGCGCCGTTCCCTGAGCGGCCGCCGAGAGCGGCAAAAAGAGTGGTACCGCAGAAGCGAACTTCGCCTTTGTCTCTTTCCCAAGGAAAGGGCAGAGGCGCGTTTTTTTATCTGCAAAAATTTTTCGCCGCGGCGCTGTGCCGCAGAGGATGGAAGAGGAGGAGCAGCAATGCTGATGACAGGTTCGCAGATCGTTCTCGAAGTACTGGCCGAGGAGAAGGTTGACACCGTATTTGGATATCCGGGCGGGACCATCCTGAACGTATACGACGCCCTCTATGACAACCAGCTTGGAATCCGCCACTTCATCACCGCCCACGAGCAGGGCGCGGCTCACGCGGCCGACGGATATGCCCGGGCCACCGGCAAAACGGGGGTTGTTTTTGCCACCTCCGGGCCGGGAAGCACCAACCTCGTGACCGGAATCGCCACCGCCTACATGGATTCCATCCCGATGGTGGCGATTACCGCCAACGTCCCCAACGCGCAGATCGGCTCGGACAGCTTTCAGGAGGTTTATATCACCGGCATCACAATGCCGATCACCAAGCACAATTTCGTCGTGCGCCGGGTCGAAGAGCTGGCCGATACGATCCGTCAGGCGTTTTCCATCGCCAATTCCGGCAGGCCCGGCCCGGTGCTGGTCGATATTCCCAAGGATGTGACCGCCGCCGCCTGCGAGTTTCTGCCCGCTCCCGCCCCGGCGGCGCCCGAACGTCCCGCCGAGATTGATCCGGCGGTGATCGCCGAGGTCGCCGCGCTGATCAACGCGGCCGAACGTCCGGTGATCCACTTCGGCGGCGGGGTGATCGGTTCCGGTGCGTCGCCGCTCGTTTATGAGCTGGCCCACCGCGCGTCGATTCCGGCATGCCATACCATCATGGGTACCGGCGTGCTTTCCTACAATGATCCGCTCAACATGGGGATGGTCGGGATGCACGGCAACATCTCCGCCGGACTCGCGATCAACGGCGCGGACCTTCTGCTGGTCATCGGGGCCCGCTTCTCCGACCGGGTGGCCACCAAGCCCTCGGACTTTGCCCGGCGCGCCCGGATCGTGCAGATCGATATCGACCGCTCTGAGATCAACAAGAACATTCACATCGATTACAGCATCGTCGGAGACGTCGGCCGGGTGCTCGAAGCGGTGCTTCCGCTGATCGAGCGCAAGGAGCATCCCGCGTGGCAGGCGCAGATTGACGCGTGGCGGGCCGACGATGTCGTTCCTCCCGCAAGCGCCCTCGACGGGAAGCTGCACCCCTACGACATCATCCACGCCGTCGCCGAACTGGCGGGCGAGGACGCCATCATCGTTACCGATGTCGGACAGCACCAGATGTGGACCGCCCAATACTGCGGACGCACCCAGCCCCGCTCCTTCCTCACCTCGGGCGGACTCGGGACGATGGGCTTCGGCTACGGGGCGGCGGTCGGCGCGCAGGTTGCTTTTCCGAAGCGCCGGGTCATCCACATCACCGGAGACGGCTGCTTCCATATGAACCTCAACGAGCTGTGCACCAGCGTTTCCTATCATCTGCCGGTGATCACCGTTGTGCTCAACAACGGGGTTCTCGGAATGGTGCGCCAGTGGCAGACCCTGTTCTATGACCACCGTTACTCCTCGACCAGTCTGCACCGCAAAACCGATTTTGCCAAGGTGGCCGAGGCGTTCGGCGCCAAAGGGTTCCACGCCGATACCGCGGAGGAATTCCGGGAGAAGTTTTCCAAGGCGCTCGGCTCGGGGGCTCCCTGCGTGATCGAATGCCGCATCGACGAGGACGAGATGGTCATGCCGATGATTCCCGGCGGCTCGACCGTCAAGGAAGCCTACCGTTCGGCCCCGGTTGTCAGTGAGCTCTAAGGAGGGAAAACGGATGCAGGATAAACACGTCATCACCGTAAAGGTCAAAAACAACGCGGGCGTCCTCGCGCGGGTGGCAAGCCTGTTCGGACGCCGCGGCTACAATATCGAGTCGCTGACCGTTTCGGCCACCGATGATCCGAGCATTTCCCGCATGACCGTCGTGGTCAAAGGCGACGAGGACATCCTCGCCCAGATCATCCACCAGACCGCGAAGCTCGAGGAAAGTCTTGCCGTCTATGCGCTCGATCCGGCCCGGTCGCTCTACCGGGAGCTGCTGCTCATTAAGCTCTCCTGCGGCGACGCGACCCGCGCGCCGCTGCGCGAAATCTGTGATATCTACGGCGCCAAGATCATCGACCTGTCGGTCTCCGCGATGGTGGTGGAGCTGACCGGCACGCCGCATAAGATCGACGCCTTTATTGAAATCCTCTCGCAGTACCCCATTCTCGAGATGTGCCGCACCGGAGCCACGGCGATGGAACGCGGAGATCATAAAGCAAACGCACAATAAGCTGCAATAAAGGAAGGAAGATGTAACATGGTCAAAATGTACTACGATGCCGACTGCAACCTCTCTCTGCTGGACGGAAAGACCGTTGCGATTATGGGATACGGCAGCCAGGGCCACGCCCATGCCCTCAACCTCAAGGAGAGCGGTGTGAAGGTCGTTGTCGGCCTGCGCCCCGAAAGCTCCTCCTGCGCCCGTGCCCGCGAGGCCGGACTCACCGTGATGAGCGTCGCGGAGGCCGCCAAGGCCGGCGACTTCATCATGATGCTTGTCCCCGATGAGAAGCAGGCCGACATCTACGCCGAGGAAATCGCCCCCTACCTCACCGAGGGCAACGTGCTGATGTTCGCGCATGGCTTCAACATCCACTTCAAGCAGATCGTCCCGCCCAAGGGCGTCGATGTCATCATGGTGGCTCCCAAGGGCCCCGGCCACACCGTCCGCAGCCAGTATCAGGAGGGCAAGGGCGTTCCGTCGCTCATCGCCATCGAGCAGGACGCTTCGGGCAAGGCCAAGGAATACGCGCTGGCCTATGCCTGCGGCATCGGCGCCGGACGCGCCGGCATCATCGAGACCACCTTCAAGGATGAGACCGAGACCGATCTCTTCGGCGAGCAGGCCGTTCTCTGCGGCGGCGTGACCGAGCTGATGAAGGCCGGCTTCGATACCCTCGTCGAGGCGGGATACGCCCCTGAGATGGCCTACTTCGAGTGCGTCCATGAGATGAAGCTGATCGTGGACCTCATCAATTCCGGCGGCTTCGCCGCGATGCGCTACTCGATCTCCGATACCGCCGAGTACGGCGATTACCGCACCGGCACCCGCATCATCACCGAGGACACCCGCAAGGAGATGAAGAAGGTTCTGCACGAGATTCAGAACGGCACCTTCGCCTCCGAGTGGATCGCCGAGAACCGCGCCGGACGCCGCGCCAAGTTCCTCGCCTCCCGCGCGATGGAAGCCGCGCATCCCGTCGAGAAGGTCGGCGCACAGCTTCGCAAGATGATGAGCTGGCTCAAGAAGTAAGAAACCGAAAACGGAAAACACGACAGGCAGAAAGGCGGTCCTCCTTGCGGAGGACCGCCTTTCTGCCTGTCGATGCCGCCCGGTGCCCGCTGCATCTTCAGCGTCCGAACAGCCGGGACAGAAGCCCTCTTTCCGGAGCGGGCGAGGCTTCCCGGCTTTTGCGGAGCAGGTAACGCTTTTCATAAACCAGGGCGGCGTAATCCGAAACCTGCCCCACGAGGAAGAAATTGGTGATTCCTCCCACCGCCCCAACCAGCGGCAGACCCTGCACAAACTTTGCGATCAGCACCGCGTCGGCCAGCGCGTCGGAGGTGCGCCGCGTCTCCTCCTCAAGCGAGCCGACAAAGCGGGTGCCCGCGTCGATCTTCTCCCCCAGCTCAAGAAGTTTTTGATGGTGCCGGCTTTGCAGTTCGCCATGCTCCACCGCGTTGCGGATCAGCCGAAGCACGAAGAGCTGTTCGCTCGTTCCCTCAAAACCGAAGCCGCAGCGCTGAGCGGTCTGGTAGACGGTGCGCAGCAGCGTCGCAATGATGATCGGGATATCCGGCAGGCCGATGCCCAGCAGACCCATTCCGGTTCCGCTGATTCCCGAGACCACCTGCACCGCGTATTTGCCGCGCGCGGCGTTTTTTCCGAAGCGGCGCAGGTTCCGCAGGCTGCGCCGCCCGGAAATTCTGGCGTCCAGCTCATCGAAACGGCGCCGCAGCTTGCCCCCGTCGTAGGTCTGTGCGATGACGCCGCTGCCCTTTGACACCAGAAGCGAAAAACCCTTGCAGAAGGCCCGGCTGAGCGTCTCGCGCAGCCCCTCGGGAATCCTTTCTCCGATCTTTTCCGCCGCCGGGCCGATCGCCCGGTCAACCGGGCCGGCCGCCTGGCCAATCCGCTCCCGCTCCAGCGCCTCCAGCTCCTGAAGCCGCTGGGCGATGGGATCGCGGCGTTCCAGTTTGTTCCAGACCATGTCATCCCGCCTTTCGGTCCGATTTTGTTTCATTATAGCATTCCGCCGGAGGATGAACAATCGAAAATCAGCGCGGCCGCCTCGGCAATTCGGAAAAACACCCCCAAATCAAAATTTTTTCAAAAAAATCACCCCAAGGATGATGACGGATCTTCCCCCTTCGGGTAAAATGGGGACGGAAAAGAAAAGGAGGAGTGCTCATGGAAAGCGAAAGGCCACTTTGGGAAACGGCGGCTTTTGCCGCCGAGCTCCACCGGTGCTATATGCGACTCTATCCCACGGGGGCAATATCGAATGACGGCGCCCGGGGCTGGTGGTGGAATTTTTGCCGCGGCCATCAAGCCCTGCGGGTCCGCGTATCGGAGCAGGCGTCCGGGATCGTTGTCACACTGGAATCAAAGTCTGGCTGAAACGCAAAAAGCGCGCCCGGAATGCGGTATCGGCATCCCGGGCGCGTCGTTTTGTTTTCGGTCTCAGCCGATCTCGCCAAGCCAGTTTGTTTCACTTTCGTGGCGCTGCGGCCGTCCCAACAGAGCGGCGACCGCCTGCCGGGCGGTGACCTCCCCTTCGATCAGGCGGTAAATCTGTTCGGTGATCGGCATCTCGACCCCGAGCTTCTCCGCCAGCTCATGGGCGCAGAGGGCGGCGGTGACCCCTTCGACGGTCATACCAACCTTGGCGATCGCCTCTTTTACGGTGAGCCCCTCTCCGACGTAGACGCCGCAGCGGTGGTTGCGGGAATGCTGCGAGCAGCAGGTGACGATGAGATCCCCAACTCCGGCGAGTCCGGCAAAGGTTTCCGCCCGCGCGCCCATGCGTGTCCCCAGCCGGGCGATTTCGGTGAGGCCGCGGGTCATCAGCGCCGCCTTGGTATTGTCGCCGTAGCCCATCCCGTCGATGACCCCCGAGGCGAAGGCGATGACATTCTTGAGCGCCCCGCCGAGCTCCACCCCCATCAGGTCGTCGTTGGTGTAGATGCGGATATGGGTGCCCTCGGTCAGCTCCTGCACCTGCTGGGCGGCGGCGAGGCTGTGACTGGCGGCGGCGAGCACCGTCGGGATTCCCCGGGAAAGCTCCTCGGCGTGAGAGGGGCCGGAAAGGGCGACAAAAGGATGGCCGGGCAGCTCCTGCGCCGCCACCTCGTGCAGCGGCAGCAGGGTTTTCGGCTCAAGGCCCTTGGAGGTGCAGGCCACCGGACGGCCGGCGGGCAGCACCCCGCGCAGCGTCCCGGCCGCGCCCCGCACCCCGATGGTCGGGGTGGCGATCAGGGCGAGGTCGCAGCAGGCGGCCGCCTCGGCGGTGTCCACAATCTCGACCTCCTCGGGGATTTTAACCCCCTTGAGCAGCGGGACATTCTCCCGCGCGGCGCGGATCGCCGCGTTTTCCTCGGCGCTCCAGCCCCAGAGCCAGACCTGATGTCCCATCTGCGAGAAAGCGACCGCGAGAGCGGTCCCCATGCCGCCCGCGCCCATAATCATCAGCTTTGCCATTGTTGTTCCCTCCTGCCGCCCGTGTCCGCGGGCTTATTTTTTATTCTGCTTTTTCCATTCAAGGTATTCGTCGTAGGTGCTCATCCGGTCGATGCATCCCTCCGGGGTGATCTCGATAATCCGGTTGGCGACCGTCTGGATGAACTGGTGATCGTGCGACGCAAAGAGCACGACTCCTTTGAAATCAATCAGGCCGTTGTTGACCGCGGTGATCGATTCAAGGTCGAGGTGGTTGGTGGGCTGGTCGAGCAGCAGCACGTTCGAGCCCGCGAGCATCATCCGCGAGAGCATGCAGCGGACCTTCTCGCCGCCCGACAGCACCTTCACCGGCTTGTAGACATCCTCGCCCGAGAAGAGCATCCGGCCGAGGAAGCCCCGCAGATAGCTTTCCGAATCGTCGGAGGAATACTGGCGCAGCCATTCGACCAGATTGAGCTCCACATCGTTGAAAAAGGCGGAGTTATCCTTTGGGAAATAGCTGCGCGAAGTGGAAAGCCCCCATTTAAAGCTGCCCTCGTCGGGCTCGGTCTCCTCGGTGAGAATCTGGAACAGGGCGGTGGCAGCCTGGTCGTTTTCGCAGAGGAAGGCCACCTTGTCCTCGCGGTTGAGCCGGAAGCTGACATGGTTGAGCACCTTCACCCCGTCCACCGTTTTGGAAAGATCCGCGGCCTCGAGCGTCTCGCGGCCGATTTCGCGGTCTGGCTTGAAAGCAACCCACGGATAGCGCCGCGAAGAGGCGGGCATCTCCTCAACGGTCAGCTTGTCGATCAGCTTTTTGCGGCTGGTGGCCTGCCTGGATTTCGATTTGTTGGCCGAGAAGCGTTCAATGAACTTTTGCAGCTCCTTGATTTTTTCCTCGTTCTTGCGGTTCTGGTCCTTGAGCATCCGCTGGATGAGCTGGGAGGACTCATACCAGAAGTCGTAGTTGCCGACATACATCTTGATCTGGCCGTAATCGACATCAACGATGTGGGTGCAGACGGCGTTGAGAAAATGCCGGTCGTGGGAGACGACGATGACGGTGCCGGGAAAATCAATGAGAAAATCCTCGAGCCAGTCCACCGAATCGACGTCGAGATGGTTGGTCGGCTCGTCGAGCAGCACGATTTCCGGCTGGCCGAAGAGCGCCTGCGCCAGCAGCACCTTGACCTTTTCGCCGCCCTGCAGGGTGTGCATCTCGGCGTAATGCAGCTCGGCCGGAATTCCGAGGCCCTGAAGGATCTGCGCCGCCTCGGTCTCCGCCTCCCAGCCATTGAGCTCCGCGAACTCCCCTTCGAGAAGGGCGGCGTGCTCGCCGTCCGCTTCGGTGAAGTCCTCCTTGGCGTAGAGGGCCTCCTTTTCCTTCATGATCTCATAGAGGCGCGGGTTTCCCATAAAAACGGTATCCATCACCGGATACTGGTCATATTGGAAATGGTCCTGCTTGAGGACCGACATCCGCATCTCGGGCGGAATCACGACCTCGCCGCGCGTGCTCTCAAGATCGCCCGAAAGCAGCCGCAGGAAGGTTGATTTGCCGGCGCCGTTCGCGCCGATGACCCCATAACAGTTGCCGGGGGTAAATTTGAGGTTGACGTTCGAAAAAAGCCTGCTGCCGCCGAATTGCAGCTCGAGATCGGTTACTGTAATCAAGATTTTGATACCGCCTTTTCTGTGATCGGTGTGTTTGGCCGGGATGCTTGCCAACAACCTATTATATCGGAAAAGCGCGGCAGGAACAAGCCCTTTGTCAAAGTCCGGCGGAATGAAGCAGGAAAAACAGAAAAAGCTCCGGTTTCGACACCCGGGTCCAGTCCGGCGCGCGGCAGGGCGGCGGAAGCGGACAGGGAGAAAGCGCCGCGGGAGCGCCGGGCTCCGGGCGCCTCAGGGTGAAGCACCGAACCTCTCCGCCGTCGGAACGCAGCAAAACCAGAGGTCCCCGCCCAAAGCCCTCTCCGGACAGGCACACCTCGACCGGGGACAATCCGCCCGCGCCGCGCGGGAAGGCGCGAAACCCTCCGAGGGCTTCGACCGCGTCCCCCGCCAGCGTCGCGGCCCGCAGGGTGTCCGCGAGGTCCGCTTCCGGAGGAAAAAGCAGCAGCACCGCAAGAAGCAGCGCGAGGCATCGGCTCATCAGATCTCCCTCATTTCTCCTCCCGAAAACGCCGGGAAGGATTGGTTGCTTTGCCAGAATATTATCACATATGTGTTCATGATGTCAACATATGTATTCAATATTCTTTCTTCCATCTCATACACTAGGGGAGAAAGGCGAACGGGCAGGCGCCGGCGGGGACAAGCTTGCCGGTTTTCGTCTCATATACCAGCGAAGAAGGGTGAGCGGTGACCAGCGAACGAAGCCCCCGTGGGACGCGGTCATCTCATTGCGCCCGAGAAGAAAGACGGGCGGGGCAGGCGCCGGCGGGGACAAGCTTGCCGGCTTTCGTCTCGTATACCAGCGAAACAGGGTGAGCGGTGACCAGCGAACGAAGCCCCCGTGGAACGCGGTCATCTCATTGCGCCCGGGAAGAAAGGGTGTGGCGGCATGTCTGCTCCGGCGCTTGACGCAAGGGCGGTGGGCGAGGCAATCTCGCGGCTGCGCAGGCAAAAGGGGTTGTCCCAGGAAATTTTAAGCGGGCTTTCGGACATCGGGAGGACCCATCTCAGCGCCATCGAGCGCGGAGAGAGAAAGCCCACCCTCGAAACCTTCTACCGGATCTGCTGCGCGCTCGATATCCGGATGAGCGACGCGATGCGGGAGATTGAGGAAATGCTTTGAGACGGGGGCTTTTCTTCCGGCCGGCGGGCGTGTATAATGATTGTGCGGCGAAAGCCGCGGCAGAACCCAGCCCGCTTCTCTTTCCGCCGGCGGGCGTGTATAATAAGGAAAAGCATCTTCGGAAAGGGATGGAGCGATGCAGCGGGTAATGGGCCAGGCCCGCCGGGCGATTCAGGAATACGGCATGATCGCCCCGGGGGACCATGTGGCGGCCGCGGTGAGCGGAGGCAAGGATTCGCTGGCGATGCTCGCCGCCCTCGCGCGGCTGCGGCGGATTCTGCCCGGAGGCTTTACCTTGACGGCCCTTTCGCTGGAGATGGGCTTTCCCGGCGGCGCGGCGGACTGGGAGCCGGTGCGCGGCCTCTGCAATGCGCTGGAGGTGCCGTTCGAGCTGCGGCAGACGCAGATCGGGGAGATTGTTTTTTCCGTCCGGCAGGAGAAAAACCCCTGCTCGCTATGCTCCCGGATGCGGCGCGGCGCGCTGCTCGACGCGGCGCGGTCGCTCGGCTGCGGCAGGCTTGCCCTCGGGCATCACCGCGACGACGCGGTGGAGACCTTTCTGATGAACCTCACGCGGGAGGGACGGCTGGACTGCTTTTCGCCGGTGACGGTGCTGGAGGATCGGGGAATCACCCTGATCCGTCCGCTCTGTCTTGTCTCCGAGCGGGAAATCTGCCGGGCGGTGCGCGGCGGCGGGCTGACGGCGGCCAAGAGCCGGTGCCCGGCCGATCACGCCACCGCCCGGCAGGAAATGAAGGAGCTGCTCCGGCAGCTCGAACGAAAGGACCCCGGCACAAAGGAGCGGATTTTCGGCGCGCTGCGCCGGAGCCGTCTCTGCGGCTGGTGATTTATAAGGAGAGAAAGGGGAAACCATATGCAGTACCACGACTATCCGTATCCCTCGCAGCGCCGCGTCACCTTCGGGAGGCGGGGGATGGTGGCAACCTCGCAGCAGCTCGCGGCGCAGGCGGGTCTCGACATCCTCAAGAAGGGCGGAAACGCCGTCGACGCGGCGGTTGCCGCCGCCGCCTGCCTGACGGTGGTGGAGCCGTGCTCCAACGGCCTTGGCGGGGACGCCTTCGCCCATGTCTGGACAAAGGACGGGCTTTTCTCCCTCAACTCGACCGGATGCTGCCCCGCTCTGCTCGATGCCCGGACGGTGCGTGACGCCGGATATGCAAAAATGCCGTCCACCGGCTTCTTCCCGCAGACGGTGCCGGGTATTCCCGGGGCGTGGGCCGAGCTGTCGCGCCGCTTCGGCAGACTGCCCTTTGAGGAGCTGCTGGCTCCGGCGATTTCCTACGCGGAGGATGGCTTTGCGGTCAGTCCGACGGTGGCCGAGCAGTGGCGGATTGCCGCGGAAAAGACCTACACGCCGCTGCGCGGCCGCCCCGAGTTTCAGGAGTGGTACCGCGTCTTTACCGAGGACGGCCGGGCCCCCGGGGCCGGGGAGCTTTGGCGGCTGCCCGACCACGCGAAAACCCTCCGGGAGCTGGCCGCGAGCCGCTGCGAGTCCTTCTACCGCGGCGCGCTCGCGGATGAAATCGACCGCTATATGAAGGAGGCGGGCGGCTATCTGCGCCGGGAGGACCTCGCCGCCTTCTCCCCGGAGTGGGTCGAGCCGGTGACCACCCGCTATCACGGCTATGACGTCTGGGAACTGCCCCCCAACGGGCAGGGGATGATCGCGCTGATGGCGCTCAACATCCTGTCGGGGATCGACCTCCCCTCGCCGGATGACCCGCTGTGCTGGCACCGCCAGATTGAGGCGCTCAAGCTCGCGGCGGTTGACGCCTACCGCTATATCGCCGATCCCCGGTTTATGGAGCTTTCCCCCGCCGCGCTGCTCGACCCGGCCTATGCCGCGCGCCGCCGCGCCCTCATCGGGGAGCGGGCGCTGCTGCCCGAGGCGGGCCTGCCGACCGACGGCGGCACCGTCTACCTCTGCACCGCCGACGAAGAGGGGAATATGGTTTCGTTCATCCAGTCGAACTTCAGCGGCTTCGGCTCGGGAATCGTGGTGCCGGGTACCGGCATCGCGATCCACAACCGCGGAACCGGCTTTTATCTCGATCAGGAAAGCCCCAACTGCCTCGCCCCCGGAAAGAGGCCGTTCCATACCATCATTCCCGGTTTTCTCTCGAAGGATGGACAGCCGGTGGGCCCCTTCGGTGTGATGGGGGCCTTCATGCAGCCGCAGGGCCACCTGCAGGTGCTGCTGCAGATGATCGATTACGGCCGGAATCCGCAGTCCGCCCTCGATGCGCCGCGCTGGTTCTGGACCGGCGAAAAGCAGGTGAGCCTCGAGCACGGGGTGCCTCTCCATATCGCGCGCGCCCTCGCCGACCGGGGCCATGAGGTGAGCTATTCGGCCATGCGTGCCCCCTTCGGACGCGGGCAGATCATCCGGCGGCTGGAAAACGGCGTCTATGCCGCGGGAACCGACCCGCGCGCCGACGGCGCCGCCGCCGCGTGGTAAGGCCCATGAGCATGATGACGGTGATTCTGCCCGCCGGCGCCGGCGGACTGGTGCTGGGACTTGTTTTCGCATTGTTATGGAGGAAGTGATGCCATGCTGACCAAACTTTTGCTGATCGCCGCCGCCGCCGCGGTGCTGATCGGGGCGCTGATCATCTATGGGCGGCGCTCGAAAAACCAGACCCCGATGATGAACGGGGGATGTCATGGGGACTGCGCCCACTGTGCCTCCCGCTGTGAGGACGAAAAAAAGAAGTAATCCGCCCGGCCGGAAAATCCCCCTGCCCGTCTTGCGGAAAGACCGGCAGGGGGATTTGGGACAATAAATACCCCCGGCTTTGAACCGCCCCCGGCCGAAAGGACGGGGGCGGTCCCGTAAATGGGACTGCCCCCGCAGGCGGCAATCGGTCAGCTTCTGTGAAGATACATTCTTGTCCTGTGAGGCTCACCATCTCCCTGTACCATACACAAAAACTCCCACCCATACCGTTCATAAAAAGAAGTGTGACCGGTGATCAGATATAAGCGGTCAATCCCTCTGTCCTTCATGTCGGCGCACGCCCCCTTCAGCAAGGCGCCGGCCACGCCGCCGCACCGCCGGTCCTCTTCCACATAAACCGCACACACGTTGGGAGCAAGGTCCTTTCTGTCGTGAAAGTCATTCTCGATCACCCCTAATCCGCCGATGATCCGATTCCCCTCTATGGCAATATACCACTGGGGAACCGATTTTCTCTCGCCCGAACATTCCTCCATGCTTTTTATATATGCTTCCAGCGGAACGTCCCATTTTTCATGAAACCACCGTGCGGCCCGTTCCCTGATTTCAGGGTGATCGATGAGCCGTATGATTTCACAGCTCATGGGAAACTGCCTCCGCAAATTGAAATTCGTCAATTCAGTTGCTGTCCGCCTTTTTCATCTTGCGTTTGACGATTGCTTTTATCACAATACAAACCAGCAGCACAACAAGGGTAAAAGCACCATACATCAAGATGCTTGTATACCATGGAGCCGACTGAATGATGTATAACTCGGGATGAGTTTTGAAGTCCCGAACAACATAAATCCCGTGCCCGATCAACACGCCGGCGGAAGCACCCATGATGGTGTTTAAGATCATATTCAGTCTTTTCATACAATCACCGCCTTTCTTAAATTTGGGGGCTGTTTTGGTAATTCTATCATATTCTTCTGTTTCATTCAACGCACGGTGAACTGGACAAAGTCATCACCCGTCTGCCCAAATGTAAAAAGATACGCGGCATGGCCGCTTGACAAAATTTTTCTTCCGGGGTATGATACGCGGGTTGGGATATCGCGAAAATGGTGGCAGCTTTTCGCAGGATAGCCCCGCGTCAGACTGCCCGTCCTGGGCGGGCGCGCGGGCGCGTATGGCGCTGCCATAAATTTCACGCGGCCCGCGTTCATGTTTGGAGGCACCCATGAAAAAAATCTCCGTCCGTACCCTGACCCGCTGCGCCGTCATTGCGGCGCTCTATGCCGCCGTTTCCATCGCCATGCTTCCGCTCGCTTTCGGAGCGGTGCAGGCCCGCGTTTCGGAGGCGCTGACCCTGCTGCCGGTGCTTACCCCTCTCGCCGTCCCCGGTGTGACAATCGGCTGCCTGATCACCAATGCCTACGGCGTGGCCGCGGGGGCCAATATCCTTGGGGCGGCCGACATCCTGCTCGGAACCGCCGCGACGCTGTCCGCCGCGCTGCTTACCCGGGCGCTGCGCCGCTTCACCGTCTTCGGACTTCCTCTGCCGGCGTCACTGCCGCCGGTGCTCCTCAACGCTGTGGTTGTCGGCGGAGAGCTGACCTGGGCGGAAGCGAACACCCTGCACACTCCGCTGCTCTGGATAAACATGGCCCAGGTAGGCCTGGGACAGCTTGTCGCCTGTACGGTGCTGGGTGTGCTGCTTGTCTGGACACTGAAAAAAGCCGGGCTGGATGTCCGGCTGTTCGGCCGGGAACAGGCCGAATAAGGCGGGGGAATCCCGCCGCTGCCACATCATCTGGAGCGGGACGGCCCCCGGGGTGCGTCCCGCTCTTCATTGAGCGGGGAAAAACCCTCGGCCCCGCCGGCAAGGGCGTTCCCGGCGGGAGCGTTCCTGTCAAGCGCCGGGCGAAACCGGGCGCGGACAGCGCCCCTTTGATGACGGAAGCACGCCGGCCGGGCAGGCCCGCCCATTGGTCTGCCGCAGGGCGGGTGACGCGCCCGGATTGACTGGTTCAGGCCGTCGGTTCGGCCGGCGATGATGGCTTCATATTGCCGAAAGGAAGGGCTCTTCATGAACAAAAAGCTCTGTGCCGCTTCGATTCTTGCCGCGGCCGCGCTCTGGGGCTGTATCGGGGTATTCCTGCGCGGGATGACCGATCTCGGCCTTTCGTCGATGCAGGCCATGAGCGCCCGCACTGTTTTTGCGGCGGTCGTCCTCCTGCCGGTGCTGTGGTTCCGCGACCGCTCGCTGCTGCGGCTTGAGCGTCTGAGCGATCTGCGCTATTTTTTCGGCACCGGGGTCCTCAGCCTGCTCTTTTTCAACTGGTGCTATTTCGGGGCAATCAAGGCAAGCTCGATGTCGGTGGCGGCGGTGCTGCTCTATACCTCTCCGATTTTTGTTGTTCTGCTTTCCGCCGCCTGCTTCGGCGAGCGGATCACCCGCCGCAAGGCGCTGGCCCTCTGCTGCACCTTCGCGGGATGCGCGCTGGTCAGCGGACTGCTTTCGCAGGGGGAGGGAATCGGACCGCGGGCCTTTCTCCTCGGGATCGGCTCGGGGTTCGGATACTCGCTTTACAGCATTTTCGGACGGTTTGCCCTGCGCCGCTACCGCTCGCTGACCGTCACCTTTTACACCATCTGCTTTGCCGCCGCCGGGAGCGTTCTGATCACTCTGCTCAGCGGGGAGCAGCCGCTGCCCGCTCTGCTCTTCACCGGCCGAGGGGGTTTTCTCACCTTCGGAATGGCGGTGCTCTGCTGTGCGCTGCCCTATCTTCTCTATACGGCGGGACTTGCGGGGGTGCAGACCGGGCACGCCGCCATCATGGCGACCCTTGAGCCGGTGGTTGCCGCCGCGCTGGGGGTCGGAATTTTCCGCGAGGCGGTCACCCCGGCCAAACTCGCCGGAATGGCATTGGTTCTGCTTTCGGTGGCCTTGCTCGCACGCGACCGTTAGACCTGAAAAAAATCGGCATTTTCCGCGAAAAAAGCTTGACTTTTTTCATGCGGCTGGATATAATAAATACTGCTTGTTACGAGCGATGCCGAATTGTGTAAAGGTAGCACGACAGACTCTGACTCTGTTTGTCTGGGTTCGAATCCTAGTTCGGCAACCATCAAGGACTGAAGCGGAACGCAATAGCGTCTCGTGTCGGTCCTTTTTCTTTTGGCTTTGCAATGCGGAAAATTGAACATATATCCAAAAGGAAAACCGCCCGGATAGGGGAACCTCCGAACGGCGTGCTGCGGAAAATAACCCACTTTATAACCCACTCCCCAAAATCCCGAGGAAAACTTCTTCGACGGCGGAACCCGTTCTCTCCTTGTCGCCGCTGTAGCTGTGGCCATAAATCCCGAAGGTATCCATGTTCTTAGAGTGGCCGACAAGCTCTTTTACTTGGGCTTCGGGCAGGCTTTTGACAGCGCTGACAAAGGTATGCCGCAGTTCGTAGGGGGCAATCGCCTTAATGTCATTGACGGAACAAAAACGTTGTAGGCGCGACCAATAGTTTGCCGTAGAAGAGATCGGAAAGACCCTGTCTCCCGGTAAGAACAAGGCTCGCTGCTGGCGCAGAATCTTGGCCGTAACCTTATTTAGAGCAAAACTGCGGATGGCATTTTCGTTCTTGCCGCTGGTAATTTCATTATAACGATTGATGGCTCTCTTGATATAAATTATGTCGTTTTTTAGATCTATATCGGCCCACGTAAGCCCGCGCAGCTCTCCCGGCCTTAATCCTGTTGCTGTCTGAAAACGGTAGGCGTAGATATAGTCATCAAAAACCCGTTTTTTATAGAGTATGGTTTGGTCCAGCGTAAACAACCGTTTGAGATCATCAGGCTGCAATACATCCTTTTCCTTGCTTCGCGCTCCCTTTGGCACCGTAACATCCTCGGGATTGTATGTTGTAATTCGTGAGCGCCGACAGTACCGGAGGAACGACTTAATATCAGCAAGAATATTTGAGATCGACTTTTTTGCCAAGCCCTGCTTTAAGGCTTCATTCAGAATATCAAGCAGGTTCTGGTCAGTGAGAGAGCTGATTTTTTTGTGGCCGATGCGTGGAATAACCCACTTTTCAAAACGGTATTCAATGGCCTCGTAATTTCCTCGGCCGGTAGTATCTTTTTTCTCCTGAATCCACAATGGATAGATATCTCTGACTTTGGCGTTTGGATTTGTAACTCCTTCATCGAGCCACGCATCGGCCTTTGCATTTGCTTCCCGCTGGCCCGTTCTTCCCGGCGTGGAGCTGGTGAAGGTTCGGCGCTTCCCGTCCTTTTGGACTTTGATCTGCCAGCGCTTGTAATCTTCAAGCCAGACCGCTGTATTTGTTCTTCTGTCCATAATAAAACCTCCTCAAGGCAATGCTTGCGCCAGCCCTGCGAAGGTGATATAATATCCTTGCAAGGTGGCTTTTCGCGTTTGCTGCCTGTGTGTCCCGTCTCCTGTTGGCGCAGGGGGCGGGATTTTTTATTTTATTGGTGCTTCTGCTTTGCCGGAAAGAAGATTAGAAAGGAGATCTGTCAAATTTTGGGCACAGTCGAGAGACATAATTAGTTGTGCTACAGGAAGTGATACCGTTTCGACATCTTGCTCGGTTGGCTGCAAAAAAGCATCAACAGGAGGAACGTTTTGGAAAAAATTGATCAGCACTTCGTTTTTGCCAGTATTCATGGAGATGGAAAATTGATTAGTATACGCCTGCATATGCGCATCCTCCTTGATTAGAAGTTCTTGAGACGTATTTGCTACTAGGAGCATTACAAAATGTTCTTATTTGGCGTTGTTCTTGGGGTATTTCAGATAATGCATCTGGAACAAATGCCAGTTTGCAGCCGCAAATAGTGCATATTTGCAGCAATGATTTAACAGACAGGTTTTCATCACCGTTTTCCCATTTTGAAACAAGAGACTGAGAAATTCCATATTTTGTAGCAAATTCAGTTTGCGTCAACCCCAAAGACATCCGATAGCGATGCAAAGTGGATGCGGCCAACGCCCTTAGAGCAATCTCTTTCTTTTGCCTAGCTGAAATTTCAGAAAAAAGGGTATGATTTTCTTGCGCATTTTCAATCATTTCATCAAGTGTCACACTGCATTCCCCTCTCGTAAAAGTTTCAATATTTTACCTTTTGCGCGTTCGATTGCTCGGTCGTAATCTGATTTGCTTTTTTCTAAAAAGCAGTTAAGCAAAATGAACGCTTCCTGCTTTTTGTTATGACAGAAAAAAAGTACCCTAGGATTCATCGTCTTGCTTTTATGGCGGATGGAGTAAATAGTATATCCAGATACATCTTGGTGGAGATCTTCAAAGCGTTCGCAGAAGCTTAGCACCTTTAGGCCCTCTGCGTCAAGTTGCTGTAAATTAAATAACAGTTTGTTTTGGTAACGGCTAAAAACGAATGGGTTTTTCCCGAACAGGGCGCGATACTCCTTTTCGAAAGAATCAACTTGAAAAACTCTATTACAGTTTTCCACTTTTTCTAAATTTATATGCACCGTCCTGTCTTTATAATATTACAGTTTTTGAATAATTGCAACTGATCCTAAAATTTTCTCTACTTCCAAATATCCACTTCGCACCGCCTCGTCCTCGGCCTCTTGGGCACCGGGGCCAGAATGCGCGGGCAATGCGGGTCGTCCTTCGGCTGGTTCCTCGGCGGCGGGAATACCTCATCCCCCGGCTGAACCTCGTCCCAGAGGATCAGATATCCGCGCCGCACAAAGCCCCAGCGGGGCGCTGTGGGCTTGCGCTGCTGCGGGGTGGGTTCCGGGATAGATGGGGCGGGAGCGGCTTTCTGTGGGGGCGTGGGGGATGATTCTTCCGCAGGGCGGGCGGCAGCGTCCTTTTCGCAGGAGCTCACGTGCAATTCGCTTTGATAAAGATGGTCGTGCCTGATGTGGTATATTTCATGCTCCAATGCTTCGCGGCGAGCTTCCGCCGACAGGCTTGCGTTAATATAAATCGAAAAGGTGCCGTCATCATTCGGCACCGTAACCCCACGTATATGCGGAAGCATTGGAATTTCCCGCACAAATACGTCGTCGTTCAACGGCCTTCCTCCTCGCGGCGGAGAGCTTCGATGATGGCGACGGTCCGCATAACATCTTCTTTGGTCGCGCCCTTGGTAATGGAGAAGAGCATTCGCATTTCGTCCCGGGTGCGCAGCTCTTCCAGATATTCGGTCAATTCGGGATCGCCGTTGACCAGATCCTCCGCTTCGGCGGGGGATTTTTCTTTTTGGTCGGGATTATCTTCCCATCCCATGAGGTACGCCGGGGTGGTATTTAAAGCTCGGGCAAACTGCACGATTTTAGACTGTGGGATGTCATTCTCTCCCATTTCTATCTTGTTAATGGATGACCGAGATTTATAGCCCATTTTTTGAGCCAATTCTTCTTGCGATAAGCCGAGCTCTTCCCGGCGCTTTCTGATGCGTTGATATAACTCCATCATTCATCTCCCCTTACAATTAATACTATATCATGCTGTAAATCCAAAATCAACAAAATTTGAAAAAATTCAAAAATAGTGTTGACATCAAATCTACTAAGTGATATGATACGAATGTAGATTAAAATTCTACAAAGGAGGTGAATCATATGACCGATAGCAAAAAACTAAGAGAGGCTGTTGCGGCTAAAGGTTTGAAGTATAACTATTTAGCGGATAATCTGGGCATAACCCCTTATGGATTGCAAAAAAAGATAGAAAATGATACCGAATTTAAAGCGGGCGAAGTTAAGAAGCTATCAGACTTGCTTGGCCTATCAAATCGAGAAAGAGATGCTATTTTTTTTGCCTGATTGGTTGATTTTTAATCTACAAGCAGGCGCTTTCACAAAAGGGGAGGGGATAACTGTCGGAAAAGGAAAAGCCGCCCCGAAGGGCGGCGAAGCGCATTTTGACCTATTTCGAATGAACGGATTTTTCCAGATTTTTGAGTGCCTGCTCATATTTTGCAGCGTCCTCATCGGAAATCTTTTCTTCCTCTCCTGACGGATCGACACGTTCTATTGTCATCCACACCACGATAATCTCTCCATCGGAAGTTTTTGACCAATCCACCGAAAAACGTGCATCGTCCCAAGTAATGGCAACGCCGCTTTTCCATTTGTCATGGTCGTCAATTGCGGAAACAACCCAATCTTTTGCGACTCCCGAAAGCGATCCGGATGTCGCGTCGCAAGGCATAGTTGCGCAGAATCCGAGATAGCTTTTAGCGATCGAAAGAAAGTCATCTTCCCCGGCTAAAAAATCAGTGTTTGTAATTCCGAATGAGCCGCTAATAATCGAAAAATCTGCGGCCGCTGACAGGTGATAGTCAAATGTCATACCAACCCCAGGGTTATACAACGATGTTGCTGCATAATGAGTGCTGATACTGTGGTCGGACGAGCTCTTAAAATTTGGATTGGGGATTTCAAATCTGGATTGTTCCAAGCCAAGAAGAATATCGGTAATGTGCGACCCTTTGATTCCGATGGGGCCAGCAGGCTCTGAGGATTCACTGGAGGCGGACTCTACGGGAACCGAGGGACTTACCTCGGGCTGAACGGAAGACGGGGAGGCGCAAGCAGCCAAGACAAAGATGATGGCAAAAATCACAAAAAGTTTTTTCATAGCATTTCCTCCTTTTATCACCAGTCTATCACAAAAACCAACAGAAAGGAAGTGATTTCATGTCGGAGTGAAAATCATGGCCAGCATCGAGAAGATTATAGGATTGGCCGACGAGCTGATCGCAGAGAAGGAAGAAAAAGGGGAGGAGAAGCCATGTGGCATTGGTTAAAAGAAAATCACCCCGTTTTGTATGAGGTGATTCAGTGGGGCATTTTGGCACTTGCGACAGCAGGGCTAGTCATTAATGCTATTTGTATTGCAAATATAGCGCGATGACCGATAGGGCGAAGGCCGCTAATGCGATTGCCAGCGTAATCCACGCTCGAAATTCAGACCAGTGAAAACGGGCGCTGCTGCGTTCAGCTTCTTCGAGAACGGCATTGCCAAGATCGCTAATCACAAAATGGTCTTGCCAATCACCATTCGCTTGTAGCCCAACGTGATCAGACGCAATCATTTTGCTTGCCAACAGGGATTCGATAGAACTTCGTGAGTTCGGAAAAAGAGTATAAATCTCCGTATCGCTGGTTACTCCGGCCTTTTTAAGATGCCTCAGTATTTTTAATGACAGTTTGCTTACCACGCGGGTCAACTCCCTTCGCTCTCATCTTATCACAGAGGTGGGGAGGGGACAAGCGAGTTAGAAAGGAGGAAAGAATATGCCAAAGCCATTTAGACGCCTGCGCTTCGAGCTGGGCGAGCTGGACATAGACCAGGTAACCCTTGCCGAAAAGCTGGGCCGGGGAGACAGTTACATCTCCGGCCGGATGAACGGAAAAGGTTCGTGGTCGCTGTGGGAGGCATTTGAGATGATGCGGATCATCGGCGCGCCGCTGAGCAAGATCGAGCAGTATTTCCCCCTGCAGGAAATCCCCGCGCCGGGGAGAGGAGGCAAAACCGCATAATGATGTTCAACAAAAAGCAGGTTATCGCCCTGATCAATGCCGGAGTGCTTGGGATGGCTGACATCGAGCATTTTCGGAAGCTGGGCTATGCCCTCGTGTGCGAGGGAGGCAAAGCCGTCGATCTGGTTGAGGAGGATGTAGAGTGACCTCGGCGGCCCAGCGGGCGAACGGTCACGCCGCCGAAGGGAGGATTTTATCAGTTATGGCGAAGCAGATGCGCACCAACCTGCAAGCCGCCCGAAAGGCCAAGGGCATGACCCAGCAGGCGATGGCGGAGAGGTTGGGGATTAGCTTGAGATACTACCAGCAGATTGAATCCGGTGACAGGACAGGCGATTTCCAAATATGGGATGACCTAGAAGACATCACCGAAACCCATCAAAGGATTTTAAGAGCGATAAATCCCGGCAAAGCAGATAATCGGTAGGAACCTGCAACACGTCTGCAAGCTTTATGAGCATGTCGAGGGAAGGCTCTCTAACACCTTGCTCGTAGCATTGATAGCTACGAAGGGCAAGCCCGACGGCATCAGCGAGCTTTTGTTGCGTGATTTTGCGTGCCATTCTGGTTGCGCGTAATTGATCGTGAAACATTTTTAGATACCTCCAAAAAAATATTGACTACGCGCAAATTGTACGCTATAATTGAGCTAAAGAACAACGTGCAAATTGCGCGTAAAAGACAGGAGGTAACCAAATGCTCAACCAAGAAACACTAGACCGCATCGCAGCACTGAAACAGGAGATCGCAGAGCTTCGGAAAACCGCGCAGCCCGCGCCGAAGGCTTACGCGCTGGCAAGCCGGAAATGCCGCCAGTGGTTTTTGCAGGTCAAAGACACGAATCAGCACTACGGCGCGCAAATCATCTGCGAGAACGCCGCACGCTCGGCCGTCAGGGAAAAGAAGGGCCTGCAAGGCAAGGAATACAGCCGCCCGAACCGGTACATCACCACTGAGGAGGACGCGGAAGAGTATTTCGAGCTGTTCAAGAGATTCTTGTCGGTTTATCAGGAATATCGCCAGAAGGAGTGAAAAATCATGGGAACCCTCTCAAAAATAAGCACCGCCACCGGCATCCTCGTGATGCTGATACCGGCAGCGGTACATATCATCTGGCCGCCCTCGGCGGTCTGCATTGAGGTTTGCGGGTTGGCTCTGGTGTGCCTGGAGAGCTGGCGCGGGTGCTGGAGAAATCCCAGAGCGGCAGCTCGGCCACTGGAGGAGGCGGAACCGATGCCGCGCGCTAAAAGACCCTTGCCCGACGTGACCTGCTGCCATTGCGGCGGGGTCATCCACGAAGACGACCGGGCGGACGCATTATTCTCCCGTTGCAAGACCAGACCGGCCAAAGAAGTCTGGATTCATAAAACCTGTTGGAAGAAGGAGCTGCAAGCATGGAAGCATTGAAGTTGAGCTTTTCGCTCAAGACCACCACCAAGACCTGCTACCGGTTCGAACACCGGGAGGGCGCTGAGCTCACCACGCTCTATCTAAAGAAGTCGCAGGTTGATTCCGCCGGGATCGACCCGAACAAGGGGATTGCCATCACCATTGAACAGGAGGAAAAGTAAAATGCTCGAAGCAACTCTCAAGGTAATCATTTCCGCCCCGGAGCTGACGGCGGCACTGCTGGCGCTGGCCGGTGCAAGTGCGGGTAACAGAGGAATGTCCGCTGCCGCGTCCGGTCCGGCTGCGGTGGCGCCGGCCCCGGCGGCGGCTGCTCCCGCGCCCGCAACCCCTGCCCCTGCGCAGATCACTGCCGCGTCCCAGCCTGCCGCCGCTCCCATTGCGGCCCCCGCCCCCGTACCTGTGCCCCAGCCGGTGGCGGCTCCCGTCCCGTTGGCGGCGGCGCCCGCCTACACCATCGAGCAGCTGGCGCACGCCGGGGCCGATCTGTACATGCGGGACCCGGCGAAGGGACAGCAGGCACAGGCGCTGCTGGCGCAGTTCGGGGTACAGGCGGTGACCCAGCTTCCGAAGGAGCGCTACGGTGAATTTGCGACAGCACTGCGCGGATTGGGGGCGAACCTCTGATGGAGCCGTTCCGTTTGAAAATACCCGAACCCATGCCGAGGCTGGACAAGGCGCCGGTGATCCGGCTCAAGAGCCCCTATTACCAGCTTATCGCCGCGATCAAAGCCGAGACGGGGCTGCCGATCGGGAACATCGTCGAGCAGTGCATGGACTATGCGCTGGCGAACATGGAAGGAGAACAGGACAATGCCGACACCTGCGTATCATGCCCGCTTATCGCCAAGCTCCGCGGCGCGGTGGATTAACTGCCCGGCGTCGGTGCGGCTCTCAGAGGGCGCGCCGGACACCGCAAGCCCGCATGCCGAGGCCGGACGTTTGGCGCATGAGATCGCCGAACTCAAGGCCCGAAAGAAGTTTGTCGAGTCGATCGGCCCCAAGAAATTTGCCAACTTCCTGAAGAAGCTGCAATCCAGCCCGCATTACGCAAAGGAAATGGACGGCTACACCGATCGGTATCTGGATGTGCTGACCGAGCACACGATGTCTTTTGCGGCGAAGCCGGTTACGGCGCTTGAGACCCCGGTGCCGGTCGGCATCATCACCGGCGAGAATAAGCCGGACGGAAGCCCCGCCACCGGCACCGCCGACTGCATCCAGATCGGGGGCGGCGTGTTGTGGATCACCGACTATAAAAACGGCAGCGGGGTGCCGGTCGACGCAGTGGAGAATCCGCAGATGAAGCTCTATGCGCTGGGCGCGCTCTCCCTCTACCGGCCGTTCTTCGGGGACACGATCCGGCGCGTGAAGATGACCATTGTGCAGCCGGCGCTTGACAGCGTATCAGACTGGGAGACCACGCCGGACGAGCTGGAGCGCTGGGCGCGGGAGATTGTTGCGCCCGCCGCTGAACACGCCCGCCGGGGGGACACCGACCCGGCCCCCGGGGGCTGGTGCAAGTCGCATTTTTGCCCGGTGTTTGCCACCTGCCCGGGCTGCGCCTATGAGTTTCGGGCGCTGGAGGCGTTCGGCTGCGCGCTGCCGGCTGAGATCGCCGCTCCCGATGCGGCGCGGCTGTTGGACGCCGGCGAGGTTGGCGACATCCTCACCCGGGCGGGGACGGTGAAGTCGTGGCTCAAAGCGCTTGAGGACTGGGCACTCTCCGCTGTGCTGGCGGGGAAGAGGATCCCCGGCTGGAAAGCCGTCGAGGGGCGCTCGATCCGGGCTTTTGCCGATCAGGATGCCGCGCTGGAAACCCTGCAGGCCAACGGATATCCGCGCGAGGTGGTCTACGATTGGACGCCCAAAAGCCTGAGCCAGCTCGAGAAAATGCTCGGGAAGAAGGTCTTTGACACGCTGCTGGGATCGCAGATTATCAAGCCGCCGGGGAAACCGGCGCTGGCAAAGGAAAGCGATCCCCGTCCGCCCTGCAACGCCGCTGCCGCGGCCTTTGAAACAATCAGAGAAGGAGAATGATCTTTATGGCTATGTCCCCCAACACTGTTACTCTCGGCGAGGTTCGCCTGTCCTACTGCAATCTGTTTCAGGCAAAAGCGCCCTTTAACAATCCAACCGGCGACGCGAAATTTTCCACGACCATTCTGGTGCCGAAGTCCAACACCCGCGCCAAAGCGCTGATCGACGCAGCGATTGCCGCCGCCATCGAAGCGGGCATCGCGAAATGCTGGAACGGCATCCGCCCGCCGCAGCCCTCCATTTGCGTCCACGACGGGGACGGCCCCCGCCCCAGCGACGGACAGCCCTTCGGCGCGGAGTGCAAAGGAATGTGGGTTTTTACCGCGTCCTGCAAGGCCGATCGTCCGCCCTTCGTCGTAGACGGAAACCTCCAGAAGATTTTGCAGCAAAGTGAAATTTACTCCGGCGTCTACGGCAATGTCAACGTCAGCTTTTTTGCCTATGCCAACAGCGGCAAAAAGGGGATCGGCTGCGGGCTCAACGGATTCCAGAAGACCCGCGACGGGGAGCCGCTGGGAAGCTCGGTGAGCGCCGAGGACGCCTTCGGCAAGATCGCGCAGCCCGCCGCAGCGCCTGCGTACCAGCCCGCCGCAGCGCCGGGGTTTGCGGTTCCCGGCTTTGGATTTCCGGGGATGTAAGGGATGGAGCATCATCTGAGCATCGACATCGAGACCTTTTCCTCGGTCGATATCCAGAAGGCCGGGCTGTACAAATACGCCCAGTCGCCGGATTTTCAGGTACTGCTGCTTGCATGGTCGCTCGACGGCGGCGCAGTGCAGCTCCTCGATCTGACCGCGCCGGACGTTCAGCTGCCGCCGGAGCTGGCGGCGCATCTGTTCCACCCGGAGACGGTCAAGCACGCCTACAACGCCGCCTTTGAGTGGTACTGCCTCTCCAGGCTGTTCCGCCTGCCCGAGCCCCGCGCCGGGCAGGCGGCTTTCAGCCGCGACGATTGGCTGTCCCAGTGGCGCTGCACCATGCTGCATGGACTCTACTGCGGCTACACCGCGGGGCTTGCGGCGACCGGGGCGGCGCTTGGGCTGCCGTCCGAAAAGCAGAAGCTCGCCGCGGGGCGGGCGCTGATCCGGTACTTCTGCGTCCCCTGCGCGGCAACCGCGTCGAACGGCGGGCGCACCCGCAACCTCCCGAAGCACGATCCGGGCAAGTGGGCGCTGTTTTGCGACTACTGCAGGCAGGACGTCGTGACCGAGACGGAAATTGAGCGGCGGCTGTCCTCCTTCCCGGTGCCGGATTTCGTACAGAGGCAATGGGAGACCGACCAGCGGATCAACGCGCGCGGCGTGGCCGTCGATACCGCGTTGGTGGACGCGGCGCTCACGCTGGGCGCCAACACCCGGTCCCAGCTGCTCGCCGAGGCGTCACAGCTTTCGGGACTGTCAAATCCCAACAGCGTGGCGCAGCTTTCCAGATGGCTTGAAAGCGAAATCGACGAGGAAATCTCCGACCTGCGCAAGAATACGGTAACGGATCTGCTCAAGCGCGGCGTTCCGAGCGAAGCGGCCACCCGGATGCTCGAGATCCGGCAGGAGCTGGGCAAGACCAGCACGAAAAAGTATAACGCTCTCGAAGCGGCGGTGTGCGCGGACGGACGGGTGCGGGGGCTGCTGCAATTCTACGGCGCCAACCGCACCGGGCGCTGGGCGGGGCGGATCGTGCAGCCGCAGAACCTGCCGCGCACCTATCTGGAACCGCTCGGGCTGGCCCGCGATCTCTGCAAGGGGCGGCAGGCCGGGGCGCTGCGGTTCGTTTATGGCAGCGTCCCGGACACCCTCTCGCAGCTCATCCGCACCGCCTTCGTCGCGGAGCCGGGAAAGCTGCTGGTCGACGCGGACTTCTCCGCGATCGAGGCGCGGGTGCTCGCGTGGCTCGCCGGGGAGCAGTGGGTGCTCGATGTGTTCCGCACGCATGGCAAAATCTACGAATCCACCGCGGCGCAGATGTTCGGCATCCCGATCGGGAAAATCAAAAAGGGGAATCCCGAATACGCCTACCGCGCCCGGGGAAAGGTTGCGACCCTTGCACTGGGCTATCAGGGCGGGGTGAACGCTCTCATCAACATGGGGGCGCTGCGGGACGGCATTCCCGAGGAGGACCTGCCCGAAATCAAATCACGCTGGCGGCAGTCGAATCCACGCATTGTCGATCTTTGGTACAGCGTTCAAAACGCCGCGGTCGATACCATCCGGACAGGGCGGCGCAACAGTATCCGCAATCTGACCTTCGCCCGGGAGGCCGATCCGGCGAACGGGCAGGACTTCCTGACGGTCCTGCTGCCCAGCGGGCGGAAGCTCTACTACGCGCAGCCGCATTTCGGCGTCAACCGGTTCGGCGAGGAATCGCCGGTCTACCGGGGCATGGATCAGACCACCAAGCGCTGGAAGGAGATCGAGACCTACGGCGGCAAGCTGGTTGAGAACATCACCCAGGCGGTGGCGCGGGATTGCTTGGCAGAGGCGATCGAGCGGCTGGAAACGGCGGGCTATCCGGTGGTGTTCCATGTCCATGACGAGGTCGTGATTGAGACCGAGCCGGCGCGCGGCGGTCTGGCGCCGGTGGTAAAGATTATGTCCGAGCCGCCGGCATGGGCGCTGGACCTGCCGCTCAATGCGGACGGATGGGTAAACCCATTTTTTAAGAAAGACTGATCGGAGGCGGCGCGGGCATGCAAAATGACCGAAAAATTATGATCTCCGTCGGCTCGAGCCGGCGGGCGATGAACTGGCAGCCGCAGACGCTGCTGCTCTCGGAACTCTACGAGCGGCTGCGGATACCGGCCAGAAGCCCGGAGACGCAGGCCGCCTATCTTGCCTTGCCCAAGGGCCGGCAGGACGACCTCAAGGACGTGGGAGGCTTCGTGGCGGGCTCCCTTCGGGGGGCGCGCCGCAAGGCCGGCGCGGTCACCGGGCGCGATGTTTTGACGCTCGACCTTGACGCGATCCCGGCGGGCGGCTCCGGGGACGTCCTGCGCCGGGTGGAGGGGCTGGGCTGCGGCTACTGCGTCTATTCCACGCGCAAGCATTCTCCCGCCGCGCCCCGGCTGCGTGTGCTGCTGCCGCTTGACAGGACGGTGACGGCGGACGAGTACGAGCCCTGCGCCCGCCGGATGGCCGAATACATCGGCATCGGGCTGGCCGACCCGACAACCTTCGAGCCGTCCCGGTTGATGTACTGGCCTTCCTGCTGCGCGGACGCCGAATATCTGTATCTCTGGCAGGATAAGCCGATGCTCTCCGCCGACGGACTGCTGGCGACCTATCCCGACTGGCACGATTACGCGTCCTGGCCGCAGGTGCCGGGCGCACAGAGCCCTGCGCGGCTGGCGGCCAAGCAGGGCGACCCGCTGGGGAAGCCCGGCGTCGTGGGGGCTTTCTGCCGCATCTACAGCGTCGAGGAGGCGATGGATACCTTTCTTCCCGGTGTGTATGCCGCCGCCGGCACACCCGGACGCTACACCTTCACCGGCGGTTCCGCTGCCGGCGGCGCGGTGCTGTACGACGATGGAAAATTTCTCTATTCCCACCATGCCACGGATCCGTGCGGCGGGCGGCTGGTCAACGCCTTCGACCTTGTGCGGCTGCACCGCTTCGACGGTCTGGACGACGAGGCGCAGCCGGGCACACCGGTCAACCGTCTGCCGTCCTACGCGGCGATGTGCGAGCTGGCAGCGCAGGACGGCCGGGTATCCGGCCTGCTGCTCAAAGAGCGATGGGAGAGCGCGGCCGAGGGCTTCCGCACGATCGAACCGCAGGAGGACGAGGACGCCGGATGGCGCGCGAAGCTGAAGACCGGGAAGAACGCTCTTCCGCAAAACAGCATCGACAATATCTGGATCATCCTCGAGCATGACCCGGTGCTCAAGGGGAAGTTCGCCCTCAACGAATTTGCCGGGCGGGGGGAGGTCCTCGGGCCGGTGCCCTGGGCGAAAGGCGAACGCCGCCGTGCGTGGCAGGACAGCGACAATCAGGGCCTGTACTGGTACATGGAAAAGTATTATGGCATCACCGGCGCGGCGAAGATCGACGGGGCGCTGGCCCTGCACAGTGAACGGCATTCCTTTAACGACGTCCGCGAGTATCTCGAGGGGCTGGTCTGGGACCGGACGCCGCGGCTGGATACTCTGTTCGTCGACTACCTGGGCGCGCTGGACAGCGCCTACACCCGGGCGGTGACCCGCAAGGCCTTTACGGCGGCGGTTGCCCGGGCGCTGGCGCCGGGGGTCAAATTCGACTGCATGACCATCCTGTCGGGGGCGCAGGGGCTGGGCAAGAGCACCCTGCTCGACAAAATGAGCAGGGGCTGGTTCAACGACAGCATCCGCACCTTCGAGGGCAAGGAGGCCAGCGAGCTTTTGCAAAACGTCTGGCTGGTGGAGATCTCCGAGCTTGACGCCTTCCGGCGGACGGACGTGTCCCGCATTAAGCAGTTCCTGAGCTTGCGGGCGGATCGCTTCCGGGCGGCCTACGGGCGGCACGTCAAGGATATCCCGCGGCGCTGCGTCTTTTTTGGGACGACCAACAGCGCCGAGTACCTGCAGGACAAGACCGGCAACCGGCGGTTCTGGCCGGTGGACGTCGGGCGGCAGCCGCCGGCGAAAAACGTCTGGCAGGACCTCGATCGGGAGCTTGACCAGCTGTGGGCCGAGGCGGTGGAATGGTACAGAGCCGGCGAACCGCTGTATCTGAGCGGAGAGATCGAGGCGATGGCCAAGGCGCAGCAGGAAGAGCACCGCGGGGTCAGCGCCCGCGAGGGGCTGATTCTGGACTTCCTGGAACGGCGGATACCACAGGGCTGGAGCCGTTGGAATCTGGCGCAGCGGAGGATGTACTGGGAAGGCGGGGCGAAGGGGGAATTGGAGCTGACAGACCGCGACCGCGTCTGCGCGCTGGAAATCTGGTGCGAGGTGTTCGACGGACAAAAGAAGGAGATGAAGCCCGCGGATACCGCGGAGATCAACGCGATCGTTGCCGCCGCGCCGGGCTGGAAAAAATCAAACCGGGTGCTGAAATTCGGCTACTGCGGCGCGCAGAGAGGCTTTGAAAAAGGTAACACAGAGGGGTAACACTGCCGGGCGCTGTTTTTAAAAAGGTAACACCCGAGACCAAAAGGGTAACAGCCCTGTTACCCCAGTTTTCCCGATTCTGATGCGGAAAATCAGCAAAGGTAACAAGGTAACACAAATTTCCCATTCATCTTAAAAATAGAGAATTAGAGAGGACATATAACGCCTAACACGCCTAATGCGCGGCATGTGCTCGCGCGCGTGCGAGCGTGCGAGCGAAGCAATTATCATGCCAAGGGGGGAGGAAGCATTGAAGGAATCCGAGATCGAGAAGAGGTTGGTTCGCAAGGTGCGGGAGTGCGGCGGGCTGTGCTACAAATTCATTTCACCGGCGAACCCCGGGGTGCCTGACCGGATCGTCGTCACACCGGATGGGCGGACGATCTACATCGAGCTGAAAACCGAGATTGGACGGCTGGCCAATATCCAGCGCTGGCAGATCGAGCAGCTGCGGGAGCGCGGCGCCGACGTTCGGGTACTGAAAGGGCTTCCGGAAGTCGAGGCGTTCATTGGGGAGGTGTTCGGAAGTGCGAAAACCTAAAGAATTTGAATTTTGCACTCGTTGCGGAAAAAAGTTATACAGAAAACCTTGTAAAAGACAAGGGCGGCCTTTTTGCAGCCGCCAGTGCCACATGAAGACGCTTAATGAAGAGCTTAACCCCGGAAGAATGAAACCCGAAATTCGATTTAAGCTGCGGGAAGCGCATTTGGGTACCGGAGAAGGCCTTTCGTACGCAAAAATTTTTGGGCGGCACGCGCATCGGATTGCTGCTGAAATTAAGCTCGGGCGTCCGTTACGACTGGGCGAGGTTGTTCACCACATCGATGGAAACAAACGTAATAATGCCTTTGAAAATTTGATGGTCTTTGCATCGCAGTCAGCGCATGCCGCTTGGCATGCCAAACATGATGCGGAAAAGAGGTGATGCCAAGTGAGATTCATACCGCATGAATACCAGCGATACGGTGTGCAGCGTATCGTTGCCGATCCCTGTCTCGCGCTGTTCTGGGAGATGGGTCTTGGTTAGCAAGACGGTTGTCGCGCTGACGGCGATCAACGAGCTGAAGTATAACCGGTGGGCGGTCCGCCGGGTGCTGGTGGTCGCGCCGAAGAAGGTCGCGGAAGCGACCTGGCAGAACGAGGCCGCGCGGTGGGATCATCTGCGTCATCTGCGTTTCGCTTCGGTGATGGGCAGCCTGCCGAAGCGGGTCAAGGCGCTGTGTACGCCGGCGGATATCTACGTGATCGGCCGGGACAGCATCGACTGGCTGGTTGATTACTACCGCAACGATTGGCCGTTCGATATGGTGGTGCTGGACGAGAGCACCAGCTTCAAGAACGCACGCAGCCGCCGGTTCCGGGCGCTGAAAGCGGTGCGGCCCCGCATCAAGCGGCTGGTCGAGCTGACCGGCACGCCGGCGCCGAACGGGCTGGAGGATCTGTGGGCGCAGCTTTACCTGTTGGATCAGGGCGCGCGGCTGGGAAGAACAATGACCTCCTACCGGGAGATGTTCTTCACGCAGGACTACGCCCATCCGGGGCAGCAGTACCGGACCTACAGTCCGATGGACGGGGCGCAGAACAAAATTCAGGAGGCGATTTCGGACATCTGCATCAGCCTCAAGACCGAGGATCATTTGCAGCTGCCGCCGTTCATCCGAGATGACATCCCGGTGGCGCTGGATGCCAAGGCACAGAAGGCCTATGACCGTCTGGAGCGTGAATTGATCCTGCAGGTGGACGAGCAGACAATCACCGCCGGAACTGCGGCGGTACTCAACGGCAAGCTGCTGCAGCTGTGCAGCGGCGCGGTATATGACACTGAGGGGCGCAGCGCCGAGATCCACCGGTGCAAGCTGGAGGCTTTTCTGGAGGTCGTCGAGCAGCTGGGCGGGGAGCATGTGCTGGTCTTCTACTGGTTCCAGCATGAGCGTGATCGGATTTTGGAGGCGCTGCCGAAGGATAAGCGGGCGCGGGTCTACACCGGTGCGGCGGATGAAGCGGCCTGGAACGCCGGGGAGGTCGATGTGCTGCTGGCGCATCCTGCGAGCTGCGGCTATGGGCTGAACCTGCAGCAGGGCGGTCACCACGCGATCTGGTACACGCTGCCGAACTGGACACTGGAGCTTTACCAGCAGTCCAACAAGCGCCTGCACCGGCAGGGGCAGCGGCATCCGGTGATCGTTCACCACCTGTTGGTGCGCGGCGGTGTGGACGAGGACATGGCCGGGAGCCTCGACGGCAAGCGCGATGTGCAGGAGGCGATGATGCAGGCGTTGAAGGCAAGAATTGAAAAAGCGAAGGGGGGCAATCCGACATGAACGATCAAGCTCTGAAAGCCGATGCCGGCAAGCCGAAACTGTCTTTGGTGCCGACGCGGATCCTGTACGACATCGCGGCGGTGCGGGCGTTCGGGGTGGCAAAGTACGACGGCGCCGACAGCTGGCGCAGGGTGGAGCTGCAGCGGTATATCGACGCCGCGTGGCGGCACTGGCTGGCCTTCTGCCGCGATCGGGAGTCGGTTGACGAGGAGAGCGGCCTGCCGCATCTGTGGCATCTGGAGTGCAATCTGGCGTTTCTAACGGAGATGATGTACGGCGGGGGCGGCAGAAATTAGCTGTACGGCGTTTTGGAGGGAGAAGCATGATTGACTGGATGCTCGCGGCGCGTATAGACCCTCTGGCGGCGGTGATAGCCCTATCCGTCGCGCTGGGGTTGGTCGTGGGGATTGAGATGGGGAGGCGGTTCTGATGGGCAGGGCAAAGGGAGCAAAGAATTTTGATTCGGGCGCCGGGGTGTATAAGCCTGCTTACATATCCACCGGGCGGCGGTCGCGCAAGCTCGCATGGCTGGCGGAGATCGAGCGAATCAATCGGGCGGCGCTGGCCGCCGGCATGAGCTATGGCACGTATGTCGCAAAATACGGAGGTGGATAATATGGGCCGGGTAAACTGGATGGAGCGGGCGAAAGAGGTCGCCTGCCGCTATCGGATAAACTGCCGGGAGCTTCAGGCGCTGCGGTATGCGGCGCAGCCCGCGTCCTGCCCGGTGAGGTCCGGCAGAATCCCCAAGCCGACCGAGGATGAGGTCATGAGGCGCTATGCGTCGGCGAGGCAGACGCGCCTCGAGCAGGAGACGGAGGCGGTAGAGTTTGCAATCGCAATGGTGCGCCGCAAAAAGCAGGGGGATCTAACCGAAAGGCTGTGGGAGATGGTGTATCGGGATCAGACGCATTATCTCAAGGGCGCGGCACTGGAGCTGGGGATCCCGGAGCGGACGGCAGTTCGGTACAGCGGGTATTTTCTGAAAAATATCGCCTTTGCTATGGGATATATCTCAACTTTTTGAAAAAGTGGCATTTCGCGCACCAAAAACCATGATATTATGATATCGTGATGAATTGTCACAAGGCGGCGATCATACGGACGCCGACCAAACAAAGCCCCATGCGGGCATGGCTGTAAGGCCCATCTGACAAAGGGCTTCAGGGCGGAAAGGTTCCCGCCGCACCCGAAAGGGCACCCGAGATGCGGGGAGTGCCGTCCCGCGAAGCCGAGCGCCGATGATCCATGTTTCTCCGCCGGAGAGTGTGTGGTGAGGCTCCCACAGGGTTAGCGCTGATCCAGATTCCGGCTATGCCTTGAAGGCACAAAAGCACACCCGATACCCGTTGGCCGTCCGGGTTAAGACGGCAGCCAAACAGATCCCATCGGCCATAAGGCACACTGATGGGCCATTTGTTGCAAGGGCGCTCTTCGGGGCGTCCTTTTGCATGGGTTTTCAGAGACAGTGCCTACTGTATTCAGAAGGACGTGTGTGCATGGCAAATAAACCGTTACATCCTTGTGCATATATCGGATGCCAAGCGCTGACCCGAGAGAAGTATTGCAAACGGCACCAAGAGAGGCCAAAAGAATTACGGGCGTCAGCGTATCGGCGGGGATATACTTCCCGCTGGTCAAAAGAAAGCAGGGCATTCTTGGCGCTGCATCCTTGGTGCGCAGAATGTGCTCGTCATGGCAAAACTGTTCCGGCCGAACTGGTAGATCATATCAGACCGCATAAAGGAGATATCGGTTTGTTTTGGAATCGATCTAACTGGCAGGCGCTTTGTTGGAGCTGCCATAGCAGCAAGACCGCGCGAGAAGACGGAGGCTTCGGCAACCCCCTCCCCCACCCCTAAAAAGATTCAAAGCAACAAGGCAAGACCGCGCGGTCAGGTTCGCGTGAAAAAATTTCCCAAAATGGGAGAAAGGAGGTAAAGAATGAGGTTTAAGCAGAGCTTTGCGGATTATGCAATCCGTTTTGTCGAGTGCCTGAAACATGGGGATGACTTCTATGGGCAGCCGTTTTTGCTGCTGGACTGGCAAAAGAATGCGGTTGGGACCTTTTACGGAACGCTGCGGGACGATGCCGATTACAGGCAGTATCAATACCTTTATCTCGAAATACCGAAGAAGAACGGAAAAAGCGAGCTGGCCGCCGCGCTGGGACTTTTTCATACGTTTGCGGACGAGGCCACTTACGGCGAAGTGTATTTGGTCGCAGCCGACAAAGGCAATGCAGGAATCATTTTTTCGGCAGCGCTTTCGATGCTTAAACAGTGCCCGGCGCTGCTTGACCGGGCGAAGGTTCGGGAGAGCACCAAGGAAATTGTGGATACTGATTCCCACACAAAAATGAAGGTTATGAGCTCGGAAGCGTATTCCAAGCATGGCTATAAGCCAACCTGCGTAATCTTTGATGAGTTGCACGCCCAGCCGAACCGGGAACTGTGGGATATCATGACTTTCGGCGCGGGATCGGCGCGAAAGCAGCCGGTGTGGATTGTGCTGACGACAGCGGGAGATGACCCGGACCGGGGGTCCATCGGGTGGGAAATTCACGAAAAAGCGCGGCGTATCCTTGATTACCGGGCCGGGAACACCGATGGGGAAAATTACGACAATCCGCTTTGGCTGCCCTATATCTACGGAATGCCGGACGATCCGGAGCAATGCGCTTCGATTGATATTTTTGACGAAAACCTATGGTCGCGGTGCAATCCGTCGCTGGGGGTGACGATTCCGATTGAGACGCTGCGCAACGAAGCGCTGGACGCCCGGCAGAGCCCGTCAGCCGAACGCCTGTTTCGTTGGCTGAGGCTGAACCAGTGGATTGCCGTCAAGACGGCGGGATGGCTGCCGCTGCCGGTTTATGATGCGGCAGAGATGGTTATTCCGCGCGAAGAGCTGGAGGGAAAACGCTGCTATTTTGGGCTGGACCTTTCCTCCACAACCGATCTGACCGCGCTTTGCTGCCTCTTCCCGCCGCAGGAGGGACTTGATTTCTGGTATTTGACCTTTGAGGCGTGGGCGCCCGCCGACAGCCTGCGCGAGCGCTCCCGCAGGGACCATATTGACGCGGAGGGCTGGGCGCATTCCGGGGCGCTGACAGCAACTCCGGGCGATTGTGTGGATTACGATTTTGTCGAGACGCGAATCATCGAGCAGGCAAAGCGGACGCGGCTGCGGCTGCTGGGCACCGACCAGTGGAACAGCCGAATGCTGACCCAGCGGCTGATGGCCGCCGGGATTGAAGTGGCCGAAATTCAGCAGTCGATGAGCGGAATGAGCGGTGCTATGAAAGCGCTGGAGCGGCTATTCCGGCGCGGCGAGCTTCGGCATGAGAGAAACCCATGCGCCCGCTGGTGCTTCGGCAATGTTCGATGCGCTGTAGACGGCAATGAGAATATCAAGCCAATGAAAAACAAGTCAACGGGCCGAATTGACGTCGCTGTGGCGACGGTCAACGCAATGGCCGCCGCGATCATAGCCGGAGAGGATGAGGATAAAAGCGCGGTGATCCTGTCGGAAGGGTGGGGGCTTTAAAGGCAAAAAAGCCGGAGACGATGCCTCCGGCCTGCGCTGGGTTAACCGACCTGCTGATACAGGACGGTCAAAGCATCCTGTAAAACCTTTGAAAAGTTGATATTCTGTTTTTCCGCGAAAGTATTGAGCCACGCAGGAATCGTCAGGTTTTTGCGGACGGCCTTGTCTCCGTATTTTTCAGCATAGCTGTCCATATCAAGCGCCAAAAGGCTGACAAACCCGTCTTTAGGGACTGATACTGCATTGGGGCGGCTTGCCGGGGGAATGGGGTTTCCGTCCTCCAGCTCGTCGAGCACCCAACCGGACGCGGCGTCCTCGGCCATCAGGATTGCATCGGCAAGAGTTTTTCCCTCTGTAACGCATCCGGGGAGATCCGGAACGGTGACGGTATAGCCTTCCCCGTTTTCGAAAGGGACAAGGCAGGCAGGGTAAACAAGTTTCATGTCTGGGCCTCCTTTTCAATTATGCGCGCGGGGCTTATTTTAGCCCCGCCTGCATCAGGATGGAATCTGCGGTTTTTCGGTCGAGGTCGCCGCCATGCTGCGGAATGGTAACCTTTCCCGGTTTCGTGGGATGCTTGAAGTGCTTGTGCGAGCCTTTGGTGTTTTTGTGATACCAACCGTCCGCTGTCAGTATCTTTTCAAGTCCTCTGGCTGTCATACCGTTTCCCCCTTACAATTATATTATACGCATAATGCGCATAAAAGTCAAGCGCTTTTGCAAAATAATTTGAAATTTTTCAGGGGGAAACCACATGGACATTATCCTGATTACAGGCGGGAAATGGCTATTCTTTCCCGGCCGCCCGCGCATATTGGGTGATAAATTTTTTGATCTCTGCGGTGGGCGTGGTGCCGTTGGCGGCGCAGGCCGCCTTAAACGCCTCCAAAACGTCCGGCTTCAGGTCGAGGGGAAAGCGGACATAGTTCTTTCGCAGGTTTTTGATCTGCGGCCCGTATTTGCTATTCCCCATGCCGCCCGCTCCAATCCCGAAAAACGCAGAGCAGAAGGGCCAGCGCGCTGATAACGGCCGCGATTCTGACCCACAGCGTCCACCCGGATACGCTGCCGATGCCGACCCACGCGGCGCAGAGAAGCACAAAGAACAAATTTCGCTTCACTTGCAATCTTCCTTTCTGTCGTGGTATACTGTAGCCATCCCCTTACGGGGGAGGGAAGAAGTTGCCCCTTCTTCCCTCTGGCTATCGGTTTTCAGTCTTTCATCGCCGCGATGATCGTTGCAATCGCTATGATTGCTTGGATCGCAAGCTCGATGATTCTGTCTGCCGGTAGCCTTTTCCTTTGTTTTTGCTTGATATGCTCACCCCCTCTCTGTGATTATATTATAGCACTATACGTACGTATAGTCAAGCGTTTTTGCAAAATAATTTGAAATTTTTCAGGGGGAAACCACATGGATATTATCCTGATTTCAATCCACGCGCTCCGCGCGGAGCGCGACGTGGGGCTATCTGAGATCGAGATGGCTGATCAAAGCATCTTTCAGTACGCCCGAGAAATTGACGTGACGCTCCTCCGCAATTGTATTGAGCCACGCGGGGATTGTGAGCGTTTTTTTGACGGTCCGGGAATCGTGCTTTTTCGCGTAGGCGAGGGGATCGAATTCAATCAGCGCCGAAAAATCGCCGGGGGAGAGCGCGAAAGATGCGGGGCTTGACGCGGCGGGAAGCGGTTTCCCGTTCCCGCGTAATTCTTCGATACACAAGCCGATTGCGTCGAAGATCATATCATAAGCCTCTTCGAGCGTGTCGCCGTCTGAAAAGCATCCGTCAAAATCAGGGGCGTAAACGGAATAGCCGTCGTCCTCCGGATGGAAGATCGCGGGATAGAGCAGTTTTGCCATGATTTTCACCCTTTCTCGGTGGTTTTCGCGGGGCTTATTTCAGCCCCGCCTGTTTCAGTATTGCCTGTTCGGTTCCCTTTTTCAGAGGCTTGCTGTGGTAGGGGATGATGGTCGTCTTTCCTGTGGCGGGGTTTCGGTACATCCGGTGGGAGCCGTTTGACCTGACGTACTCGAAACCGTTGTGTTCCGGCAGGCTTATTATTTCCTTCGGGGTCATCGGCATTTTCACTTCCCCTTTCTTTGAATATATTATGGCACGTGTTATACGTGCCGTCAAGCGTTTTTATAATTTTTTCTGAACAAATAAGCAGGCGGAAGGAGGTGCGCTGATGGCGCGGCCGTCAAAGCCGGTGATCGTTCTTGAGATGGAAGGACGGTCGCACCGGACAAAAGAAGAACTGAAAACGAGGCAGGCCGGGGAAGCGAAGACGCTCTCCGGCCTGCGGCTTTCCGAGCGGCCGGAGGTCAAGGCGGACGCCGCCGCGCATCGGGAATTTCTGCGGCTGAAAAAGCTGCTGGGCGCGATGGAAAAGGACGACGCGGCATACACCGGAATCATCAACCGGTACTGTCAGATTTACGCGGAATGTCTTTCGCTTTCCGAGCGGCGCGAACGGTTCGAGTTGGGGGCCGAAGATCTCCGGAATGGGTATGGCCGCGGAGAAATTGAAACCGGACAGTATTATGAATTGCTGCGCGACATGCAGAAGAACATCAACGCTGTGGATAAAATTGCGGATTCCAAGCGGCAGATGCTGCTCGCGATTGAAAAAGAATGCTGTCTGACAGTGGCGGCGGCGCTGCGTGCGGTGCCAAAAAAGCCGTCTGAAAAGGAGAACACCGACCCGATGGCCTCGCTGCTGGGGCGGCGGGCATGAACAAAAGGGAGGATAAAGAAGTGGAAAAGGTTAAAAAGTGCCTGAACTGGTTTGCAAAAAACATCCCCAAGGCCGCGCCGGATCTTTTGGCGCTGGCCGGAGGGTATCTGATCGCGCAGGGTGCATGGATGATTTACCCCCCTGCCGGAATGATCGTCGGCGGGCTCATTGTGATTGCAGCGGCGGTCATCGTCGGAAGGGCGGGTGAAAGCGGATGATTTTTGACAAGGGTATCCGAAGGATGCGCAATGAGACGCAGTTTTTAACGCTGGATGACCCCGCCGGATGGCGGACGGGAGCCCCGGACAGCTCAAAAAGCGGAGCCATGAAGCTGTCGGCGGTCAACCGCTGCGTGGAGGTTCTTTCCGATTCGCTGGCCAAGCTGCCCAGCTATATCATGCTGGAAGGGGATAAGCGGCGGCTTGACACGCACCCGGTGCTGAACCTGCTGGAGGGACGTCCGAATGAGCTGATGGCCCCCGCGGTTTACAAAAAGCTGATGGAGGCAAACCGCCTGCTTTGCGGAAACGCCTTCGCGCTGATCGTCCGCTCGGGATATTCGGCGCGCCCGGTGGAGCTGCTCCCCATCCCGGGGGAGCTGGTGCAGCTCTGGTTCGATGACAACGGGCATCTCTGGTATGTCTGTACCAACCCGAAAACAAAGGAGCGCCGCAGAATCCCGCAATGGGACATGCTGCATTACAAGGCGTTTTCCTACGATGGGATCACCGGCGTTTCGGTGCTTTCCCGCGCGGCCGACGTGGTAGCGACCGGGAGGGCGGCGCAGCAGTATGAGGGCAGCTTCTACGGGAAGGACGCGCGGCCTTCCGGCGTGCTGACACTCAGCGGCAACATCGACAAGGAGGCCAAGGACAAAATTCGCAGGGAGTGGGAAGAAATTCACTCCGGGGCGGACAAGGCTTTCCGCATTGCGGTGCTTGATCTGGGGATGCAGTACGCCCCGATCGGGGTCAGCCAGCGTGACGCGCAGTTTGTGGAATCCAAGGCGGTGACAGTGGAGGATATCGCCCGATTCTTCGGAGTTCCGCTGCACAAGCTGATGGCGGGAAAGCAGGCTTACAATTCGAACGAGCAGAACTCCATCGAGTACGTCAACGGAACAATCTCTCCGATCGCAATCCAGTGCAATCAGGAGGACACTGCTAAGCTGCTGTTCGATTCGGAGATTGCGCGGGGGATGCGCGTCAAGCGGAACCTGCTCGCTGAATTGCAGGGCGATGTGAGAAGCAGGGCCGAATGGTACAAGGCCATGCGGGATACGGGGGTGTTTTCTCCGAATGACATCCGGGCTTTGGAGGACATGCCGGAGGTCGATGGCGGCGACACCCGATACGCGAGCCTCAATTTTGTGCCGCTTGACCGTTTCGACGAGCTGTCAGTCTTGAGAAACGCGGGCGGCGCGGCGAAAGGAGGAAACGAATGAGGAAAACTGTAAGAAACGGGGTCCCGGTGATCGGGATCACCGGCGAAATCGTACCGAGCGCGGACGCGGAGTTCTATCGCTGGTTTGGCATTGATTGTACCTGTTCAAGAGATGTCCAACGAGCGCTGGCGGACAGCGGCGGCAGCCGGACGGTTATTGTAGAGGTCGATTCGCCCGGCGGCGCGGTTACCGAGGGCGCGGCGATTTATACGGAGCTGATGAATTATCCCGGAGAGCTTCAGATTGAGATCACCGGACTGGCTGCTTCGGCGGCGTCGGTCATCGCGCAGGCCAAAGCAAAGAAGGATGCGAAATGCCGCATCTCGCCGGTGGCATTGATGATGGTTCATAACGTGCAGATGAGCGCTGACGGCGACTACCGCGACATGGAGAAGGCTTCGGAGGTTTTGCAGGTGGCCAACCGGGCGGTTATCAACGCCTACCGCCTCTCGACAGGAAAAACGGAGGAAGAGATCGCGGCGCTGCTTGACGCGGAAACGTGGTTTTCGGCGCAGGAGGCGGTGGACGCCGGGCTGGCTGACGAAATTATGTTCGTGGATGGCGCGCCGGGCGCGTTGGAGCCCGCGGCCGCAGGCGCAATGAAGGCGCAGGCGAGATCGCTGATCAATCGGGCGCCGGTGCTGCCGCGTGAGCTGATCGACCGCCTGAAAGCAGAACAAAAGGCAAAAGAGGACGCAGAGGAAACAGAAAAAGCCCGGGTGGTGCTTCAAATCGAGCGGGCAAGATTTTAGGGAGGATTTTCAAAATGGAAAGAAAGCTTTATGACGCGATCAACAGGAGATCCGCTCTTCTCGACGAGGCCAGGGACCTTCTTGACAAGGGCGACATGGAAGGGTACAAGGCTAAGATGGCTGATGCAACCGCCATGAACGAGGAAATTGAGGCGATGCAGGCGCTCGCCGCCGAGCAGGGCCGCTTCGACGCCAGAGATAAGGGCATGAAGGAGCTGCACGACGGTCTCAAAGCCAAAAAGGAAGAGGCTGCCCAAACGAACGCTCTCGACGCTGCCCGCTCGGGCAACGAATATGTCCGGGCGTTTGCCGACGCGCTGAGAAACGGCGTGAGCGTCAAGACGGGGCGCGGCGTGGAAGCCTATCACCCGCTTTATAACGCCCTGACGACCGGGGGCGGCAGCCCGGCGGGTTCGGACGGCGGATTCCTTGTGCCGATTGAATTTGACAACATGATCCACCGCCGGATGAAGGATTTCATCCGCCTGTCCGACTATTTCAACACCGAGACTGTTTCGGGTCTAACCGGCTGGCGGGCCGTTGAGAAGGCAAAGGCGTCCGAGGGGCTGAACCTGATTACCGAAACCGGGACGATCACCCCCGACGATCAGCCGTCCTTCGAGAAGGTCAGCTACTCGGTTAAGAAGTACGGAGATATTATCGTGGTGTCGAGCGAGCTGATGGAGGACAACACCGCCGGTCTGATGCAGTATCTTTCGGAATGGTTCGCCCCCAAGGTGGTCCTTACCGAAAACGCTCTGCTGCTGGCGCTGCTTGACGGCCTGACCGCATCCAACATTACCGCGGGAAGCGAGGTCAAGGACATCAAGAAAGCGCTGAACAAGGGCCTCAACACTGCGTATAGCCGCAGAGCGGTGCTGCTCTGCAATCAGGACAGCTACAACCATCTCGACGAGCTGGAGGACGCCAACAAGCGCGGCCTGCTGGTGCCCGATCCCACTGCGCCCGACGCCTACCGCTTTAAGGGCCGTCCGGTCGCCTATGCCGACAACGACCTGCTGCCGAGCCGTACCGTCACCACGACCGGTGCGACCAAGGGCGACTATTACCCGATTTACATCGGCGATTTCAAGTCGTTCGGCACCCTGTTCCGCCGCAAGGCTCTGGAATTTGCATCGACCAATATCGGCGGGAGCGCATGGAGAACCGACACCACCGAGGTGCGCGGCATTGTGCGGATGGACGCGCAGAAGATGATCGCCGAGGCCGCGGTCAAGCGTGAAATCTTTATCGCGGCAGCGACCTGATCGGAGGAATAGCGTATGGCGGAGATGATATCAGAGCTGGTATCCAGCGACGAGCTGCTTGACTGGCTCGGGGCGGGGGAGGAATCCTTCGGGATCGTCTCCGCCCTGCGCGCCTCTGCGCTGGAAAGCCTTCACCGGGCGACGGGAATCGACTGGGCGGCGCAAACGGGACGGTTGGAGACAGCCAACGAGGCGATCCGCACGATGGTCTATCTGTCGTTTCATGGGCTGCGGAATCCGGATATAAAAACGGACGTTCTGGAGCGTCATTTAACCGGGCTGATGATTCAGCTTCAAAACGGAGGCGACGCAAATGAAAACTCCGATGGATAAGCTGACGCTGCTGCGGGTTGAGGCATCCGGGGACGTTGTTTCGTTTCGGGAGAGCGGGAACCTCTGGGCGTCGGTCGAGCTGACAGACAAGGCAAGCCTCTTTTCCAAGGTGGGAATGGGGGTGCGGTCGGTAAAGCTCTCTACAGTGCCGCGCGGGGATCTTACCCTGCACGATGCGCTGCAGTGGAAGGGAAGGCATTTATTCCTCACTTCGATTACGGCGGTGAATCCCGCCAGCGCGGAGATTACCGCCGCGCTGATTGAGCCGACGGCTTGTGCCGCGACAAGGCCGGAGAAGGGAAAGGACGAACAGGGCAAGCTCTGCCATACGCAGAAGCCGCTCTGCTCTTTCCCCGGGTTTTTAACGGAAAAATATCTCGGATTCGTCCAAAAGGAGCCGCAGGGACAGGTGGAGCATCGGCTGGTGCTGGTAACTCCCAAGGCGGTAACGCTGAAAACGGGGGATCTGGTCAAGGCGGACGGCGGCGCCTACGCGGTGCGCGTCTGCTATCTGCTGGATGAATTCAAAAACGAATACGAGATCGCCAACACGAAGGAGCCGTAATGGAAAACCGCATTCAAACAGACCGGATTGGGGCCGCATTTGACAAAATTCTGCAGGAGTTCCCCGAGCGCCGCCGCGAGCTGCATGAGCGGGTCGGCAGAGCGGTACAGCGGGAGCTTCAGCAGCAGATTGCCAGTTCAGGGATCAATGATTCCTCCGGAAGGGTGCGCCGATGGCAGGTGGTGCATGTCGGTTCGGGCGGCGGGTATGCGGCGGTTCGTCCTGAAAAGGGAACGACCGGGGCCGACAGCCCCGGCGCAATCACAAATTATCTTGAGGGCGGACATCGGATTGCTTCCCCCCGGCTGCGGGTGTCCTATGTCAGCGGGTATCACTTCTACGCCGCTTCGGCAATGCGGGCCGAGAGCATTGCCATCGGAGAAGCGGAGGCGTGGGCGGACGAAATCGCGCGGGAGCTGGAGGCGAGCCTATGATCAACAAAAACGATATTTTCGACGCGCTTGCGGCGGCGCTGGCCGCGAAATGGCCGGGGTGGGACCTGCACCGTAATCTCTGCCCAACGGAATTTACGCGGCCCTGTTTTCTGCTGGAAGCGCCGCGAATCAGCCGCAGGGACGCCAACGCGGGGCTGATCGAGGAAACGGCATACCTTACCGTCACCTGCTTCGGAGAGGTGGACGATTACGGAAACAGCGATATCGACGAGCTGGCGCAGATGCAGGCCGACGTCATCGATCTGTTCCGGGCGGGGTATCTCAAGGTAGCCGACCGGGCGGTAAAGTTTTCGGCCAGTGAGGGCGGCATGGATTTCGACCGCGCGTGGGTCGATCTGCAATGCCGCTATTTTGAACGGCGGGGGCCGGAACCGGCGCTGCCGCTCATGCAGAAAATTCACAACACGATACAGGAGGGATAATTTTGGGACTTCCGAACATCAGCATCACATTCAAGACTACTGCTGCCGCGGCGATTGCGCGCAGCGAGAAAGGGGTTGTCGGGCTGATTCTGCGGGACAGCACGACCGCCCTGCAAAACAAAGGCTTTGTCATTCACTCGGCGGCGGATATTCCGTCCACGCTGGCGGCTGACAACGCCGCCTATATCAAGCGGGCGCTGATTGGATATGTCAACCCGCCGCGCAAGGTGGTGGCCTATGTACTGGCGACGCGCGGCGAGAGTGATACCACCGGCGCGAGCGACATTTCAGACGGCACCGGCTACTTTGAGACGCAGGGTGATATCGATTATCTCTGCGGCCCCGCAGACTGCACCAGTGCCGAGGCTACGGCGATTGCGACCTGGGTGAAGGGCCGCCGGGCAAACGACCACAGCATCATCAAGGCGGTGCTGCCCGATCAGGAAGCCGATTCCGAGGGGATTGTCAACGTGACCGTCACCGGCGTAAAGGACGAGGGCGGAGCAATCTCCACTGCCGCGCTCTGCTCGCGGATCGCGGGGCTGATTGCAGGCACGCCGATGACCATTGCCTGCACCTATGCGCCGCTGCCTGAGCTGATCGAGGTGGAACGCCTTTCTGCCGAGGAATCGGATAACGCGGTGGACGCCGGGGAATTTATCCTGATCCACGACGGGGAAAAGATCAAGGTTGCGCGCGGGGTCAACAGCCTGACCACCACCACGCAGGAGAAGGGAGCGGCCTTCAAGAAAATCAAGATCGTCGAGGCGGTGGACATGATCGGCCACGACATCCGGCTCACCTGCGAGGACAGCTACATCGGCAAGTATGCGAACAGCTACGACAACAAATGCGTGCTGATCGCCGCGATCAAGGGCTATCTGGAAGGGCTTGAGCTGGCGGGCATCCTCGCCGCGGGCAAATCAACTTGCGAAATCGATCTCGCGGCGCAGGAAAATTACCTCAAATTGAAGGGAACCGACACCTCCGCCATGAGCGAACAGGAAATCAAGGAGGCCAACACCGACGATCAGGTGTTCCTTGCCTGCTCTGTGAAGATTCTCGACGCAATTGAGGATATCTCGATCAGTGTGACGATCTGACGAAAACGCAGGGATAGACAAACAAACAGCGCCATGCTATGATAAACATGGCGCTGCAACAACGGCAGGCGGTCGGCCACACCACCCGAAAGGGGGTGAGGCTTGTGCGAATTACGTTACATATCGGAGCCTTTACGGTGACGATTGTTGTAAAACGCAGAAACCGCCACCCTGGCCGGTGACGGTTTCTTGGCTTTGCCGAGATAGCTTGTAACTGACTGGGCTGACCGCTTGTCGCAGCGCCCTTTGCATCTTCATTATAGCAGGGCGGCACAGAAAGTCAAGGGAGGACTTTTATTATGGATGCTGCAAAGAGAGTTTTATCCGGCACATGGGGTGAGGTGTGGCTTGAGGGTGAGAAGGTTTCCGAATGCTACGGACTTCAGGCGAAGATCACCTACAACAAGGAGGACGTTGCCCTCTGCGGACAGATGGGCGTTGACTACAAGGTGAAATCCTACAAGGGGACCGGCTCACTTCGGATGCACAAGGTTTCCTCGCGGATGGCAAAGCTGATCGGCGAGAAAATCCGGGACGGGCAGGATGTGCGGTTCACCATCATCTCGAAGCTGGCCGACCCCGACAGCTACGGTGCGGAGCGCGTGGTGCTGAAAAACGCCGGGTTTGACGACCTGACCCTTGCCGACTGGGAGGCCGACACGCTGGGAAAGGTGGAGGCCCCGTTCACCTTCACCAACTACGAATACCTCGACACGATTACGGAGGGATGAGGCTCCAAATTTGCGAGCGAAAGCGAAGCATAATTTGGCAAGCCGAAGGGATGCAGAGCGAAGCGGCGAAAAACTAGACAAAAATTGAGCGCCATGCTAGAATAAGCGTGGCGTTGTTACAATGGCGGCAAGCCACTCCCTTGTGAAAGGGGGTGAGGCTGATGTGGAGAGACCGAGGAAAGCAATTTCTGAGGTTTTTGGTGTGGACGGTCATTTTGACCTGCATACTTTCCATAAAAGCGCGCTAGCCGTCCGGCGGCCACCGAACGGCTAGCAATTTTGACTAGCACTTAGGGGCTTGCTGCTTGTAACAGCGCCCTTTGTGTCTTTATTATAGCAGGGCGGCACAGAAAGTCAAGGGAGGACTTTTATGCCGGACGTATTGGATTTACTGATGGGGCTGGATAAGGCGAAGCTGCCCGAAAAGAAGGTCAAAATCAAGCGGCTTTCGAAGGAGTGCGGCGAGCCTGTGGTGTTCTCACTGCGGGCGCTGCCCTATAACCGGGTGGCGGAGATCAAAGAGGCGTCTTCGGAGGACATGGCGATCGATATCCTGCTGGCGGGAGTGACGGCCCCCAACCTGCGGGACAAGGCTCTGCTGGAGAAGCACCACGCCCCGACTCCTGCCGAGCTGGTGAAGAGCCTGCTGCTGCCGGGGGAGATCGAGGACCTTTCCCGCGAGGTGGAGCGGCTTTCCGGCTATCGGACGGCGACGCTCGAGGAGGTTAAAAAAAACTGAATAAAGACCCCCGGCTGATGCTGCTGTATTTTCTGTTTCGGGAGAAAAACATCACGCCGGGGGAATTTTATCAAAAGTCTCCGGGAGAACGGCTGCTGTTGACGGCGTTTTGCCAGAAGGAATTAGAGGGGCGAAATAAGCCTTGACTTTCGCATACCGATTGGTTATAATTATGGTATGCAAAGGAAGTGATCCATTGAAGACAGGCAGACCAACCGATGCGCCCAAGCGGGTGCAGATTGCGGTTCGCTTTGATGAAAAGACGTTGGCGATTCTCGACCGCTTCTGTGAGCGGGAGGGCATCGGCCGGGCTGAAGGGGTCCGGCGGGCGGTGGAAAGGCTGGAAGCGGAGGGGCGGGCATGAACGAAGCAAGGCGCGCTTTTATCGGATTGCTTTTTAGCACGTTGGGGCTCATTCCAATGTTATATGCTACGATTCACGCGGAAGAAATGGATTTGAAAACGCAGTGGATTTGGATAGGGTGCGGAGCGGGATTGACCCTTTTTTGCCTGTTTCTCGCTTATTTTGAAAAAAACACTTGCGATTTACAGCCCCACTTGTGCGGGGCATTTCTATACCCGGAAGGAGGTGCACCGGCAGGAAAAAATGTCGGCGCCTACTTCAATAGGAACCACGAAGAAACGAAGGACAGTTTCAAGAATTGTATAGAATAACAGTTTATTTCTGGGGCGTGGCGCGAAATAAAGGGAGAGAAAGCATGAGCGATCAGATGAAAGGCATATTAATTGCGTGCGCAGGGCCTCTTATTGTTATCGTGCTAATACCAATTCTAAAATTATTGGGATTTTGAAAGCCTCGCTGAAAAGCGGGGCTTTTCTATGCCCGAAAGGAGGGATATTCATGGGCAGAGACGTTTCTATTGCCATTTCTGCAAAGGACAATTTCAGCGATGCAGTCAACAAAATGAACAACTCCGGGATACGGTTTAACAAGAATCTCGAAGAGATGCAGGCGCAGCTCAAGGCGCTCAACTCGAACCGCGCAACGCTGAAGTTAGATACGGATGCGGCTCGCAAAAATTTGCAGGGACTGCAAAAGCAGATAACAGAAGCCCGCAGGGCATCGAAAGATGGGATTGTCAGCGACGAGCTGCTCAACCGTCTCGATGAAGCCAACGAAGAATATGAGCGGATGCGGCAAAATCTGAGCTTGCTTGACAAATCCGCTCGGGAAACAGAAAAGTCACTTACCAACGCGAGCGGAATATTCTCCAAACTGCAAAGCAGGGCGGGAACAACAAACGGCAAAGACAGCATCTTGACAGCATTTGACGCCTCCGGGCTTGCAGATGTGATGAAGGAGCTTGGAAGCAACGCTGCAAATGCGTGGGCCGGAAGCAGGTTCGGAGCAGAGGGAGGCACGATGTTTTCCAGTATGCTCTCCGGCGCCAGCTCCGGCGCTTCGATCGGAACCATGCTTCTGGGTCCGGGCTTGGGAACGTTGATTGGCGGGGGTATTGGCACTATGGCCGGTGCTTTAAACGGAAATCTGAGCATCGAAGTCAATAAAGACGAAGCCTTCAAAGATTATCGTGGCGAGCAGATTTCCGCCCAGCAGGAGCGCATGGCTACCGATCTGGAGACGGGAACCTCCATCGCCGCACAGCGGGAGCTTGACAAGATTGCCTTTGACAAAATCCTCAAGGGAGATTCAGCCGGTACCCTCGAGGCCGTTAAAACGATGGCCAACACCACGCCGTTCCTGTACGAGGATTTGAAGGGCATCGCCAAAACCCTTGCGGCCTACGGCACGACCGACCCGGAGGCAATCAAAAAGCGGCTGACCCAGATCGGAGACACCGGCGCGGCGCTCGGCATGAGCAGCTCCGATATGTCGGAGGTCGCAACCGCGCTTGGCAAAATGCAGTCGAGCGGAAAGACATCGCTGGAGTGGCTCAATCAGTTGACCGATCGCGGCATCCCGGCGGTCGATTATCTGGCTGAGGCGATGGGCACCAGCAATACCGAAATCTACAACATGGTTTCAAAGGGGCTGATCCCCGGTGCGGAGGCGGCGGAGGCAATCGCAAATGCGATGGGCGAGGCCAATCCCGACGCTATGGCGGAGATGGCCGAAACCTATTCGGGAATTGCCTCCACTGTGCAAGAGCTGGAGCAGGAGCGTAAGGCTTCACGCGGCGAGGGATATACCGAAGAGCGATCGAAAGGGTTGAAGGATCAGGCGGAATACCTGAATAACAACTCTGAACAGATCAGCAAAACAGAACGGTTGATCGGCCAATGGGAAGCAAGTCTTGATAACGAACGGGAAGCTATTTTACGGCAGAAAGAAAAAGAGGCGTATGAAAGAATTGAGCAGGACGGACTGACCGGCGCGGAGGCCGGGCGGATGCTGGCGGAAGCAAGGATTCAGGCCGAAGCAGAATATAACGCCTCGGAGGGTGCACAACTTAAACTGGAAAGTGATCTTTTACTGACTGAAAATGTAACGACAATGTTGGTAGAAAGCCCCCGATTCTGGAATGCAAATTACCGGCTGGGGATCGAGGCATCAAAGGGAATGGCCAGCGGAATTCGGGATGGCTTGACGACCGAAGATCTCTATGGGGCCCCGTTTTCCTACGAGAGTGCTGTTAGTGGGGATTACGGGGCGGGAAACGCCTACGGCCTTTCCTACGTGCCGTATGACAATTATCCCGCCCGGCTGCATGAGGGCGAGCGGGTGCTGACCGCCGCCGAGGCAAGAGCATATAAAAACGGAGGCGCGAGCATCACCATTCCCAAGCTGGCCGACACCATTGTGGTGCGCGAGGACGCGGACATCGGCCGGATTGCGTCAGAACTTGCGAGAAAGCTGCAGGAGGCACAAATACTGTCGTAGGGGTTGGAAAATTTTCCTGAATGTGGTAGGCTGATAGCAAAGAACTACAGGAGGGAAAACGGATGAAAAAGCTGCTTTCTGTTTTGTTATGCGTGTTGGTGGTGGCAGGGTGTGGCGCGGCAAGTCAGCCGGCTGCTTCCGAGGCGGGCGAAGAGCCGGAGGCGGCACTTCATATTGACGGTAAAATAGAAGACAGTGACTTATCACAAAAGCTGACAGAATCGCTGCGTGATCATTTCGGCGGGTATGGAAACCCTCTTTATGCCGCGGACTGGTATCGATACGTCGAGAGCCTGAAGGTTTTTCGCAAGGACGATCGCTATTATGGGGAATTAATCGTAAACGAGAAACCCTTTGATTGGGAATGCAGGCTGCTTGCCCTGCGGAATTATACTCCCGCAGTGGCGGATCTGGTGATTCCCTTGGTAGTGGATGCGGCGGCGGCGTTAGATCTTGACGAAATGGAAGCGGCTGTGGTGAGCGACACGATCAGTCTGATACTAAACAAAGAGAGCGGAATAAGAACTTATTACGCCGCTCTTTATTCGTACGGAATTCCGGTGTATCAATATATAGCGGATTATTTGGGACCGGGCACCACTGAGCTGCAGGTTATGAAGAATATAGACGCCTGCTATGGCCCTGACTTCGTTGCAGCACTGTTGGCGGGCATGGATCTTGATTTCAAAGGGAGTTTTCATGGCTTCTCGACCGAGGAAGTAAAAACAATCGCAGAATATGCGATGATTCACTTTGATGATGCTTTTCTCGACTCAATCACAGCATACATGCCGGACAACAAGCTGATTGGAACCTATGATAACATCATCCCGGAAAAGGAAAGTCAATATTCGGTGGGCCCTCCAAGGCTCATAGGCTTCCTTCGCGAAAAAGGAAGCAAGTATTTGACGCCTAAAACGGCGTTTCGGTCCGGCGAACCGATCTGGATGGAATTTCGTTGTTATGGCTGGGAAGGAGGAGAAGTGATCCTTTTTGAATGGAAATTTCCCGATGGGTCTTCCGAGACGAATTCCCGTTACTATGAAGTCGATGGAAAGGACGAAAGTAACAGCGCGCGCTATTTGGGCGAAGCCTGCGGAAAAGGAAGCGTTACGGTTACCATCGAAAGCACAGGGCAGGTTTTAGCAGTTTTCCCATTTGAAATTGTGAAATAGAAAATAGTTTTCCCTGATGGGGCGCTCTGAACGGGGCGCCCTTTTCTTTGCCCGGAAGGAGGCGGCTATGCGAAAATTTATCATCAAGGCGTCCGGACAGATCACGCTGCCGGTCACGCCGGAGAGCTTCGAGGTGTCCTGCGGCAGGCGCACCGAGACGGTCAACATCCATGAGGTCGGGGACGTGAACCTGCCCGGCGGGATGGCGCTGGGGACGATCAAGGTCGGATGCATGTTCCCGGAGAACGATTACCCGTTCGCGCTCGATTCCGGCGAGCCGTATGAATATGTCGAGCGGATCGAGAAGATCATCAAACGAAAGAAGCCGGTGCGCTTCGTCGTATCGGGCACCGGAATCAACGAGCGGGTGCTGATCGAGGAAATCAGCTACGGCGAGCGGGACGGCACCGGGGACGTGTATGCGACGATCACCATGCGCGGATACCGCAAGGTGTCGGCGAGCCAGACAGCGGCGGCCGGTGCGATTGCGGTTCCGGCTGTCACAAGCCCGGCAGTGAACCTGCCGAGGGAAAGCGATACGGATGCGGCCGCGCCGGTGCAGAAACGGCTTCCCTCTTACGATGGGAAAAAGTATCAGTCCTATGCGGAGATCGTGAAGGATGCATACAAGATTACAGACGGCAGCGAAATGTACCGACTGGGACTTGCGCTTTCCCGGTACAACAACAGTGAAAAGAACACCGTTCCGGCAATGCTGTTTTCAGATCAGACGATCGTATGTCCGCCGCTGGACGTTCTCAACAATGTCGGACGCACCGACAAGAGGATGCTGCTATGACACTGACATTAACCAACTCCTCCGGGAGCTTCGACATCACAAAGCTGGTATCCACTGTTCAGTGGTCCGGGAGCTGCACCCAGTGCGCCCGGACCCTTTCTTTTGGACTGCTGGCCGACGGCGCGCCGGACTGCTCTCTGGGATGCCATGTCAGCATGAGCGAAAACGGGACGGGCCTTTTCACCGGGATTGTGCTCACCCGGACGCGCTCGACCGCTTCGCAGGTCATCGACCTGACCGCCTTCGACTACGGGATCTATCTCAAACAGAACCAGACGAGCATGAAATGCGTGCAGATGACCCCCGAGGCCGCTGCCGCCGCTGTCTGCGGGGAGTTCGGGATTCCGACGGGGAGCCTTGCGGCGGCGGGGGTTCCGGTAAGCCGGAAGTTTTTCGGGAAAAGCCTCTATGAAATTATCATGGCGATGTACACCGAGGCGGCGAAGCAGACGGGGAAAAAGTATTTCGTGCGCTTTTCGGGGACCTCCCTCAATGTGCTGGAGAAGGGCGCAGCGGGGCGAATCCTCGTGGTGAAGGGAGGCTCCAACCTGATTGACGCCTCCACCACTGAGGACGCGCAGAGCCTCGTCAACCGGGCGGCGGTTTACGACCAGAACGAAAACCTCCTGTCCGTTATGGAGGACGCGGCGAGCGAGGCCCTCTACGGCGTGATGCAGAAGGTTGTGAAGCAGAAACAGGGGGAGGACGCCAACGCGGCCGCCGCGGACCTGCTGAAAGGCTCTGGCCCGGAGCAGAGGATCACCGTCAACTGCCTCGGGGATGCTTCCTGCACCTCGGGCGGGTCGGTCATGATGCAGGAGAGCACGACCGGTCTCTGCGGGCGGTTCTTCATCGATTCGGACGTTCATCAGTGGAAAAACGGCATTTATACAAACAAGCTGGTGCTGAATCTCAACGCTGTCATGGATGAAAAGAGCGCCGGAGAGGAACTGGCGGCTTCGGGCGGCTCGTCCGGTTCCCCGCAGAGCGCCGGGGAGTACCAGCAGTATCTCGATAACCTGCACAATAAGGTGTCTGGGGAGGGGGGATAGACATGCAGGAAAATCCATATCAGGCCATGCTTTCTGTGATGGGAGGCGAGGCGGGGCGGCAGTTTCTGCCGATGGTGCGCACCGGGGTCGTCGTTTCGGTTTCGCCGCTCACCGTACAGTCCGGGGATTTGACGCTGGATGCGGGCGATCTGCTGATCGATCCCCGGCTGCTGGCGCGGGAGCGTGCGGTTACCGCGTCGGACCTCGAGGGGACAGCGGACTTTCCCTCCCCGCCGGGGACTGGGACGGGCTTTTCCAACGGCTCGGCCTCCCTAACCGCACAGCTCCCCGGAGAACTCGCCTCAGGCGACCAGGTGGCGCTGATTACCCCCGACGGGGAGAGGTTTATTATTTTGTGTAAGGCGGTGGCTTTGTCATGAGCTTATTCCCCATCATTCAGCCGGAGACGGCGGAACAGACGGTGGACCTACCGCTCTGCCGGGAGGTCAAATGGGACTATGAAAACAATATCCCCGTCTGGCGCGGCGGCGAGCCTGTCATCGTCAGCGGCGCGCAGGCGGTGCTTTCGTGGGCTTACCGGGCTTTGCAGGTCCCGCGGTACCGCTTTGCGGTTTACACATGGGGCTACGGCAACGAGTGCGAAAGCCTGATCGGGACGGCCTACACCGACGAGCTCAAGCAGGCGGAGGCCGCGCGGTATGTCCGGGAATGCCTGCTGGTGCATCCGTACATCTCGGAGGTATCGGAGGTACGGGTAAAATTTGACGAGGGGACGCTGCGGGTCTCATGCGTCCTCGAAACGGTTTACGGGGAGGTGGACCTTGATGTTTGAAAGCATTACGCCGGAAACGATCAAACAGAATATTTTTGACGCGCTTGAGGCTTCCGGCGTCGAAGTGGAAACCCGGGAGGGCAGCTATGCAGATGCGCTGATCGGCCCCGCGGCGCTGGAAATCTGGAAGGTTTACGCGGGGCTGGACGCAATGCTGCCGATCGTCTATCCGACCGAGGCGAGCGGAGAGTATCTGGACATTCGGTGCGCTTATTACGGGATCACCCGCAAGGCGGGGACTGCGGCAAAGGTCACGCTGACCGTATCCGGCCGGGACGGCGTGCAGGTGCCGAAGGGTTCGGCGTTTCTGACCGTTGCGGGGGTGCGGTTTCTGACCGACGCGGCGGCGGTGCTCTCGGATGGATCGGCTCAGATCGCCGCGACGGCGGCCGAAGCCGGCATCACCGGCAACGTAGCCGCGGGGGAGATTACGCGGCAGCTCACCAGCATTTCGGGGGTGACGGCAGTGACCAACGAAGCGGAGGCCTCCGGCGGAACCGACCCGGAAACCGACTCGGCGCTATTGGGGCGGCTGCTCACCCGGCTGCGGGAGGCGGCGACCTCCGGCAACGCGAGCCACTATAAGCAATGGGCGCTGGAAACCGACGGCGTGGGAGCGGCGAAGGTGGTTCCGCTCTGGAACGGCGCGGGGACGGTCAAGGTACTGATCGCATCGGCGGGGATAGGTCCGGTGGGCAGCGCCGTAACGGCGGCCTGCGCGGCGCACATCGAAAGCGTGCGCCCGATTGGAGCGGCGGTAACGGTGCAGTCGGTCAGCGCGACGGCCATCAACGTTTCGGCAGCAGTAAGCGTCAGCGCCTCCACTACCGTCGGGGCGGTTCAGGCGGCTTTTGAATCCGCTTTGGCCGAATACCTGCAAAGCATCTCCTTTGAGCAGTATACCGTCCCCTACACCCGCATCGGATACCTGCTGGCGGGAATCGACGGGGTGCTGGATTATTCGGGGCTGACTGCCAACGGCGGGACTGCCAACATCACAATCGCGGCGGACTGCGTGCCGCAGGTAGGGACGGTGAGCATAAATGCTGATTGAGCTGTTGCCCGGTTTTTACGGGCTTTGCCGGGAGACAAAAGCGATTGAAGACGCGCTGGAGGAGGGGATTTCCGGCGCGCAGGCGGCGCGGGACGACTGCTTTTTGCAGCTCGACCTCAACACCGCGACGTGGGGTCTGGATTACTGGGAGGACGCCTACGGCATCCCCCGGGAGGCGGGAAAGGATTACGCCTACCGCCGGACGAGGATCCTTTCCAAGATGCGCGGCAGCGGCACCACAACCGCCGCGCTGATCCAGAATGTGGCTGAGAGCTTCATAAACGGGCAGGTTGAGGTCATTGAATTTCCCGAGGCGGATGACGTGTGGCTGCGCAATGTCTTTCACATCCGGTTCGGGCAGATCGGCATCCCGCCGAACCTCGACGACCTCAAGGCGGCGGTGGAAGAAATCAAGCCCGCGCACCTGAAGGTGGAATACATCATCGCCTATCGGACCAACAGCGAGCTGCACCGGTACACCCACGCGCAGCTTGGCCAATACACCCATGCGCAGCTGAGAGAAGGAGGGAATCTGACTTGACGACAACAACCAACTACAATCTGAAAAAACCGGCGCCGGAGGAATTTTACAACGTTGCGGATTTCAACGCCAACGCCGACACGATTGACGCCGAGCTGAAGGAGGCGGAGGACCACCGGAGTGCAGCCAACCCGCACAGCGGCTCAGAGGGCCTGCTCAAGGACGCGGCGGCAAAGGAAACCCCCGCCGACGCGGACAGCGTGGCGCTGGTCGATTCGGCGGACGGCAGCAAGACCAAGCGGGTGCTGTGGAGCCGGATCAAGGCGGTGCTCGGGGACGTGTTCGCGGCT
>JACRTB010000006.1 GCA_014385025.1 Yanshouia hominis | reverse complement strand
CGTCAGGCGCAGCGGGCGGCACAGCAGGACCCTTCTTTTGCAGTCAATGTGGAAGCTCTTACCGCCGCCCAGCCCAAAGACCTGGATGCGTCGGAAATTGAGGTGCGTCTGGGCGCTACCTGGATTGACAAGGAGTACATCCAGCAGTTTATGTACGAGACCTTCAACACCCCGTTTTATCTCCAGCGCAGCATTGAGGTCAACTATTCCTCCTTTACTGCTGAATGGCAGATCAAGGGGAAATCTTCTGTATCCTACAACGATGTGGCAGCTTATACCACCTACGGAACCAGCCGCGCCAACGCCTACAAGATTCTGGAGGATTCCTTAAACCTGCGGGATGTCCGTATCTATGACACCATAGAGGACGCAGACGGAAAAGAGCGCCGCGTACTAAACGCCAAGGAGACCACTCTGGCTGCCCAAAAACAGCAGGCTATCCGGGAAGCCTTTAGGGACTGGATCTGGAGAGACCCGGAGCGCCGCCAGACTTTGGTGCGCCAGTATAACGAAGAAATGAACTCTACCCGTCCCCGCGAGTATGATGGCAGCCATATCACTTTTGGCGGCATGAACCCGGCCATTACCCTGCGGGAACACCAGAAAAGTGCCATCGCCCATGTGCTGTATGGCGGAAATACCCTGCTGGCACACGAAGTAGGCGCGGGCAAAACCTTTGAGATGGTGGCCGCTGCGATGGAAGCCAAACGCCTGGGCTTGTGCCAGAAATCTCTCTTTGTGGTTCCCAACCACCTGACTGAGCAGTGGGCATCGGAGTTTCTGCGCCTCTATCCTTCTGCCAACATCTTAGTCACAACCAAAAAGGACTTTGAGACCCATAACCGCAAGAAGTTCTGCGCCCGTATTGCGACCGGTGACTACGACGCCATCATCATGGGACACAGCCAGTTTGAGCGTATCCCCATCAGCCGGGAGCGTCAGGAACGGCTTCTCTATGAGCAGATCGACGAGATCACCGAGGGTATCGCAGAGGTGCAGGCCAGCGGCGGCGAGCGTTTTACCGTCAAGCAGCTGGAGCGTACCAGAAAGTCTCTGGAAGCCAGACTGGAAAAGCTGCAAGCCGAGGGGCGAAAAGACGATGTGGTAACTTTTGAGCAGCTGGGTGTGGACCGTTTGTTTGTGGACGAGGCCCACAACTATAAAAACCTGTTTCTATACACAAAAATGCGGAATGTGGCTGGTCTTTCCACATCGGACGCGCAGAAATCCTCCGATATGTTTGCCAAGTGCCGCTATATGGATGAGATCACCAGAAACCGTGGCGTGATCTTTGCCACCGGCACACCGGTCAGCAACTCCATGACCGAGCTTTACACCATGCAGCGTTATCTTCAATATGAACGCCTGCAAGAACTGAACATGACCCACTTCGACTGCTGGGCTTCCCGATTTGGGGAGACCGTCACAGCATTGGAGCTGGCACCGGAGGGCTATACTTTAGTAGGACGATAAATAATGCGTTCCTAAATTGAAAATAGGTTATCAAAGTCGGTTGCAGAATTTCAAAAAATATTTTTTTGATTCTTTGAAAAACAGTTCCGCTTTGTATCCCTATTTTCTCCTATTGGTAGAGGGAGTAATACTTTTAATACCAAAACAGATTACATAAAGAAAGGAGGATAAGAGAATGTCAAGGACTTCAAAGATTACAGCACTCTATGAGCGTTTATCAAGAGATGATGACCTCAATGGTGAGTCAAATTCAATCACCAACCAAAAGAAATACTTGGAAGATTATGCTCGCAGAAATGGGTTCACGAATATTCGCCATTTTACTGACGATGGTTTTTCGGGTGTGAATTTCAATCGTCCGAGTTTTCAAGAACTGATTAAGGAAGTAGAAGCAGGAAATGTCGCAACGATTATTGTTAAGGATATGAGCCGATTAGGACGAAACTATCTGCAAGTCGGCTTTTATACGGAAGTTCTGTTCCCACAGAAAGATGTCCGTTTTCTTGCAATAAACAACAGTATTGACAGCAACAATGCTTCGGATAATGACTTTGCCCCGTTTTTGAATATAATGAACGAGTGGTATGCCAAAGACACAAGCAATAAAATCAAGGCTGTGTTTGATGCCCGTATGAAAGACGGAAAGCGATGTAGCGGTTCTATTCCCTATGGATATAACCGATTAGCAACCGACAAACAAACGCTTGTCGTTGACCCTGTGGCTTCTGAGGTGGTAAAGCGTATCTTTCTGCTTGCCAACGAGGGCAAAAGTCCGAGAGCAATCGCTGAATTGCTTACCGAAGAAAAGGTTTTAATTCCGGCAGCACACGCAAAGGAATATCACCCCGAACAGTATAATGGAACGAAGTTTTCAGACCCATATACTTGGGGAATGTCAACCATAAGAGCGATTTTGAGCAGACAGGAATATCTTGGTCATACTGTTTTGCGTAAGTCGGTCAGCACCAATTTCAAACTGCACAAAAGGAAAAATACCGATGAAGATGAACAGTATGTATTTTATAATACGCACGAGCCTATCATCTCGCAGGAACTTTGGGACAGCGTTCAGAAGCGAAAGAAACGAGCCAACAGAACAGCGGCAAGAGGAACGCACAGCAATCGTTTAAGCGGTTATCTGTTCTGTGCTGACTGTGGCAGAAGAATGACCTTGCAAACGCATTACAGTAAAAAAGACCGTTCGTTACAGTATTCTTACCGTTGCGGTGGGTATGCCAGCAGAGTAAACTCCTGCACTGCCCATTCGATTAGTGCTGATAATGTTGAAGCCTTGATATTATCGACTGTAAAACGATTATCAAGATTTGTTCTGAATGACGAAGAAGCCTTTGCAAAGGAACTTCAAGTATTGTGGAACGAAAAGCAGACAGAAAAGCCAAAGCACAATAAATCGGAGTTGCAGCGTTTTCAGAAGCGATACGATGAACTGTCAAAACTTATTCGTGGGTTGTATGAAAATCTTGTTTCGGGATTACTGCCCGAAAGACAGTACAAGCAACTAATGAAGCAGTATGATGATGAGCAGGCTGAACTGGAAACGAAAATTGAGGAAATGCAAAAGGAACTGACCGAAGAAAAGGCGAATACGGTTGATATTAAGCATTTCATTTCTTTGATACGCAAGTGCAAAGAGCCGACAGAAATTTCCGATTTGATGTTTGCCGAACTCATTGACAAGATTGTGGTTTATGAAGCAGAGGGTGTGGGAAAAGCAAGGACACAAAAGGTTGATATTTATTTCAACTATGTGGGGCAGGTCGATATTGCCTACACAGAAGAAGAACTTGCTGAAATCAAGGCACAGGAAGAACAGATTGAAATGGAACGACTGGCAAAACAGCGTGAGCGTGAAAAAGTTTACCGAGAGAAGCGAAAGGCGAAAAAACTCGCTGAAAACGGTGGAGAAATCGTAAAAGCAAAGGTATGCCCCCATTGTCAAAAGGAGTTTGTACCTACAAGCAACCGACAGATATTCTGTTCAAAGGATTGTTGCTATCAGGCAAGGCAAGACCAAAAGAAAGCCGACAGAGAAGCAGAAAAAGGAAATCATTATTATCGTCAGCGTGTCTGTGCTGTGTGTGGCAGTACCTACTGGCCTACACACAGTCAGCAGAAATTCTGTTCCGAAGAATGTCAAAAACAAAATCACAACGAAAAATCTTTGGAATTTTACCATAAGAAGCAAAAGGAGAAATCAAAATGCAAAGATTTATTACAGACGAAAGAACCGGTATCCAGTACGAACTCATCGGAGATTATTACTATCCCTGCTTGACGATAGAAAACGAAGAACCGCCCACTCTCACAAAATACGGAAGAATGAGGGAAAGATATTTAAGGGAACACAGGAAAATCTTGTATATCAATCTGCTTACAAGCGGAAAGTTATATGAACACCTTGCCGATATTGATACTTCGGCGTGTGATATGGCGGAGTATCTGATAAAGGAAATGGCAAGAAAGCAGGGTGTGACGGAAGAACTGAAAGGAAAGGATATGATGAAATGGATAGGATTGATGAACAATATCCGAGCCTGTGCAGATGAGATTGTATTGAACGATATTGTGTATTCTTAATAGCATACCAGCCGAAAAGGAACTGCTGTCTTAACGGATGGCAGTTTTTCTTTTTCGGGAAGTATTTAAGAAGTTATTAAGTCGTGAGTATAATCGAAGTGGCTAAGTTGAAAAATTCACAAAAATATGGTACAATACGTCTAAATCAGCGAGATAAATCCGAAGTTGTGGAGGTAAAATATAGATGAATCAAGGTAGAATTATTGTAATCACAGGTGCGCCGGGGACAGGAAAAACTACAACGGCATCTGTTGTTGCAAAAGAATCAGATTTGGAAAAGTCTGTACATATGCACACAGATGACTTTTATCATTATTTGAGTAAAGGGGCAATACCACCGCATTTGCCAGAATCAAATGAGCAAAATTTGATTGTCATTGAAGCGTTTTTAGAAGCTGCGAAGCGATATGCTCGTGGTGGATATGATGTAATTGTAGATGGCATTGTAGGACCGTGGTTTTTAGAGCCGTGGCTCAACATTGTTCAAGAGCATTATGAAGTACACTATATCGTTTTAAGGGCAAGTAAAGAAGAAACCATGAAGCGAGCTATCGAACGCTCAAAGTTAGACAGAGAAACAAATATTGAATTAGTTGAAACAATGTGGAATCAATTTTCCAATTTAGGAATCTATGAATTAAATGTTATAGATACAACTGCGCATTCAATCAAAGATACTGTTTCAGCAGTAAAAGAAAAAATAGTAAGCGGTACGGCCTTACTATTTTAGACAATTATTGGTGGTAAGTTTGTTAAAATTAGAACATTCAAATTGCCTAATCAAGAATTGCCAGAAAATGTTTATTATTATGACTCTATTTAGTTATTAAGAATGAGGTGCAAAGATGGATATTATAAGTAGAAAATACATAAATGAAGGCTTTAATAGTAAGGCATATATTATAAATGATGATTATATTTTACTTGATGGAGTAAATCAAAATTCATATAAAAACTATCAAAAATATGTGAACGTAATTAATCAAATAAGTAATGTTAAATCGTTGGAAATACCAAGAATTATTGAATTGATTGAGCCTTGCGAAGAATATCCAAATGGCGCATTAATTTATAAAATGATTAAAGGACATACTTTTAGAAAAGAACATATTGAAATAGTTAATTTAGATAATATTGCTAAAAAACTCGCTGAATTTATGGATGAATTATATGAAATAAGAGTTGATTTTGATAAAGATGAATATATAAAAAATGAATTAGAAATAACTGAACAAAGTGTTATTGAATTAAAAGAATATTTAAGTGAATCTAATTATGAAAAAATATTATCTTGGTTTAATGAATATAAAAACTATTTATTAACATTTAATGATTATCATTTTATACACGGAGATTTATGGTATGAGAATTATATTCTTAACGATAATAACGAATTAGTTGGAATAGTGGATTTTGAAGGCTCTGGTATGGGTGATCCTGCTTATGATATTGCTGCACTTTATTATTTAGGAACAGGTTTTATAAATAAGGTATTAAGTTATTATAAATATACAGATGAAGATTTAATCAAAAGAGTATCAATGTTAATAAAGGCACGTGAAATTGCTGATTTTGATGATATGGTTAAAAACTATCCGGAAGAAGTAGAAGAACAAGTTGATAAAATAAAGAAAGTTTTATAAATGGTGGTACAAATGGATATATATGAGTTAATGAAACAAGTTAATGAATGGGTTAAAGAAATATTACAAGATAATTATGTTGGAGTTTATTTTCACGGCTCATTAAGATTAGGAAGTTTTAATCCGAATAAATCTGATTTAGACTTTATTATAGTTGTAAAAGAAAAAATAAATTCAGAAACAAAACAATTTATTTGGGATAAAATGTTAGAAAATGAGCAATTATTTCCTAAAAAAGGTTTTGAATTTAGTGTTGTACTAGAAGATAATTGTAGAAATATAAAACATCCAATACCTTACGAACTTCACGGTAGCAGAGATTGGATAGAAAGATATAAGGAAGATAAAACAATAGTCATCAATGATGATTATAAAGTTGACCCTGATCTAGCAAGTCATTTCAATGTTATAAATGTTCCAAATGATAAGATGGATTTTGGTAAGCCATCAAAAGAAGTGTTTTCAAAAGTACCAAAGGAATACATTATTGATTCCAATTATTCTGATACATTAGATTGTGTAGAAGAAATTGTGAATAATCCCGTATATTGTATTTTAAACCTTTGTAGATTTTATGCACTAATCAGAGATGATTTAACTTTATCAAAATATGATGGTGGTAAATGGGCATTAGAAAATATGGATTCAAATTATAATGATGTTATTAAAAATGCTATGGAAGATTATTTAAGTGATACAAATAATAGTTATGATAATACAAGATTAAAGGAATTTGCTGGGGAAGCAATTAGTTTAATTAATGATTGTGTAAATACTAATAAAATTAGAAAATAAAATAGTAGATGGAGTTGAGATAGATGGAATATAAATTATTAGAAGAACAAGATTTGGAACTTATGCTAGATTTTGTTGATGATGAAAATACAAAATATAATGTAGATGTTTTAAAAAAATTTATAGATAATAAAAATGATTTTGGATTTATTGCAAAGATAAATAATAAGATAGTAGGTTTTGCTTTTGGTTATATTTTATTAAAACCAGATGGAAGAAAAGTATTCTATCTTGACGCTATTGATGTTATGCCAGACTTTCAAGGCAAAGGTTATGGAACAGGTTTAATATCATTTGCTCGTGATTATGCTAAAACTATTGATTGTTATGAAATGTTTTTAATAACAAATAGAAGTAATATTTCTGCTTGTAAATGTTATGAAAAAGCAGGAGGAATAAATGACGCAGATGATGAAGTAGTGTATGTGTATGATTTTAGGGAGGAAAATTAATGGAAATAGTACAAGATAAAATAAGAATAAGAACTTTGACAAATGATGATTTTCCTTTAATGCTAAAATGGTTAACTGATGATAGAGTATTAGAATTTTATGGTGGTAGAGATAAAAAATATACATTAGAATCATTAAAAGAGCATTATACTGAAAAATGGGAAGATGAAGTATTTAGAGTAATTATAGAATATGATAATGTTCCTATTGGATATGGACAAGTATATAAAATGTATGATGAACTTTATTCTGATTATCATTATCCAAAAACAAATGAAATAGTTTATGGAATGGATCAGTTTATAGGAGAACCTGAATATTGGAGTAAAGGCATTGGCTCAAAATATACAAAAATGATTTTTGAGTTTTTAAAAAAAGAAAGAAATGCTAATGCAGTTATTTTAGACCCTCATAAGAATAATCCAAGAGCAATTAGGTCATATCAGAAATCTGGATTTAGAATAATTGAAGATTTGCCAGAACACGAGTTGCACGAGGGTAAAAAAGAAGATTGCTATTTAATGGAATATAGGTATGATGATAATGTTACAAATGTTAAAGCAATGAAATACTTAATAGAACATTACTTTGAAGATTTTAAAGTTGAAAGTATTAAGGTAATTGGTAGTGGATATGATAGTGTAGCATATTTAGTAAATGGAGAATACATATTTAAAACAAAATTTAGTGCTAATAAGAAAAAAGGATATGAAAAAGAAAAAGCAATTTATGATTTCTTAAATCAAAGATTAAATACTAATATAAAAATACCAAATGTAAAATATTCATATTTTAGTGATGATATTTCTATATTAGGTTATAAAGAAATAAAAGGAACTTTTTTAACACCAGAAATATATTTTGCTTTATCAAAAGAAAAGCAAGAATTATTAAAGCAAGATATTGCTATGTTTTTAAGACAAATGCACGATTTAGATTATAGTGAAATAAGTTTGTATACGATAGACAATAAACAAAATGTTTTGGAAGAATATCAATTACTCAAAGACACAATATATGATAGTCTTACTGATATTGAAAAACAATATGTAGAAGACTTTATGCAAAGATTACATAGTACAACTATATTTGATGGTAAAAAATGCTTATGCCATAATGATTTTAGTTGTAATCATTTATTACTTGATGATGAAAATAGATTATGTGGTGTAATAGATTTTGGAGATTCTGGAATTATAGATGAATACTGTGATTTCATATATTTGCTAGAAGATAGTGAAGAAGAAATTGGCGTGTCTTTTGGAGAAGATATATTAAGATTATACGGAAATATTGATATTTCAAAAGCAAAGGAATATCAAGATGTTGTAGAACAATATTATCCAATAGAAACTATTGTATATGGTATTAAAAATAATAGACCTGATTTTATAGAAAAAGGTAGAAAAGAGATTTATATAAGAACTCGCAAAGATGAAAAATTAAGGAAGTGATGATATGGTTAAAAACTATCCGGAAGAAGTAGAAGAACAAGTTGATAAAATAAAGAAAGTTTTATAAATGGTGGTACAAATGGATATATATGATTTAATGAAACAAGTTAATGACGCATTCAATCAAAGATACTGTTTCAGCAGTAAAAGAAAAAATAGTAAGCGGTACGGCTTTACTATTTTAGACAATCCCAGTTTGTCAGTATCTTAAATAGAATATATGTGACAGAAAACATCGTAGAAATACGGTGTTTTCTGTTACCCAAAACCCCACAATTTCATACATAACCACAGGTTAGTACGAATACCTTGTGTGATTTTTTGAAAGGCTTAGAAAGGCAATTTTGCCCGATTTTCGCCCCGAAAAATGACAGAAACAAGGCAGTAAGTATCTTCCCTGTGGTTTTTTTGTTTTCAGGCGGAAAGGAGGATTGATATGCCGAGAATGAGCAAGAAACGGAAACAAGAGTGGGCGTTGTTTCTGAATGAAAGAAATCGCATTACCTACAACGAACTTTGCAGAAAGTGCAGTAATGACTGCAAGCAGAGTTTCCGCTGTATCGTAGTGCTTTGCCCGAAGTATTTATCGAAAAGGAGAACGAAGAACAATGAAGCAGACGGAAAATGAAATGAATGTAAATGTACCTCTTGAAGTTATCAAGGCAAGTGAAATCGAACCGAAAGAAGTGAAATGGCTGTGGTATCCGTATATTCCGTTCGGCAAGGTTACGCTGTTGCAGGGCGATCCGGGCGATGGAAAAAGCAAGTTAATGCTTTCCATTGCCGCCCTACTCTCTAAGGGCGAACCTCTGCCCTTTACTGAAACGGAAGAAACCGAGCCTATGACTATCATCTATCAGACAACGGAAGATGACGCAGACGATACGGTAGTACCCCGATTTAATTCAGCCGGTGGGAATGGAGAAAATCTTATCTTCATCAAGGAAGATGAAAAGTCTTTATCCTTTGGGGATAACCGTATTGCTGAAGCAATCGAAAGGTATCACGCAAAACTTTTAATTCTTGACCCGATGAGTTCCTATATCGGAGAGAACTGTTCAATGAACAATGCCAACGAAACACGAGCAGAGTTTAATCATCTGATTGCGGTTGCGAAGAATACTGGCTGTGCAATCGTGATTATCGCTCATATGAACAAGATGAGAGATACCAATCCACTTTATCGTACCAATGGTTCTATTGATATTGCGGGTGCTGCAAGAAGTATTCTTGCAATCACACGCACACCGAACAAAGAAGCACCAGCGGAAAGATATATGGTGCAAGTGAAATCCAACCTTGCCCCGACAGGCTCTGCAATTCTCTTTGAGGTTGCAGAAAAAGGAGTGGACTTTATCTCTGAAATGGAAATGACAGCAGAAGAAGCGTTCCAATCCCTTGCCCCTAAAATGGGCAGACCGAACGATAAGGAAATCAAGGCAAAAGAATTTCTTTTGGAAATGCTGAAAGACGGAGAAATGCTTTCTTCGGATTGCGAAGAAAGACTTGAAGCCGCAGGGTTCAAGAAATCGACCATCAAAAAGGCAAAGAAGAAAGCAGGAGTTATCTCCAAAAAGAAAGGCTTTCTGTGGTACTGGTCTTTGCCGATGGGCGATATACCGAGAGAATAATGCAGGCTGTCTGATGAGTGGACAGTCTGTTTTTATGATTGAGGTATCATAAGGAGGTCAAGGGGGAACTCCCTTGCCCACGACATCTTTGCAGACGAAGTCTGAAAGTGTCATAGTGGGTTACACACATTCAAAGAATGTTGTGTAATGGCTTCGCCCCTGTCTGGAAAGGAGAGTAAAATGGCAAAAACCAACAAGGCAGATATGAGTTGTGCAAGGGTAAAACAGTACACCGCTTCTGATGTGAGCAAGGCGGAAAGGCACAACGAACGCAAGAATGAAACCTATGAAAATATGAATGTAATTGTGGAACGAATACCCTTTAATGTGCATTTCAAAAAACCGACTGCCCCGACCTATATGGAACAGTTAAAGCAGATGGAAACAGACGGGCAGGTGTCGCTTCGTGGGTTAAGGAAAGACGCAACACTCTTTAATGAGATTGTGATTGATGTGAACACGATGTACTTCGAGCGTAACGGTGGTTATGAATACGCAAAGCAGTTTTATGAAGAAGCCTATCATTTCATCGAAGAAAAATTCGGTGCTGACAATGTTATATCGGCAGTAATGCACGCTGATGAAATCAATGTAGCGGCAACCGAAGAACTTGGAAAAGAGGTTTACCACTATCATCTTCACGCTATGGTTCTGCCTGTGGTGGAGAAAGAAATCTTATGGAGTAAGCGTTGCAAAGACCCCGAACTGCGAGGAACGGTCAAGGCGGTTGTTAATCAGATAAGCCATTCAAAGAAATGGAAATCGGATATTCCGCTGACCGATGAAAAAGGAAATCCATTGCTAAGAAAGAACGGGAAACCGATGTTCCGAGCTTCGTACAGCATACTGCAAGATGAGTTGTTTCACTATATGACGGAACAAGGGTTCAAAGGCTTTCAGCGTGGCGAATACGGAAGTACGGCAGAGCATTTGACTTCCCTGCAATATCAAATCAAACAGGATAAAGAGCGATTGGAGAAGTTGCAGAAGCGTATTCAAAAGGAACAGGTTAAGTATGAGCCTGCCCGTCATATTTCCAAAACCTTAAACGAGATTGACAGTATGGGGCAGAAAACAATCACAGGTAAAATGGCAATCTCCAAAGAGGATTATTCTGAGCTGACTTCCCTTGCCAAAGAGGGCATTACCAGTCGTGCGGAAATCAATAAATTGGAGCAGAGTGCAAATTATTACCGACAGAAATATTTTGACAGTGCAAATGCACTGGAAAGAATGAAAACCAAATACAACGAACTGAAAGAAAAGTGCAGACCTTTTCTTGAAGCGTTGGAGCATTTCCCCGAAGTTGCTAAACTTTTTACCGAAAAAGTGAAGCAACTTTTTTCTTTTAAGGAAGCACAGGAACGAGCCGAAAAAGAAGCAAGGGAAAAAGAAAGACAGGAGCGTATCAAGGCACGAAGAAACAAGCGTGGTATGGAAAGATAACCATTTCCATTGTACTTGCAACTTAATGACTTCTTGATATGTTCAGATGAAACAGGCTGTATTTGTGGGGTGTTCTAAACGGAATGCCCCACAGTCAATTTATGAAAAGGAGAAACGGACGATATGAAAGAAAACACTTTATCTTATACAACACGAATAGGTAAAACCACTTTTATTGTAAATGTGAAGCAATCGGAAAGTGCGAAGAAGCCTTTGAATACGGTGTTTCAAGAAATATGCAGACACGAGATGTTGGGAGATTTTTCAGCGGATAAATATTTGAATTTAGAAAACTTACAAAAATCATCTTGACAAACTCGTTCCCGAGGGAACCGGCTACCGGGCAAGAACGAGATTCAGCAAGTTCTTTAACCTGCCGGAGCTGATGAACCTGTTCAAAGAAGTGGCGGACATCAAGACCGCCGACCAACTGAACCTGCCCACCCCGGAGGTGGAATACCACAACATCGTGGCGCAGCCTACCGAACATCAGCAGGAAATGGTCAAGACCCTTTCGGAGCGCGCATCGCTGGTACACAGCGGAACCGTTGACCCGTCCCAGGACAATATGCTCAAGATTACCTCGGATGGCCGTAAGCTGGGCCTGGACCAGAGAATCGTCAACCAGATGCTGCCGGATGAACCTGGCACAAAGGTCAATCAGTGCGTGGACAACATCATGCAGATCTGGCGGGATGGCAAAGCTGACAAGCTGACCCAACTGGTGTTCTGCGACATTTCTACACCGCAGGCAAAAGCTCCTGCAAGCAAGGCGGCGAAAACGCTGGATAATCCACTGCTTCACGCATTGGAAGGCTCTGTGCCTCTGCCGGAGCAGGAACCGGTCTTTACGGTATATGACGATATTCGTCAGAAACTCATTGCTCAGGGAATGCCTGCCGACCAGATCGCTTTTATCCATGAAGCCAATACCGAAGTGCGGAAAAAGGAGCTGTTCTCTAAGGTCCGTACCGGTCAGGTTCGTGTCCTTTTGGGCAGCACCGCCAAGATGGGCGCAGGCACCAATGTGCAGGACCGTCTGGTGGCACTTCATGACCTGGACTGTCCGTGGAGACCGGGAGACCTTGCCCAGCGCAAGGGCCGTATCGAGCGCCAGGGCAACCAGAATCCTCTTGTCCATGTGTACCGCTATGTGACCGAAGGAACCTTTGACGCATACCTCTGGCAGACGGTGGAGAATAAACAAAAATTCATCAGCCAGATCATGACCAGCAAAAGTCCGGTGCGGTCCTGCGATGATGTGGATGAAACCGCCCTCAGTTTTGCCGAGATCAAGGCTCTGTGTGCCGGAGATCCCCGTATCAAAGAGCGTATGGATTTGGATGTGGAGGTATCACGCCTGAAGCTGATGAAAGCCGACCACCAGAGCAAGCAGTATCGTCTGGAGGACCAGCTGCTCAAATATTTCCCGGAGGAGATTGAAAAGCACAAGGGCTTTATCAAGGGCTTTGAATCTGACCTGGAGGTTTTGGCAGCTCACCCGCACCCGGAGGACGGTTTTGCTGGTATGGAGATTCGTGGAGACCTGCTGACCGATAAGGAGAACGCCGGTGCAGCCCTTTTGGATGCCTGCAAGGAGGTCAAAACCTCCGATCCGGTGCAGATCGGCAACTACCGGGGTTATGCCATGTCCGTGGAATTTTCCGCTTGGAAACAGGAGTATACGCTCCTGCTGAAAGGACAGATGACCCACCGGGCAACCCTTGGTACAGACCCTCGCGGAAATCTTACCCGTATCGACAATGCCCTCGCCCAGATGCCCCAGCGTCTGGAGGCGGCAAAGGCCCAGCTGGATAACCTCTATCAGCAGCAGGCTGCCGCAAAGGAGGAAGTCGGAAAGCCATTCCTTTATGAAGAAGAACTGAGAAGCAAAAACGCCCGTCTGGTGGAGCTGGATACCCTGCTCAACATCGACGGAAAGGGGCAGGCACACACCGAGTCTGTTGTTGCCAAAAGCACACGGCCTTCGGTGCTGGATAACCTAAAACGCCCGTTGCAACCCCGCAGTACAGACAAGAAACCAAAACAGCATGAGGAGGTGCGATAACATGAATACCAACGATCTGAATACAGCTCTTTATGAAAAGATGGCCGCTGAGCAGGACAAATACAGGGACTGGCTGAAAAGCCAGCCCCCGGAAGAAATCCTGCACCACACTTATGAGTACACCATCCGTGAGGACATCGTGATGGCGATGGAGGAACTGGAGCTGACCGACGCCCAGGCCAAGGCGCTTTTGGAATCTCCTTCGCCGCTGGAAGATGTGTACCGTTATTTTGAAAAGCTGGAGACCGGCTATATGGATGTGATCCGGGACAGTATTGAGAACCGTGCCGACGATGTGTGCAGAGCTAAAGAGGAACTGCGAACAACACCGGTCTATCCCCACTCTGCCGCCTATGCGAGAGAACATGGGGAGCTGGAGCAGTACCGGGCTTCCAACAATGCAAATCTCCAATGCAAGGAGTCCATTGAAGCGGCGGTGCGGGAACACTTCGACGGAATGTATCTCAGTCACGATGCGGCAAAGGGTGTGATCGAGACCTATGGCATGGAGCGTGTGGCTATGGTTCTGGCTAACACCGTTCAGCTTCAGGACTGGGATGGGCGCTACTCCCGACGCAATAAGGAATGGGCTAAGACCATTCCCAACGAGAACCCCGAAACCGTCCGTTGTGGTTATGTCCTGAACAGCCACCCTGCTGTGCTGGATGGCTTTATTGATCTGGTGCGAGAAGAACAGCAGCGTAGCCGTACTCAGGGAGAAAAACTGCAACCGTCCCGCCCCTCAGTACGGGATAAGCTCAAACAGGAGCTGCCTGCCCATAAGCCTGCCGCCCCGAAGAAACGGGAGCCGGAGCGATAACTATGGCAAAGCGTAAGCGGGATATGCAATTAAACTTTAGAGTTTCAGCGGAGGAGCTTGCTGTGATTGAGCAAAAAATGTCTCAGTTTGGAACCTCCAACCGTGAAGCCTATCTAAGAAAAATGGCGCTGGATGGGTATGTAGTCAAGCTGGAGCTGCCGGAGCTGAAGGAGCTTGTTTCCCTGATGCGCCGAAGCAGCAACAACTTAAACCAGCTGACCCGTAAAGTGCATGAGACTGGGCGGGTTTATGATGCTGACTTGGAGGATATATCCCAGCGGCAGGAACAGTTATGGGAGGGCGTAGAGGAAATCCTTACTCAGCTTTCCAAACTTTTATAACAGGGATAGATACTCCATTTGCGGAGGGAGGAACGGCATTACTTCGCTGCTCCTCTCTCCGCTTTTTCTTTTTATCGGTATCCTTGTCTTTTGCCTGCCCATGCCGGATAATATGATTAGAAAAGATACCAAGAACGCTGCAAGGAGGAAATGACATGAAGATTTTGAAAGGGCTTTTGATGATTATAACTGCACCGGTCATTTTGGTGCTGACGCTTTTTGTCTGGCTCTGCACGGGACTGATCTACATATCCGGTCTGGTGCTTGGTCTGCTCAGCACTGTAATTGCTCTGCTTGGCGTGGCTGTGCTTATTACCTATTCCCCGCAGAATGGTGTGATTTTGCTGGTTATGGCATTTTTGATTAGCCCTATGGGGCTGCCGTTGGCTGCAATCTGGCTGATGGGTAAGGTGCAGAGTTTGAAATTTGCCATTCAGGATTGGGTTTATGGATAAAAAATACGCAAAGCCACAAAATGCCAAACACCGTCTGTTAAATTTGGAAAGAGAAACTATATATCCACGACTTTACTTTTGAACTAATATTGAATATAATATTAGTACGAAAGGAAGTGACATGATGGGACAATTTGAACAGCTGGATCAGATGCTAACAGCACAAGAAGGAATGCTGCGAACATCACAGGTCGTATCCTCTGGAATTTCAAAGCCGGTATTTTATGATTATGTGCGTTCACGAGATTTGGATAGAGTTGCACATGGGATTTATCTGTCCAAAGATTCCTGGGTGGATGCCATGTATCTGCTTCATTTGCGATTTGAACAAGCAGTATTTTCACATGAAACAGCTTTATTTTTTCACGATCTGACAGACCGTGAACCAATAGAATATACAGTTACGGTCAAAACTGGATGCAATCCAAGCAAAATGAAAGCAGAAGGCATTCAAGTTTTTACGATTAAAGCAGACTTACATGATGTAGGACTTACAACAGCGAAAACTCCGTTCGGGCATACTGTGCCGGTTTATGATATGGAGCGAACGATCTGTGATTTGCTCAGAAGCCGTAGCAGAATTGAAATTCAGACCTTTCAGGGAGCACTGAAAGCGTATGCCCGTAGAAAAGATAAGAACCTGCGAGCTTTAATGCAATATGCCGGGATGTTCAAGGTGGAAAAAATTTTACGACAGTATTTGGAGGTACTTTTATGATAAAAACAGCAAGGCAGCTTAAAGATTTAATACGAAACCTTTCCAGAGAAAAATCCGCAGATGCTCAGATTTTAATGAGGAACTACATGATGGAGCGTTTTTTGGAGCGTATTTCTCTTTCTGAGTATCGTGATAAGTTTATCTTAAAGGGTGGTATGTTGGTAGCGGCTATGGTTGGATTGGATGCCCGCTCTACGATGGATTTGGATGCAACCATAAAAGGAGCTAATGTTAATGTGGAGGATATTGAGAATCTAATTTCATCAATCGTAACTGTTCCGATTGATGATGGTGTTAAATTTCAGCTGAAAAGTATTTCGGAGATTATGGATGAAGCAGAGTATCCGGGGATTCGTGTCAGCATGAGTACAACATTCGATGGTGTAGTGACCCCTTTGAAAATTGATATTTCTACGGGAGATGCAATCACTCCAAGAGAGGTTCGGTATTCATTCAAACTTATGCTGGAAGATCGCTCCATTGATATTTGGGCTTATAATTTAGAAACTGTGCTGGCAGAAAAACTGGAAACCATTATTACCAGAACCACAACCAATACCCGCATGAGAGATTTCTACGATATTTACATTTTAGAACAGCTGCATGGAACCACGCTGAACCCGAAAATTTTACATGATGCGCTTCTGGCAACTGCTCATAAACGGGGATCGGAGAAGTATCTTAACCAGGCTGAAGAAGTTTTTGACGAAGTGGAAAATGATTCGGTTATGCAAAAACTTTGGGAGGCATACCGTAAAAAGTTTTCTTATGCTTCTGATTTGGAATGGGATGTGATTATGAAAGTAATTCGCAGGTTATATGTTCTTTGCGAGAAGGGCATCAGCTTATGAAAAAGCATGGACACTATTGTAAAGTTTGTGGTGAATACAAAGCCAACGAAAAATTTTCAGGCAAAGGTCATGCATCCCACATTTGTAAATCCTGTGCTTCGCTACCAGCAGAAAAGCAGGCTGAACTGATGACACTGAATCGTCTTTTGAATCTTCCATGGAGGCTATCGAAAGAGCAGTTGTCCTGGCTGAAAAATCGACTAAAGGATAGGCGGCCTGATGTCCGTGCATTGGCGCAAGAGCAATATGAAATGAGATTTCCACCAAGACACTTAGAAGATGATGAGTTCAATTTTTTCGATGAAGAAAGTTTTATAGAATAGTGAAAGCGGTCTGCTATGGCAGGCCGTTTTCTTTTCGGGAAGGAGATCTGACCTATGGCAACCACAAGAATCATGCCGCTTCATGTCGGCAAGGGCCGCACAGAAAGTCGGGCGATCAGTGACATCATCGACTATGTGGCCAACCCAAAGAAAACAGATGACGGCAGACTCATTACCGGCTATGCGTGTGACAGCCGGACTGTGGATGCGGAGTTCCTTCTGGCAAAGCGGCAGTACATTGCCGCTACCGGACGAGTGCGAGGTGCGGATGATGTGATTGCCTATCATGTGCGCCAGTCGTTCCGCCCCGGTGAGATCACTCCGGAAGAAGCGAACCGGCTGGGTGTGGAATTTGCCAAGCGATTCACCAAGGGCAATCATGCCTTTGTGGTCTGCACCCACATAGACAAGTCGCACATTCACAATCACATTATCTGGTCATCGGTCAGCTTAGAATATGACCGGAAATTCCGAAACTTTTGGGGCAGCACCAAGGCAGTCCGACAGTTAAGTGACACCATCTGCGTCGAAAACGGACTGTCCATTGTGGAGAATCCGAAACCTCACGGAAAGAGCTATAACAAGTGGCTGGGCGATCAGGCAAAGCCCTCTCACCGAGAGCTGCTGCGTGTAGCGATTGACAACGCATTATCACAAAGTCCTGCTAATTTTGAGGAACTGCTGAAGCTGCTGCAAGAGTCCGGCTGTGAAGTATCAAAGCGCGGAAAATCGTATCGTTTGAAACTCCCCGGCTGGGAGAAAGCCGCCCGAATGGACAGCCTGGGCGAAGGATATGGATTAGATGATTTGCAGGCGGTTCTCTCCGGGAAGAAAACGCATACCCCACGAAAGAAAATAGTTACACAGGCAGAGACGCAGAAGGTCAATCTGCTGGTGGACATTCAGGCAAAATTGCAGGCAGGAAAAGGTGCTGGCTATGCGCGATGGGCTAAAGTTTTCAATCTGAAGCAAATGGCGCAGACCATGAACTACCTATCAGAGCATAACCTGCTGGAGTATGCGGTTTTGGAAGAAAAGGCTGCGGCCGCCACGGCACATCACAATGAGCTTTCGGCGCAAATTAAGGAGGCTGAAAAGCGTATGGCAGAGATCGCTGTTTTGCGTACTCACATCGTAAATTATGCCAAGACCCGTGAGGTCTATGTGGACTACCGCAAGGCCGGCTACTCTAAGAAATTCCGGGAGGAACATGAGGAAGAAATTCTGCTCCACCAGGCTGCTAAGAATGCCTTTGATGAGATGGGCGTCAAGAAGCTGCCCAAGGTCAAAGAGTTGCAGACGGAGTACGCGAAATTGCTGGAAGAAAAGAAAAAGACCTATGCCGAGTACCGGCGTTCCCGTGAAGAAATGCGGGAGCTTTTAACGGCAAAGGCTAATGTAGACCGAGTGCTGAAAATGGAGGTAGAACAGGATGTTGAAAAAGAAAAAGACCACGGCCAGCGGTAAGCTGGTCCTGGTCAAAAGCGTTCGCAGAACGCGCAGCCACAGAATGAAATTCTGTGTTCAAAGGGGCTTGGGGGCGCTGCCCTCAACAAGCAGCTTGTGGCGAAATGGATAGCCACAAGCATTGCTTGCCACAATATGCTACGCATAAAATAAAAAAACTAACGACGGGACGCTTACTGCCTCCTATCGTTAGCTTTCTGTGTTTAAGCGACTTATAAAACCAATCAGCATAATCAGATCGTCATCTGACATCTTTCTCATTCCGTCCAAAGCCTTCTTGATAAGCTGAGGGTTATTCTCCTGTGCATCAAAAAATTGAAGCGGCGTGATTTCAAAATACTCACAGATGTTGAGAAACTGCTTCATAGACGGCATAGAACGCCCGGAAGAAATCGCCTGAATATAGCTTCTGTTCTGCCCTAACTCCATGCTCATCTGATATTCTGAAACGCCTTTTTTCAATCGTAATTCTGTGATTCGATTGCGGATAAATTCTTCGTCCATACGCTCACCTCTCTGCTCTTTTAGCATAGCAGAAAGCAATTCTTGATACTTCGTATGTATTGTGTTATAATTTTGTAATATAACCTTTATACGCATTATTATTTGCGTTATTTTTGCTTTATATGCGTAATCACGGCAGTTATCAAGGGTGATTTATATGAATCAGTATGCCTGCGCCATTACCGGCCACCGACCAACAAGATTTTGCTTTGGATATAATGAGGAAGATCCCCTATGCCAAAAACTAAAAGAATGTCTCCTGGAGCAGTTTCGGATACTCCATGACGAGAAATTTGTCTGTACTTTTTTTGTCGGCGGTGCTCTTGGTGTGGATATGTGGGCTGGAGAACAGCTGCTGACATTGAGAGCACAAACGGGATACGAGGATATTAAAATTATCGTTGTAGTTCCCTTCATCGGCTATGACTCTAAATGGCCGGATCAGAGTAAACATAGATTGAAAAAGCTGATCCAAAACGCAAACGATTCTATTGTTATTTCACATTCTGCGGATGTTTCCAGTTATAAAAAAAGGAATTACTATATGGTCGATCATGCAGAGTACATCATCGGTGTGTTTGATAATCAGAAAAAGCTGCGCTCAGGTACAGCACAGACAGTCAACTATGCCTTGCATCAGGGAAAAGTAATCACTCTGATCCATCCAGACACTATGGAGATAACAGCCCCTGCGCCTTAACAAATTCACAAAAATTTTTCATTAGCATTTCCAACAAAATATTTTCATTGAAGGGGTGCTGTGATATAATAAAACATAAAACTATGCTCAGAACAAATGGTGCCGCTATGAACAAATATATTGAACAGCAATTTGCTGCTTTAAGATACGAAAAAAATATTTTGGTTGTTGAAGAAACTACATCTGCTGGTGGATGCGGCTCCTTCAACGCGGCTTCTTCATGTCCTGCGTCAGCCTGTCTTTATGACAGTGCGGCGTGGGGCATTTTTTATTGTTCGGAAAGAGGTGGCCTGATATGAATTTACCAAAACGAAATAGTGCGGACGGGCGCTGTTACTGGATGAAGCCCGATGTACAGGAAGAACTGCAACCGCTCTTTGACCAGTGTATCCAGGATGCCATTGACGGGAAAATCACGCGGCTTGATTCCCGCTGGCCGCCGGTAGTGGTCAGCAGTCAAGGTGCGCCCTTTGAGGTGTGGCAACTGCTTAGGGCGTGGACCGAAGCGCAGCAGGCCGAAACCCTGGATGCGGAAAAGGCCATCGCCTTCAGCGAAAACCTGCGCCGCCAGAGCCGGTGGGGTGAAATTGACCACCATCTACTTGATATGCTCAAACGGGAGCTGCAAGAGAAGTATTTTGTTGCAACAGGCGATGAAGATGATCGCTTCTGGGATCGGGAGTATTCCCTGAAACCAGGTATCCGTGCAGAGGAGGTCCCGGAGCCGCTACTGCGTTTCGCCTGCTATGTGGCGGTGAGCTATAAAGTGTATGGTTTGGACTTTGAGTATCTGGACACCAATTACCTCTTTGGATTGGTGGAGAAAGTCCGTCCGGATATGGTGAAAAAGCTCCGGGACCATGGAACCGGCAGGTTGCCCCTCAACCTGCAAAAGCGGAAAACAGATCACTTCACCGCATCGGCCAACGATGCCTTTGCTGTGATCCGTATTACTGCCAGGGACAACACAGAGGAATGCTGCCACGAAGTGCTGGACTACCTGTGTGAGATTCTGGAGCAGGAGGATTTTCCCCGCAGCTATGCGGTGGAGTTCAAAGGACCGGAAAAGAGGTATCTTCCCATCACAGGTCTGCCCAAAAAGGGAGTAAACCAGCTCTTTGCCTGTGCCGTGCAGTACCCCGGCCTCCACCCCCTGATGGAACGGTACGCCCGGCTTGCCATGCGGCAATATGAGCAGTACACCAATCTCAGCGATGAGCAGTGCGCGCTCCCCGGAAGTTTTGCCGTGTTCGCCCTTGGAATGCTGGGGCAAGAGTGGCGGCAGCTGGTATGGGATTATCTCGATCTCTGCGATGATGAGCACTCCCACTTACAGGAAAAATTCCTCCGGGAGTATGTGAAACAGTTCGGATTTACCGCCGATACCGTCCCTGTATTTGTCCGTGGGGTGCTGTCCATGCAGAACATGAAGTATTCCAAGGACTATACCGCGTGGATGGCAAATGCAGAAAGCCTGGGCGCTCTGCTGGAGGCAAAAATCCACCTGTCCGAGATCGTTCCAAGCGGTTTTTCCTCCGACGAGGATGATGACGAGGACGAGGAACCCGCCGAGGAAACAGAAGCCAGCCCGGAGGAAGTGCTGCAATACGCATGGGAAACGGTCTGCTATGTGATCTGGGGCAAAGCCAGCGCCAAGGGTGGTCAGAAAGTGGTGGAAGCAGCTCCGGAGGAGCTGAGAGAACAATATCAGAAAATTTTTCAATAGGATAACAGGAGGATTCAGATGAGTGAAGTAAGCTATTCAAATGTACCTCCCATGATGGCTGCCATCAAAAGTGGTGACATAGAGGCGATTCGTTCCCTGCTTCACGCAGGGCATTCTCCCAATGAGCCACAATGCTATCAGGTAATGATTGGAGATTGGCCGCGGGATGACGAAGCCTCTCCGCTGGAATTGGCTGTACTGGAAAATCGGATGGACATGGTACAGCTCCTGATCGAATGCGGAGCAGATTTGACCCATAACCCGGAAGAATTGCTTTGTGGTTCCCTGCGCAGTCAAGACCTGACCCTGTTTTCCTTTTTGGTAGATGTGGGAGTCAGAATCCCCGAAACGCAAAGGGATATATGCAGGCTGTTTCTCCACTTGGTGGATCGGGATGAGCCTAATGTACTCCCCATTTTGAAAAGGATGGGCATGGATTTGAAACAATACGGCGGTGAAGCCCTGCGCAGTATGGCGAGCCATGGAAATCAGCTGCTGGTGGAGTATCTGATTCAAAATGGGGCGGACATCAACTATCACAAGCCAGATATGGTGTTTCCCTACGCTTCGACTCCTGTCACTGAAGCTGCACGACACAACGATTTTTCTATGGTGCGCTGGCTTGTGGAACAGGGTGCAGACATCACCATCCCGGATAAATACGGTGACCGGCCCTACACCGTGGCAGTACAGAACAAAAATCAGGAAATGGCCGCCTACTTAAAAGCTCTGGAGCCGGAGGAATGGCATAACGAACAGGAAAAAGCGCGTCAACTCATGCCTTACAAGCTGCCTGCCAAGCTGGTGGAATACTTAAAGACCGGCCCCTTGCGTCTGGAATTTCCAGAGCGGGAACTGGTGAAATGGGCGGAACTGTACCCCTACATGGATGTACAGGAGATGACCTGGAAACGGAAAAAGTTGCTCTCCCTTATGGCGAAAATGGACAATTACAGCGACTATTTGCTGCTGTGGAGTCCCAGAGATAAGAAACTCTGGTATCTGGACATTGAGCATAAGGAGTTTCATCCGTTAGCCAAATGGGAGGAATTTATTGCTGATCCCGGAAAATATCTTAATGGAATGATTGAGGGCGAGTTTGAGGAATAAGGAGAGAAGCAAAATGGAACAGGCATACTGCACCGCTGTTTTCTGGCGCGGCGGAGAAAAGATTGATCTGAATGGACTAAAACCAGATGCGGTACGGTGTCTGTCTGTGACGGGAGAGCGGAAGGTGAATCTGTCCTTCCTGCGAGATTATCCCAATCTGGAGGAACTGACCCTAATGGAAAAATGTGAGGGTGTAGAAGTTCTCTCCGAGCTAAAGCAGCTTCATACACTGTCCCTATGGCTGTCGGCCCCTGTTTCCTGGGACAATGTTTCTCTCCCCGGCCTGCGTGTTCTCCACCTGCGTGGGGAAAAGAATGGCGACATCACCCCGCTTCTCTCCAGCATTACCAATCTCCATTTGGAGGAAATGCGGAAAACGGAAGATCTCACCCCTTTCCTGACTCCAGCGACCCGGCTTCAGAAACTCTATCTCCAGTCACTCCCAGCTGTGCAGGAACTACCGGCTCTGGATGGGCTTCCTTCCCTTTATGCCCTGAAACTCTATGAGCTGCATAAACTAAACGATTTGTCCGTCCTATCTCACAGCCATTTACGCTACTTTGCCGCCTCTCTGATCGGGGATAAACTCTCCGCCCAGGCGCTGGCAGATGCTGTGATGGCGATTCCCAATCTGGAGGCAGCCGCGCTCCAGCTGGCGGATCGCTCCGAGCGGCGCTATGGCGGTGTCCAAAAAGCCTTTGCCGCCGCTGGGAAGTCCCCACTGCTGCGGGAGGAAATCAGTGCTTTGACCACATGGCTGTCGCTATGATGTAGGAAATGGGAAAAGGAGAAACTACCTATGGCAGAGTTCAAACAAATCATAGATGATGCGCTGGACATTCTGAAATTTGACGGAGCCGTACAGGACACTCTGGCGGAGCTTCGGAGAAAGTGGGGCGCACAGGTTCCGGCGCTGCTGGATGAACGCTTTGACGCCATCGGCATCCAATATATGAAATTGCCCCATGAAAAAGGAGCGGCGGCCTTGGGGCAGGAACTCTCTGCCTTCGGCTGGGCACTGTATAACCTGGACGATGAGGACGAGTATCTGTTTGCCTTGATCCCAGAGGAAGAACGCAGCGAATGGGAACGCTACTGCAAAAAGCAGGGGCAATATTGTCACCTGATGAAACAGCAAGGGCGAAAATGGGGCGACCATGCCAAGGAGCAGGACCCTGGGAAGCTGATGCCCTGCGAGGAATACATACTTCAGGATGAGTACGATTATTTCTTCAACTCCCTGGCGGGAGACTTTGCAGCGGGAGAATGGAAAAGCAGCCATTCGGAGGAATGGAAATACGGCTGTGTGGCAGATCTGCGCTGCCGCCCGCCAAAAGTGACCCGCTCCAAGAGCCTGTACCAGTTCGGGCACCTCGCCTATTCGGATCAAGCCGGAGTGTATGCCGCCTCCGGAGCCTCTGCAAGCGGGCAGATCGGAAAGGTGTTGCTTGGCAAAAACCCCAGTACACTTAATTTTTTTGAGCCTTCTCCCATCGGATACGAGGGGGCGCCCCATTCTCTCCGGTGGGTGGGAAACTCCCTCTGGGTGGGCGATCCCACCAACGCCACACGGATTGAACTCACCGACCGGGGCACCTGTCAGGATGTGAAAAACTGGCCCCTGCCGGAGGATGGATGGAGCACCAAATACCATTGTGGCATTACGACAGACGGGCTGGGCCGGGTCTACTTTTCCAACGAGTGGTACAAGGGACAGATCTACCGCTGGGAAAACGGCAAGGTAACAAAACACACCTTCTCTCTGGATGGATACGACCATCTCTCCGAGGCCGTTCCCGTTCCCGGCACCAACTGTATCTATATGATACACTCTGTCAGTGGCAAGTGGCGGATGGAAGAATGCCTGCTGGAACTGGACATGGACACCGGGCGGTGCCGCATCGCCCCTCTGCCCGGAATGGGTGAGGAGCTGAAACTTCGCTGGTTTACCGGGGACTGGCTGCTGGTGCAGGGAAACGGCGAAATCCTCTCCGATGACTTTGCCCAGCTCATCAACATGAACACCCGTGAAGTACTGCGTATCCGTCCGGGAATGTTCGGCGGGGAGAAAATGCAGCACATTGGAACACTCATCGATGGCACAGTGGTCATCGTCACCCGGCGGGATAGGGTCGGGCCGGTGTTTCGTTATCCCATCGACTTCTGGGGTTTCCTTCGGACGGCAAACAAGCCCAAAAAGCTGGAATGGCGGGAGTACAAAGAAGTGTACCCGAATCTGCCCATCTTCCTACCGCCCAAGGCCACAGAGCGAAAAATCATTCTCAAAAAAGACAGCCTGACCATCCTGGGGGCGGTATTTACGCCGCCGTTTACCCTGTCGCAGCTGGCGGAAAAGTTGGGGCCTGCCCACATTGTCCTACAAAATGGAACACGGAAAAGCCCCATGACTGGCCGAGAGAGTCCCTATACCCAGGCACTTGCTTTGTGGGACGAGCTTGGACTACAGGGCTGGTTGGACGAAGATGAGCAGACCATCAAAACCATTGGTGTCCGGGTAGCGGCACAGGGAGAGTATGCGGTCCGGCAGACATTTGACGGAGCGGTTTGGATCGGGTCCAAGGACTACCGAGAGGCCAGCTGGAAGGATTTCGCCGGATTTGCCCATACCCTCAAATTAGGCGGCTTTACCGTTTATACCCGCTTGCCGGGTCCTGTTCCAGAGGAGCAATCAGCGCAGAAAGCAAAGCTGGAGGCCCTCTCCGCCATGGTACAGATCAGCTGGAAAGAGCCAGAGAATAAGGCGGCGAAAGCGCAGAAATACAAGTTATCCAAGCCGACTGAACCAGTGCTCACCTTTACCAGCTTCAACTTCAAGCTGGCGGTCATGGAAGTCCTGATGTACGAGAAAGGCTTACTGGCTCCTAAACTGGATACCCATGAGTTTTCCAGAGAGTATAGCCGACGCAAGATCGACATTGACGCGGAAGGGTATGAACCTATTCCGGAGATTCGGAAGTGGCTGGAGAAATACCCTGTCCCAGCGCGGCTGGCTCCAGAGATTACAGAGATCGAGATGGATGGCGGCAGCGAGATTTATACCCAACTCTGTCCGTTCTGGGATGGCGAGGATGGAGCCTTTGATCTTAATACCATTACTGAGGCGGAACTGCGCCAGTTCCCCAATCTCAAACATATTACCCTCATGTCCTCCAAGCCGGAACAGGTGCTGCCCGTTCTGGAACGGTGCGGTATCAAGGTAGACTTGCTGTGAGGTGAAAGCATGAAAGCGAAACTAAAAGTGATAAAGAACTGGGAGTTCGAGGAATTTGAACTGACGGGAACTTCCTTCAAATACAGCCCGACTGGATGCAAAGGTATGGTAGCCCGCAGCGAGGATGAAATTGTGTTTTGGACCTATCATTTCGTGCAAAAGTGCAGCGGCGTTTTGTGGGTCAAAGGCGAAGTTTCCAGGTGGATTCCCAGCCCGGAGCCGAAAGAGCAGCAAGATGTTTGGGAAGATCCTGTCTTGCTCTCATGCGACAGAGGAATACTGTTGGTTTGCCCGGCCAGTAAATCCCTTTGGTGGATGCCGCAGATGGATGGAGAGTGGATTCCGATCCCCATGGATAACTGGTGTGCCCAGGGTATTCCCAAGCCGGTGGCAGTCACCGGAAGCCAGGGCGTTTTCCCTATTGTGTGCCGAGTGGACAACTCCGCTGATGCGACCAACAGTTTTACCAGCCTGACGGTAGACTTTGAAACCATGACTGCACACTGGGCAGAAAGCGGCTCTTGCGTATACAGCAAAGCAGGAACCCGACAGACCCATTTGGCGGCGGTAGAGCGAGCTGGCGGCAATTTTGCCCAGGCAGACTTTCACTACAACTATCCTATGATTGGCTCCATACTGGAACAGAACGGACAGTTTTATGCCTTTTTGGAAAGCAGCACCATCAATCCGGCGGGTCTTTCTCTCATGGGCTACTATTGGTATCTGGAACTGAAGGAAAACGGACTATTCAAAAAGAAACTGTGGGGCAAAGATAATTTAAGCCGCCTGCCCGGAAAACACGGGATGCGCGGAAAATTCTCCGGTGACAGGACTTGCCTGATCCTATCTCCCATTTTTAAGAATGATGACTGGAAGGGTAAACAAAAGGTGCTGCGCCTTTCGGATTTGGTGCTGATCGACCTTGCCATGCCCCGTGGATACGCTTCCTTCCATGTGCTGGATGTATGGGGGAACCGGGTATTTCTCAGTGATGAGAAAGACAAGCTGGTTCTTTGTGAAATGACCTTGGAGTAGTTATGAGGTAAACCAATGGAATTATTTGCAAAAAGAATGACTTGGGAGCTGGACAATGAGGAAGGGCTGTCCTGCCTGTCCTTTGAACTGGAGGATGGTTACTTTACACTCTCCCGCAAGACCGGCGCGGAAGCACTCCGCTTGGAAATGAATGATCCAGCCAATGGTCAGTTGATTGACCCAGACTGTTTTGAATATGCCCTTGATAATACCAGGTTTCGTCTAAATATCGTGCGGAACAACCGAAAGGTTCTGCGGTATCTGGAAGAACACCACATCAACACGGAGTTGTATGGAGAAATTGTCCTTCACTACACTCCTCTCAGCAAGCCACAGCTTGAATCATTATCTTCTGTGGTTCGCAGATTGTTTTTCGGTGAACTGCTTTTTTAGGCGGAAACAGGACTGTGGCTGGAAAAAACTAAAGGAGATCATGATGGATGATATACAGCGCAGCTGGCGTCATTTGAATTTTGGCATGGGAAAGGTCGTTTTTCCGGATGACACACGAAAAGAAGATATGCTGCAAGTAGAATATCCGAACTGCTTTCTGCTGGATATGGGCTGGTATCAGGACAAATACATCATTTCTGTCATTCATAATTTTGATTGGGCGCATCCAGTCCAGCAATATGAAACGACAGAAACAAATCAGCTTCCCACGCTATTGACGGAGGCGGTTCGCCTTGTGGAAAAGGAATCACAGTCTGCCGGAGCAAATTGAAAGAGGTCTTGTTATGAACGAGAATTTATTTCGCCCACAATTTGATACATTAAAACTGTCAGATAAGCTCTGGCTGATGCAGACGCTGGCGACTCGTTATAATTTGACATTCAAAGAACTATACGCCTTTTCCCGCTGGGGACAAAGCTGCACCACCGGCCTATTTGAAAAAGGTGGCCGGGAGTTTGTCTTTGTTCCAGGCAATACCGTGATTCTTGGCTGGGAGGGCTTTGTCCAAGGGATGGACAAGGCCAACCAAGAGGAACTGGCGGATATTTTTGCGGAAATCGAATATGAGGGCTCTGTGGAGGGATTTCTCCGGCAGGGTATGACCCCAGTACGCCAGGTGACCATCGGCCCCATGTTCGTGGGCCGGAAGCTGGAGGAGATTGGCTGGGAAAGCGTGCCCATGAACGACCCCCGCATCACCGCCCATCCCGATTGGCTGGAGGATTTGCAAAAACTGGCCGGCCAGAGTCTTGAGATCAACCAAACAGTCCGCTTTGAACGCAATGGTGATAGCTGGCGAGCGTGGCTGTGCCATCCAATGACCTACCCGGAGTTTCAGCGATCCCTGTTGTGGGAGATGGCAGCCAGCCTTCCCACGCCGGATGAGTGGGCCTATCTGTGCGGAGGCGGATGCCGCACCCTGTTTCCCTGGGGAGATGGACTGGATTACTCCATGCATCTGCACCACTTTGAAAGCGAGGAAGATCAGGGCAAGCCATACGACATGGAGCAGCCCAACTTCTTTGGCCTGTCTATTGCCTACGACCCCTATAAGCGGGAGCTGGTAGATGGGAAAACATTGACCACCTGCGGCGGCGACGGCGGCTGTAATATCTGCGGTGGCATGGGTCCTTTGCTTGGATATTTACCCTGTTCCCCTCACTGTAAACCGGAGGTTCGGGAAGATAACGAGATTCACAATGACTATGACTTTTTCCGTCCTGTTATCCGGGTGCAGACATCCGGGTGGAGAATGGTAATAGATAGAGCGCAAGAGTAAGGAGGTAAACTATGGAATGGCCAAAACGGGCACGAACAGCGGATTGGGAAAACGGTGTCCTAACTTTAGATGGAGAAAAGAAATTTGATATTCCGGAGCTGACCACAGAGATCATGGAACGGCTGGCTGGGTACACTCTGGTGGGATTTCATGTGAAAGGCTATCCGGTAACGGATGAAATGCTCATCCCGTTTACCGCACATAAAAACATGGTCAATTTCGGTGTGGAGAACGGCTCACTCACAGACGCCTGTTTCCCCGTTTTTTCCGCCATGTCCAAGCTGCGCATCCTGCTGCTGACCGGGAATGCCGGCATCGACGGAAGCGGCCTGTCCGCCCTGCAAAGCTGTAAGCTGGACCTGTTGACCCTTGACCACACCGGTCTGGATGATGCCGGTATGCTCCAGGCAGCCTCCATCCCCAAGCTCTCCCATATCTGGATTGACCACACTGCTGTTACTTATGATGGACTGCTGGCTGTCGTCGGCAACAACTACATCAAGCCGGTGGCCCATGTGCAATTTACCAAGGAGCAGATGGAATACTTCTCCCAGCTCCAGCGGGAAAAGGCCAAAAAGCCCGTCCTGCTGGATGAGCAGGCAGCGTCGGAATGCCGCAGTGTGTTGTCCGCTTTCTTTTCCGAAATGACAGAATGGGAGCAGTACATGGAGCAGGTTGGGTTTGAAGATGCCGAGGCTGTGCCCCGCCTGCTGGCGATCTGGGAGAAGTATGTGAGCGAAAAGCCCCGTCTGGGCTATCGGCCTCTGGCCCTCTCATACAGCGCCCAGGGCACCTACAACGGGGAAGAATTCCTTGACGCGGAGCAGATCACTAAGAACAAGCTCTACATCTACACCAGAGAGAAAAATACCAGCTTTGACCGCCGCTTTCTCATGAAACGCGTGGGCGAGGGTTGGATGATTGACGCGGTGCAGGAGCGGCTGAACGGTTGGCAGCGGACAGGATTGTAAGGGAGGCATAATGGATGATATATAGGTTTACGGAAGTATTAAACGATCTTGTTAATTATTTTCTCCTTGGTGACATTTTGTTGCTGGAGGACTGGATGCAGGCAAATCATCTTTCAGATGATTTAGCGATGGAGTTTACCACAAACGAAAGCGGCGACAGGGTATTTGCCGAAGGAATTGTAATCCCAATGACCGGTATTGAAAACTATCCCTATACCGTATTGTTCAATCTCTCTGGTGATAGACCGGAGCTGTGCAAAGAAAGAAACCGATTGCAGCTTAGAAAAAGTGGCTATTCCCTCAAAGTAGATCATAATATGCTGATGCTTTTTACATGGCCAATATTGGAACAGTTTACGCCTGAAAAGGTGAAAGATCTGATTTCTTACTATAGAGTGCATAAGAAGCCGATGATTGAGCTTGCAAATGGCTGGTATCATATCGAGATTTTGGGTGGAGAAACCTTGCAGGACGGGGACTATGAACCTACATTTGAGTTTGTGATACAACCAGCCACAAATGAAGAAGCCACCATAAATGCAGATATGAATTTTAGCTTTGAAATTACAAGCTCTGCTTATTAGTGAAACTTATCCCTACCGAAGATGGAAAAGGAGATCATGATATGGATTTATTGAAACAATGCCAGCAATGGTTTGAACAGGATGAAGCGCAGAAGGTAATCGACTCCTTGGAAGCGATTCCTGCCGAGGAGCGCACCCCGGAACTGGACAGCGAACTGGCCAAGGCATATATCGCCGTTGCAGAGATAGGAGAACGGGAGCCTTATGAAAAGGCGCTGGAACTTCTGGCTCCCCATGAGGAGTATTTTGCCGAAGATCACTGCTGGAATTATCAAATCGCTTTGGCCTATTACTGTCTGGATAAGGAAGGCCCCGCCCTGCGTTACTTTGAACAGGCCCTGAACGCCCGCCCCGGAGACAAAGATACTCAGGAGTACATAGACGATTGCCGCCGTCGTTTGTCCCTGCCCCGGTTTGAAAAGAACTTCCGTGAAAGGACGCAGGAAGCATGGGCAGCCTTTTCTCAGATTGAGGCGGGGCTGCGTCAAATCATGGATATTGACGAAACGCACCAGCGCGGCGATGAGCTGATTGAAAAATGCGGTAATGCACTCAAAACTGCCCTGCGTGATACTTCCTTTGAGCTGGGCTTCAATGGCGAAAAGTATGAACTGATCCTCAGTCCAGAAGGGCTTCGCTCCCGCCTGTTCCCGTTGGTGTACTTCCAGAAGCAGGCCCCAGAATCTGTGCTTGAGCATTGGAATATCTGGGTAGGCCGACAGCCCTGCGAGGGGTTCGAACTGCGGGCTGGAGAGATCGAAGTTCGGGCTGAGGATGTGCAGGTGTGGGCAGAGAAAACAGCGGACAACCAGATGAACCTGGTCCTGTACTGTGAAAAGCTGACGCCGCTGTTGAAGGAGGAGCCGGACCGGGGCTGGTGGGCGCTCTCTATGCTGGTGGATCAAACCATCGGAGAAGTTTCTGCAATCGCGCTGATTGCCGGATTTGATGTTTCTGCCCAGCCGAAAGACGAACCGGCCATGCCGCTTACCGAACTGCCAGAGTTGGTGCAGAGCATGGGGCTCTCCCTCTGGCGGGATGGCAGCGACTATCTGGAAAACAGCTACATCGCCTATGAACTGGAACCGGTAAAAGATCCGGAGGCTGACTGGAGGCTGGATGTCTATACTGGAAGCTGCCGTTTGCCGGTTATGATCAACGAATACATGGCCGCTTGTACGGATACGGTGGACGAGTACCATCGGGACGGAATCGTGGCGGGATTTTTGTGTTACCCGGTAGACGACTTTACCGGCGAGGAACGAGCAAAAGCCATTCTGGACTTCCGGGATGACCTGCGGGATACCATCCTGCGTAAGGCGGGAGCGGAGTCCGTGGCCTTTTTAGGAGGCGCGACTGGACTGTACTACGGGTATCTGGACTTCATCGCCTGGGACCTGCCCGCCGTGCTGGAGGCGGCCAAGGATTTCTTCACGGATTCTTGTGTGACCCAGGGGGCGTTCCATGTATTCCGCCGGGATGCGGGAGCAGTCCGCCTGTGGGAGCGGGAACCGGAACCGGAGATTCATGAGGAAACCGGCTCCCTGCTCTCGGCAGAGGACATCGAGACACTGGCGGCCTTTGATGAAGGAACTGCTGGTTACTTTGGGAAAATGGTTAGTTGGCTTGATGATTTTGTTAAAAACGGTATAGCAGAAGGACGATTCAGCGAAAAGCAGGCCCGCCAGGATTTACAGATCGCCCTCTGGTACGCCTTTGCCTACAATAATCTGGATGAGTACCGATATTACTGCAAGACAGCGGAATGGATGAAAGATTCCGAGAAAAACGCCGCAGGCTGCGCTACCTGGTACTACCGCTATTCCGTGGCACTGATGTACTGCGGCAGGCTGGAAGAAGCACTGAAATATGCGGAACGGGGCGCTCAGGAGGAGCCGGATTACCCCTGGATCTGGCTACAAGTAGGCAAGTTACGGGCACATTTTGGTAATAAAGCTGGTGCGCTGGATGCTGTTAAGCAGGGATTAAAGCTGGAACCGGGCGATTATGAGTTCCTGACCTTGAAAAAAGAGATCGAGGCCGGGGCTCCACTGGAACAGATGGAGTACCACTGGATCAACCCCGACGCCGACCAGACGCTCCAGCAGGGGTTGGACGCAGACGCCGATGACAAGCAACGCTCTATCTCCTGCATCACCGTCGATCAGGAGGGGCTGGAGCGCTTCTGGAAAATCTTTGGTCCAAAGCCGGAGCAGTACATACCCAACGCCCCCTATACGCAGTTCCCATATATCATAAACGATGATTCTGTGGACTTGGTATTCCAGATGAATGAAGCAGGAATGTCCAAGCTGCATTCTGACTGGTTAAAGGAGTTGAAGGGCTGGCTTCAAAGCGGCCGGTGGTTGGATCGAAACCACCCGGACGGCAGAGCAGCCCATCTGGATACCGTGCTGGTGGGGTTGGACTACCGCATGGGTCTGCTGTATAAGCTGACCGAGGACGACGCATACTTCCAGATCTTTCTGAACCCAGACGGGACGGAACAGGAGGGAACCTTCTGGTCATCTGAGGAGAATCGTGTACCAGAGGTTTATACAGAAGAACTGTCTGCGGTAGAGCAGCACATCAAAAACACCTTTGGTGAGTTTGAGAATGTGTTCCATGAGCTGGTTTCCCCTGACATCCATGTGGACATCTGCGTTGTTCCTCCCTCTAAGGAGCGGGACTATTACACACTGGTGACGATGGGCATGGGTGCTCACCGAATGAATGTGCCGGAGGAACTGGCGGAATACAAGCTGGAGCGAGCAGAGCTGGCCATCGCTCTGCCGCCGGATTGGAAACTGGATGAGAAATCCCTGAAGGATGAGCGGTGGTACTGGCCTATTGGCCTCTTGAAAGTGTTGGCCCGCCTGCCCATTTCTAACGATACCTGGCTGGGCTTTGGCCACACAATGGACAAGCAATCGCCGTTTGCAGAGGACACGAAGCTCTGCGCCGCTATTCTGACCGGTCCCCAGGGCGTGGAGGAAAGCGGCGAAGTCTGCACTTTGCCGAGCGGCGAGGAGGTCAACTTCTATCAGGTGATCCCGCTCTATCATAATGAGATGGAGTATAAGATGGAGCATGATGCGGACGCCCTGTTTGAAAAGATGGCAGGCATCAGTTTTGTGGTCAATCCCACCCGCCAGAATGCCATCACCAGAGGAACGCTTGCAGAGGAGGAGTTCACCGGCGATATGGACGATGCCGCCTGGCACCTGAAATCCATTCAGGAAAAGGGCCTGCCGGTGGATGAGATCAATGCATACAACCACATGGCAATCTATCTGCGCTGGTGCATGGAGCATGATCTGATGAGCGCGGAATTTATGGAGCGGTACTGGGAGCAGGTGCAGCCGTTTATGGCAGATCTGAGCCGCGCCGATCTGCGTGGCTTTATCCGGGACCAACTGAAAGGACAGCTCTTTGGGGCGCTGTTCAACAAGGAGGGCGCAGCCTTTGCTGGATATTACTATGGCGAGGCGGACAGCCCGTACTTCCCCAGCGACATTGATAACTATGCTTTGGAATATTTCGGTTCAGAGCAATATTATTCCGATAAGTTCCAGGATGAAGCCTATCTGTTCATCCCATTTGATGAAAACTATTATCAGGCTATGGCAAAAGTCATGGAAAAGCGGTTCGTCAACTGGCAGGGACAGAGTTTCGATGAGGCCACTCTGGAGCCTTCAGACCTTGCGGAAGCCATGATGGAATATCTGGACTGTGAATGTACCTATTTCCCCTCAATGACGGATGATGACCCCATCATGTCGGCATACAACTATGCCAAACGGGAAAGTGTCAAAGAGGGCTTTGTGCCGGTTCTGATTAAGGCGGATGACGAAACGCTGTTGGAGTGTCTGGTGATGAACGCCGACCCGGAGAATGATGCGGACATTTACGAATTTGACCTCAAAACCGTAACGGAGTACCGGAAGGAGATGCTCTCCGCCCCCATCAAGGACGGAAAGGCGGTTTTGGAGGAATTGACCGGCCAGCGTAAGGAAGAAGCCGAGGACGATGATCTGGACTGGGAGGAGGAAGTCCTGGGCGAAATGGAGGGCGGATATGATAACTGTCGTTTTTCAAGCTACTGGAATTCCGACAACAATATGACCTATCCTCTCATTCTGGCAAAAATCCCGGTGAAGAATCCCTGGGAGATCTTCGCCTACCTGCCCTTTGGAAATTGGAATGAGTGCCCCGACACGCCGGAACTGATGGCAGCGGCCAAATACTGGTTCGAGCAGTACGGCGCGGTGCCTGCCGCCATGAGCCACGATGAGCTGGAGTTCCTGCTCCCGGCCCCTGTTTCCCAGGAGAAGGCCATGGAGGTCGCCACAGAGCAGTACGGCTTCTGCCCAGACATCGTGGATCAGGAGCAGGATGACCCCACCGTGGGCAATCTGGCGGATGTCCTGTGGCAGTCCACTGTTTGGTACTTCTGGTGGGATTGAGCAGAAGGATATGTCTATGAAGGAATATTTGAACATAAATTTTTCAGATACAGTTTATGGCGAAAATGGATTTCTTGTGGAACTGCGTTGTAATAATATCTTTCATGAGCAGTTGTTTGGAGAGATAAAAACCTACCTTCACAAAAAAGAGACAGGGTGGAAGGCAGCGGGATCTATCCCCATTCCTGATGCAGTTGCCATATTTAATCTAATTGATCAGTTGGCTGGGGAAAATCGGTTTTGGAGTGAAGAAACCGCGCTTCAGGTAGAAGATGCAGTCGCTGAACTGCAAGAGATTATCCGTTCATTAGAGGAATCACCTGAGTGTGAGTGAAAGGAGAATTTTATGGGATACGATGTGAGTTTTCACCCGATTTCCCCAGAGGAAATGCGGGAATGGTATTTTACTCCCTTAACTTGGATACAGAAGGGACAGGAGGAAAAGGTACTGGTCCTTGCCGCACAGCATGGAATGGAGGACTTCTATGCGGAAAAATATCTGGATACCCTGCGAGTCGGGGCAGGGACAGCACCAGATGAGCTATTTGACAAAAGCCACGGATTCTATATTGCTGTAATCCAAGGTTTTTTCCGAGATTACTATTACACCAGAGGGAGCGGTTTTTCCTTTCTGATAGAGGAGAAGCCAGAATATGCGCGGTACTTCACCTCATGGGAACAGGTGGTGCCAGCTGCCTTTCCCAATCCGACAGAAAATCAGATTATCGAAAATTACTGCTCTGGTGTGTACCTGTCTCCGAAGCAGGTTGTGCAGCTTCTCCGAGATCTGGAGCAGATGCCAAAGGTGCTGGAGGATCTGGAGGGGCTTTGGAGCGATGGACAGTTTGCAGTGCTGAAAAAGGCCCTCACTGCCGCGGCGAAACTGGGTGTCGGCCTGCTGGAAGCTACCGAGGTGGTGGAGCCTAACCCTATCCGCCCCAATGAGAGTACAAGCTACTCAAACCTGTACCACTGCGATCGGGATGGGGTGTATCTTTATATGGACACCGTCAGCAGACAAATCGAAGATGCCATCAGGAAAAGTGAGGAATAAGTATGAGCAATAAAGTGTTCCAGCAAAACCTGGATGACAAAAAAGGCCCCCAGCCCGGAGGCCCCTATCTCATTCAGATGCTGTTCAAAGAGCCGGTAGAAATGCCGGATAAAGAAAAAATGACTGCCATAATGGAGAAGCACATCGGATCAACAGAGTGCTTCTGTTATGATAAGAAAATGGCCGGCTTTGCCGCCCTGGATCATGTCGCGGAATTTCAGGACGGCAAGTGCCCGGTACAGCTGATGGTGATGAAATGCGACAAGTTCAAGGGCAAAGGCTTTGATGCCTTTCTGATGAGCCAGATGTGGGACTGCCAGGAGGACCGTGACCGGATCTTCCGGGAGTGCAAATATCAGGTGGTGGCCACCGATATGCTGACTGCGGCGCTTCCAGCGCTGGAGCGTGCCAACCTGGATGCCGACTTTCTGGAGGCTCTGGCAGAGCTGTACCCCACCTGTGAGGCGTTCTATTTCCAGAACTGCGGCAAGCTGTTTCTGGCAGAGGATGTGCGCTCCCATCAGATTGAGGGGCCGGATCGGTTCATCCGCTTTGGCGTCAATGTCCGTTTCTTCAACATCGAGGGCACGGAGGATATGCTCATCGACACGGTGGGCATGAGCACCCTGTTTTTGCCGGATCTCCAGTACCACTTCCACGGCATGGACCCCAACTGGGTGGTAAACCACGCCTATAATGCAGCGTCCTATATTCTGGAGCATGATAACCCCATTGAGGATGGGGAAACCATAGATGGCGTGGCGGATGGCCAGATGTGCCGGGAGATCCAGTGGAAGTGCCAATATGAAGATGCCTTGATCCAGCCGCCCAGAGGGGTGCTGGACATCAACATGGGAAACTATGCTTCGGGAGGACGCTGAATGAATGGCGTTGTGCTCCTGGTAGGCGGACTTCTGCTTGTGGCGGTGATCAAGCTGATTATAGATCGAAATTGGATCGGCCTGCTTCTCTGTGCTGTCGCCCTGCTTCTGGTCTTTGGGGCTGGACACCATACAAAATAGGCCATTTTAAGAATCGAGGAGGTGAAGTATGCAGAATTCAACAAATATGCGGATACTGGAATTACTCCGGTTTCTCTATGAGCGGACCGATGAAAACCATCCCGCCACAGTATCTGACATCATTGCCCATCTGAATGGAAAAGGAATTCAGGCAGTGCGGCAGACTGTTTACGCAGATACCAATGCGCTGATCGATGCTGGGATTGATATTGTGGTGGTTAAGAGTACCCAAAACCAATATTTTATGGGAAACCGCCTGTTTGAGTATCCAGAACTGAAAATGCTGACAGACGCAGTAGCATCCTCGAAGATCATTTCTGCCAAGAAATCCGAGGAGCTGGTGCAGAAATTATGCCGTTTAGCCGGCACATATCAGGCAGAGCAGCTTCAAAAATTTGCTGCTTTATCCAGCCGTGTCAAACCGCATAATGAAAAGGTTTACTACATCATTGACAATATCCAAACAGCGATTGGAAACCATCAGCAAATTCGGTTCCAATACTATGAATATACTCAAGAAAAAAAGAAAATCTTAAAGCATGATGGATATTATTATGTCGTAAATCCTTATGCGCTGGAATGGAAAAATGACCACTATTATTTAATTGGATATTCTCTGAAGCATCAGAAAATTGCTCACTTCCGTGTAGATCGGCTAACAAGCGTAGAAAACCTTGAAACTTGCTTTATGCCAGTAGAGGGATTTGATGTAGCCTCCTATACAAACAAAATGGTTGATATGTTTACATCAGAGTCATCGAAGGAAGTAACCCTGTTATGTGAAAACGAACTGATGCGTGTAATCATAGACCATTACGGAGAAGATGTCCCTGTTGAGAGGTATGATGACGGGCACTTCACAGCCAAAATTGAAGTGAACCCCAGTGGAACTTTTTATGGCTGGATATTCAAATTCAAGGGAAAAATAAAAATTCTATTCCCAAAAGAGTGCATTATAGAAATGCAGCAAATCGCTCAGGAATTTATATAGCGCAAAAGAGGTGTTATTGATTTTTAACACCTCTTTTCAAATGAAATTTTTATCCTTGAAGTGAACAGATGTTCGATATACAATATAAGCAAGATGTTCGCAGTTCGTCGAACAAATGAGAGGTGAATGCTGTGGGCAATATAACTTTTGGATCATTTATAGCCGAGAAACGCAAGGCGCACAAATTCAATTTACGCGATACAGCCAAGCATTTGAATATTGCTTACGGCTATCTGTGTGATATTGAACAAAGCCGCCGTCCTGCACCCAATGGAGATTTTGTGGAACGCATCTCCGCCTTTCTGAATTTGGATAAATCAGAGCATGAGTTGCTTTTGGATCTGGCTGCAAAATCACGCAATACAGTATCTGCTGATTTGCCAGACTATATCATGGAAAAAGATATTGTTCGGGCAGCCTTGCGTGTGGCAAAAGAAGTAGACGCTACCGATGAAGAATGGCAGACATTTATGAAAATGCTAAAGGAGCGTAAACGATAGGGGGGATAGCTTTGTCAATTCCACAAATCCGTACAGAAGCAATCGAGGCGGTAGGGCGAAAAATCCTGATGGAATATGATCCCTCTCTGCTATCCGGGCAACCATGTTCTGTGCCAATCGAAACCATTATCGAGACAAAGTTTGATCTAATCCTGGAGTTTCATACACTAAGAAAAAACCCCAAGATATTAGGGGAAACAATTTTCGATGACGGTGCCGTTGTTTTATATGACCAGATACAGAGACAGTATCGAATGATTGCAGTAAGAGCCGGTACAATCTTAATTGATGAACGGCTTTGTGATCCATCAAAATTAGGGCGGCTCCGTTTTACCTGTGCCCATGAGCTGGCTCATTGGGTACTACATAAGAAGTTATACTCCGGTACTGGAGATGTTGCTGCTTATAACGGAAATGTTTCTTCCGACGAAAGTCATGGCATAATTGAGCGTCAGGCGGATACCCTGGCCTCTGCTCTGCTGATGCCTTTACCGCAGATCAAAAAATGTTTTTACCGGCTTAGAATAGGCCGGACAGATGAACAGCTCATTGCTGAAATGGCAAATATTTTTGAGGTTTCCAAGCAAGCAATGCAGATTCGTCTAAAATCCAGAAACCTGATATAACCAAATGGGGGAATAGAGAGAGGCACTGCCCTCTCTCACGCTCCTCTGCTATGCTATTTTGTACCTAATATGTTCGCAATATTGCGAACAAGGAGGGATGTTCTATGAGAAAAGAAAGCACAACAATCCAAAAATGTAACAGCAGGCTAACAGCTTTGGGGCTTAACAGCGACGCTGCGTTTCATAGAAGTAAGCTGATTCTAAAGATTTACCGTGATGTAGTCTGGGTTCTGAGTGAGCGGGCAGAAGAATTACAAGAAACCGCTTGGATTATGGGAGAACAAGATATAGAGTCCGGCCTCTGCTATCTTGAAAATTTTGCACCAGATATTGAACTGCAAGCCTTTGAAGAAAAAGTTTGCTGCCTTGTTCAAAATCAAATGCTGGTCAATATTATTGACCGTGCACTCCTTCGTCTGAAACGGTATCCGGATCGAGGAGAACTTTACTATGAAATTTTGACTAAGCAATTCATCTATCGGTTTAACAGTACAGAGAAAGAATTGCTGGAAGAACTAAATATAGAACGCAGTGTCTTTTATGACCGAAAACGAGAAGCCATCTATTTATTTTCTGTTTGCTTGTTTGGATATTCTATTCCAGAAGTCCTGGAGGAGCTGCCCCGACTAAATCCCGACTAAATCCCGACTAAATCCCGACAAATCCCCGACCTAATCCCTACTCCCTTCCGACTTCCGACCTGCTATACTTGTTATAGTGGCAGGAATGCGCTAAATTGAATACTTTTCTACATAAGGCCCGGCATTAACCGGGCTTTTTTCATTCCTGCTGCAATATGGCGGCAGGAACATGGCTGGAGGTGAAAACACTTCCGGCCTTTTTCTTTGCCCGGTATTAGGAGGCCGGTATGCGCTGGGAGGCGTACATAGCACAATATCCATGACACCGTTCAAATTCGCTGACTACCAAGAATTTGAACGGAGGAAAGGATATGACGAGAGTATTCATTTGGAAAAATAACAGCCCACAGGAATGGGAGGAAATCAGTTTTTCAGCGTTCAGTAAGGCACGCCGCAATGGTTGCTTTACTGGGCGCTTTTTTGTTGAAACAGTCAAAATGTTCCGTGATGAAGATGACCGCATTATCATGGAATGTTCTCGCAAAGATTTTGAAAAATACCAACAGGAGGACCGCCACAGCCGCTATCTCCAGGAACATGAGAAAAGTCGCTCTATATTCCCGGCTTCTCATGTGGGAGATCGTGACGGCACAGAGGAAGGTTATCAGGATACAGATTTGTTTGTGGATGAATCTGTTGATACTGCGGAACAAGCTATTCAGAATTTACTTCTTGAGGATTTACACCAAGCTCTATTGAAACTGAGTCCAGCAGAACGAGATTTTATATTGTCCTATTATGAAATGAAAATACCAAATGCAACTTGTTTAGCCCAACGATATGGTATTACTCGGCAAGCCGCAGATAAGCGATTGAAAAAAATTGAAGAAAAAATAAAAAAGTTGGTTGCGATTTTCTAAAAAAGTGGCAGTAGCAAGTGAGAGGGAAATCCTTTCACTTGCACCTTGACAACCTCATATACGAATCATTAAGTTTGATCCTCTTTGGGCGTAATAGCCGCTACATCAGCGGTATATTTTCTGAGAGCTGCCACTCGCATAACAGGCCAACCCATTTTTGCTGTATAGATGAGTTTTCGGTTTATCAGAAATATATCAGGCTGGAATACATCGGATGGCATCCGGTCATGGCATAACAAGGAGGAAAGCTCTCTTACAGCCATAGTCCGAGCGTGATAATAACCGTCGCAGGCCATGGGTAAGACCAAACGAAGTGGAGGTGAAACTCCTGAGAAGCAGGCCAGCCACCTGCGGCTTAATGATTACCCAAATCCCTGGGGTGTCGTGGACAAGTAAGGGATAAAACAGGCGCTAAATTGAAGGAGACTCTGTAATTTGCAGAGCCTCCTTCTTACATAATCAAATCTCAAAACATAGGAGGATGAACATGAAAGAAGATTGGATTTATAAGCGTGGGGATTTATATTATGCCAATTTGAACCCTTATTTTGGATCAGAGCAAGGCGGCACCCGTCCTGTCCTGGTTCTTCAAAACAATGTGGGGAATTTTTTCTGCCCCACTTTGATCGTAGCTCCACTCACCAGTAAATGGATTAAGAAAAAGGAGCTGCCCACACACTATGCACTGGAGAGCGTTCCAGAGCTTGGACTGAAATCTGTTGTTCTGCTGGAGCAAATTAAAACGATTGATAAAAGGCGTGTTTTATCGTACATTGGGCGCGTATCTCGCGAAGAAATGAGAGCGATTGATGATGCTCTGCAAGTTAGTTTAGATATTCATATTCCGGAGGAAATGGAGGCTCCGTAAGGCCACTTACCGGATAAAGGAGGCGTTTTTATGTTTGAAGCAAGAATTGCGGAATTGAACCGCTTTAATGAACAAAATCCTGTCAGCTATGACAAAAGAACCTATACGGTCGATGAGATTCAGGACATTCTGGGTATCAGTCGTCCCACAGCATATAATCTGGTAAAACAGGGTGTATTCCACAGCGTCAGAGTCGGCGGTCATATCCGCATTTCCAAAAAGAGCTTTGATGACTGGCTGGATCACGCAGATGAATGATTTGTCAAGGATGCCGATCTCCAAATCGACATCCTTAACTTTTTTTCTGCTTTCTCTTACAATGAGGCCATAGCAAGAAAAACTTTATAGAGGAGGCAAAAGCCATGCAAAAACAAAGAGTAAAGACCAGTATGTCTGTACCAGAGATGGGCAAAATGCTTGGGCTTGGTAAAGTAGAATCCTACTGGTTGGTTAAAAAGAACTATTTCAAAACAATTCAAGTGGCCGGACGAATGAGAGTTATGCTGGATAGCTTTGAAGATTGGTATGCCGGCCAGTTCCACTATAAAAAAGTGGATGGTACACCGCCCGGAGAGAAATGGAGGCATACTACGATGTCAGTACCTGAAATGGCGGATCTTTTGGGGCTGAAATCTGGCACAGCTTATGACCTTGTTAAAAGGGGCTATTTTGAGACGACCTTGATTGATCGAAGAATTCGTATCATTACCAGCAGTTTTGAAGCCTGGTATCAAAAGCAAACTCATTATGTGAAAATCTCAGAAAGGAGCAATGAAAATGGCATCTATCGTGAAGCGTAAAAGCAAATATTCTGTGGTGTATGATTACACAGATGAAAACGGAAAACGCAGACAGCGTTGGGAAACCTTCAGCACAAATGCAGAAGCAAAAAAACGAAAAAAGCAAATTGAGTATGAGCAGGACTCTGGAACCTTCTTTATTCCTACGGCAAAGACCCTGAACGATCTGCTCGATGAATATATGTCCATCTATGGTGTAAATACATGGGCAATGTCAACATATGAAAGCCGCCGTGGTCTGGCGAGAAACTACATAACTCCTATTATCGGAGATATGTTACTATCCGACATCACTCCAAGGATGATGGATAAGTATTACCGCGATCTGCTCTCTGTGAAAACGGTAAGCGTCAACAACCGCAAACCCACAAGCGAATATCTGACCCCGCATACAGTAAGAGAAATTCACAAGCTACTTCGCAGTGCCTTTAATCAGGCGGTGCGTTGGGAACTAATCAGCCGTAACCCTGTTCTGAATGCGACACTTCCTAAAGAAGAACATAAAGAACGGGATATATGGACTGCCGAAACTCTGAGCAAGGCTATGGAAGTCTGTGATGATCCTATCCTCTCCCTTGCCTTAAATCTGGCGTTCTCCTGCTCTTTACGCATTGGCGAAATGCTGGGCCTTACCTGGGACTGCATTGATATTGCACCACAGAGCATAGAAAATGGTTCAGCTTATATATTCGTCAACAAAGAGCTGCAACGGGTTACACGAGGTGCATTGGACGATTTGAGCGACAAAGGTGTTATTAAGAAGTTTCCACCTTGCATAGCCAGTACCCATACTGCTCTGGTCCTGAAAGAGCCTAAAACCAAAACCAGTATTCGCCGCGTGTACCTGCCGAAAACAGTTGCCTATATGCTGGTAGAGAGAAAAAAAGAAATTGATGAGCTGATGGATCTGTTTGGAGATGAATACATCGACAATAACCTGGTCTTTTGCTCCAGCAATGGCCGTCCGATGGAAAGCCAGGTGATTAACCGTGCTTTCAATAAACTTATCAAAGAAAACGGACTGCCTCATGTTGTATTCCATTCTCTCCGTCACTCCAGTATCACCTACAAGCTGAAACTCAATGGTGGCGATATGAAATCCGTCCAGGGCGACTCTGGTCATGCTCAGGTAAAAATGGTTGCAGATGTCTACTCTCACATCATCGACGAGGATCGCTGCATAAACGCTCAGCGATTGGAGGAAGCATTTTACTCATCCAAGACTCCTGATCCTGTTGAAGATACAGAGCCTAAAACTGCGGATACTGCCGTCACTGAAAGTGATGAAAGTGATGCAGCGAAGATACTGGAACTGCTTAAAAATCCCGAAACTGCCGCACTGCTCAAGCAGCTGGCAAAAGCTTTATAAAGTCCCTCCCTCAGAAGAACGCCTCTCACTTTGTGAGAGGTTTTCTTCGTTTGAACCACTTTGCACAGTGACCAAACACTTTTTTTGTTAGCAAGGTTCTGAAAGCATTTTTGAGCGATGTTAGCAAATTCGCGATTTTGTTTGCAACTTCCTCTAATTTCTGCTAACAAATGTTTGCAAGTTCCTTTGGTAAAAATCGAACCTCTGACTTACCGCCTTTCTTAGCAAAAGGCCAAATCTCGTTAGCAAATGTTAGCAAACCAAGGTTTTTTGCAAAAAAGCCACAAAAGCCGCAGAAATAAGAAAAGCCGAAAACCCTGATAAATCAAAGGTTTTCGGCGTGTTTGCTGGCGTCCCTGGCGGGATTCGAACCCACGGCCTTTCGCTTAGGAGGCGAACGCTCTATCCTGCTGAGCTACAGAGACTTATATTAAATTGAGACTGGCAACGATCACTTTTCCCCGTAAGGCAGCTGGTAGAGCACAACCTTAGGAGGCAGTCGCTCTATCCTGCTGAGCTACGGGCGCAAATATAAATATTGACTTTTGGAATCGCCTCCTGGGGGAATCTTTAGGTTCTCTTTAGGAGGGGCTTGTTATATCCATTTAACTACGGAGGCATTTGAGATGTACGTTTTATTATATAACGGCGGAAGCCGACTTGTCAATGAGGGAGTGTCAGCGGAATTTGCGGGAACTGTAGGATTACAATACATATTGGACAGATGAATAAAAAAGGATGAAGGATAGGGTCCGATCGATTAAAGTTGAAGTTGCGGACAACAACTCAACGAGAGGGGGCCATATCCTTCATGAGCAAGAGTATAACACAGGACATGGCATATCGGCAATCCCTGATGAAATACGCGGATAAATACGGCGTGAGCCGAGCCAGCCGAAAATACAACAAGAGCCGGTCTTATATCTGCTTCTGGAAAACCCGCTGGGATGGAACGGTGCAGTCTCTGTCCTGTCAGTCCAGACGTCCCCACAGCCATCCCAACCAGCACACAGAGGCGGAGCTGAAGCTGATCCGGGATATGCGCCGCCGCAATCCAAACCTTGGTATGGTGGAGCTGTGGCACCGGCTGTGGTAGCGTGGTTATACCCGCCGCCCGGAGAGCCTGTTCCGGGTTATGCGCAAGCAGGGGCTTTTCCCTCCGGCCGGCAAGAAAGAGATCTACCGTCCTAAGCCCTATGAGCAGATGACCTATCCCGGCCAGCGGGTCCAGGTGGATGTGAAAATAGTGCCCCGCAGGTGTATTACAGACCCGGAGCTCCGCCTGTACCAGTACACCGCCATTGATGAGTTTATCCGTTTGCGCTTCATGGCTGCCTACCCGGAACAATCCACCTGCTCTTCCGCCGACTTCCTGAAAAAGTTGTGGAAGTGGTATGCCCGCCGGGGCATCCGGGTAGAGTGCGTCCAGACCGACAATGGCTTTGAGTTCACCAACCGGTTTTCCAACAGCAGGCGTGACCTGCCTACCCTTTTTGAACAAACAGCTGCCCAGCTCGGTATTCGGCACAAGCTCATTCGCCCCTACACCTCTCGGCACAACGGCAAAGTAGAGCGCAGCCACAGAGAGGACCAGAAACGCTTTTACTCCTGCCACAGCTTCTACTCGCCGAACGACTTTGCAAAGCAGCTCGCCGTCCACAATCGCCGCTCCAACAACTTCCCTATGAGACCCCTTGGTTGGCTTTCTCCTTTTGAGTTTGCTGTCCAATATGTTTGACAAACCTACAGGAGTGTCAGCGGAATTTGCGGGGACCGGACAGACTTTTGGGATTTTTTGCAAAAGTGAGGATTTTTTTTGCAAAAAAATTTGAGGTCTTTTATAACGGGGCGAATGATGATACAATAACAAGGTATCATCACGGCGGCCGCAGGCCGCTTTTTCACGGAGGCAAGATCAAATGAAGCGAGAAAAATCTTGCGGCGCGCTGGTTTACCGCTATGAAGGGGACCGGCTGATGCTGCTGCTCCTCCGGCACCGGCATGGAGGACACTGGTCCTTCCCGAAGGGCCATGTGGAAGGAGAGGAAACCGAGATTGAAACGGCGCTGCGCGAAATCCGGGAGGAAACCGGCCTGAGCGTTTCCCTGCGGGAAGGATTCCGCCATACGGTGGAATACTATCCAAAACCGGGGGTGCGCAAGCAGGTTGTTTACTTTCTGGGGGAAGCTCCCGCCGACGCAAAAATTGTCCGGCAGGAAGAGGAGATCAGCGAGCTGCACTGGGTCGAATGGAGCCAGGCAGTCGAAGCGGTCACCTTTAAAAACGACCGCAACCTTCTGAATTTTGCATGGGAATACCTGACCGAAGGGAGGTAAGCTGATTTGAAACGGGAAAAGGGGCCGGCGCCGCGCGACGCCCGTGCGGTCAGTCCGGCGCGGATCATCGCGGTGAGCTTTGCCATTGTGATCGCGCTGGGCACCCTGCTGCTCCTGCTGCCCGCCTGCACTGCTCCGGGAAAGCGCACCACCTTTCTGGATGCGCTCTTCACCGCTACCTCGGCGAGCTGCGTGACCGGTCTCGTCACCGTCGATACCGGCACCCACTGGTCAACGGCCGGACAGCTTGTCATCATGCTGCTGCTGCAAATCGGCGGGCTCGGCCTCGTGACCTTTACCACTTTTTTTCATGTCATGATCGGCCGGCGCCTCGGTCTTCGGTCCCGCCTTCTCGCGCAGGAGTCGGTCAACGGCACCGGTCTGGAAAATATCACTCTGCTGGTGCGGATGGTGGTAACCGCCTCGCTGCTTTTTGAGCTGACCGGGGCGCTCATTCTTTCGACCGTCTTTGTGCCGAAATACGGAATGCGGGGAGTTTTCCTAGCGGTCTTTCTTTCGGTTTCGGCCTTCTGCAACGGCGGCATGGACCCGCTCGGCTTTGAGGAGCCGTTTATCTCCCTCTGCGGCTATTCCTCCGCGCCGGTCGTTCTGGCTGTGATCATGGCCCTCATCATTGTCGGCGGTCTTGGTTTCGTCGTCTGGTCGGAGCTTGCCGAATACCGCCTGCGGCACAAGCTTTCCCTGCATACCCGGGTGGTGCTGATCGGCTCGACGGCCCTGATTCTGCTCGGGGCGCTGCTGATTCTGCTGCTCGAACACGACAATCCGGCCACCCTCGGGCCGATGAACTGGGGAGACAAGCTGCTCAACGCCCTCTTCGGCTCGGTGACCTGCCGCACCGCCGGCTTCAATACCTTTGACCTCGCCGGGATGCGCGGCGGCACCAAGGTGCTTTTCTGCGTGCTGATGTTCATCGGCGCCTGTCCCGGTTCGACCGGCGGCGGCATCAAGGTGACAACCTTCGCGGTGGTCATGATGACCGTCTGGTGCGTGGTGCGGGGCAACAGCGAAACGGTCATTCTGCGCCGGCGGGTCACACAGGAGGCGGTGTATAAAGCCCTCGCTATCCTTGTCATCTCACTGCTGGCAGTGGCGCTCTGCTCGGGAACCATTATGCTGGTAATGGAGGATTACCACCTGCCGGCATCGGGGCTGGATGTCTTCTTCGAAGCCGTTTCCGCTTTCGGCACCGTCGGTCTCTCCAGCGGCGTGACGGCGGCGGCCAATATTCCGGCCCGCGTTGTTTTGATTTTTGTGATGTATCTGGGGCGTGTCGGCCCGGTTTCCTTCGCGCTGGCACTGGCCACCCGGCCTGTGCGCGACCGCAACGTCGTCCTGCCGGAAGGACGGATTGCCGTCGGTTAAATACAGAAGCTGCCGCAGAGCGTACCCTTCACAATGGCGGATCATCACCGGATCAATACAGAAACCGCCGCAGAGCGTACCCTTCACAATGGCGGATCATCACCGGATCAATACAGAAACCGCCGCAGAGCGCGCCCTGCTCTGCGGCGGCTGCGGGTTTTCCTCGGCGCCTTAGCGCATCATATCGGAAATGCTGTCAATCACGACTCCTGCGTTTTTCGCCGCATGGCTGGCCGCGCGGCGGAGCTTTTTAGCCTGACGCTGCATCGAATGGGAACGGTCGCTCATCATATAGGCGGCGGTTCCGGCGATCATTGCCACGGTAATTCCCGCGACGGTGGAAGTCATTCCCGAATTCATTTTGTTCATACTGCGATTCTCCTCGTTTCGGTTTTGGGGACCGAAGCTAGCTTGTGCAGTTCGGGCGGGTTTAGCCGCTGAAGTTTCTCCCATGCGATTCTACCTTTTTCACAAGTTTTTATCTTCCGACCCCGCTGCGGTTGTACATTGTTTTTTCAAAAATTTTCCGGCGGGCAGCCGTTCAAAAAATTTATGTGTTTTTTCATAATTTTTGAGAAAATCAAAAAGCCAAAAATAGAACTTTCTCCAACAAGGCGTCCTTTTTTGCCGCAGATATCAAAATTTGCGGCGGCAGGCAAAACCAGCTAACATATGAGACAAGAGAGGTTTTTCCTATGAACCGACCCCTTCGAATCGCCGCAATCCATGATCTCTCCGGCTTCGGCCGCTGCTCCCTGACCGTCATTCTTCCTGTACTCTCGGCGATGGGAATGCAGGTCTGTCCGGTGCCGACCGCCGTTCTTTCCACCCATACCGGCGGAATGGGCGAGGTGGTCATGCGGGATCTGACCGACTTTCTCGAGCCGGCGCTCGATCACTACCGCAGGCTTGAACTTGCTTTCGAGTGCATCTACACCGGATTCCTCGGCTCGCCGGAGCAGATCAGCCATTGTCTCGACTACTTCCGCAGCTATCCCCAGGCGCTGGCTGTGGTGGACCCGGTCATGGGGGATCACGGCAAGAGCTACCGCACCGTCACCGGCGAGATGCGCGGGCGGATGCGCGAGCTGGTGGCGGTCGCGGACCTGATCACCCCGAACCTCACCGAGGCGTACATGCTGCTGGGCGAGGAATACAGCCCGGTTCCGCTGACCCGCGCGCAGGCGAAAAGCATGCTGGCGCGTCTTTCGGAGCTGGGACCGGAACGGGTGGTCATCACCGGCGCTTCGCTGGCGAGCGGCGAGCGGATGGCGAATCTCGGCTACGACCGGGGGCGCAGCGCCTTCTGGTACGTCGCCTGCGATTATGTCCCGGTTTCCTACCCCGGAACCGGCGACCTCTTCGCGGCGGTGCTTACCGGCGCGCTGCTGCAGGACGACAGCCTGCCGATGGCCATCAACCGCGCCACCCGCTTCTGCGAGCTGGCGATCAAGACAACCTTCGGCTATGGCAGCGATCCGCGCCACGGCGTCATGCTGGAACGTTCCCTCGGGGCGCTGACCCAGCGGGAAATCCTCTCGGATTATCAACTGCTCTGACGCCGCCCTCTCCGGGCGGACGCCCGGAAAGGATGCGTGTGTTATGAAATCCCATGCCAATATCTACCGTCTCTGCGCCATCGGCGTTCTCTCCGCGATGGTGTTTGTCGCCAACTTCTTCTCGATTCCCCTGCCCTTTGAGGCGCGGGTGCACTTCGGGAACGTTTTCTGTGTCCTCTCCGGCCTGCTGCTCGGGCCGGTATCCGGCGGCCTCTGCGCGGGGCTCGGCGGATTCTTCTACGACTTGACCAATCCGATCTATGCGGCGGGGGCCCCCGTCACCTTCCTGATGAAATTTGTGATCGGATTTGTCGCGGGCGTGATCGCTTTCCGGGGCGGCAGGCGCAGCGAAAGCTTCGCCGTCAACCTGACCGGCGCGGCGGCGGGTTCGATCGCCTATGTTGTGGTCTATCTCGCCAAGAATTTTATCGAACAATACTTTTTCCTGCGCAACCCGATGGAGACGGTGACCGCCGCGCTGATTGTAAAGGGCAGCTCGTCTCTGGTCAACGCCGTCGTCGCGGTGGTCGTCTCGATGCTGCTGCGGCCGGTTTTTCTCGCGGCGATGCGCTCGTCGGGAATCGACGAAAAGCTTGCGCGGGAGAGCTGAAAAGCAAAAGATGCGGCGATTTGATCCAAACTCTTTTCCCGGAAAAAAGGGGCTTCCTCCTGACAGAGGAAGCCCCTTTTATCACCGTTTTTTCGCTTAATCCCGCGTGTGCAGAGCATACGGCCGCATTTTAATACGCCTTGCCCCAGATCACCATTTCCTTGGCGGGCCTGCCGCAGATCGGACAGACATCCGAAAGATGCTCCTGCTCGAACGGCATGCAGCGGGAGGAAAGCCCCGCCTGATCCTTCATCGCCATCTCGCACGCAAGATCGCCGCACCACATCGTCTTGAGGAAGCCGCTCTGATGCGCGGTGAAGTCCATGATCTCCTCCATGCTGGCAGCGGTAAAGGTGCGCCTTTCGCGGTTTTCGAGCGCGATCTGATAGATTCCGTCCCGGACCTTTTGCAGCAGGCCGGGAATTTCCGCCTCGATGTTTTCCAGCGGAATAAAATGCTTCTCGCGGTTGTGGCGGGTCACCACCACGCACTGGCCCTTCTCGATATCCTTGGGGCCCAGCTCGATCCGCAGCGGAACGCCCTTCATCTCATATTCGGCGAATTTCCAGCCGGGGGAGTTCTCCGAATCGTCAACCTTCACCCGGCAGACCCCTTTGAGGCGGTCGCGCAGGGCATAGGCGGCGTCGAGAACCCCTTCCTTATGCTGGGCGACCGGCACGATGACCGCCTGAACCGGAGCGATGGCGGGCGGCAGCACCAGCCCGTTATCGTCGCCGTGGGTCATGATAATCGCGCCGATGATGCGAGTGGACATTCCCCATGAGGTCTGATGCGGATACTGCGGCTTGTTGTCGCGCCCCTGGAAGGTGATGTCGAAGGCGCGGGCAAAGCCGTCTCCGAAGTAATGGGAAGTGCCCGACTGCAGCGCCTTGCCGTCGTGCATCATCGCCTCGATGGTGTAGGTGCGCTCGGCTCCGGCAAACTTTTCCTTGTCGGTCTTGCGTCCCTTGACAACCGGAATCGCAAGGAATTCCTCGCAAAGCCTGGCATAGACGTCGAGCTGCCGCTCGGTTTCGCGCATTGCCTCCTCGGCGGTTTCATGCATGGTGTGGCCCTCCTGCCACCAGAACTCGGTGGTGCGCAGGAAGGGGCGGGTGGTCTTTTCCCACCGGCAGACCGAGCACCACTGGTTGTAGAGCATCGGCAGGTCGCGGTAGGACTTAATGATCTTGGCATAATGCTCGCAGAACAGCGTCTCGGAGGTCGGGCGGACGCAGAGCCGCTCCGCAAGCTCCTCGGCGCCGCCGTGGGTGACCCACGCGACCTCGGGGGCAAAGCCCTCGACATGGTCCTTCTCCCGCTGCAAAAGGCTCTCGGGGATGAACATCGGCATCATGACGTTTTCATGCCCGGTTTCCTTGAACATGCCGTCGAGCAGGCTGCGGATGTTTTCCCAGATCGCGGTGCCGTAGGGGCGCACGATCATACAGCCGCGCACGCTCGAGTAATCCGCGAGGTCGGCCTTGCGAACGATATCGGTATACCACTTGGCAAAATCGACATCCATCGGGGTGATGTCGTCCACCATCTTCTTTTTGTTGTCCGCCACGATTTTTCCTCCCTTATCTCGGTCATAGAACCTTATTATTATAATGGGTTCCCCGAAAAAATGCAAGAAAAAGCGGCATTTGCCCCTGCCGCTGACCGGCGTACCCGGAAAAATCTCCGGCGGTTCCGCCATATGACGGGATAAAATCCGCAAGCCGGAATGCGTCTCCACGGGCGTCATTTCCTGAGTATATCAACCGCATGGCTTGTCATGCCGGCCAAATCTTCCCGCTCGCAGGTGGAAAAGTGATATTTCAAGTATAATTCAAAGGTGTCGTCGTCCATCGCGTCGATGGCTTCCCGCATGAATAGCGCACAGCCGTCCGCCGCGACATAATGCAGTCTGGTGACGGGCAGCGCATGCACCAAATCATCGATGTCCTCTTTTACCCTTTGCCCGCGCGGTCCGGAAGACGGCCCCGCACCCTTCGGCGGGGATCTCAGTGATCCTTCTGCTGCGCGCAGGCTCTTTGATAAATTGCCTCCGACTCCTTTTCTCCCGTTGTCCTTTCCATGATGAAAGCCAACAGAATGATGGAAGCAAGATTCAGGAAAAACCGCGCCAGCGCAAACTTTACGCCCAGTTGGGTCACCTCAAAAAACATCATCGGTATTTTTGTGGTGGACCATGCGCCAATAAACAGGAAAACATTGAGCAGCGACACGCCCTTTTTCAAAAAGACGCTGGCCATGGGAAAGGCGGCATACAGCGGTCCGGCCGCCAAGGACCCCAGGGCAAACGCAAAAACGCCGCCCCTGATTCCGGCGCCCTTTCCCATATACTTCATCATCACTTCCTTCGGAATCCAAACATCCATCAGCCCCATGAGGAGGAAAACCGGCGGAATAATGGTCAGCATCTCGGTCAGCTGGGCAAAGGACATCCGGAGGGACTCTTTCCCGACTTCAGGAGCCGCGAGAAGCAGGACGGCATTCACCACCAGCAGCAGGAAAAACAGCGCGTACCGTTTCATCTGCCTTTTCAGCACTGTCATTTCATAATCACCCCCACCATCAGCGAGGTTATGACAGCCGCGCCGAGGGACAGCGCATTGCGCTTGAGCGCGGCGCGCTTTCCGAAATATTGCATTTCCAGCGGCAGGGTCGCCACCCCCACCATCATTAACGTGGAAACGAATACGGCGATCTGTGTATATCCGGCGCCCGCCCGCAGCAGCGAGGCCGCCAGAGGGAAGGCGATAAACCCCGGAATCAGCGTAATGCATCCGATGACGGCGGCGAGCAGCAGCCCGAAGAGTCCGGAATCGGAGCCTATTGCTTTTGAAATCAAGTCCGGGTCCAGGACGGTCAGCACAAATCCAATCAGCAGAAGCACTGCCAGTACGGAAGGCAAAATGTTTTCGAAGGACTTCCATGCCTTTTTCAGCGCGGTTTTTGTTTTTTCCCTGTCCTTCAGAAAAGAAAGCAGCAGCCAGACGAATGCTCCCGCGTATAAAATTTTGGTAAACATCCCATCTTCTCCAATCCGGCCTGATTTTATCATATTCTTGATCTTACCATATTGACGAGGACTTATCAAGATTTACCCCGCAGCAGCGGCAGCTCTATGCCGGATACCGGCCGCGCTTTGTCCGGCGCAGCCGCCGGCTTCCTTATTTTGGTGGAATTGCCCATGACATTTTTCCGAAAAACCTGTTATGATAAAAGACAGAACAGCGTGCCGTTTGCTTCAGGCTGACGTAAGTCCAGTTGTCGCGGGCATACGCTGTTTTTTTGTTCGCAAAATCGCTACCCGCGGGAAACAGGAGGCAGTGATGCTCAAGGTCAACGACATTGTTTTGTACGGCGCCGCCGGCGCCTGCACTGTCAGGGAGTTCTGCAAAAAACAGGTGGGCGGGACGGAGCGCGGCTACGCCGTACTCGAAACGGAAGCCCCGCCGAAAACGACCATCTATCTTCCGCTCGAAAACGAGGCGCTGATGTCGAAAATCAAACCGGTCCCTTCCGCCGATGAAATCCTGGAGACGATCCGGTCGCTTCCCCTCGAGGAAGATCCCTGGATCGAGGACGAAGAGCGGCGCAGGCAATGCTGCCGCGAAATTCTTGCGGGATGCGACAGGGCGGCCCTGCTGCGGCTGGTCCGGACCCTCTACCTCCATCAGACCGCTCAGCGCAGGCAGGGGAAAAAGCTGCACAGCGCCGATGAACGGATTTTTAAGGAGGCACAGCGCCTGCTGCACAACGAAATCGGATTCGTGCTGCAGATTCCCGCGGACGAGGTGCCGGATTTCATCTCCGGTCTGCTCAGGGAGGCGCCGCCCCGGTAACAAACGGCAGAATCCCGCTTTTCTCCGCGCCGCCGCTCATCCGGTGCAGCGGAAAAAGGGTTCTGGTTTCCGATTCCGGCCGGAAAAGGAAATGTGATAAATCATAAGACGGAAAGAGGAGCACAAGATGAAACGAATCCAATATGCCTGTGTTGAAAAGACGATCCACTTCCAGCTCAAGGACGATCTGCCCCATTCGGCGGCGGTAACGGCGGTCCGGCAGGAGGTTGGGGCCTACAAGGCCTCGCTCGAGCGCAAGGGAATCCGCTGCAAAATATGCAGTGAACAGGAACAGCCCGACGGTTCGGTTCTGCTCGGGATCAAGATGCAGTATAACGGCCATGCGGTCGGCCCCTATCTCGACTGATCCCCGTCCGGAAACGAAAATGCGGCACGCCCGAGACTCCGAAGGGAGCCTATGGGCGCGCCGCATTGTGCTTTCCCCATTTTGGCGGCGGGAAGCTTAGTTTGCGTTCTCTTCAATATAATGGACAATGTCTCCGACCGTCTTGATGCCCTCGATCGCCTCGTCCGGGATCTCGGTGTCGAACTCATCTTCCAGGCTCATCACCAGATCAACGATATCCAGCGAATCGGCGCCGAGATCTTCGACGATCGACGAATCGGCGGTAATTGAATCCTCATCGATATCAAGCTGTTCCGCGAGGATGCCCTTTACCTTCTCAAAAATCACTGTGGTTCCTCCTTTTGGATTTACGGCGCTGTTTGATCTCATGCGTCCGCGATTGTACGACAACAATCATAGCGGTTTTTAGACCGCTTGACAAGTGGAAAAATGCAAAATAGGAGATAAAATTCATCAGCCTTTTCGAGAAAATTGCCAAAAATCCCCCGAAATCCGATCCCGCGGAGGTCCCCGGCGTCGAACCGGCGGGGAGGTGGGAATCTTTTGCGCCGGTTCCGCCCCATTTTGCAAACATACGTTTGCATTTTGAGAACGGATGTGCTATACTGATTCCAATTAAATGACGCCGAAGGAGGCCGCCAGCACATGGAACAGCTCAGCGACAAGGAACGGACTCTGCTTTCCTATATCAAGGAACGCCTTGCCGATCAGATCCCCCCCACCGTGCGGGAAATCTGCCGGGATCTGCAGATCAAATCCACCTCCTCCGCCCACCGCTATCTGAAAAGCCTGGAAGCAAAGGGCTACATCAGCATGGGAGACAACGAAAACCGGACGATACGCCTCTCCCGGTCGGAACGGGTCGCGCAGGTCCCGGTGCTCGGCACCGTCACCGCGGGACAGCCGATCCTCGCGTTTGAGGAGGTCACCGATTATCTTCCCTTTGCGGCCGCCGGGGAGAATCCCGCCAACCTTTTCGCATTGAAAGTACGGGGCGAATCGATGATCGAAGCCGCAATTCTCGACGGAGATCTTGTGGTGGTCCGCCAGTGCCCCACCGTCGAAAACGGGGCGATTGCCGTCGCGCTTGTAGAGGATGAAGCGACGGTGAAGCGCTTTTACAAGGAAAACGGTCATTACCGCCTTCAGCCCGAGAACAGCAGCATGGAACCGATCATCGTCGACCGCTGCAAAATCCTCGGCCGGGTCATCGCGGTGGTGCGCACCCTCTCGTGAACGACAGGCGCCGGAAGCCGTGCCGCGGGGCCCTCAGCCCCTGCGGTAGCCGGTCACGCTCATCCGGGCCGTCAGATTCCCCGCCTCGCCGGTGACCGGTTGCCGTAATCGCTCCGGAAACCGTGCCGCGGGGCCCTCAGCCCCTGCGGTAGCCGGTCACACTCATCCGGGCCGTCAGATTTCCCGCCTCGTCGGTGACCGACACGTCATAACAGCAGGTGCGGCGGGTTTCGCTCACCCGCTCGGCCCGCGCCGTCAGGCGGCCGGGCTTTGCCGCGTGCAGAAAGCTGATCGAATTTTGAAGCGAAACGGTCAGCACCCCGCCTGCGTTTGCCGCCACCGCGAAGGCAAAGTCGGCCAGCGTAAACAGCGCGCCGCCCTGCACCGTCCCGGCGGCGTTGAGGTGCCGCGGGCCGGCGTCCATTTCGACCGTCGCGCCGCCTTCGCCGCATTCGGTGATCACCGCGCCCATCTCCGCCGCAAAGCGGTCCGCTTCAAAAAATTTCCGCAGCTCTTCGATTGTCTTCAACAACGATTCATTCCTTTCGGAGGATTTATGGTACGTGAAACGATTCGGCATCCGCTCGGGCCGGTCTTCGATTCCCGCTCAAGGGTGCTGATTCTGGGCACCATGCCCTCCCCTGCCTCGCGGGCGGGGGCTTTTTATTATCTGCATCCGCAAAACCGCTTCTGGCCGGTGCTCGCCGCCCTCTTCGGCGAGGAGCCTCCGGCGGACAACGGCGCGCGGCGCGCTTTCGCCCTGCGGCACCGCATCGCTCTCTGGGACGTGCTTGCGCGCTGCAGCATCGAGGGGGCCGGGGATGCGAGCATCCGCGAGCCGGAGGGCAACGATATCGCGGGGCTGCTCAAAAAGGCCCCGATTCGGGCGGTTTTTGCCACCGGACAGACGGCCGGACGGCTCTACCACCGGCTCTGTGAACCGGCGGCCGGTATTCCGGCCATCGTCCTGCCCTCCCCCAGCGCGGCCAACTGCGCCATGCGTCCGGAAACGCTCGTCGAGCGTTATCGGGTGATCCTTCCGTATCTCACCGGACCGTAACCCACAGGACAGCCTTTCCGGTCACTTTGGCCAACTGCGCCATGCGTCCGGAAACGCTCGCCGGGCGTGATCGGGTGATCCTTCCGTATCTCACCGGACCGTAATCCGGGAAAGAACCTCTCCGATCGGCCCGGCAATGACAAGCGCCGCCCGCCCGTCGTAGGCGGTAGCACTCTTGTTAATGAGCACCACCGGCGCGTGGGTGTAGTCGAGCAGCCCCGCCGCGGGATAGACAACCAGGCTGGTGCCGCCGACGATCACAAGGTCGGCGGCGGAAAGGGCGCGCACCGCGCCGTCGACCGTATCGCCGTCGAGGGCTTCCTCATAGAGAACAACGTCCGGCTTAATGATTCCCCCGCAGGAACAGCGCGGCACACCGGGCAGGGCAAGCAGCTCTTCCTTGGCGTAAAATTTTCCGCATTTCATGCAGAAATTGCGCAGCGTCGAACCATGCAGTTCGTAGACGGTCCTGCTTCCCGCCATCTGGTGAAGCCCGTCGATGTTCTGGGTGATAACCGCCGTCAGCCGTCCCGCGGCTTCCAGTTCGGCGAGCTTGCGGTGGGCGGCGTTGGGCCGGGCTTCGGGCCAGACCATCTTCTCCCGGTAAAAGTGGTAAAAGCCCTCGGGATTCCGCATAAAGTAGCTGTGGCTGAGAATCGTCTCGGGCGGCAGGTCGAATTTCTGATGGTAAAGCCCGTCGACGCTGCGGAAATCCGGGATTCCGGATTCGGTGCTCACCCCCGCGCCGCCGAAAAATACGATGCGGCGGCTCTCATCGACCATCTGCTGAAGTCTTTTTTCCTGATCTTCCACTTGATTCACTCCTCCACCGGGGTAAAGCGGCGGAAGCTTTTCCCGCCGCGCACCACCGTTTCATTCCACATCGACGCGGGGCGCACCCACACCCCGCCCTCGCCGTAGAGGGCGCGGTAAACAACCATCGGTTCGAGCGTCTCGCTGTGGCGGGCCACAAAAAGCACCTCGTATTCGTTTCCCTTAAAGTGGCGGTAGCGTCCCGGCCTGATCTGGTCCGGCTGTTCCATTGCGGCTTCCCTCCCTGTCTGGTTTCCGGCAGAGCGCGGGACCCGCGCACGAAGTCCCGCTTTGCCCTGCTTACGAAATCAGTATAGCACAACCTGTCCAATGGTGCTATGATGGACGGGAGAAATCTTCCTTCGTTTTTACGCCGTCAAAACCAATTCCGAAAGGAACGTGAAAAAGATGTCCACACGTCTTCTCTACCGCGAGGAACCCTACCGCGTCGAATTTTCCGCGCGGGTCCTTTGCTGTGAACCCGCCGGAGACGGACGGTTCCGTATCCTGCTTGACCGGACCTGCTTCTATCCCGAAGGAGGCGGTCAGCCCGCCGATACCGGAACGCTCGATCAGGCGCCGGTTCTCGACGTCCATGAGCAGGGCGGGGAGGTTTGGCACACCACGTCCGCCCCGCTCGAGCCGGGGCGGACGGCCACCGGACGAATCGACTGGGTCCGCCGCTTTTCGCTGATGCAGCACCATACCGCCGAGCATATTGTCTCCGGCATCGTCCACAGTCTCTACAAGCTCGACAACGTTGGGTTTCACATGGGCAGCGCCATGGTTACGATTGATTTTAACGGGGAGCTTGACCGCGAGGCGCTGGAAAAGGCCGAAACGCTTGCCAACCGCACCGTTTTCGCCAATATTCCGGTGGAGGTTTCTTATCCCCCGGAAAAGGAGCTGGAAGCGATGAGCTTCCGCAGCAAAAAGGCCCTTTCCTCGCTCGAGGGCGAGATCCGGATTGTTACGGTACCGGGCGCCGACCGCTGCGCCTGCTGCGGAATCCACGTTGCCCGCACCGGTGAAATCGGCTGCGTCAAGCTGCTCGCCCCTCAGCGCTACAAAGGCGGTGTGCGGGTCGGCCTGCTCTGCGGCGAGGCGGCTCTCGCCGATTACCGCGAAAAGGACACGCAGGTGACCTCTGTTTCCCAGATGCTTTCGGTCAAGCAGCCGGAAGCCGCCGACGCGGTGCGCCGCCTCCTCGCCCAAAACGAGGAACTGCGGCTTGCCCTTTCGGATGCGAAAAAGCAGCTCTTTGCCCTGCGCGCCGCGCGGTACGCCGGACAATCCCGCGTCTGCCTTCTGGACCCGAAGCTCTCCCCGGGGGAGCTGCGGCTTCAGGCGGCGGCACTGCTGGAGGCCGGAAAACCGCCCCGTCTCGCCCTCGTGCTCTCAGGGGAGGAGGGGAGCTTCCGCTACGCCCTCGGCGCGGCCGGTTCCGACGCGCGTGCCCTCTCCCGGGCGCTGCATCAGGCCCTGGGCGGAAAGGGCGGCGGCAGCGCCGAATTCGCGCAGGGCGCTTTTTCCGCGTCCGCCGCCGAAATCGAGGCCGCCTTTGCCTCCCTGCCCCTCTGAGCGGAAAAGAACGGCGGAACCATTTTGATTTTCATTACGCGCCACTTCGGTGCGGCAGCGGTTTGATGCCGCACCTTTACTCCTTCCCGATTTATTGCTGCCCCGCCGCGCCTTTCCCTGTCGGCAAAATCCGTTCCCTTGTCCGGCAGCGCGGCGGGTGATGATTCCATGCGCAAAACAGCAGGCCCGCGGATATGCGGGCCTGCTGTTCATTTATGAAATTGGTTTTGTTACCCGACCTCAAACGGGGCGGCGAGGCGGCGGTCCTCCCCCTGACGGTCGGTCAGCCGCACCGTCAAACGGCAACTGCCGGGCATCAGGCGGGTTCCATGGCCCGCGCATTGATGGAACTGGTTTTGTTACCCGACCTCAAACGGGGCGGCGAGGCGGCGGTCCTCCCCCTGACGGTCGGTCAGCCGCACCGTCAAACGGCAACTGCCGGGCATCAGGCGGGTTCCATGGCCCGCGTATTTCTGGACAAGGCTGCCATAAAAACCGCTGTTTCCCGCTCCGCCCAGTTCAAAAGAAACGGGGTTGAACGTTGCCCGGCGGCAGGACAGCCGGTGCCACACGCCATCCGAGAGCATCTCGAGCTGCTCGAAGGAGGCGGATTCTTCATCCGACGCCAGACAGACCTCTTTGGAATCAATTTCAATGCCATAGCGCAGCGTATAGCCCCGAAACGGGGACCAGACGGGTTCTTCGATGGAGAGGGTAAAACCGCTCAGCTCGTTGACCGGATAGAGCGCTGGCTCCCCGAGGGACGGATATTCGGCCGTCACCGACAAAATCAGCCGGGCCGCGCCCCAGCCGAGCGCCAGCACCGCTGCAAAAATGATCCAGCCGCGGCAGTGCTTCACGCCGCGTCTCTCCCCCTTTAAATCTTAATCGCCGCGCGGACCACCCCGCCGTCCTCCTGCGGGGCCGCAAAGACGGCCACAACATTGGAGCCGTCAAGGTAGTAGGAGGCATCCAGCACCGTCTGCGGGTCACCGTAATCGCTTTTCAGCAGCCGGCCGCAGAGCGATTCCGAGCCCTGCGCGGTCAGGTAGGCCCGCTGCGCCTCCGAGGCGTCCCCCTCCTCCAGAAGCTCGGCCGAAGGGCCGTCCAGCAGGAGGACCGACAGCGCCTCCGGCTCGATGAAGCTGTCGAGCCCCGCGGCGCCTCCGGTCGCGGAGTCAAAGGTCATCCCCCAGCCGAAGCGCCGTTCGTCCTCTCCGGCGACGACCGAAAAGGAAATGGAAAACCATGTTCCGTCGTTGCGGGTGACCTTGCTTTCCAGCGTGATGGCGGGCGCGGCGCCGTCCTGGGCGAGCAGCTCCGGAAGCTGCTTCACCATTCCCCGGATCGAACGAGAAATCCGCTTGGCCGCCTTTTCCTGCGCTTCGTCCGCGGCGGCCGGAACCTGGTAGCTTCCTTCGATTCCGTCGGCGGTCAGCTCCTCCAGCTCATAGACCGCGCCGACCTGCTCCGGCTTGCCGCTTTGGGCCTGCGGGGCGGAGGACTCGTCCGCGCGTGAGAGCGAAGCCTCGAATCCCTCGCGGGAACAGCCTGCCAGAAGAAGCGCGGCGGCAAGCAGCAGGGCAAGCGGACGGTTACGGTTCATGGCGGTTCTCCTCCTTCGGGTATTATGCCGCGCGCGGGGAAAGCCCCGCGGCAAAAATCGGGCTTTTTTGATATTGTACCACATTTTCCGCACCGGGAACAGCCCCTCCGCTTCCGGAAAAAAATGTTTACAAATCGGCGGACGGCAAAGTGAAGGCCCGGCGCGTTGGCGCCCTCACAGCCCCCGCGTAAGGATGGTTTTAAAAAGCGGCGAGGGCATGGTCCGGAATCCATGCCCTCGCCGCTTTTTATTCCGTGGTTTTCAGCCGGCGGAATAGGAATCGCGTAAACGCAATGATCTGTCCCGATAAATGGACAGTTATTTGCCTTCCTTTTCTTTCCTGATCTGAATGATAACAAGGATTGCCGCAATGATACAAAGGACGGCGGGGATGCCCGTTTCTAAATTGTTCATTTCCGGCGCGCCTTTTCCGAATAATATAATGGCCGCAGCAATATTCACCATGGCGCTGAAAATGCAGGCTCTCATAAAATCGGTTTTCTTCATAAATCCCCGCTTGCCGTGCTGAAACTTCATCAATTCCCGCATCGTCACGCCACGGTTTTCCATGCCCGGCAACGGTCTTTTTGCGGCGGCAAACACCCTTCTGGTCAAAAATTAACGCCGGTCACCCGGTCCGCCAAAATCCTGACGGCATCCTGCTTCTGGGAATCAACGCACACAAAGCGGCTGTCCCCGCTGTTTTCTCCTTATTCCGTCCGGCCTTCCAGCTCAGAGAGGGCAACGATTCCCCGGTCGAGGGCGATCGCCCGCAGCGCCACATAAAGCTGGGCCCGGGTCGAGTGGTAATAGGGGTTGACGAAGAGGGTGCCTAATCCGCAGGCCAGCGCGCCGAGCAGGAACCAGCCGATAAACGAAAGCTCCAGCACAAAGATATCCCACTTATGGCCCTGCGTCATGTCCTTCGAGAGGGAAAGCGCCCTGCGGTAGTCGAGCGCGGGGTTCTCGGCGAGCAGATAAGGCACCATGGAATAGGCGTATCCCATCACAATGCCGGGGATGACCAGCAGCAGCGACCAAAGGAAGAGAAAGAGCGACCGCAGGAAATTGACAAAGACGATATTCCCGTATTTGCCGCTGGTAAAGGCATAAAACAGATTGCCGAAGTTGAGCCGCTCCTGCGTGGATTCAAGAAAATAGCGGCTGGCCCCCGTTTCGAGCGGCGCAGTGATAAAGACGTTCACCGCCACTCCGACCAGCGTCCCGATGGCGACCATACCGCCCATCGCGCCGAAGGATATCAGAACATCCCGCGACTGCTCGATATTGATCAGATTAAGCAGCGCGGCGGGCAGGCTCGCAACCTGCGAAACCACCCCGGCCAACGAAGAAGCGCCGGAACTGATCAGGCCATAGACCAGCGCCGCCGCGAAAAGCTCCCAGTAATGGCGGGACAGGATATCCTTCGCCGCCTGTTTCAGCTGATACCGACTCCACATACGAAACCCCCCGATTTTACTTTGACGTTTGGCTATGAGTTTAACATAAATTAAACTTTCAATCAAGAAAAGATCGCAAAAACCGGGGAAGACCCCCGCGGCTTTTAGCCGCGGGGGTCTTCGGCGCTGCGCGGCCGGATCTTCGCATCACAGCAGCAGATATCCCAGCGCAAGCAGCAGCGTCTTGTTATCGCTGCGCTCGTTAAAGATCACCCACATGACAAGAAGAATCAACAGCTTTTCCCCGTCGATCGAGAAGGCGTCAAGCAGGTCGGAAAGGGGCTTGCTTGCCGAAGCAATCGAGCCGCGCAGGCTGTCCCCCAGACCGGCGGCTTCCCCGCCGCCAAGTCCGCCCCGGATCAGGTCGAGGAGTCCGTTTGCCCCGCTCTGCTTTCCCGGGGCGGGCGGGCTTCCCGGAGCCTGCCCGCGGGACTGCTGCCGCGCGCCTCCGCCGAACAGCTGGGAGAGGATATTCTCGGCGCCGGAGGGACGCTGCGGCTTCTGCCCCGCAGGGGGAGGAGGACCTGGAGGCCGAAAACCCTGCCGCGGACCGGAACGCTGCGCGTCCCCGCCCGGCATGGAAGGATTCGGCGGCGCGGCTCCCGGCGGCCGGGACGACTCCCCCTGTTGGGAAAAGGACGCCGAAGCGGGCGCGGCTCCCGGCGGCTGGGACGACTCCCCCTGCTGGGAAAAGGACGCCGAAGCGGGCGCGGCCTGCGCGGAGGACGGCGGCGTATTCCCGCCGGGCCCGCCCTCCACCGCAAAGCGGGCGCGCTGCTGCATCTGGCGGACCCTTTGCAGCGCCTCCTGCTGGAGCGAGAGCAGTCCCGCGTCGGCGGGCATCGAGCGCATCGCGCTCATGAGCCGTCCCCTCCCCTCAGGCTGGGCAGGATTCCAAGGTCCTTGACCAGCGGCAGCAGACGGATGAGCTGTAAAATTTTGATTGCATCATCCACCTTTTTGGCCCGCTCCTGGGAAAAATGGGGCTTGAGAGCACGCAGCAGCTCGGTGTTGCGGTCCTCCTGGTTGAAGGCGGAAACCGCCCGTCCCAGCAAAAGTATGGTATTGAGGTCCAGCCCGGGGGAGCCGGCGTCCGAGCTTCCGCCGCCCCCGCCCAGCGAGGAAAAGAGCGCCCCGAGATCCGGGCCGCCGGCCGTTCCTCCCGCCTGCTGCGGCGGGGGATTGGAGGCGGCGGGCGGCGTGCCGCCGTTCCCGGCGCCGGGGGAGTCAAGGCCGAGCGCTTCGGTGACGGCGCGCAGCTGGTTCATCCCCTCCTCGCTGCCGAGAAACTGGGTAATCATCGAGGCGAGGTCTTCCATCTCTTTATCGGCCTTTCATCAGTTGTGCGATCATCTGCTGTACCTGGGGGTTTTCCACAAAGCGGGCGATCGCCTGCGGGTCCTTGAGGATTTCTGCAACCTGCTGCTGCTGCTGCGGGTTCATCCCCTGTGTAATCTGCTGGAGGTTGCCGCTCTCGAGCTGCCGGCGCAGCTGCTGCGGGTCGCGGCCCAGGCGGCTGCCCGCCATCTTCAGCAGCCCGTCGATTTGTTTGGGGCTCAGGTTCATCTCTCTCACCATCCTTTCGGCAGGATATGGTATTCTCTTTACAGGTTATGCGGCACCGTCTGTCCGCGATACCTGCATGAGAACGGTGCCGGGGTAATAGTGGGCGAGAATCCCGGCGCAGACAACCCCCTGCCGCGCCATAAAATCGGCGCCGTACTGACTCATCCCCACCCCATGGCCGTAGCCCTTCGTTTTGACGGTGAAGGTCCCGCCGCCGTAAGAAATTTCGATGCAGCTTGAGCGCAGGCTCAGCGCGTTGCGCAGCTCCTGACCGTGCACCGTCCGGTCCCCCACCCGGACCGAAAGGAGATAGCCCGAACCGCTTCTTTCGAGCGGTTCGATCCAGCCGGCGGGATCTTGGTCGCTGAGGGTCACTCCGCCGAAGGCCTGTTCAAGGAGATACCGCATCGTCTTCTGGTCAAAGGTTTCGGTGACGGCATAATCGGGCGAAAGGACATCCCCCTCGCTTTCCACCGGAACCAGATAGGGCAGAGATGCCTGCCAGACATTCTCGGCGGCCTCGGTTTTCCCGTCGCTCATCGAGTGATAGACGGTCAGCGCCGGTTCCCCGTCGTAGGTGAGCAGCAGCGATTCAGCCTGGCGCGCCGCTTCCGCCAGCTTTGGCCAGTAAAGCTCGGCGTTGGCCCCATAGCGGGAGAAAAAACGCTCCTTCGGGACATATCCCTCGTCCCGGGTGGTATCGACCGAAAAATCAGCCCCCCGAATCGATTCGTCGGGATGTTCCCGGTGCTGATTCGCACTGTAAACGGCCCAGGTGTGGGCCGCCACCGCCTGCGCCTTGAGTGCCTCGGCGTGAAAGGAGGGCGGCATCTCGCTGGCAAGCGCCCCGAGAATGTATTCCCCCGCCTCAAGGTTCATCAGCTCGCCGGTGCCCCGGTCATAGACAAGAAAGCTGCCGGTTTCCCTGTCCGCCGTCCAGGACGGCGCCGAAACGGATGAACCGGACTCCTCCATGCCGGACGTGCCAAAGGCCGGGGCGGATGAACCCGTTTCTTCTCCGCCGCCCGAGCCGGAGTCGGGGACGGAGGCGGACGGATTCTCCGAGGACGCCCGCGGCGGCTCCGTTTGGGACGCGGCGGACCGCGCCGGGCCTGCGGGCAGGCTCCCCGGCAGAGCGAGGGCCGCGCCAAACGGGATGATGAGCGCCAGCACCGCCAGCAGGGCGGCAAAGGCCAGAAAGCTTCGCATATCGGTTGCTCCCTTCCATGATTGACTTTGCCCCTGGAATCGGGTAAGATAAGATCCGTATTATCAGACTATGCGGACAGGCAATGGAATATGTTGTCCATCCGCACCGGCTGTCGGAAAGGTTCGGAAAAGATGTATCGAAAGAGTCTCAAGATTTTTCTTGCCGGCACGGGGGCGGCGGTCCTTCTGCGCGCTCTTCTCAAGGTGCTGTTTGTCGATCTCGAAACCGGCTTTTATCTGGGCGGCGCTCCGCTCGCATGGGCCTTTGCGGCGGTGCTGATCCTCTCGGGGGCGGGGCTGCTTTGGTTCGGCTGGCGGGAACAGGACGAAAGCTCCGCCTTTCTCAAGGGGAACCGCTGGCTCGAGTGCACGGCGGCGCTGCTCGGCGCGGTGCTGCTGGCGGACAGCGTTTCCGGCCTTTTGCGGGTGCTTGCGATCAGTCCGGACGCCCGGCTCATCAACCAGATGCCCCGGCTGCTTCAGCTTCTGGAGCATCTTCTGGGCATTGCCTCGGGCGGCGTTTTTCTCTGCCTTGCCATCGTGCTGCTCAGTGGCGCCGCCCGTTCGGGCATTCAGGGGATGCTGGCCCTGATTCCGGTGCTCTGGCAGACGCTGAATATGGTGGACCGCTTCTTCGGATTCCGGCAGGTTTCCACCGCCTCGGATCAGACGCTTGAGGTCCTCTTTTTGGTCAGCGCCACCCTGTTCCTGCTCGCGCACACCCGCTGTGTGGCGAATATCCCTTTGAGCCGCCGCGCCTGCGTGACGCGCGGCTTCCTCACCGCTCTGTTCGGCTTCCCGCTCGCGGCGGGCCAGCTCGCGGCGGCGGCGGTGCTCGGCGACGCCGGAATGGGTCCCGCTCTGCCCCGCCTCGCGGTGATCTCCGCCGTTTCCCTCTACGCGGCGGCCTGCTCCCTCTCGCTCGTCCTTTCCGCCGGCAGGGACGGGGAATCCAGATAGGCTGACGGGGCCGCGCGATTCTTCCACCGATAAGAGCGGTGTGCGGGAACCGCCCGATTCACGGAAAGGGGATGCTTACCGATGAGAAAGGCGTTGGCGCTCCTGCTGGCTTGCATACTGCTTCTGGCTGGCTGTGATGCCGCGTCCCCACGCGGGGAACCGCAGGCGGCAATCAGCCGGAAGGAGAGTTCCGTTTTGCCGGATACTCCCTCACGTGTGGAGCCCCTGCCCGACATTCTGCTCGGCGCGGCGTCGGTTTCGTATCAAACCGGCGGCGGTTGGGTGTCAGCGGCAATGGATTCCGACGAGGCACAAAGCTTCACCGGCGCTCTGATTGCGCTGTTCCCGGAAAAGTTCGGCGCGGTTTCGGCGGCGTATGAACCGGAGGAAATTGTCATCCGATTTTCATTGAAAGAAAGCGCGCCGCATTACGTGGACGTAAACAGCGGGCCGGCTCCCGACGTAAAGGAGATGGAGATTTCCAGCATTGAAATTAACCGCGGAGGCATCCTTTTCCTGTTGCCGCAGGGCGCTGCCCTGGGCAAAGTGAAGGATGTGGAAACGCTGTTGCCGGCCGCGCCGCGAGGCGGCGGGCAGCCACAATAAAAAAACGGAGGGATACGGATGGCGGAGATCCGGCTTGACAAGCTTTTGAGCAATGCGGCGGGGCTTTCAAGAAGCGACGCCAAGCGGAAGCTCTCTTCGGGAGCGGTCACCGTTGACGGGGAAACCGTCAAAAGCGGAAGCCGCAAGGCCGATCCCGGAGTGCAGCGGGTGCTGCTCGACGGCAGGCCGCTCCTCTACCGGGAGCATCTCTATCTGCTGATGAACAAGCCGCTCGGGGTCGTTTCCTCCACCGACGACCCTCGCAGCCCGACGGTGCTGGGGCTGGTTCCCGCACCGCTTTTCCGCCGCGGGCTTTTCCCCGCCGGACGGCTGGACAAATACTCGACCGGGATGCTGATTCTGACCGACGACGGCGATTTTGCCCACCGGCTGGTGGCTCCGAGAAAGCATCTGCCGAAGGTCTACGAGGTCACCCTCGACGCGCCGGTTCTGACCCCGGCGCTGGTCGGGGAGTTTGCGAAGGGCGTCTATCTCGGCGGCGGCGAGCGTTCCTCCCCGGCTCTGCTCGAGCCGCTCTCGGCGCTGCGCGCCCGGGTCACCATTTATGAGGGCATCTATCATCAGGTGCGGCGGATGTTCGACCAGAACGGCGCAAAGGTGACCGCCCTGCGCCGTGTGCGGATCGGCGGACTGGCGCTGGACCCCTCCCTGCCGGAGGGCGGCTGCCGCGAGCTGACCGACGGTGAGCTGCGCGCCCTCTTTGCCCTCCAAAATCCGGAACCGGAGGAGATACCATGAGCCTTGCCGCCTTTGATTCCGCCCTGCTTTTTCGGATTCACGGGCTTTTTTCTTCCCCTCTTCTCGACCGGATCATGGTTTTCATCACCCGGCTCGGGGACCTCGGCCTGATCTGGCTGCTGCTCGCCGCCGTTCTTCTGCTCCGCCCGGCCACCCGCCGCACGGGGGCCGCCGTCCTGCTGGCGATGGCGCTCGGCCTGCTGTTTGGCAACGGACTGCTCAAAAACCTGATTGCAAGACCGCGCCCCTATGCGGCCGATCCGTCGATCCTGCTGCTGATTCCGCCTTCCCGGGAGGCGTTCTCCTTTCCCTCGGGCCACACGCTGCATGCCTTTGCCGCCGCCTGCTCGGTCGGGCTCGCGGGGCACCGGCGCCTCTTTTGCTTCGCCCTGCCGCTCGCCGCGCTCATCGGTTTTTCCCGAATTTACCTGATGATGCACTACCCGCTCGACGTCTTCGCCGGGGCGCTGCTGGGCTTCTGCGCGGCAGCCGCCGCCCGGCGGCTGCTGCCGGTGCTCGAGGCGGTCCTTTCCCGGCGCGGCGGAGACTGAAAACGGCTTCGATGCGGCATCAATATGCGAATTTTTTCTTGACAAGCTCCCCGCGTTATGCTATAGTAGCTCTGTTGTCACGATCCAAAGACAGCAGGTGCCGCTGGCGTAATGGGGATTCCCGCCTGCCGAGGAAAGAGCACAAAGGATGAAAATCGCTTTGAACCGCCCTTTTCCGCGTCTTTCGTGGAAAAGGGCTTTTTGCTGCTTTTGTTTTGGATTGGATACACGAACCCATTGCAGGAGGTGAATCCAGATGCCCAGTGAAAAGATTTTAGCACAGAAGCAGGCGGTCGTCGCAGACCTCGCCGCGAAGCTGCAGCACTCGACCGCGGGTGTCCTCGTTGATTACAAGGGGATTACCGTCGCCGACGACACCAAGCTCCGCCGTGAGCTGCGCGAAGCGGGCGTTCATTACTTTGTCGTAAAGAACACTCTGCTCGAGCGCGCCGCCGATCAGGTCGGCTTCCACGACCTGAAGGATCATCTGTCGGGGACCAGCGCCCTCGCGGTCAGCGAGAGCGACCCGGTTGCCGCCGCGAAGATCCTGACCAAGTACGCCGACGGCTCCAAGGGCAAGTTTACCGTCAAGGCCGGCTTTGTTGACGGCGGCGTCATCGACGCGGCCAAGGTCAAGGAGCTCGGAAGCCTGCCCAGCAGGGAAGGGCTGCTCTCGATGCTGCTTTCCGCCCTTACCGGCAACCTCAGAGGCCTCGCCTGCGCGATCAACGCGATCGCGGAGAAGCAGGGCGAAGCCGCTCCCGCCGAGGAGGCTGCTCCCGAGGCCGCTCCCGAAGCCGCTCCCGCCGAATAAGCCCGGCAACACAATCTGAACATTATGAAATAACAGGAGGTAACTGTCATGGCTTCTGAGAAGATCACGAAGTTTGTAGAAGAAATCAAGACCCTGACCGTTCTCGAGCTCAACGAGCTCGTCAAGGCGATCGAGGAGGAGTTCGGCGTTTCCGCCGCCGCCCCCGTTATGATGGCCGGCGGTGCTGCTCCCGCGGCTGCCGCTGCTGAGGAGAAGACCGAGTTCGACGTCATCCTCGTCGAGGCCGGTTCCGCCAAGATGGGCGTTATCAAGCTCGTCAAGGAAGTTTGCGGCCTGGGCCTCAAGGAGTCCAAGGAGCTGGTCGACAACGCTCCCAAGCCCCTCAAGACCGGTGTTTCGAAGGCCGACGCCGACGCGCTTGCCGCTCAGTTCACCGAGGCCGGCGCCAAGGTCGAGATCAAGTAAGCTTCGCTTCATTGCAATGGAAAAGGGCGTTCTCCGACGGAGAACGCCCTTTTTGCCGCCGTTGGAACAGGAATCGCCTGTTTACGGGCCGTCGTGCAAGTGACGCAGGAGGCGGATGATTCAGCGCCTCTTGAGAGGCTTGCCGGTATGAAGCCCTTCCGGGGCTTACACAAGTCCCCGGCCTAACCGGGGGGCATGGCTTAATCGCAGAGGTTAAAATCAACCTCCCGGAAGCGCAGCAGGCGTTCGGCCGTCTCCTTTCCGCAGTATTCCGCGAGGTCGGACAGCACCTGTTCAGCCGCCTGTCTCCCTTCGGCGCCGAAGACCGCCCCGGCAATCCGCCGGTAGGTCCAATAGGAATGTCCGCAGTGGTACTCAAAGCCGCGCAGAGCGCCGGGATTGCGGGACGGATGATCCTGCCCCGGTGCGAAATCAGCCCCGCGCATCGCCTGCACACAGCAGGGGCCGTCATGGAGGGTGCATTTCAGCTCGAAGACGAGATCGGGGTTGAAGCCGCGGGCGATCGACCTGTCGAGGTCCCGGCAGTAGTCCCGTCCCGCCTGTGTAAGCCCCAGCTCGGCAAACCGCGCATGCCAGGGGCAGGAGGTAATCCGGATGACGTAATCGGGAGAGAGGGAAAGCACCTCCTTTTGATTGGCACAGCCGAGGCGCTTGGCGTCACCGGTGTTCTCCCACTCGCCGTACCGCAGGTAGGCCCCCCAATCGAGAACCTCCACCCCGTCGCGGATCGCCCGCTGGGCCATCCGGCGGCCGCGCTGTTCGGCATAGCAGCGGGTCGCATGGAGGAAAGCCATCCGCCCCCGTTCCCCGAACGCCCCGGTCAGCCGGACGTGAAAGCGCGCGGCGATTGTCGCATGGACCATCTCGTTGAACTCCATCGTTTTTTTCCTTTCCCTTCAAAATGGGCCGGACGGGAATTTCCCCGTCCGGCCCATTGCTGCCGCGGATTTTTTACAGGATGGTGTGCACCCAGCCCTTCGGCCCCTCGATGCGTCCCATCTGGATGCCGGTGAGGGTATCGTAGAGCTTCTGGATGACCGGGCCCATCTTCTCCATGCCCGAGGGGAAACGGATCTCGGTGCCGTGGTCGTCGATCAGGCCGACCGGAGAAATGACCGCCGCGGTGCCGCAGAGGCCGCACTCGACAAAGTCCTTGAGTTCCGAGAAATAAACCTCGCGTTCCTCGCACTCGAGGCCGAGGATGTCGCGGGCCACCACCATGAGCGAACGGCGGGTGATCGAGGGCAGAATCGAGGGCGACTTGGGGGTGACAACCTTGCCGTCCTTGGTAACAAAGAGGAAATTCGCGCCGCCGGTTTCCTCAACCTTGGTGCGGGTCGCCGCGTCGAGGTAGAGATTCTCATTGAAGCCGCGGTCATGCGCCTCATAGCCGGCATAGAGGCTCATCGCGTAGTTGAGCCCCGCCTTGATGTGGCCGGTGCCGTGCGGAGCCGCGCGGTCGTAATCGCTGACACAGAGCTTGATCGGCTTGGCGCCGCCCTTGAAATAGGGGCCGACCGGGGTGCAGAAGAGCCGGAAGGTGTATTCAGGAGCGGGAGCGACGCCGATGACCGGGCCGGAGCCGAAGAGGTAGGGACGGATATAGAGGGTCGCCCCCGAGCCATAGGGCGGCACATAGGCGGCGTTCGCGCGAACCACCTGCTCCACCGCGTCAAGGAACCGCTCCTTCGGGAAAACCGGCATCATCAGGCGTTTGCAGGTGTTCATCATCCGCTCGGCGTTGAGGTCGGGGCGGAAGCAGACGATATGCCCGTCCTCGGTGGTATAGGCCTTGAGTCCTTCAAAGCAGGTCTGGGCATATTGCAGCACGCCCGCCGACTCGTTGATCGTCACCGTCGCATCCTCGGTGAGCCTGCCCTCATCCCACTGACCGTCCCTGTAAACCGAAACATACCGCTTATCGGTCTGCATATAAGCAAATCCTAAATTCGACCAGTCGATGTTCTTTTTCTCCATACAGGATATCCCCTTTCCAAATTCCATCTGGTTTTGATGCCTTTTATTATAGTACGAGTGTCCGGCACTGTCAAAAGAAAACTGAATTTTTTGTAAAAAATCGCATTTTTACGCCCTTTCCGCCCAAAAAAGCGGCGCGTGCCCGAAGGCCGCGCCGTTTTTTCTTATTCTTCCCCGTCCCGCCGCGGATCGACGGCCGCGCGGATCTTATCGATCCGCCGTTCGTCGGCATGGACCACGGTGAAGGTGACCCCGCCGAAGGAGACGACCGGCGGCGGCTGGATGCTCTTGGGCACCCCGCCCAACAGCTCGGTGACAAATCCGCCGAGGGTGTCCGCGTCGGAATCCTCGGGGATCTCGATTTCAAGCAGCTGCTCGGCCTCGGAAATTCCCATCGAGCCGTCAAGCAGATAAACTCCCTCTCCGAGAGTGACGGCCTCCGGCGTTTCGCGGTCGTATTCGTCCTGAATATTCCCGAAAATCGTTTCGAGCAGGTCCTCCATCGTGACGATGCCATAGGTGCCGCCGTATTCATCAACGACGACGGCAAGCTGGGTCTTTTTCCGCTGCAGCAGCGAAAACACGTCGGAACAGCTGCTTGACTCGGGCACATAAAGCGGCTGACGCATCCGCGAGGCGAGGTTAAACTCGCCGGGACGGTCGATATAGGCAATCAAATCCTTGGCGTAGACAATGCCGCAGATCGAATCGATGTCCTCTTCGTAAACCGGAATGCGGGAATATCCCGTTTCGATCGCCACCTTGGCGACCTCCCGGAGGGTGGCGTTGACCGGCACCGCCGCCACCTCGGTGCGGTGGGTCATGACCTCCGAAACGTCGCGGTCGTCGAATTCAAAGATGCTGTTGATCATCTTCTTTTCGCTCTCTTCGATCGCGCCGCGCTCCTCCCCCTCATCGACCAGCATCCGGATTTCCTCCTCGGTCACCGAATGGGGCGGTTCGTTGGGATTTCTTCCCGCCAGACGCACCGGCAGCCCCGAGAGAGCGCCGATCAGACAGCGCAGCGGGGAAACCGCAATACAGGCGAGGCGCAGAAGTCCGGCCAGCGAATAAGCGAAGACATCGGGAAAATATCCGGCCAGACGCCGGGGCGCGACCACCCCGAGCGAAAAATAGAGCAGGCTCCAGCCCGCGAGAGCGCCCCACGCGGGCAGGGAGCCCAGCGGCGCGGCAAGCCGCCATGCCGCGGGAGCGGAAATGGCGAGTCCGCCCGCCGAGACGATCCGCACCGCAAGCTCGGTGCGGTCGTGGCGCTCAAGCAGCGCGGCGACCGTCACCGCCCGGCGCTCTCCGGCGCTTTTGCGTCGGTGCAGCTCGCCGTCGTCAAGATAGACGGCGGCCGATTCGGCGAGATTGAGCAGGATGGATAGCAGGAAGGGCAGCGCGGCAAGCCAGGGCCACGCCGCCGGGGTACCGGGAGGGTTCATGTTGTCTCTCCTTCGATTTGACAGGGCAAAACGGATTGCCGAACATTCCTATTTCTCTTATCATAGCCGATCCGGCGGCGGCTGTCAAATTTCTCCACCGTCGGGGCTGATCCGGCGGCACTCGAGATAGTAGCGTTTGTCACGTCCTTCTCCGAGGGAGAAGCTCTTGCGGACAAACGCCCCCTTTTCCCGCACCACCTCGAAGAGGGAGCCGCGGTCAAAGGGCGGGAAAACGACCGCCAGCCGGTCGGGAGCCTCTTGAGCGGCGCGGCGGCATTCCTCCGCGCCATGGACGTAATCGATGCCCGCTTCGGGATGCTCCGCCAGCCAGCGGTCGAGCATCGGCTGCAAAACCTGCGCGTCGGGCGGACAGGCGGCGTCAAAGCCGATCTCCCGCTGTACGGCCGCCGGGTCCACCCCGCAGAGCACCCGGTGGATCGGTTCGATGGCCAGCGCCGGATCGTGCAGGCTGACCAGCTCGGCCAGCGCCCAGCGCGCGGGATGCCGCTCCCGCTCGGCGGGGGTGAGGGTGGGCTTGAGCTCCTCCCAGCAGACTTTGGCCGCGGCAAAGGAGTGGTTGCCGTCCCCCATGGCATAGAGGAAGCCGTCCCCCTGCTCCCGGAGGGCGGAAAGCTGCTCCGCGACCTCGAGAAGCAGCCGGGGATCATCGACCCGGTAGCCGGTCAGGTGCCCGCCCCCCTGCATCAGGCTGAAATCATAGAGGCACTCAAGCGAGCGGCGGCGCGCGTCGAGGGTATCCATCAGGCGGTTTTCCCGGTCGTCGATCAGCACCATGACATGCGGCATCTCCAGCGGCGCCCCCCGCCGGATCTCAACCCGCGGCGGCAGGCGATCGACAACCGTCCCTTCGGTCGCGCGGATCATCGTCTTTGCTCCGGCGCGGTAGTCATACTGTTCAAGGTCGAGGGCGACGAGCAGCCCCCGCCGGACTCCGGTGGAAGTCCGCCGCCGCAGAAAGACCAGGCTCTCCCCGATCTCCACAAGGGTGCGGTCGCTGAGGTACTGCCGCATCGTGCGGTTGATCCGCGCGATCTGTTCGCCATTATCCTGCGAAAGCCGGATTTCAGGAAGCATCAGCCGCAGAGCCGAGGGCGCGTCGCCCACGACATTCTCGACGGCCTCCCAGTATCTGGGCGCGGAGGTAAATTGGTCGCAGGCGATCACCGAGAAACGGTGAAGGTCGGTGCCGGGACGAGGCAGCAGGATGCGCGGCACCGCCGCGCCGACCTCGGCGAAGGCTGCTTGAAACGGGTTCATCAGGTCCTGTTCATCCTTTCTTCGAAGCGCGCGGCAGGAGAGTCCTGCCGTTTTCGGTGCGGACAGAGACGCGTGGGCCTTTTGCCGGACGCGGCCGGTTTTGCATATACGCGGCGCCAAAGGCGGCGCGGGCCCAGCGCGGCTGGCTTTTTATACGCGGGGCGCCAGAGGCAGTGCAGGCTCCGCACAGAGCGCATCCCGTCCTTCCGGCGTATATGCGCGGTGTCAAAAGCACGCGGGCCCCCGAGCGGGGCGCGGCCCCATGGCGCTCTCAGAACAGCGTGCGGACCCGTACCACTCCGTCAATCGCAGAAATGCGGTCGATGCAGGCCTGATCGGGAGCGGTGGTGAGATCGAGCATCGTATAGGCCCACTCGCCGCGGCTGCTGTTGACCATGTGCTCAATGTTGCAGCCGCTCTCGGCGAGCGCGGCGGTAATCTGCCCGACCATATTTTTGATGTTGCGGTTGATGACCGAAATGCGGTAACCGCCCATACGCGGCATCTCGCAGCGCGGCAGGTTGACCGAGTTGACAATGTTGCCGTCCTCGATGAAAGCGCGCAGCTGCCGGGCGGCCATTTCGGCACAGTTCTCCTCCGACTCGGGTGTGGAGGCGCCGAGATGCGGGGTGGCGATGACCCCCTTGACCCCGAGAATCCCTTCATCGGGAAAGTCGGTGACATAGTGGCGAAGCTGGCCGGACTCAAGGGCGGCGATGAGCGCCTTCTCGCTGACAAGGCCGCCGCGGGCAATGTTGAGCAGCACCGTACCCGGCTTCATCGACTGGATTGCCGTCTCTCCGATCATTCCGCGGGTCTGGTCGTTGAGCGGCAGGTGCAGTGTGATGTAATCGCAGGAGGTGTAGATTTCCTCCAGACTCTTGACCCGGCCGACCTCGCTCGACAGATGCCAGGCGGCGTCAACCGAGAGATAGGGATCGTAGCCGAGGACCTTCATCCCCAGCCCCTGAACCGCCGCGTTGGCCACCATGACCCCGATCGCGCCCAGACCGACGACGCCGAGGGTCTTGCCCATCAGCTCCGGCCCGACAAACTGCTTCTTGCCCTTCTCGACCAGCTTCTCGATTCCCTCGGCATGCTCCTCATGCAGGCTTTCGAGCCAGCGGTTGGCGTCGATAATCCGCCGTCCGGCGAGCAGCAGCCCGCAGAGCACAAGCTCCTTGACGGCGTTGGCGTTGGCGCCGGGGGTGTTGAAGACGGCAATGCCCTGCTCGGTGCAGCGGTCGACGGGGATGTTGTTGTATCCCGCGCCCGCGCGTGCGATCGCCACCAGCTCGGGCGGGAATTCCGCCGAGAGCAGGTCGGCCGAGCGCACAAGGATTCCCTCATAGCTCTGCGCGTCCTCTGAAATCTCATAATGTCTCTGATCGAGATGCTTTCCGATAATATCCGAAATCTGGTTGAATTTTCTGACGGTAAACATGACTGCCGTTTCCCCTTTCCATATCGCGCCGCCCGCCCCGGGACTTTTCCCGGCCGGGCGCTGTGCATTTTTTCCGATGGCCGGCCCTCAGCCGCGACATCGGCGGGATCGGCGAAGCAGCTCTTGGACCCGGCATCCGATACCCGGCCGTTTCTCCGGCGTAAAGACAAAGCCCCAGGCCCCGCTGGCGTCTGGCCGCATCGTACCTTCTCCTTTCTGCTTCCTGCATTCGGGCGCTTTGCCGCATTCCGGCAAAAAGCGCCTATGAGGTAAATTATATCCAACCGCCGCGCGGAATTCAAGCCGCAGGCCGACAATTCTCCCCCTGTCTGCAAAGAATCGTCGTTATCGCCCAAAGACAGGCCCGCCCCGGCTCCGCCGTTAGGCAGAACGAGCGCCGATTCGGTTTGAAAAGACCCGGGCCCTGTGGTATACTATTAAAAATTGCGTTTGATTTTGCGGCATCAAAAAGCTTGACCCTCACTCCTCTGTAAATGCTGGCTTTTTCTCAATTTTGAGGGCTCAAAACAGCATTCATTTTTGACGCTTTGGCGCCCAACCGGCGTCCGAATTTTCAATGGCGATATAAAAAAGCCTCCTATGTGAGGGCGAAATCACTCGTTGCTTTTGCTCTCCCGGCTCTGCTGTTTCGTACATAATGAGGAAAGTAATAGAGAAAGCCATGTATGGATGCTATAATATTTCTATACAAAGTGACAGCTTGAAGTTGATGAGGTACAGCGATGGATTACAAAGTAGACGATAGAGAGCTTAGTGCGTTAGTGTTTATTTCTTTTGTTAATCAAGTATGGAAAGGCGATTATGATATAGAACAAACAAAGAGCGCATTATCCAAAACATTAAACATAACAGCCTATGATAATAAAAAGTTAGTAGGTTGTTTGCGTATTCTTTCTGACGGTTACTATTTTGGAACAATTACAGAATTACTTGTTCTTCCACAATATCAAAAACGAGGTATTGGAAGCAAACTTCTTCAACTTGCAAAGGATAATACGCCCACCATGTTATATTTTGGATCACAGCCAACAGCAGAAAATTTTTATGAAAAGAATGGCTGTCAAAAAAGTTTACAAGCCTATATTATTAAAAAGGAAAGGTAAATTACAGCTTGGCGTGGGTTTGGGAGATTCCCAACAAGCAAACGCTCTCGCAGCGGACCGGGCCGCGCCCGCGGGAGCTTCAGCGGATGTCCGCCCGGATTGCAATGCCGCGCGGAGCGGAAAACGTTTCTTCACAAGCAGATAGAATAAAGGCGTGCGGGCCGTTCCCGCGCACAGATTGAAAAGGAGCCGACCATATGAAGGGAATTATCCTCGCCGCGGGCAAAGGAACCCGCCTCTACCCGATCACCAAGCCGATCTGCAAGCCGCTGCTTCCGCTGTATGACAAGCCGCTGCTCTATTATCCCCTCGCCGTTTTGATGCAGGCCGGAATCCGCGAGATTCTTGTAATTGTGCCGCCCGATGACCAGTTCCCCTTCGAAAAGCTGCTCGGGGACGGGCATTCGCTCGGGCTGTCGCTCTCCTACCGGGAACAGAAGGTTCAGCGCGGCATCGCGGACGCCTTCCTTGTCGGCGAGGAGTTCATCGGCAGCGATTCGGTCTGCCTCGTCCTCGGCGACAACGTCTTTTACAGCCCCACGCTGTCCGCCCAGCTCGAGCAGGCGGGCAGATCCCGTTCCGGAGGCACCGTTTTCGGTCTTCCGGTCGAGGACCCCCGCCCCTTCGGCGTGGTCGAGTTCGACCAGAGCGGCAGGGCGATCAGCATCGAGGAAAAACCGCAGAATCCAAAATCAAACTTCATCGTGCCGGGGCTTTATTTCTATGACAATCAGGTGGTCGGGATCGCCCGGCACCTGACCCCTTCGGCCCGCGGCGAGCTGGAGATCACCTCGGTCAACAACGCCTATCTCGAACGCGGAGAGCTGTCGGTCATCCCCCTCGACCCGGACACCGTCTGGTTCGACGCCGGCAACGCCGACAGCCTGCTTCAGGCCGGCTGCGCCATCCGGGAAATCCAGCGGAAGAGCGGGTGTGCCGTCGCCTGTCCCGAACAGATCGCCTTTGAACAGGGCTGGATCGGCCGCGAACAGCTCCGCGCAATCGGGGAAAGCCTCCGGATGACCCACTACGGACAGTATCTGCTGTCGCTTTGAATCTTGCCCCCTGTGCGCCATGAGGCGCAAAAACCGTCCGCATATGCGCGGCCGGCAAAGCTTTGGATTTTCCGGTGCGCCATGGGGCGCAAAAAAACGTCCGCATGTGCGCGGCCGACAAAGCCTTGGATTTTCGGGTGCACCATGGGGCGCAAAAACCGTCCACATGTGCGCGGCCGACAAAGCCTTGGATTTTCCGATGCGCCATGGGGCGCAAAACTGTCCGTATATGCGCAACTGGCAAAGCCTTGGATTTTCCCCTGTGCGCCGCGGGATGCAAAAGCTGCATTCCGCGGCGTTTTTTTGTTATCTTTTTTCTTTCCGTTTCATATTCTGTAGCAGCGCGGCAAAATGGCCATGCCCATGCGCCGCCGCACGATCGGAGGGATGGCAGATGGTACGCCGCAGCAAAAAATCGCGCCTGTTTCCCGGCGCCGGAGGGCGGAGATGATGGATTTTTCAGGACTTTCACGTCAATATCAGGCGCTTTCTCCCGGAATTCTGACCGCGGTCGGAGAGGTTCTGGAGGAGGGGACGTACATCGGCGGGGCACAGATCAAGACGCTGGAGGACGCCCTCGCCCGGCGCTCGGGCGCCCGCTTCGCGCTGGGCTGCGCCAACGGAACCGACGCGCTAACGCTGGCGCTGCTTGCCTTCGGGGCGCGTCCGGGGGAGGCGGTGTTTCTGCCCGCCTTCACCTTTGCCGCCACCGCCGAGGCGGTGGCGCTGCGGGGGGCGACCCCGGTTTTTGTGGAGGTGGACGAGAGCTTTACCCTTGACCCCGCCGCTCTGGAGGAGGCGCTGGACCGGACCCGCCGCGAGGGCAGGCTTCGCCCGGCGGGGGTCATCGCGGTCGATCTTTTCGGCCTGCCCGCCGATTACGGCCGGATTCTGCCCCTCGTCCGGCGGGAGGGGCTGTGGCTGCTCGAGGACGCGGCCCAGAGCTTCGGCGCCGCCCGCGGCGGACGCGCCGCCTGCTCCTTCGGGGAGATTGCGGCCGCCAGCTTCTTTCCCACCAAGCCGCTCGGATGCTATGGGGACGGGGGCGCGGTCTTTACCAGCCGCTCCCGTCGGGCCGAGCTGCTTGATTCGCTGCGCCTGCACGGCCGCGGAATCGAAAAGTACGACCACCGGATTCTGGGGCTGAATTCGCGGCTCGATACGCTGCAGGCCGCCATTCTGCTTGAAAAGCTCAAGGTCTTTGACCGCGAGCTTGCCCGGCGGCGGGAAATCGCCGCCTTCTACACCGAGCGCCTTTCCGGGGCGGTGCGAACCCCCGTCATCCCGGCGGAGGCCGAGCCTTCCTGGGCGCAGTACACCATCCGCCTGCCCGACCGGATGCAGCGCGACCGGATGAAGCTGCACCTGAGCATCCGGGGGATTCCGAGCGCCGTCTATTATCCAAAGCCGCTCCATCTTCAGGGGGCGTTCGCCTGTTTCGGACTGCGAAAGGGGGCGCTCCCCTTCAGCGAGACGCTCTGCGAACAGGTGCTCAGCCTGCCGGTCCATCCGTACCTGACCGACGACGAGGTTTGCTGTGTCGCCGACGCGGTGCTCGAAGCGCTGCGGGAGGGCGCGGGCCTCCTGTGACGGAAGCGGCGCATCCGGGGGCCAAAGGGGGCGGAGAGGGTCCCGCACGTCCTCTCCGCCGTTTCCCCGGAGCCCGATTTTTCGCTTTGGAATCTCATTTTTAAGTGGACATGCTCCAAAAATTTATGTATAATACTCTTCGACATATAACGATCGACATATAACGATTGAAAGTGATTGATTGTATGGAGCCATGCCATGAAGTTAACGGACCGTCCCTCGGATAAAAACCATTTTTCAAGAATTGCATACTCCTTTTCTGAAAAGCGGGTCTTTTTCCTGCTTTCCGTTCTGAGCGTTCTGGTTTCGGTTGTGACCCTCTGGAACGCCGTCAGACTGTGGACGGCGATCGACCGCCGGATGCAAAATTATGTGACCGACGTTTCGCTGCCGCTTGCCGATCGGCTGGACCTCCAGCTTCTGCACCTTTATCAGGACCTGCAGCTGCTGGAGAACCATCTGTCGGATGTGCAAAACGACATGAGTGAAGCTGCGCTGCTGGCCTTTCTGGACAAGCAGGCGCCGCTGTTGGAATTCAGCGCGCTTGCGATGATCCGTCCGGATGGCTCTGCGCTCTGCACCATCCCGCTTCCGGAAGACGCCGCCGGCCTGCCCGGGGTGCGGGCCTCTTTTCGGGGGGAACAGGGAGTCTCCTTCCTCGACCGTCAGAGCATCCTCTATTCGATTCCGCTTTGGGAGGGGGGCCAAATCACCGGCGTCGTCGCCGGAATTCAGGACAGGGAAAAAATGCAGCAGCTGATGCGGAGCAACGCCTTCTCGGGTCAAAGCCTGTGCTGTCTCATCGACACCGACGGCAGCGTCGTCATTTCCCCCACCGACCTCAAGCCCTTCCTCCAGCTCGATGATATCTTTGTCACACAATCCGACCGCGCGGCGGTCGGGCGGATTGAACGAATGCAGGAGGATATGAAAAACCACCGCGGCGGGGTGTTTTCCTTCACCGCCACCAACCGGACCGACCTGATTCTTTCCTATCATCCGCTTGACAGCTATGACTGGGTGCTTCTGACCCTTGTCCCTTCCAATTTGATCTTACAGGAAGTGGAGCGCTATATTACCCGGACCTTCCTGATCACCGCCGGGATGATCCTGCTTCTCGCGCTCATCCTGTTTGTCTTTTTCCGCGCCTCCCGCGCCTATTACCGCCAGCTTGAGCGGTTCGCTTTTGAGGATCTTCTCACGGGAGAAATGAACAACGCGGCGTTCCGGCTCCGCTGCCGGGAGCTGCTGCAGGGCGCTCCGGCCGGCACCCGCTCGGTGGCGCTTCTCAATATTTTGAACTTTAAGCTGATCAACGAAACTTATGGCGCGGCCGAGGGGGATAACACCCTGCGGCGAGTGATGGAGTCCCTTTCGCGGAGCGTCTCCGGCGATGAGGCGGCCGCCCGGGCCGACGCGGATAACTTTTTCCTCTGCCTGCGCGAAAACGAACCGACAGCCATTGCACGCCGGCTTCAGAAGATTACGGACGAGATCAACGGTCCTCAATGGGGAGAAAGCCCCTGCCTCAGCTTTTCGCAGGGGGTTTATATCGTCGATGAGCCTGCGCTGGACATCACCATCATTCAGGACCGGGCAAAAAGCGCCTGCCGCAGCCTTCCCCATGGCGCGCAGGGACCTGCTTTTTACGATTCCGCCCTCACAGAGCGGCTGCTTCGCGAGCACGAGCTCAACGACCTGTTTGCGGATTCCCTCAAAAGCGGGGATTTTCATGTGTTTTTGCAGCCGAAGGTGCTGCTTGACGGCGATCGGATCGCCGGCGCCGAGGCGCTGGTCCGCTGGCACCACCCCCAGCGGGGAATGATCTACCCCTCCGACTTCATCCCCCTCTTTGAGAAAAACGAGAAAATCTGCCAGCTCGACCTCTATGTATTCGAACAGGTCTGCCTGACCCTGCGGCGGTGGATTGACAGCGGGCTTGAGCCGTTCCCGGTTTCGGTAAACCTCTCCCGGCGGCATTTCAAACAGTCCGACTGCCTGCGTCCGTTCGAAGAAATCGCCCGCCGGTACCGAATCCCTTCGGGTCTGCTCGAGCTGGAGCTGACCGAGTCCATTCTCTTTGAGGACCGAGCCATCGAAACGGTGAAGGCGCAGATTCTGGAGATGCACCGGATGGGCTTCCTCTGTTCCCTCGACGATTTCGGAGCGGGCTATTCCTCATTGGGTCTGCTGATGGAATTCGACGTGGATTCAATTAAGCTTGACCGCCGGTTCTTCCTCCGCTTATCAAGGCGCCGCTCAAAGGACCTCGTTGAGTCGATCATCTCGCTCGCGCATAAAATCGGCGCCCAAACGGTCGCCGAGGGAATTGAAACCACCGACCAGCTGGACTTCCTGCGGGAGATGGGCTGTGATCTGGTGCAGGGATATGTTTTTTCCCGGCCTCTGCCCATCCCCGCGTTTGAGGACTGGATGAAAAACTGGCCGGGGAGAGCTTCCGACGGCTGACGCCCTTCTCAAGACGCGGTTCGACGGCAAGCCCGGATAGCGGCGCGCCGCTATCCGCGGCGGCCTTTTGCCGGGCGCCGGGTATGATTTGGCGGCAGGACCGGATTACGGCGCGTCCCCGCCCGCGGCGGCCTTTCTCTTTTGCAGGGGGAAAGGCCGCTTTTTCGTCAAAGCGGTGAAATCCGGCTGGGATGGAAGGATTATTTGGCGGTGAAACGCCAAAAATAAGGATCAGCGCGGTAAAAATATTGACGTGTTTCCGCGAAAAGGATATAATTGTACGGTTAAAAAGCATTTCGCAGCGGAACATAGAGCCGCTTCGGCGGCAAACCAAAGGAATTAGGTGTTAATACTTGAAAAGAACGGATTTGAGAAACATTGCCATCATTGCCCACGTTGACCACGGTAAGACCACGCTGGTTGACGGGCTGCTTTCCCAGGGCGGAACCTTCCGCGAAAACCAGCAGGTCGATACCTGCGTGATGGACTCGGGCGATCTGGAGCGGGAGCGCGGCATCACCATCCTCTCCAAGAACGCCTCGGTCTCATACAAGGGGGTCAAAATCAACATTGTCGATACCCCCGGACACGCCGATTTCGGCGGCGAGGTTGAGCGGGTGCTCGGCATGGTTTCGGGCGTTCTGCTTCTGGTGGACGCGGCCGAGGGTCCGATGCCCCAGACCCGCTTCGTCCTGTCGAAGGCGCTGGAGCTCGGCCTTGCGGTCATCGCGGTGGTCAACAAGGTGGACAAGCCCGACGCGCGGGTGCACGAGGTGGTCGACGAGGTGCTTGAGCTGATGCTCGACCTTGGCGCTTCGAATGAGCAGCTCGACGCCCCGATGGTTTTCTGCTCGGGCCGCGCGGGAACCTCCTCCTTCTCGCCCGACGAGCAGGGCAAGGATCTTTCCTGCCTCTTCGATACCATCCTGGAATATATCCCCTGTCCCGACCTCGACGCCGAGGGCCCGCTGCAGGTGCTGGTTTCGACCGTCGATTACAACGAATTCGTCGGCCGCACCGCCGTCGGCCGGATTGAGCGCGGCGAAATGAAGGTCAACCAGCCGGTCGAAGTCTGCGACTTTCACAACCCCGACATCCATCTCAAGGGGAAAATCACCGCCATCTACCAGTTTGAAGGAATCAGCCGCACCTCGGTGCAGGAGGCGAAGGCCGGCGACATCGTCATGTTTTCCGGCATCGACGCCATCACCATCGGCAATACCCTGTGCGATCCCGCGCGGGTTGAACCGATTGAGTTTGTCAAAATCTCCGAGCCGACGGTGGAGATGACCTTCCAGGTCAACGACAGCCCCTTCGCGGGCCGCGAGGGAAAATTTGTCACCTCCCGCCAGATCCGCGACCGGCTCTACCGCGAGCTTCTGAAGGACGTGTCGCTGCGGGTGGAGGACGGCGCCTCGACCGACAGCTTCCGGGTACTCGGACGCGGCGAGATGCACCTCTCGATTTTGATCGAGACGATGCGCCGCGAAGGATACGAATTCGCGGTCGGCGCGCCCCGCGCCCTCATGCATGAGGAAAACGGCGTCCTCATGGAGCCGTTTGAAACGGCGGTCATCGACGTACCCGCCGACGCGGTGGGCAGCGTCATCGAAAAGCTCGGCTCCCGCAAGGGCGACCTCGTCAGCATGAACCCCATCGGCGAGCGGATGAAGATCGAGTTTTTGATTCCCTCGCGCGGTCTCTTCGGCTACCGCAGCGAGTTCATGACCGACACCAAGGGCGAAGGCATCATCGGAACCATCTTCGCCGGATACGACGCCTACCGCGGCGAAATCGTCAGCCGCCAGAGCGGCTCCCTGATCTCCTATGAGACGGGAGAGGCGGTCACCTACGGTCTTTACAACGCGCAGGAGCGCGGGGACCTCTTCATCGGCGCGGGCACCCCCGTTTATGCGGGCATGGTGGTCGGCGCCTCCCCCAAGGCGGAGGATATCGTCGTCAACGTCTGCAAGAAAAAGCATGTGACCAACATGCGTGCTTCCGGCTCGGATGAGGCGCTCCGCCTTGTGCCGCCGCGCAAGATGTCGCTGGAAGCCTGCATCGAGTTTATCGCGGACGACGAGCTGCTTGAGGTCACCCCCAAGAACCTGCGGATCAGAAAGCGCGAGCTTTCGCACGACCAGCGGATGAAGAAGCTCAAGGGCGGAAAATAAATTCCGCCGCCCAACGGCCTGCGCCCCCATCCCCCGGCACCCTTTGCCGCGGAGATGGGGGCGCTCTTTGAGCCGGGGGGTGATTTTTCTTGCTACAATCAGCCAAAAATGATATACTGAATCGGTTATAACGATGCGGCCCACGCGGCAGATAATGGAGGAACGACCTTGGCGAAGCTGACAGACGAAATTAGCAAGCGGAGAACCTTTGCGATCATCTCCCACCCGGACGCGGGCAAGACGACCCTGACCGAAAAATTCCTGCTCTACGGGGGCGCGATCGCGCTGGCCGGCTCGGTCAAGGGCAAAAAGACGGCGCGGCACGCCGTTTCCGACTGGATGGAAATCGAGAAGCAGCGTGGCATCTCGGTCACCTCGTCGGTGCTCCAGTTCTCCTACGGCGGATACTGCATCAATATTCTCGACACCCCCGGGCATCAGGATTTCTCGGAGGACACCTACCGCACCCTGATGGCCGCCGACTCGGCGGTCATGGTGATCGACGCGTCGAAGGGCGTCGAGAACCAGACCCGCAAGCTCTTCAAGGTCTGCGTGATGCGGCACATTCCCATCTTCACCTTCATCAACAAGATGGACCGCGAGGCCCGCGACCCCTACGAGCTGCTTGAGGAGATCGAGGGGGAGCTGGGCATTGCCACCTATCCCATGAACTGGCCGGTGGGCTGCGGCAAGGAATTCAAGGGGGTCTACGACCGCGGCGCGGGACAGATGATCTCCTTTACCGCCAACAACGGTCAGCGGGAGGTCGCGGCGACCGCCGCTGCGGTGGACGACCCCGGCCTCGGCGCGCTGATCGGGGAGGACTTTGCCGAGACGCTGCGCGGCGACGTTGAGCTTCTCGACGGGGCGAGCGCCGAATTTGATCTGGAGGCGGTGCAGGCCGGCAGGCTCTCTCCGGTGTTCTTCGGTTCGGCGCTGACCAACTTCGGGGTCGAACCGTTCCTCAAGGATTTTCTGCGCCTGACCCCGCCGCCGCTCCCGCGGGTCTGTGACGAGGGGGAGATCGATCCCTTTTCGCCGGATTTCTCGGCCTTCGTCTTTAAGATTCAGGCGAACATGAACAAGGCGCACCGCGACCGCATCGCCTTTATGCGGATCTGCTCGGGGAAGTTCGAAAAGAGCATGGAGGTGCTGCATGTTCAGGGGGACAAGAAGATGCGCCTTCTCCAGCCCCAGCAGATGATGGCGCAGGAGCGCGAGGTCATCGACGAGGCCTATGCGGGGGATATCATCGGGGTGTTCGACCCCGGCATCTTCTCGATCGGGGATACCATCTGCTCCCCGAACCGGAAAATCCGCTTCGACGGGATTCCCACATTCGCCCCCGAGCATTTTGCCCGGGTCCGGCAGCTTGACACCCTCAAGCGCAAGCAGTTCGTCAAGGGCACCAGCCAGATCGCACAGGAGGGCGCGATTCAGATTTTCCGCGAGCCGGGCAAGGGCATGGAAGAGGTGATCGTCGGGGTGGTCGGCACCCTCCAGTTCGATGTGCTTGAGTACCGCCTGAAAAACGAATACGGGGTGGAGATCCGGCTCGAGATGCTCTCCTATCAGCACCTGCGCTGGATCGAGGAAACCCCCGTCGAGCCGAAGAAGCTCAAAATCACCTCGGACACCAAGGTGGTTCAGGATTTCAAGGACAACTACCTGCTGCTCTTCACCGACACCTGGAACATCAACTGGGCGCTCGACAAAAACGAGGGGCTCCGCCTCGCGGAGTTCTCAAGATAGAAAAACCGTCCCGCATCCGCCGGGCGGCCGCGTCCCCCGCTCTTCGGGGGCGCGGGCCATGGGGGAGCCGGCGGCGGAGATTCTTCGGGCCGTCGGGGCGTGTTTTCCGGCGGCGGCAGGGGCTTCCGTTCTTTGATGCGGCGGGCCGTGCAGCCGCGCGGTTCCCCCGTCAGCCCTTCGCCGGCGTAACAGAGAGGAGATTCTCAATGAAGCTGCTCGCAGTCGATTCCAATTCCATTCTCAACCGCGCCTACTACGGCGTCAAGCCGCTCACCACCCGGGAAGGCCAGTTTACCAACGGGATTTACGGCTTTCTGAACATCCTTTTAAAGCTGGTCGAGGAAAACGCCCCCGATGCGGTGGCCTTTGCCTTTGATCTGCGCGCTCCCACCTTCCGCCACAGGATGTTCGACGGCTACAAGGCCGGCCGCAAGGGGATGCCCGGGGAACTGGCGCAGCAGGTTGAGCCGCTCAAGGAGCTGCTGACCCTGATGGGCTATCCGATTCTTTCGCTTGAAGGATACGAAGCCGACGACATCCTCGGAACGCTGGGCGAGCGCTGCCGCGCGGCGGGGGATGAATGCGTCATCGCCACCGGGGACCGCGACAGCTTCCAGCTCGTCGGCGGCGGGGTAACGGTGCGTCTCGCCTTTACCCGCGGCGGCCAGTCGGGCGCCGAGGTCATCGACGAGGCGGCGATCCGGGAGAGGTATGGCGTCTCCCCCCGGCAGATGATCGAGGTCAAGGCGCTGATGGGCGATTCCTCGGACAATATCCCCGGCGTCGCGGGCATCGGCGAAAAGACCGCCCTCGCCCTCATCCAGCAGTTCGGCACCCTCGACGGCGTCTATGAGAGGATCGATGATCCCGCGATCCGGAAGGGTGTGCGCGAAAAGCTTCTGCGCGACCGCGAAACCGCCTACAAGAGCCGGGCGCTCGCTGAAATCAACTGCGCGGCGCCCATTTCGCAGACGCTCGGCGAGCTGTACCCCAAGCCCCGCCAGGACGGTCCTCTTTACGCCCTGCTCGACCGGCTCGAGCTGCGTTCGGTCATCAGCCGGCTCGGCCTTTCCCCCGGCGAAACGGCCGGAGCCAATGCGGCGCCCACCGCGCCGAAGCCCGCGCTGCCCGCCGCGGTAAACGATCTGGACGCGGCAAAAGCGCTGCTGGACGGAACCGATCCGGTTTCCGCCCTGCTCGAATACAGAGGAAAACAGCCCTGCCGCGCGGCGCTGGCCGGTTTGTCGGCGGCGGCCCTTTTCGAAGCGGGCGCTCCCGGATGGGATGACTTTCTCGGTGCCCTCTGCCGCTGCGCCGCGCCGCTTTCGCTGACCGACAGCAAGGAGTGGTACCGCAGCCGCTTTTTGACCGATCCGGACAGCCAGCCGCCGCTCGCCGCCTTCGATCCGGTACTGGCGGGATACCTGCTTTCCCCGCTTTCGTCGGGCTATTCGCTTGAGTCCCTCTGCGCGGGCAGGAATCTCGACCCTCCCGCCCTTTCGCTGCCGGAGGGCATTTCCCCGGAACTGTCGGCGCTGGCACAGCGCGCCGCCGTCCTGCCCGCCCTCACGGCGGCGCTTTCCGCCGAGCTGGAGGAGAAGGGGATGAAGCGGCTGCTCGGAGAGATCGAAATTCCGCTCGCGCGGGTGCTCGCCTCGATGGAGGCCCTCGGCTTCTCGCTCGACGAGCAGGGGCTGACCGATTACGGCCGCGAGCTGGACACCGACCTCGCGGAGCTGACCGCGCGGATCTACTTCCTTGCGGGCGGAGAATTCAACATCAACTCCCCCAAGCAGCTCGGGGAGGTGCTCTTTGACCGGCTCGGACTGCCCGCCCGCAAAAAGACCAAAAGCGGCTTTTCCACCGACGCCGACACCCTCGACGGGCTGCGCAAATACCATCCGATCATCGACGACATCCTCTCCTACCGCAAACTGGCCAAGCTCAAGTCCACCTATGTCGACGGGCTGCTGGCCCAGGTCGATTCCGACCACCGGGTCCGCTCGGTCTTCCGTCAGACCGAAACACGGACCGGCCGCATCAGCTCGACCGAGCCGAACCTGCAGAATATTCCGGTGCGCACAGAGCGGGGAAGCCAGCTCCGCCGCTTCTTTTATGCGCCCGCGGGCCGTCTGCTGGTGGACGCCGACTATTCCCAGATTGAACTGCGGGTGCTCGCCCACATCGCCGACGATCCGGCGATGATCGAGGCTTTCGTCCACAATCTGGACATCCACACCCGGACTGCCGCACAGGTTTTCGATATGCCGGAGGAATTTGTCACCCCGCAGATGCGCTCGAGCGCCAAGGCGGTCAACTTCGGCATCGTCTACGGCATCGGCGCCTACTCCCTCTCGCAGGATATCGGCGTTTCGGTCGCCGAGGCCGACCGTTATATCAAGAGCTATCTCGCCAACTATCAGGGGGTCCGCCGCTATATGCAGGAATCGGTGGCCTTCGGCACCGAGCACGGTTATGTGCAGACGATGTTCGGCCGCCGCCGCCCGCTGCCCGAGCTGGCGGCCTCCAACCGGGTGACCCACGCCTTCGGGGAACGGGTGGCGATGAACACCCCGATTCAGGGCACCGCGGCCGACATCATCAAGCTTGCGATGGTGCGGGTTTATGACCGGCTGCGCGCCGAGGGGATGAAGGCCAGACTGATTCTTCAGGTGCACGACGAGCTGATCGTCGAGGCCCCCGAGGAGGAGGCCGAACAGGCCGCAAAGTTGCTGACCGAAGAAATGGAGCGGGTGGTTTCCCTCAAGGTGCCGCTGCTCGCCGAGGCCAAGACCGGCCGCAACTGGCTGGAGGCAAAATGAAACAGCAAAACAGAATCCGCATTCTTCCCCTCGCTCCCCTTCTGGTCCCCGGTGCGGCCGCGGTGGAACGCGCCTGCTTCTCCCTTCCCTGGAGCGAGGCGGGTTTTCTCTCCGAGCTGCAAAAGGAAGGGGCCTGCTGCTTTGCGGCCCTCTCCTCCTCCGGGGAGGTCGTCGGCTGGGCCGGTCTGGAATCGGTCTGCGGCGAGGGAAGCGTCACCAACATCGCCGTTCTGCCCGAGTTCCGCCGCCGGGGCACCGGCGAGGCATTGACCCGCGCGCTGCTTGCGGCCGCGCGGGAGCTTGCGCTCGACCGCCTGCTGCTGGAGGTGCGGGCCTCCAACGCGCCGGCCATCGCCCTCTATGAAAAGCTCGGCTTTTCCCCGCTGGGGGTGCGCCCCGGCTTTTACGAGGCGCCGCGCGAGGACGCGCTGATGATGCAGCGGACCTTTTAGGCGCTTTTTCTTCGGGAGCGTAAAGCCCGCGCAGGGGTTTTCCGCGCCGGTAAAGCTCGTGGCAAGGGCGCTAGGGCGTAAAGCCCGCGCCCTCGCGCGATGAGCCGGGACGTCTGTTCCGCCGGATTTTTCTCCGCACGCGCGGGTCCCGCGCTGATTTCAGAAAGGCGTTTTTTCGATGGAACCAGTTTTTACCGCCGCCACCGTCATCGATGAAAAAACCTATGCCCAGATGCTTCTGGCAAAGCAGCGGCTTGATCAGAGGTGGATGATGATCCTCGTTTACCTGCTCGCTCTGCCGGCCGTATGGGCGATGACCTTTCGGATAGAGCAGCCTGATTCGCTGTTTAGCTGGGTGCTGCGCATCTTTGTTCTCGCTCTCACCGCCGCGGTAATTCCACCGATCTGGCGGCGGGTGCGGCGCGCCTTCTGCCGCGGCCTCGGCAGAAGACTCTTCCGGGGACTGGCCGCCCCGCTGCCCACGGTTTTCTACCGCTTTTATCCCGACCGCGTCGAGGTGCGGGACGGCGGCCCCTGCGAAACATTCGGCTATGGGGAGATCTTCCGTCCGGTCGAGACGGCGGACTTCTTTCTGCTTTTCCTTTCCAAAAATCTCTGCCATGCCGTCTCAAAGGACGGCCTTTCCGGGGATGCGGCTTCCTTTGAGTCCTTCCTCAACGCACGCTGTTCCAAATCCTGCGCCAAGGTCCTGCCCTGACCGAGGCGGCATCAGAAGGGGTTGCCGATGAAAATTCTTGCCATTGAATCCTCCTGCGACGAAACGGCCGCCGCCGTCGTCGAGGACGGCCGCCGCGTCCTTTCCTCGGTGGTTCACACCCAGATCGCCGAACACCGCATCTACGGCGGCGTGGTCCCGGAGATCGCCTCCCGCCGCCACATCGAAAAAATCGACATGGTGGTGCAGAAGGCGCTCGACGACGCGGGACAGACGGCGCATACCATCGACGCCGTCGCCGTCACCGCCGGACCGGGACTGATCGGCGCGCTGCTGGTCGGGGTCAATTTTGCGAAGGGGCTTGCCTTTATGGCGGAAAAGCCGCTGGTTCCGGTGCACCATATCCGGGGACATATCGCCGCCAACTACATCGCCAGCCCCGATCTGGAGCCTCCCTTTCTCTGCCTTGTCGCCTCGGGAGGACACAGCCTGATCGTCGATGTACGGGATTACACCGAATTCCATGTGCTGGGCCGTTCGCGCGATGACGCGGCGGGGGAAGCCTTCGACAAGGCGGCCCGCGCGATGGGGCTCGGCTATCCCGGCGGAGTCGCTCTTGACCGGCTTGCCCGCAGTGGGGACGACCGGCGTTATCCCTTTCCGCGGCCGCACGTCGAGGGCGCGCCGCTCGATATGAGCTTTTCCGGCGTCAAGACCTCGGTGGTCAATCTGCTGCACAATGCCGCCCAGAAGGGCGACGAGGTGGACCTTCCCTCCCTCTGCGCAAGCTTTGAGCGCACCGTCTGCGAGGCGCTCCGCACCCGGCTCTTTGCCGCCGCGGAGCAGACCGGCGCCCGGGTTCTCTCGGTGGCGGGAGGGGTTTCGGCCAACACCCGGCTGCGCGCGGAGCTGATTGAGGAGGCCGCGCGCCGGGGTCTGCGGCTCTGTATGCCGCCTCTCGAGCTGACCGGCGACAACGCTGCAATGATCGGCGCACAGGGCTATTTCGAATTCTGCGCGGGCCATCTGGCGCCGCCTTCCCTCAACGCCGTCGCCACCCTCTCGGTGGAGCGCGGGGCGCCCGAGCATTTTGCAGTGTGACGAAAAGGGCTGCGCATTATCGTTGTTTTGCCCCGCAGGGACCGGGCTTCCCGCGGGGCTTTGCTTTGCCCCGCGGCGAATCATCACAGGGGCCTGCCCTCTCATGCCTCCGGGGGTTCCGCCACGCTGGGCGGTGGATGACGCGGCCCAGCCGCCCTCTTACGCCTCCGGGGGTTCCGCCATGCGGGGCGGTGGATGACGCGGCCCAACCGTTCCCTTATTCCTCTGGGGGTTCCGCCATGCGGGGCGGTGGGATGGCGCGACCCAGCCGCTCCCTTATGCCTTCGGAGTTTCCGCCCCACGCGGGGCGGTGGGATGACGCGGCCCAACCTGTCCGTCCGTGCGGCCGGGGAATTTTGTGTTGAGACATTCACAAGGATCAGACAAATTTTCTGTCATTTCTTTAGAAATTTCTGATTCTCCCTTTTTCAATCGGATAAAAACTATTCACAGTTCATTAAAAATGGTAAAATAGAAAAGTCTGAAAGGAGGGTTGACGGCGGTCGCCGTCCCGGCCGTCCGTCGATGATGCAGAGCGGACGCAGCCCCCTCCCACGGCACAGCTTTCCCGGCATCCCCTGCTCCAATTGACCATGAGAGGAGGATTTCCCCAATCATCCGTCCCACCCCGCCATGATGCAAGGCGCGGGGATACAGCACCCGGTTTTCGGGCCATGAAGACAGAGAAAGAGAGTGAGTAGAGTTATGTTTGCAACCCTGATCGGAAATATCAGCGGCTTTATGTATGGAAAGCTGCTCATTATCCTGCTGCTGGCCGTTGGCCTCTATTTTACCTTCCGCACCAAGTTTGTCCAGTTCCGGCTCTTTAAGGAGTCGATTGCCGTCGTGATGGAAAAACCCGAAACCGAAGGCGCCATTTCCTCCTTTCAGGCGCTGATGGTCTCAACCGCGTCCCGCGTCGGCACCGGCAACATCGTCGGAATTTCCACCGCCATCTGCCTCGGCGGATACGGCTCTGTGTTTTGGATGTGGCTGATTGCGATCATCGGCGGCGCTTCCGCCTTTATCGAGAGCACTCTTGCCCAGATCTATAAAAAGAGAGATCCCGAGGGCGGCAGCTACGGCGGCCCCGCCTATTACATCGAAGCGGCCCTGCACAACCGTCCGCTGGCCGTGCTGTTCTGCATCAGTTTGCTGCTTACCTACGCCGGCGGCTTCAATATGCTTGCCGCCTATAACCTGCAGTCCACCTTCAGCGTCTACAGCTTTTATAATCCCACCGTTACCCCCTGGGTGATCGGCGCGATTCTCGCGGTGCTGGTGGGTTACTGCATCCTCGGCGGAGGCAAGCGTATCGTCAAGGTTACCTCGGCCCTTGTGCCGATTATGGGCTGCCTTTATGTCCTGGTCGCCCTGCTGGTGACGATCATGCATATCAATCTGGTACCGTCGGTCTTTGCCCGCATCTTTGCCGAGGCTTTCGACGTGCAGGCCATCTTCGGCGGCTTCGCCGGTTCCTGTGTCATGTACGGCATTAAGCGCGGTCTCTTCTCGAACGAGGCGGGCGTCGGCTCCGCCCCGAACGCTGCGGCTTCGGCCGATGTCAGCCACCCGGTGAAGCAGGGCCTCGTGCAGATGCTGTCGGTCTTTATCGATACCCTGCTGCTCTGCACCTGCACCGCTCTGATGTGCCTCTGCTCCGGCGTCACCCCGGCTCCCGAGCTTGCCGGCGCTCCCTATGTGCAGGCGGCGCTCACCGCTTCGTTTGGAGCGATCGGCCCGGTCTTTATTACCATTTCGATGGTCCTTTTCGCCTTTACCACCCTGCTTGGCAACTTCTTCTATGTGGATAAGTGCCTCGCCTATGTCATGAAGCGGATGCCCGGCAAGACCTTTATGACCATCTTCCGTCTCTGCGCCGCCCTCGTTATCTTTGTCGGCGCGGGTCTGAGCATGGGCCTGGTCTGGGATCTCGCCGACGTTCTGATGGGCATCATGGCCATCATCAACCTGCCGGTGATCTGCCTGCTCGGCGGGCCTGCGGTCGCGGCGCTCAACGATTACATCGCCCAGCAGCGCGAAGGCAAAAAGCCTGTATTTAAGGCCGCCGCCATCGGACTTAAGGAAAAAACCGATTTCTGGAACTGATTCCATTTTTGAAAAACCCGCACTGCCCGCCCGGGGAAACCGGGCGGGCAGTCTCTTCCGCCAAACAAGGCACTGGAGGTTTCTATGTATCCACGTCTTCGAATCAATCTGGCGCACCTGCGCCGCAACGTCCGGACCCTTTCCCGGCTCTGCGCACAGCACGGCATCCGCATAACCGGCGTCACCAAGGTTTTCCGCGGAGATCCCATCATCGCGGACATCCTGATACAGGGCGGCATTTCGATGCTGGGGGATTCCCGCGTCGCCAATCTGCGCCGCCTGGAGGGACTCCCCGCCGAAAAATGGCTGATCCGTCCTCCGATGCTCAGCGAGACGGAGGATCTGGTACGTTTCGCCGACGCCTCGCTCAACTCCGAAATCGAGGTGATCCGGGCAATTGACCGTGAGGCGCTGCGGCAGGGGCGGCGGCACAAAATCATCCTCATGGCGGATCTCGGGGACATCCGCGAAGGGTACGTCGATTACGGCGAGCTGCTCGCCGACGCGCGGGAAACCGCGCTCATGCGGGGAGCCGAGCTTTATGGTCTGGGGGTCAATCTCACCTGTTTCTCCTTTGTTCAGCCCGACGCCGGAAAAATGGCCGAGCTGTGCGCTCTGGCACAGCGCATCTCCGACGCGGTGGGATTTCCCCTGCCGGTTGTCAGTGGCGGAAATTCCGCCACCATCGACCTGATGCTTCGCGGCGGCATCCCCGAAGGAGTCAACAACCTGCGGCTCGGCGAATCGGTCCTCTTCGGCAAGGAACGCGCCAAATACCAGTTCCTGCCCGACACCTTCCGTGATGTGTTTACGCTCGAATGCGAAATTGTCGAGCTGAAAGAGAAGCCCTCCCTCCCATGGGGGCAGATCGGGGTTGATTCCTATGGGAACCGGCCCTCCCCGGTTGATCGCGGCCCGCACCGGCTCAAGGCGGTCTGTGCGCTGGGGAAACAGGATTTTGACGCGGAGACCGCCCTTCCTCTGGACCCCGGAATCCTGATGCTGGGGGCCAGCTCAGACCACCTGATGCTTGACCTCACCGACAGCGAACGCTCCTACCATGTGGGGGATTCCGTCGCCTTGCAGCTTGGATATTTTTCCACCATGCGTGCTTTTACCTCTGATTATGTCGAAAAGGTTTATGAGGACCAGCTTTAAAACTTTCACACCCGGCAGCGGAAGTCTTTCGCTGTCGGGCATTTTCATCCCCCCGGTTTCGGAGGGCGAACCCTTTTCCCTCTCGGGCATAGGATGAACAGAGGCCTCTTATGGCCCCTTAAATCCTTTGAACGAGGTACAAACCATATGAATATTTATCAGGGAGACTGCTGCCAGCAGCACTGTTGTCCGCCTCCTCCTTGTTGCCCGCCGCCCCCCTGCTGTCCGATCCCGGGACCTCCCGGGCCTCCCGGACCTCCTGGACCTCCCGGGCCCAGAGGCTTCTTGGGGCCGACCGGGCCGACCGGCGCAACGGGCGCAACAGGTGCGACGGGTGCCATGGGCCTCACCGGGCCGACGGGTGCGACAGGTGCGACAGGCGCCACTGGCCCCACCGGGCCGACGGGTGCGACAGGCGCCACTGGCCCCACCGGGCCGACGGGTGCGACAGGTGCGACGGGTGCCACTGGCCCCACTGGTCCCACCGGGCCGACCGGCGCAACGGGTGCGACGGGTGCCACTGGCCCCACTGGGCCGACCGGCGCAACAGGTGCGACGGGTGCCACTGGCCCCACTGGTCCCACCGGGCCGACCGGCGCAACGGGTGCGACGGGTGCCACTGGCCCCACTGGCGCCACTGGCCCAACTGGCCCAACTGGCCCAACTGGCCCAACTGGACCCCGTGGACGCAGTGTAATTGTAAACAGCACCTCGACCGGAGATGCCGGCACAAATGCGGTCGTAACCGATAGCGGAGATGAAAATCTGGGCCTCCTCAACTTCACCATCCCGCGCGGAGCCACCGGGCCGACCGGCGCAACAGGCGCGACTGGTGCCACTGGCCCCACCGGACCGACCGGCGCAACAGGCGCGACGGGCGCCACTGGCCCCACCGGACCGACCGGCGCAACAGGCGCGACGGGCGCCACTGGCCCCACCGGGCCGACCGGCGCAACAGGCGCGACGGGCGCCACTGGCCCCACCGGGCCGACCGGCGCAACAGGCGCGACGGGTGCCACTGGCCCCACCGGGCCGACCGGCGCAACGGGTGCGACAGGCGCCACTGGCCCCACCGGACCGACCGGCGCAACAGGCGCGACGGGCGCCACTGGCCCCACCGGACCCAAAGGCGACACCGGTGCGTGCTGTGATTGCCCCTGCGTCCAGCAAATGCTGCACTTAATCCAGCAGATCATTACTCTCTATCCCAATGATACGCTCTCGATTGCAATGGAAAATGGAAATAATACCAGCGGCAGGCCGGGCAGCCTGCTTCCTGCAACCAACCCCGGTCTCTTCGAACTGCTCGACAGCCATGGCCGGCCGCAGGAAGCGGTTTCCGTCTGCCGGATCGCCTCAATCCGGGTGACCAGCGCCGCCTACAACGATGCGATCACCTATCTTTCCGCCCCAATCCCCGCCCCTCAGGACTGCGGTGCCAGCTGCGAGGCTGCCGTCCGCGCCTATCTGCCGGCGGGCACCGTCAATGCCTCTATCAAGGCGGGCGGCCAGACGGTCGCGCAGGGAACCGTGCGGCAAAATCAGTTCGGCGTTCTGGTTATCGTCGGACCCAACAACAGCAACCCCGCGTTTGTTTCCACCTGCAAGGCGGAAATTCTCAGGAAATAGCCCGGCCTTCGGACCCGAAAGCCTAAAAAAGGAGCTGCTTCTTTTGAAGCAGCTCCTTTTTGGAAGGACAAATTACACCAGCTCGATGATTGCCATCTCAGCCGCGTCGCCGCGGCGGGGGCCGGTGCGGATAATCCGGCAATATCCGCCGTTCTGATCCTTGTACTTGGGGCCGAGCTCGTCGATGACCTTCTTGGCCACCGTCTCCTTGGTGATGAAAGAAAAGACCTGACGCTTGGAATGCAGGTCGCCGCGCTTGGCGGTGGTAATAATCTTTTCCGCCGCCGAGCGGACCTCCTTCGCGCGGGTGACGGTCGTCTCAATGCGGCCGTTCTCCATCAGGTAGGTCACCATCGCCCGGAGCATCGCCATGCGATGATCGCTGGTTCTGCCGAGTTTTCTTGTGCCTGGCATTGTATTTCACTCCTTACATGAGTTGTCTTTGGACCAAAGAGGGATTACTCCTCTTCCCTGCTCAGATCAAAGCCGAGCGACTGGAGCTTGGCAATGACCTCCTCGAGCGACTTCTTCCCGAGGTTTCTGACCTTCATCATTTCCTCGGGCGACTTGTTGACAAGATCGCCAACGGTGTTGACCCCCGCGCGCTTGAGGCAGTTGAATGCCCGCACCGACAGGTCAAGCTCTTCAATTGTCATCTCAAGGGCCTTCTCCTTGCTCGAGTCTTCCTTCTTTTCAAGGATCTCGGTCGAGAAGGTCTCGTCGGACAGATCGACGAAGTGGTTGAGTTGTCGATTGAGGATCTTGGCCGCCAGACTCACGGCTTCCTTTGCGGAAATCGTGCCGTCTGTCCAGACCTCCAGGGTCAGCTTGTCATAGTCGGTAATCTGCTCCACACGGGTGTTCTCAACGGTGTAGTTGACCTTGAGGACGGGGGTGTAGATGCTGTCCACCGCGATGGTGCCGATCGGGGCCTTTTCCAGCTCGATGACCTTGTTGCGGTCGGCCGGAACATAGCCCTGGCCCTTCTGCAGGGTGATCTCCATCGTGAGCCTGCCGCCCTCTCCGACCGTCGCGATGTGCAGGTCGGGATCGAGGATCTCAATATCGGGATCATCCTGACAGAGGATGCTCCCGGCAGTGACTTCGCACTCGCCCTCCGCGTCGATCCGAACAGTCTTCGGGCCTTCGCAGTAGAGCTTGGCATTCAGGCTCTTGATGTTGAGGATGATCTCGGTGACATCCTCCTTGACGCCCTCGATGGTGGAAAACTCATGCTGGACGCCATCGATTTTCACCGAAATCACAGCAACGCCGGGAAGCGAGGAGAGAAGCACACGTCTTAAGCTGTTGCCCAGCGTGGTACCAAAACCGCGATCGAGCGGCTCCGCCACAAATCTTCCGTAGCGCCCGTCGTTCGAGAGCTGTGCAGTTTCAACCTTGGGCTCGATAATTTTAACCATAATAACCCTCCCTTTCGAACGGCCGCAGGGCCGTTTCGTGTCGTTCCCCTGCTGATTGACAAAAAGGGGTTACTTGGAGTACAACTCGACGACGAGGTGCTCTGCGCACTCGAAATCAAGCTCCTCACGGGCGGGAAGGGCGACCACGGTGCCGGAGAAGTTGTTGGCGTCCTTGGTCAGCCACTTGGGAACGAGCCACTTGGCGTTCGCTTCCATGATCTGGGCAAACTTGACCGAGGAACGGCTCTTCTCGCGGACCGCGATGACATCACCGGCCTTGACGAGATAGGAAGGGATATCAACCTTCGCGCCATTGACGGTAAAGTGGCCGTGGCCGATGAGCTGTCTGGCCTCGCGGCGGGTATTGGCATAGCCGAGGCGGAACACCACATTGTCGAGACGGCGCTCCAGCAGCTGCAGCAGAACCTCACCGGTAATGCCCTGCGCCTTGTCGGCCATCAGGAAATATTTATGAAACTGCTTCTCGAGCACGCCATAGATAAACTTCAGCTTCTGCTTCTCCTGAAGCTGCAGCGCATATTCGCTCTGCTTTCTGCGCATGTTCTGCTTCTGGTTGCGGTGGGTTTCCTTGTGGATGCCCATGACAGCCGGAGAGATCTTCAGGGTCTTGCATCTCTTCAGGACAGGCTGCTTGTTTGTAGCCATGAATCAATTCCTCCTTATATCGTGATTAGACGCGTCTTCTCTTGGGAGGACGGCATCCATTGTGGGGAATCGGGGTGACATCCTTGATCAGGCTGACCTCGAGTCCGGCGGCCTGAAGCGCTCTGATCGCAGCCTCACGGCCGGAGCCGGGGCCCTTGACATACACTTCGACGGTCTTGAGGCCGTGCTCCATCGCAGCCTTGGCAGCGGTCTCCGCGGCGGTCTGCGCGGCGAACGGAGTCGACTTTCTCGAACCTCTGAATCCGAGTCCGCCGGCCGAGGCCCACGAAAGGGCGTTACCCTGGGTGTCGGTGATGGTGACGATGGTGTTGTTAAAAGTGGACTGGATATGGGCAGCCCCGCGCTCGATATTCTTGCGCTCGCGGCGTCTGGTGCGGGTAACGGCGCCCTTTTTCTGCTGTTTCGCCATTTTGTTCTTGCCCCTCCCTTACTTTTTCTTGTTGGCAATGGTCTTCTTGGGACCTTTGCGGGTACGGGCGTTGGTCTTGGAACGCTGTCCCCTGACCGGAAGGCCCTTTCTGTGGCGGACGCCACGGTAGCAGCCGATCTCGACGAGGCGCTTGATGTCGAGCTGGACGCGGCTTCTCAGGTCGCCCTCAACGGTCAGGTGCTTGTCGATATATTCGCGCAGCAGGGCCTCGTCGGCTTCGGTGAGGTCCTTAACGCGGGTGTCGGGGTTGATGCCGGTGGCCTTGAGGATGTCGTTGGCGGTCTTGCGGCCGATGCCGAAAATATAGGTCAGACCGATCTCAACGCGCTTCTCGCGAGGCATGTCAATACCAGCGATACGTGCCATACTTTGTTACACCTCCAATGTTTTCGGTTGGCGTTAGCCCTGGCGCTGCTTGTGCTTGGGGTTTTCGCAGATCACCATGACGCGACCTTTGCGTTTGATCACCTTGCACTTGTCGCACATCGGCTTCACGGAAGGTCTTACTTTCATGATAAATACCTCCATACTTCTAGCGGCGGCTCAAAACGAAAACGGAAATCCCGATCCGCTGCCCGGCGCCGCCCGTTTCCGCTGGCAGCGGGATTGCTTTTTGGTTATTTCGATCTCCAGGTGATCCGACCCTTGGTCAGGTCATACGGAGAAATCTCCATGGTGACCTTATCTCCGGGAAGGATACGGATGAAGTTCATCCGCAGCTTGCCCGAAATATGGGCGTGCAGCTTATGACCACCCTGAATCTCAACGATGAACTGTGCGTTGGGGAGCGCCTCTTTGACGATGCCCTCCACCTCAATGACGTCATCCTTTGCCAAGATTATTTCCCTCCTTCATCACAATGCTCGCAAAAGCAGCTGAGTGCGGCGCGCAGCGACCGGTTTGAGCGCAGGGCCTCTTCGTCCAGCGCCCCGGCGGTCAAAGCGAGGTGCTTCCTGCGCTTCTTCTTGGGACGCTCAAGCGGCCGTTCCCGGCCGTTGGCCAGCAGAGCGAAGTCCTCCCCGGCTGAGACGACGGCAAACCATTCGCCGGCGTCCCGTCCCGCAAGGCTCTTCACAATCTGTCCCCGCTCCATTGCCGCCACCCGTCAGGGCAGGGCGGTCAGGATGACCGGCCCACCGGGAGTGATGGCGACAGTATGCTCAAAGTGGGCCGAGAGCGAACCGTCCCGGGTCACCACCGTCCAGTCGTTGCCGAGCACCTTCACCGCGAACGCTCCGGCGTTGATCATCGGCTCGATTGCGATAACCATGCCGGGAACCAGCCGGATTCCATGCCCCGCGTGCCCGAAGTTGGGCACCTCCGGTTCCTCGTGGAGATCCCGGCCGACCCCATGCCCGACATATTCCCGGACGACCGAAAAGCCAAGCGGCTCGACGGTCGACTGCACCGCGTGGGCAACGTCGCCGATCCGGCTGCCGGGCTGTGCCGCGGCAATTCCCTTTTCAAGCGCCAGTTTTGTCGCGTCGAGCAGGCTTTGCGCCCCGTCTGAGATCCTCCCGCAGGGGAAGGTGCAGGCTGAGTCGCCGTGATAGCCGCCGATCTTTGCGCCGACGTCGATGCTCACAATATCCCCTTCGCGGATTACTTTTCCGCCGGGAATGCCATGGATCACCTCGTCGTTGACCGAGATGCAGGCCGAGGCGGGGAACCCGCCGTAGCCGAGGAAGGAAGGAACCGCCCCATGCCTGGTGATGAAGTCATGCACGACATGGTCGATTTCCGCGGTGGTAACGCCGGGGCGCACCGCGGCGCCGCCCGCATGCAGGGCCTGCGCGGTGAGCGCGCCGGCCTTGCGCATCTTCTGAAGCTCCTGTTGTGTTTTTAAGATCACCATGTTACTTTTCTCCGACCGCTGCAAGGATTTCTTCGGTGACCCGGTCCATCCCCTGCGCCGCGTCCAGTGAGGTCAGCACCCCGTGCGTCCGGTAGAAATCGACCAGCGGCTCGGTCTGCTCGTGATAAACCTTCAGCCGCTTGGCGACCGTCTCGGGGGCGTCGTCCTTTCGGGTGACGAGCGCACCGCCGCATTTGTCGCAGATCCCTGCCTCGGCGGGCGGGTTATTGTGGATATGGTAGGGAGTGCCGCACTTTTCACAGACCCGCCGGCCGGTCATCCGCTCCATGATCTCTTCGTCCGAGATCACCAGGTTAATGACCGCGTCCACACGTCCGCCGATCTCCTCAAACTTTTCCGCCTGCACCACCGTGCGGGGGAAGCCGTCAAGGATGTAGCGGCCGCTGCAGTCCGGCTTTGCGAGACGGTCGGCGACCATCTCGACCACCAGATCGTCGGGGACAAGCGCCCCGCGGTCGGTGTAGGACTGAAATTTTCTCCCGAGCTCAGAGCCGGAGGCGATCGCCTCACGGATGATATTGCCGGTCCCGATGATGACGAGGCCGAGCCGCTTCGAAAGAATTTCCGCCTGGGTGCCCTTCCCTGCGCCGGGTGCGCCGAGTAGTATCATCTTCATGATCTTCCTCCAACCTTATTCCAGGAAGCCCTTATAGTGACGCATCATCATCTGGCTCTCGAGCTGGCGAACCATATCGAGGGCAACGCCGACAACGATGATCACCGACGTACCGCCAAGAGAGATATTCATACGGGTCAGCGCGCCGACGCCGATCGGCGCCACCGCGATCACACTCAGGAACAGACCGCCGAGGAAGGTGGTCTTGGAGACGATCTTCGCAATATAGTCGGAGGTCGGCTTGCCGGGACGGATGCCCGGAACCGTTCCGCTGTTCTTGCGGATGTTGTTGGAGATCTCAATGGGATTGTACTGAATCGCCACATAAAAGTAGCTGAATCCCATGATGAGGAAGAAGTACAACAGGCCATACCAGATGGTGTTGTAATTGAAGAGGTTCAGGAACTTGCCGAAGAAGGACGTATCCGAAATCTGGACAAAGCCCTTGATGGTGGTCGGGATGGCAAGCAGGGTCGAGGCAAAGATGATCGGCAGAACGCCGGACATGTTGACCTTGATCGGGATGAAGGTCGACTGGCCGCCGTACTGCTTTCTGCCGACGATCCGCTTGGCATACTGCACCGGAATCCGCCGCTCGGCGTTGGTCATCACAATGATGAAGGCGATGACCGCGAGGAACAGCACAATGACAAACGGGACCGCGAAGAAATAATAGGTCGCGCCCTCGACCGCCAGCTTGAGATAGGCGATCATTGTGTTGATCACGGCGCCGCCGCGGGAGACGATGCCGATGAACAGAATCATCGAGATGCCGTTGCCGATGCCCTTGGCGTCAATCCGCTCGCCCATGAACACGATCAGCATCGCGCCTGCGGTGAAGCAGAGGATGATGATGATGCGGGCAAAGTAGTACTGCCAGCCTTCAAAGCTCTGAATCGCGCCCTGATTGTTGAGCAGCATGGTGTAGGCAAACGCCTGCAGGAACGCCAGCGCCAGGGTGGTATAGCGGGTGATCTTGTTGATTCTGCGCTTGCCTTCCTCGCCTTCCTTCGCCAGATTCTCAAGATAGGGAATCGCAACGGTGAGAAGCTGGATGACGATCGAAGCCGTGATGTACGGCGAGATCGAAAGTGCGAAGAGGGTGCTGCGCGAGAACGCGCCGCCGGTCAGCATATCCAGATAGCTGAAAATGCCGCCGGTGCTCGACACCATGCTGGTAAGGGCGCTGGGATCGAGGAACGGCACCGGGATCTGGGAACCGATCCGGGTGAGCATCAGGATGAAAAAGGTGAAGAGAAGTTTCTTTCTGAGATCCTCAATTTTCCATGCGTTTCTCAGCGTATCGAGCATCTTACTTCACCTCGGCCTTTCCCCCAGCCGCCTCAATCTTTTCCTTGGCGGACGCGGAAAACGCCGAAGCGATCACCGTAAGCTTGCGCTCAAGCTCGCCTCTGCCGAGGATTTTGATGCCGTCGCGGGTGTTCTTGATGATGCCGGCGTCGGCAATGGCCTGGGCATCGACAACGGCGCCATCCTCAAAGCGGTTGAGCACATCGACATTGATCGAGACATATTCCTTGGCAAAAATGTTGTTGAAGCCGCGCTTCGGGATACGTCTCTGAAGGGGCATCTGGCCGCCTTCGAAGCCGGGACGGATGCTGCCGCCCGAACGGGCCTTCTGGCCCTTGTGGCCCTTGCCGGCGGTCTTGCCGTTGCCGGAGCCCGCGCCTCTGCCCTTGCGGAACACGCTCTTGGTCGAGCCGGGCGCCGGGGATAACTCATGCAGTTTCATAGCTGGTTGCACCTCCTCTGTTTAAGCCTCGGTCCAGGAGACGAGATGGGAAATCTTCTTGATCTTGCCCCTCGTCGCCGCATTGTCGGGCTGAACCGTTTCATTTCCGATCTTGCGAAGACCGAGTGCTTCGGCGGTGGCAATCTGGTCCTTCAGGCAGCCCGCGGTGGACTTGACCAGCTTGATTTTAATGTTAGCCATAATCCTCCTACCTCCTAGCCCAGGATCTCGTCGGCGTTCTTGCCGCGGATCGCGGCGACCTCGTCGACATTGCGCAGCGAACGGAGTCCCTCGCAGGTGGCGGTCACCACGTTGCAGGGGTTGTTCGAACGCTGGCACTTGGTGCGGATATCCTTGATGCCCGCGACTTCAAGCACCGCGCGCACCGGGCCGCCGGCGATAACACCGGTACCCTGGGGAGCGGGGAGCATCAGCACGCGGCCCGCGCCGAAGCACCCGATCACCTCATGGGGAATGGTGGTTCCCTTGAGGGAAATCTTAAACATGTTTTTCTTGGCGTCTTCGAGTCCCTTGCGGATCGCCTCGGGAACCTCGCTCGCCTTGCCGAGGCCGTAGCCGATCAGCCCTTTGCCGTCGCCGACGACGACGAGCGCGGAAAATTTCATCACGCGGCCGCCCTTTACCGTCTTGGAAACACGGTTGATAGCAACGACCTTCTCGTTGAGTTCCATTGCCGTAGCGTCAATACGAGCCAAACGTATCCCTCCTTACCTTAGAAGTTGAGTCCGCCCTCGCGGGCGCCCTCAGCGAGTTCTTTGATCCGTCCATGATAGAGGTAGCCGCTGCGGTCGAACACCACCGCGGTGATCCCCTTCTCCACCGCGCGCTCGGCGACAAGCTTGCCGATTGCACGGGCGGCGGCCTTATCCGAGCCCTTCTCGGTGAAGGACTTCTCGAGCGAAGAAGCAGACACCAGAGTGACGCCGGCCTTATCGTCGATGATCTGTGCGTAGATGTTCTTGGCGGAGCGGAACACGCTCAGGCGCGGACGCTCGGCAGTGCCGTTGATCTTGTTTCTCACGCGGACATGTCTTTTCAGACGAGCCTTGTTGCTATCGATTTTGTTGACCATGTGCATTCACTCCTTTCTTACTTTTTGCCCTTGCCGGCCTTGCCTTCCTTGCGGATGATGACCTCGTTGATATACTTGATGCCCTTGCCCTTATAAGGCTCGGGAGGACGCTTCTCGCGGACTTCCGCCGCGAACTGGCCGACCTTCTGCTTATCGCAGCCGACAATGATGATCTTGTTGGGCGCGGGAACCTCAACGGTGATCCCTTCGGCCTCCGCCATGATCACCTGATGCGAGAAGCCCAGGTTCATGACAAGGTTCTTGCCCTGCTTGGCGACACGATAGCCAACGCCGTTGACCTCGAGTTCCTTCTTGAAGGTCTCGTGGCAGCCGGTGACCATGTTGGAAACAAGGGTCCGGGTCAGCCCGTGCAGGCTGCGGTGGACCGGATCGTCGCTCGGGCGGGTGACGATGACTTCGTTTTCCTTGACCTCGATGCCGATCTCGGGGTTGAAGGAGTTGGTCAGAGTGCCCTTCGGTCCCTTGACGGTGACCTCATGGCCGTTGACCTTGACCTCGACGCCCGCGGGGATGGCGATGTGCTTTCTTCCGATTCTAGACATCTCTCGCGCCCCCCTTACCAGACGAAGGCGAGCACTTCGCCGCCCACATTCTGTTTTCTGGCTTCCTTATCGGTCATAACGCCCTTCGAGGTCGAAAGGATGGCGATGCCCAGTCCCTTCATGACGCGGGGCGCCTCTTCGCAGCTGGTGTAGATACGAAGACCCGGCTTGGAAACTCTTCTGAGTCCGGTGATGACAGGGGTCTTGCCCGCGGTGTATTTGAGCACAATGCGGATCACGCCCTGCTTGCCGTCTTCCACGACGGTGTAGCTTTTAATATAGCCCTCGTCCAACAGAATCTGGACAATCGCCTTCTTCATGTTGGAAGCGGGAACATCGACCGAGTCGTGACGCGCCGTGCTCGCATTGCGGATGCGGGTCAGCAGGTCAGCGATGGTATCGGTGATATGCATGCCGTAAACCTCCTTTTGATCCTACTTACCAGCTTGCCTTGCGCACGCCGGGAATCTGTCCTTTATATGCCAGCTCTCTGAAGCAGATACGGCAGACGCCGTACTTTCTCAGATACGCATGGGGACGGCCGCAGATCTTGCACCTGTTGTACTCCCGGGAAGAGAATTTGGCAGGGCGCTGCTGCTTGATTTTCATACTGGTCTTTGCCATGCTGATTTCTCCTCCTTATTTCTCGAACGGGGCGCCGAGCTGCGCGAGCAGCTCCTTGGCCTCTTCGTCGGTCTTGGCGGTGGTCACAAAGGTGATGTCCATGCCGCGGACCTTGTCGATTTTATCGTATTCGATCTCGGGGAACATGAGCTGCTCCTTGAGGCCGAAGGAGAAGTTGCCTCTGCCGTCGAAGCCGTTGGCCGAAATGCCCTTGAAATCGCGGACACGGGGCAGGGCGACGTTGAAGAGCCTGTCACAGAACTCATACATCCGCTCGCCGCGCAGGGTGACCTTGCAGCCGACCGGCTGGCCTTCACGGAGCTTGAAGTTCGCGATGTTCTTCTTGGATTTGCAGACCTGTGCGCGCTGGCCGGTGATCTTTCCGAGATCTCCGACGACCGCCTCGATGATCTTGGGGTTGTCTTTGCCTTCGCCGCAGGCGACGTTGACGACGACCTTCTCAAGCTTCGGGATCTGCATGACACTCTTATAGCCGAACTGCTTGAAAAGCTGGCCGGCTACTTCGTTCTGGTAACGGTCCTTTAATCTAGCCATGTCTTTTCCTCCTCACTTTAGAAAGTCGCGTTGCACTTCTTGCAGGCGCGCGTTTTGGTACCATCCGCCAGCACCTTGTGGGCGACACGGGTGGGCTTGCCGCAGGACGGGCAGACGAGCATCACCTTGGCGGCGTACATGGCGCCCTCCGCGGAAACGATGCCGCCCGGCTCGCCGGCACGGCGGGGCTTGACATGCTTGGTGACCATGTTGACGCCCTCTACGATGACCTTCTGCTCCTTCGGAGAGGTCTCGAGAACCTTGCCCTTCTTGCCCTTGTCTTTGCCGGACAGGATGACGACCGTGTCATCTCTTTTGATGTGAAGTTTGTTCACGCTCGTACACCTCCGTTACAGAACCTCGGGAGCGAGGCTCAAGATTTTCAGGTAGTCCTTCTCACGAAGCTCTCTCGCGACTGGTCCAAAGATACGGGTGCCGCGGGGGTTTTTATCTTCCTTGATGATGACTGCCGCGTTATCGTCGAAGCGGATATAGGTGCCATCCTCGCGGCGCAGCCCCTTCGCGGAGCGGACCACAACCGCCTTGACAACCTCACCCTTCTTGATGGCGCCGCCGGGGGCGGCCTTTTTCACCGAGCAGACGATGACGTCGCCGATGTTTGCATATCTTCTTCTGGTGCCGCCGAGAACCCGGATGCACATGAGCTCCTTGGCGCCGGTATTATCAGCGACCTTCAGATAGGTTTGCATCTGAATCATGGAGCGGTTTCCTCCTTTCGGTATCCGCCGGCCTGCCGGGGCCCTGCTGGGCCGCTGCTCACCGCCCATTCGCGGTGGCGCTCAGACCGGTTTCTCATCTATTTTCGTGTGTCACCGCACGGTGTTTGAAGCCCGCGCGGTAAGCCGCGTCCAAACACGCTTCGCATACGCCCGCGTCCCTGAACGTCCCTTGCGTGGATGCCGTTCCCAAAATCAGAGACCGGGACGGCGCCGCGTTACTTGGCCTTTTCGAGGATCTCGACCACACGCCAGTTCTTGTCGGCCGACAGCCGGCGGGTTTCCATGATCGCGACCTTGTCGCCGATGCCGCAGGAATTCGCTTCGTCGTGGGCCTTGAACTTCACGGTGCGCTTGACGATCTTCTTGTAAAGCGGATGGCGGACCGAGTCTCTGACTGCGACGACGACGGTCTTATCCATCTTGTCACTGACGACAACGCCGACACGGGTTTTCCGCAGATTTCTCTCGCTCAAAGTTTATCCTCCTTTCGACGTTACGCCTGCTTGCGCTCGGCCTCGCCAATCAGCGTCTTGACCCGCGCGATATCCTTGCGGACCGCGACGAGACGAAGGGGATTGTCGAGCTGGTTGATGGTGTGCTGGAAACGAAGGTTAAAGAGTTCGGCCTTCAGGTCGGCGAGCTTGGCATTGAGCTCGGTGACGGACATTTCTCTGAGTTCAGACGCTTTCATTCGGCCACAACCTCCTCTGCTTCCTTCTTGACAAACTTGCATTTGATCGGCAGCTTGTGCATGGCGAGACGCATGGCCTCGCGGGCAAGCTCCTCGGGAACCCCGCCGATTTCGAACATGACCTTGCCGGGCTTGACGACGGCGATCCACTGCTCGGGCGCGCCCTTACCGGAACCCATACGGGTGCCGAGCGGCTTTTTGGTGATCGGCTTGTCGGGGAAAATCTTGATCCAAACCTGACCGCCACGCTTGATGTAGCGGGTCATGGCAATACGGGCAGCCTCGATCTGGTTGGAGGTGATCCAGGCGGGCTCAAGAGCCTGAAGACCGTAATCGCCGTAGGAAACATAGTTTCCGCGGGCAGCCTTGCCGGTCATTCTGCCTCTGTGGACTCTGCGGTATTTTACTCTCTTGGGCAGAAGCATTATCTGCTGCCTCCTTCCTTACGGGGCTGTCTTGCCTCCTGAAGCACCTCGCCGGCGTAGATCCAGACCTTGACGCCGATCCGGCCGTAGGTGGTCGCTGCCTCCGCAAAGCCGTAGTCGATGTCGGCGCGCAGGGTCTGCAGCGGGATGGTGCCCTCGTGATAGTGCTCGGTGCGGGCGATTTCGGCGCCGCCGAGTCTGCCGGAAACCTGAACCTTGATGCCGCGGGCGCCGAACTTCATGGCGCGGCCGATGGCCTGCTTCATGGCGCGGCGGAAAGAGACGCGTCCCTCGAGCTGCGCGGCGATGTTCTCAGCCACGAGCTGGGCGTTCTTGTCGGCGGACTTGACCTCGACCACGTTGACAAAAACGCTGACGGGGGTCTCGCGGTTCTTGTTGACCATCTTCTCGCACTCGAGCCGGACCTTCTCGATCTCGGCGCCCTGGCGGCCGATGACCACGCCGGGACGGGAGCAGAAAATGTTGATCTTGACCTTGGTGGCGTCACGCTCGATTTCGATCTTCGGGACGCCGGCGTCATAAAGGCGCTTCTTGAGATACTTTCTCAGCTGATAATCTTCCACAAGGATGTCGCCGAAAGCGTTGTCCTTGGCAAACCAGCGGGAATCCCAATCCTTGATTACGCCTACTCTTAATCCATGCGGATTGACTTTATGGCCCATTGTTTACCCTCCTCTTTCGGTTATTCCTGTTCCTTCACCACGATGGTGATGTGGGAAGTTCTCTTGTTGATGCGGAACGCTCTGCCCTGCGCGCGGGGCATGATGCGCTTCATAATCATGCCGGGAGTGACGAAGCACTCGGCGACATAGAGATGATTCTTATCCATGCTGTGGTTGTTTTCCGCGTTGGCCATCGCGCTCTTGAGCAGCTTTGCAACCGGATCGCTCGCAGCCTTGGGGGTGTTTCTCAGGATTGCAAGCGCAACGTTGGTGGGCTTATTGCGGATCAGGTCGAGGACAATCTGCACCTTGCGGGGCGAGATGCGGACTCCTCTCAGATATGCCCTGGCTTCCATGCTGTTTCCTCCTTTCGGCTACTTACCGGTTTTCTTGGCGCCGGCGTGTCCGCGGAAGGTTCTGGTGGGCGCAAACTCGCCGAGCTTGTGGCCGACCATGTCTTCCGTAACATAGACCGGTACGTGCTTGCGGCCGTCATGGACCGCGAAGGTGTGACCGACAAAATCCGGGAAGATCGTGGAGGATCTGCTCCAGGTCTTGAGTACCTTCTTCTCGTCGGAGGCGTTCATCGCCTGAACCCGGGCAAGCAGTCTTTCCTGCACGTACGGGCCCTTTTTAATACTTCTACCCATCTTCGATTCAAGCCTCCTTCTTATTTCGCATTGCGGCGCTTGACAATATACTTGTCAGAGCGGTGATGCTTGTCTCTGGTCTTGTAACCCAGCGCGGGCTTGCCCCAGGGGGTTACAGGGCCGGGACGGCCGACAGGGCTCTTGCCCTCGCCGCCGCCATGCGGGTGGTCGCAGGGGTTCATGACCGAGCCGCGGACGGTCGGGCGCCAGCCCTTGTGGCGGTTGCGGCCGGCCTTGCCGTAGGAAACGTTCTCATGGTCGATGTTGCTGACCTGGCCGACGGTGGCCATGCAGGTGACGGGCACACGGCGCAGCTCGCCGGAAGGCAGGCGGAGCAGGGCGTAGTTGCCCTCCTTGGCCATGAGCTGGGCCATCACGCCGGCGGCGCGGGCAAGCTGAGCGCCCTTGCCGGGATAAAGCTCGACGTTATGCACGAAGGTGCCGACCGGGATGTTGGTCAGCGGCAGCGCGTTGCCGGGCTTGATGTCGGCGCCTTCGCCGCTCATTACCACATCGCCGACCTTGAGGCCCTGCGGGGCGATGATGTAGCGCTTCTCGCCGCCCTCGTACTGGACGAGCGCGATGTGCGCCGAGCGGTTGGGATCATACTCGAGGGTCAGGACGGTCGCGGGAACACCCTGCACATCGCGCTTGAAGTCGATGATGCGGTATTTCCGGCGGTTGGCGCCGCCGCGGTGGCGGACGGTGATGCGGCCGGTATTGTTGCGGCCGGCGGTCGCCTTGATGACCGAAAGCAGACTTTTTTCAGGAGCAACCTTCGAAAGCTCCGAATAGTCGGTGACAGTCATCTGACGGCGGCCGGGGGTCGTGGGCTTGTAAAATTTGATAGCCATCTGATGTTTCACTCCTCATAACTTGTTAGCGGGAACTATGAGAATCCCATACCCAAGTCGTCGTTATTTCTCATTTCTTCCCATCAGGCGGGGCGCAATCAGACCATGCTCTCGAAGAACTCGATCTTCTTGGAATCAGCCTTGATGGTGACGACAGCCTTCTTCCAGCTCTTGGTCATGCCGACGTTCCTGCCCATGCGCTTCTGCTTGCCGCGGACGTGCATGGTATTGACCGAAGCGACCTTGGTGCCGGGGAAGAGGATCTCGACCGCCTCGGCGATCTCGATCTTGTTGGCGTCCTTCGCTACCTCAAAGGTGTACTTGCCGGCGGCGATTCCGCCCATGCTCCGCTCGGTGATGACAGGGCGGATGATGATATCCTGTGCGGCTTTCATTTAAGCGTACACCTCCTCGATCTTGGCGACGGCGTCCTTCGAGAGGACCAGCTTGCCGGCGTTGACGATGTCATAAACATTGATGGTGTTGGTCAGAGCGGTCTTGACGCCGGGGATGTTGGCCGCCGACTTGACGAACTTCTCATCCTTCTCGGCGGTGACGACCAGCGCCTTGCCCTCGATGTTGAGGGCCTTGAGCATCGCGATGACGCTCTTGGTCTTGTACTCGCCGGCCTTGATTTCGTCAACGACGACCAGGGCGTTCTCGAGCACCTTTGAGGAGAAGGCCGACTTGAGGGCGAGCCTGCGGACCTTCTTGTTCAGGGAATAGCTGTAATCGCGGGGCTTGGGGCCGAGCGCGATGCCGCCATGGTTCCACTGGGGGGCGCGGATTGAGCCCTGGCGCGCATGGCCGGTGCCCTTCTGTCTCCAGGGCTTTCTGCCGCCGCCCCGGACCTCGGTGCGGGTCAGGGTGGATTGGGTGCCCTGGCGCTGGTTGGCGAGATAGTTCTTGATCACCGCGTGAACAGCGACCTGGTTGGGCTGAATGCCGAACACCGCTTCGGAGAGCTCAATCTCACCGACCTGGGCGCCGGACATGTTATAAACTGTAACCTTCGGCATGGTGAATTCCTCCTCCCTTTAAGCCTTCTGGCCCTTGACGGCGTCGGTGATAAAGACGATGCCGCCCTTCGGGCCGGGGATCGCACCCTTGAGGGCGATCAGGTTGTTTTCGGCGTCGACGCGGACAATGTCCAGATTCTGGACGGTGATCCGCTCAGCGCCCATGTGGCCGGCCATCTTCTTGCCCTTCATGATTCTCGAAGGGGTCGAGCAGGCGCCCATGGAGCCGGACTGCCGGCCGACAGGGCCGGTGCCGTGGGTGGCCTTCAGGGAGTGGACGCCGTAGCGCTTGATCGCACCCGCGTAGCCCTTGCCCTTGCTGGTGCCGCAGACGTCCACCTTTTCGCCGGAGGCGAAGGTGTCGGCCTTGATGATGTCGCCGACAGAGGCGGCGCCGCAGTCCTCAAGGCGGAATTCCCGCAGGACCTTCTTGCAGGCGACGTCAGACTTGGCGAAATGACCCTTCATGGGCTTGTTGACGTGCTTGTCCGTAACCTCGCCGAAGCCGAGCTGCACGGAATCATATCCGTCGTTTTCGGCCGTCTTTTTCTGCACGACGACGCAGGGACCCGCCTCGACGACCGTGACCGGGATCACGACGCCGTTTTCGTCAAACAGCTGGGTCATACCGAGCTTCTTGCCGATGATTGCCTTTTGCATGGTTTTGTTTTCCTCCTTCGGTTATTGGTTGGCAGATGCCAACATTACCTTTGCCGCGTCTTCCGGAAATGCGTTTCCGGCGCGGCGGTCAAGCCTCTTCGCGCAATGGGCCGCGTCCGGCCGCGCTTCGTTTGCGCGCGTGCCTTCGGGCGTTTCCCGCGCGGACAGCCCCTTGCCGCTTTCTTTCGTTCACGGCGGCCCGCCCTGTCAGAGCTTGATCTCGATCTCGACGCCCGCGGGGAGCTCGAGTCCGGTGAGCGCCTCGACTGTCTTGTTGCTGGGGCGGAGAATGTCGATGAGACGCTTGTGGGTCCTCATCTCAAACTGCTCGCGGGAGTCCTTGTACTTGTGGACCGCGCGCAGGATGGTGACGATCTCCTTGTCGGTGGGCAGCGGGATCGGACCCGAAACCTTCGCGCCGGTGCGCTTGGCGGTTTCGACAATCTTCTCTGCGGCCGCATCGACCAGCTGGTGGTCATAGCCTCTTACACGGATACGGATTTTTTCTTTGACTGCCATTTTTTTCGCCTCCTGTTTTTAGTTGCCGGAGACGCCCTTTTCTCAATCCACTGTGCCGTGTGTTTTCTCATTTCCCCGCAAAAAACCGGTTAAACCGCCGCAGCGGTTTAGCCGGGGAGAATGAGCCTTCATACGGCCCCAAAGGCGCAGGTTGCCCCTGTGCTTTTGGTTTGGTTTGATGGGTCGCCCGGTTTGAAATCGGACATACTCCGCGGAAATTCCCCGCCTCAAGGGCGGCCACCTCCCGCATCAACGCATATCTGTGCAGTCACGCATGGGTTATCATAGCACAGCAAAACGGCCTTTGCAAGCCTTTTTTTGCGATTTCTCCAAAATTTTTGACTTTTTTGCGAATTTGGAGAAATTCTCCCTTTTCCACGAATCAGTGTATCCATTTTTGGAGAATTCATACATTCGTGGGCGGCAAAAATTTTCCCACCGCCGGTAGGGCGCCAAATGCTCCGGTCTACAATATCTTGTGGAAGAGAACGCTTCCGCGCTCGATGCGCGGGGGTAAAACGGCATGACGCTCTTTAACTCCGCCGAAAATGAAAAGGCATATGACTAATGCGGCATACGGCTCCAGCCATGTCCGCGCCCCATGCCGCCCGCCCTTTCACCCATTCGAAAAAGCACCGCCCGTCCCGGGTATCTCCGCCTAACCCCAAATGCGCCGCCCGTCCCGGGCATCTCCGCCTAACCCCAAAAGCGCCGCCCGCCCCGGGCATCTCCGCCCAACCCCAAAAGCGCCGCCCGCCCCGGGCATCTCCGCCTAACCCCAAATGCGCCGCCCCTGCTCCGCAGGTCAAACTCTCCGGTTAGGCCGGAGTCTTGAGCGGGCCGGCAGGGCCCGCTGCCGGCCCGCGTCTCAAGACGCGCTGAAACCTCTTTCACCCGCGCCGCTTACCCCGCCTCCATTAAAATCTGAAACAGCAGCATTCCTTTTATCGAGAGTCCGCTCAATGCGTAAATTTGTCATTCGTTCGCTCACTTCGCCCGATAATTTTGAGCAAAGGCTTCTTGATTCTCACCGTCAGAGTCGGCGGCTCTGCCCGCTGGGGCCATATCACCTATATGGAAGAGACCTGGCCCCGACGAATATCCTGCGCGTTACAAAGGCAAGCGGGCGCTCGTGCGAGTAACAAAGAAGAAGCCCAATCTGCGAACGTTGGCGTACAATTCGCCAAGATCCCACAGAGTGGAGCTTCTTCCGACCCCACAGTACCACAAACGAAATCGGGTGTCAATCTCCATTCTGTGCAGGAAGGGAAAATATTCCCGGACGCCGGTCTTGGAAACCGCCGGAGAAAAGGCGAAAAGACGTGGTGATTCTCCGGACGGATATCCCTTTAAGGGCAAAGATGTCATGGGGCATCCGGACAACTGCTCTTACCGAATTGCGCCCGATGATCAAGTTGCCAGCGTTGCCACCGGTTCTGGGATGTTCGCTGACGAGCCGGCGTGGATATGAAGCATTGGCGAAAGGCGAGATGATTTTTATGCGGCCGCGCACGCCGATCTGGTCGATATTGACGATTTGAAACCCATAGAAAAGAGGGGCGCACCGACCGGTGTGCCCCTCTTTTCTATGGGAGATCAGCCCGGAACCGCCGCCGCGACGGCTCCGCCCACATTGGCGTAGGCTCCGCCGGCCTCGGGCGCGTATTCGTCGGACGGAACGCCTTCCGAAATTCCCGTCCCGTCCACCGGCTCCGCCGGTTCGTCTTTTTTGGTCATGCTCCGATAGAGCCAAAAACCGCAGACTAAGAGCACCGCCAAAAACAGCACCCGCAGCTTCGGCGAAATCGCGCTGTTCTTCTCCGGATCGGGATAGCGCACCGAAGCATAGAGCCTGCCCAGGATCATCCCGATCAGCGCGGCGGCAAGAATCACGATCAGCGTCCGCGCCAGCGCCTGTCCCCATTCCGGCAGGGACATATAAAACTGCATCAGGGGATTGAGCTTTTCCTCCCCCATGCCGCCCATCGTATCCATTCCCATCGGTAATTCCTCCCTGTTGTGTCGTCGGTATCGGAAGGGGGCCGTCCCCTTCCGCCTGCTTCTTATCCATAAGTGCGGCGGAAAGATGAATTTATTTCGTGGAAAGGGAGAATTTTTCACCTTTCACGAATCCGCAATTGTGCCCGGCGTTAAAATACGTTATACTAAGGGACATGATTTGCCGGGGCATGTCCGGCGGTCCCTCGAGATCCTGTAGGAAGTATACCATGAATGTGCGAAAGGGGAAAGCGTTTTATGTACGAGAACATGCTTGACACAATCGGATTTGTCACCGGCTGCGACCCGGAGGTGGGCGTGGCGATGGAAGGGGAGCTGGCCCGCCAGCGCCGGAACATCGAGCTGATTGCGAGCGAAAACATCGTCTCTCCGGCGGTGCTCGCCGCGATGGGCTCGGTGCTTACCAACAAATATGCCGAGGGCTATCCCGGCAAGCGCTACTACGGCGGATGCCAGTGTGTTGACGTCGTCGAGGAAATCGCCCGCCGCCGCGCCTGCGAGCTGTTCGGCGCCGAGCATGCCAATGTTCAGCCCCACTCGGGCGCGCAGGCCAACGAGGCGGTCTATTTCGCCCTCTGCGAAACCGGAGACACCGTGCTGGGCATGAGCCTTGCCAACGGCGGGCACCTGACCCACGGCTCCCCCGTCAATTTTTCGGGAAAGCACTACAACATGATTTCCTACGGGCTTGATGCGAACGGCTATATCGACTACGACCAGGTCCGCGCGCTCGCGAAGGAGCACCGGCCGAAGATGATCATCGCCGGAGCCTCGGCCTATCCGCGCGAGATCAGGTTCGACGTCTTCGCCGACATCGCCCGTGAGACGGGCGCTTACCTTTTCGTCGATATGGCCCATATTGCCGGTCTGGTCGCCGCCGGGGTCCATCCCAGCCCGGTGCCCTACGCCGACGTGGTGACCACCACCACCCACAAGACGCTGCGCGGCCCGCGCGGCGGCATGATCCTCTGCAAAAAGGAGCTTGCCCAGAAGATTGACAAGGCGATCTTCCCCGGGACGCAGGGCGGCCCGCTCGAGCACATCATCGCCGCCAAGGCGGTATGCCTCGGGGAAGCGATGCTGCCGTCCTTCCGGGAGTACGGAAAGCAGATCGTCAAAAACGCCAAGGCGATGGCCGCCCGCTTCTCCGAGCTGGGGGTCAACATGGTTTCGGGCGGCACCGACAACCACCTGATGCTGATCGACCTGCAAAACCTCGGCATCACCGGCAAGGAGCTGGAGCACCGGCTCGACGAGGTGTATATCACCCTCAACAAAAACGCGGTGCCCAACGACCCGCAGAGTCCCTTTGTCACCAGCGGGGTGCGGATCGGCACCCCCGCCGTCACCACCCGCGGCATGAGGGAGCCGGAGATGGCGCGGATCGCCGGCTGGATCTACCGCACCGCCACCGACTTCGAGGCGAGCGCGGATGAAATCCGCCGCGAGGTGACCGAGCTCTGCGCGAAGTTCCCGCTCTACGAATAAAGCCTCCCTCCTGGGAGCGCCGGGCCGCCGCGAACGGTTTCGTTCGCGGCGGCCCCTTTTGTACCGCTTCAGCGGATAAAGACATTCGCTCCGCCGGTGAAGGCGGGCGGTTCCCGCTTTCAGCCGCGGAACCGCGAGCAGGGCGGCAAAGCCCGCTCTGCTCACACCGCCGCCCAGAGCAGGAACAGCTCTTCCTCTCCGGCTCCCTCCCGGGCGGTGACAAGATACTGCGTCTCCCTCGCGGGGGCCTCGCTGGCGAGGGAAAGCGCCTGCGGAACGCCGCTGCACATCGGCAGCAGGCAGCGGCCCTCGGCGTCGGTGACGGCCCGTACCCCTCCGCTTTCGCAAACCAGCCCCTCGACCGGCTCTCCCCGGGGGCCGGCCACCCGTACCGAGGCGAGGAACGTTTCTCCCGCCTCGGCGTCTTCCCGTGGCCGGAGATCCCCCTCAAGACCGAGCGGCTCGATGAGGAAGGCGGCGACCCGGTGGGAATCCGCGGCAGCCCGCTCCCGCGGAGGCGCGGGCTGCGGTGTGCGCAAAGAGGCGGGCGGGCGGGCGCATCCGGCCAGCAGAATCAGGATCAGACAGCAGCTCAGAATCCGTTTCATGGGAATCCCCCTTTCAGGAAGTCTTGTTTCATCCTTTCCTTTAAAAGGTGAGAAATTCCCCGCCTTCCCTTGCTTCGCAAAATAGACAAACTTTCTGTTTCAGGTTATAATGAAAGCACAAAAGGGAGGTGTATCTGATGAATACCCCTTTGGCCGACGCGCTGCGGCCCAAAAGCCTCGACGAGGTGGTGGGGCAGCGCCATCTGCTCGGAGAGGGAATGGTGCTCCGGCGCCTGATCGAAAGCGGGCATATCCCCAACCTGATCTTTTACGGCCCCTCCGGCGTGGGAAAAACAACCGTTGCGCGGATCATCGCCGCCTCGACCGGCAAGCTGCTGCGCCGACTCAACGGAACCACCTGCGGCACCGCCGATCTCAAGGAGGTCTTTGACCAGCGGGATACCCTTGATGGACGCGGCGGCATTCTGCTCTACCTCGACGAGATCCAGTATCTCAATAAAAAGCAGCAGCAGACGCTGCTCGAATCGATCGAGGATGGCAGCGTCACCCTGATCGCCTCGACGACGGAAAATCCCTATTTTTATGTCTATGGCGCGATTCTTTCGCGCTGCACCGTCTTTGAGTTCCGGGCGGTCGAGCCGGCCGAGACGGCGCGGGCGGTGGTGCGTGCCTTCGGCAAGGCGGAGGAGCTTTTCGACAGCCGCTATTCCCTCGAGGATGGGGTTGCGGAATACATTGCGTCCGCCTGCGGGGGGGATGTGCGCAAGGCGCTCAACGCCGTCGAGGCGCTCTGTGCCGCCTCCGGTGAACAGAGGGTAACCCTTGACGCCGCCCGGCAGGTCAGCCAGCGCTCCGCCATGCGCTATGACAGGGACGGAGACGCCCATTACGACATCCTGTCGGCCTTCCAGAAATCGATGCGCGGCTCGGATGAAAACGCCGCCCTGCACTACCTCGCCCGCCTGCTCGAGGCGGGGGACCTTCTCTCGGCCTGCCGCAGGCTGCTGGTCTGCGCCGCCGAGGACGTGGGACTTGCCTGGCCGCAGATCCTGCCGGTCGTCAAGGCCGCGGTCGATTCGGCGCTGCAGCTCGGGCTGCCCGAGGCGCGGATTCCGCTCGCCGACGCGGTTATTCTGGTGGCCACCGCCCCCAAGTCGAACACCGGCATCTGCGCGATTGACGCCGCCCTGGAGGACGTCCGGGAAGGCCGGGGCGGCGAGGTTCCCGACCACCTGCGGGACGGCCATTACGGCGGCGCGCAGAAGCTGGGCCACGCATCCGGCTACCGGTATCCACACGATTTCGGCGGCTGGGTGGCACAGCAGTACCTGCCCGACCCGCTCAGGGAAGCCCGCTACTACCGGTTCGGGGAAAATAAGACCGAGCAGGCCGCGCTGGAATTCCGCCGCCGCCAGCGCGCGGGCAGGGACTGAAATCCGCCCGCCGGCCGTCAGGCGCGCGGGGAGCGGCGCAGAAGCCGCCGAAACAGCACCGCCGCCAGCATTCCGGCGAGCACCCCCGCGGAATCGAGCAGCACGTCGGAAAACCGGGCCGACCGTCCCTGTGAAAAAAGCTGGATCGTCTCATCGAACACCGCGGAAACAACGCCGGTGGTGAACGCAAGGGGAAACTGCCTGCGAACCGGCAGGCCGGGAAGCCAGCAGCGCAGCGCAAGAATCAGGCTTGCCCCCAGCGCCGCGAACTCGGCAAAGTGAGCGGCCTTGCGCAGCGCCCACGACTCCACCGGGCCTCCCCCCGCGCCGGCCAGCACACGGTTCACCATCGCCATCACCGCGTCGCTGCGCTGAGACGACGCCTCGCCGCCCTGCATGGAATTGGAGAATATAAAGGCCCAGACCGCCAGACAGAGCATCAGGCTCGCGGTACGGGCCGCTGTTTCCCTTTTCATGGGCATCCCCCTTCCGGGATTGTTGCTTTTATTGATTATAAGGTATCTTTCCCACCGGCTCAACAAAGATTCCACAGATGAAAGAGAGGTCCGTTCCATGACCTGTTCCCGAAAGCCCTGCGTCCCGGCGGCCCTTGCCGCCTTCTTTTACGATCACCCGGCCGTTGCGCTCGCCTTTTCGGGCGGAACCGACTCGGCCTACCTGCTCTATGCCGCCCGCGCCTGCGGATGCCGGGTGCGCGCCTATTATCTGCACAGCGCCTTTCAGCCCGCCTTTGAGCTGCGTGACGCCAGGCGCCTTGCCGCCGGGCTTGCGGCCGACCTCGTGGTCCTCGAGCAGGATATTTTGGAAAACCCGGAGGTATCCGCCAATCCCGCCGACCGCTGCTACCACTGCAAACGCGCCCTGTTTTCGTCGCTGACCGCCGTGGCGGCCGCCGACGGCTTTTCGGTGCTGATCGACGGCACCAATGCCTCCGACGACCCGGGCGACCGGCCGGGAATGCGGGCGCTGAGAGAGCTTTCGGTGCTCTCTCCCCTCGCGCTCTGCGGCATCGGAAAGCCGGAGGTGCGGTCCCTTTCCCGTGAAGCGGGCCTTTTTACCTGGGACAAGCCCGCCTACGCCTGCCTGGCCACCCGCGTCCCCGCCGGCACCCCGCTGACCGCCGCGCTGCTGCGGAAGGTCGAGGAGAGCGAAAACGCCCTCTTTGCGCTGGGCTTTACCGATTTCAGGGTGCGTGTGCTCGACGGCGCCGCACGGATTCAGCTTCCGGCCGCTCAGATGGCGTCCGCGCTTGAGCGGCGCGAAGCTGTTCTGGAACAGCTTTCCCCTCACTGGCGGGCGGTACTGCTCGACCTCGAGGCCCGCTGAGCCGAACACCTCCGCCGCCGGCGGTGCCGCAAGGCGCCCTTCCCCGCACGCGCGGGAGCGTGCGGATTCAACCGGGTCAAACGATACCCTTCGCAACTTCCCGTACGCCCGTACGCGCGGGAGCGCGCGGCCTTTTCTTTTCGGGCGAGACGGCGATATCAACCGATAACGGCGCTTCCCGTACGCGCGGAAGCGCGGGAGTTTGCGGCAAGAGCCAACGCCCTTTGGCGGGCACACCGCAAGATGCCCTCTCCGTACGCGCGGGAGCGCGGGTGATATAATATAGACATAAGATAAAGATAAACACTTCCCGTACGCGCGGGAGCGCGGGAGTTTGCGACAAGAGCCAATGCCCTTAGGCACACCGCAGGATGCCCCTCCCCATTCCTGCGGCGATGGTCAGCGTCTTTCGTGGGCGCGCCGTAAAATGCAGATTTTTGCGTTTTGCGGCGCGCTTTTGCGTTCATTTTAGGAATTCCGATATACTTTTTGGCCCTCAGACGAGGAAATCATTTGGTCTATTTTGCATATTTTTGATGTTTTTTTGTTATTTTTTCTAAATAGTAAATCGATTTTCATAATTATTTTCGATTTGCATAAAATATCGTATTAAAATTTGGTTAAATATACTGACAAGTGTTGATTTTTCCTGACGCCGGTGCTATACTGGCGAAGCCAAACAGGAAACGAAACTTTTTCCGCCGACGAACGACATTCCCTTTGTGGGGCGCGCTGCCGGCATACTCATTTTTTTGACAGGGAGGCAGCTTTTCTATGGAATCCTATCAGTTTATTTTCGACGTGGCGATCATTCTTCTGATCACCAAATCCTTTTCCATGCTGACCAAAAAGGTCGATCTTCCGCAGGTGGTCGGCGCGCTGATCGGCGGTCTGATTCTGGGGCCGAGCGCTTTGGGCCTTGTCACTCCCAGCGACTTTCTTGGCGCGGTCGCCGAGCTGGGCGTCATTGTCCTGATGTTCGGCGCGGGCCTGCAGACCGATATCAAGGAGCTGAAACGTTCCGGCAAGGCCTCCTTTTTCATCGCCCTCTGCGGCGTCATCGTCCCCTTTGCCGGCGGAACCGCGCTGGCTTTCGCCTTCCATGCCGGGGACGGAAATTTCCTGCAGGACATGTTTGTGGGCACCGTTCTGACCGCCACCTCGGTTTCGATCACCGTCGAAGCCCTCAAGGAGATGGGAAAGCTTTCGACCAACTCGGGCAATGCCATCCTCGGCGCGGCGCTGATTGACGATATCCTCGGCCTGATTCTTCTGACCCTCATCACCGGAATGTCCGACAAATCGGTCAGCCTTTGGCTGGTGATCATCAAGGTCGTCGCTTTCTTTGCCGTGAGCCTGCTGATGGGCGGATTTCTGCACCGCCTGATCCAGCGCTGGATGGAATCGGCCACCTGGAACCGCAAGCGCTTTGCGGTGATTTCTCTTGCCTTCTGTTTCTTTTACGCCTATCTGGCGGAGGCGGTTTTCGGCGTCGCGGACATCACCGGCGCTTTCATTGCCGGCCTGATTATTTCCAACACGACCCGCGCCACTTACGTTTCCGCCCGGTGCGAAACTCTTTCCTATATGTTCCTGTCGCCGGTATTCTTTGCGAGCATCGGCCTCAAGGTGAACCTCACCCACATGAACCTTTCGGTTGTCTGGCTTTCGGTGCTGCTGATCGCTGTCGCAATCCTCACCAAGGTTGTCGGCTGCGGCCTCGGCGCCAAGCTCTGCGGCTATACCAAGGATGAATCAATCCGGATCGGCGTCGGCATGATCACCCGCGGCGAGGTCGCGCTGATCGTCGCCAACAAGGGCATTGCCAGCGGATTGATGCATGATACCTTTTTGGTGCCGATCATCCTGATGGTGGTCTGCACCGCTATTGTCACCCCGATTCTGCTGCGGAAGGTCTACCCCAAGGCCAAAACAGCCTCCGACTACAGTGACCTCGTTCAGAGCGATCTGGTCGACAACTACGAGGAGGTGCGGGATCTCGACCGCGCCACTCAGACCCTGCTCGATATGCATGAGCGCCTTTCGCATCCGTCGGACGACGGACCGTCTTCCAAAGCCTGAATCTGCTTTCCCCGCAGGACCGCGCCGTCATGGTGCGGTCCTGCTTGCTTTCCCGGCGGGGCTTCGCCTGTCTTCCCGGATGCGCTCCGTTTGATTTTTTCGGCGCGGCTTCTCCTGTTTCCTCCGGTACGGCTTCGGTTGGTTTTTTCGGCGCGGCTTCTCCTGTTTCCTACGGCGCGGTTCCGCTTGCCTTTTCGCGGCGCACGCAGGCGGTTGGAGGGAATGCCGCCATTCTGATGTCCGCCGCCCGAAGCGGCGATTGGCAGTCCAGCCGGCTCGGGGGCTGCTGCTCTTTCGCCCGCCGCACGCCGTCCGAAAAGGCAATTAACAATTCTTTCACTTTGCTTTCATTCCATTTTCCCAAAATATCGCAAGATTCTTTTCAAGTCGGTCAAACGATCTTCGATTTTTTCGGGTATCCTGAAGTCACAATAAAAACTTGAGGAGGAATGAATGATGTATCCATATCAAGATGAAGATAAAATCCGCGAAGGAACGCCCACAGTCCCCGAGGCCGTTCCGGTTTGGGAACAGCCCGCCGCGCACCGTCCCAAGAGATCCCGCCGCGCTCTGAAAACCGCCGCCCTGCTCTGCGCCTGCCTGATGGTTTCCGGCGCGGCGGGACTGGGCGGCGGATTCCTCGCCCTTTCCCTCTGGGGCGGCGCGGAGGCTCCGGCCGCGCAAGCCGAAGCGCCCGCCGCCGCACCGGCGGTGAGCGCCCCCGCTCAAAGCGCAGCCGGCGCGATGACCGTTTCGCAGGTGGTCAACGCCGTCTCCGATTCGGTGGTGGCCATCAATACAGAGGTGCAGACGACCAACTTCTTTATGCAGCAGGTCACGGGGCAGGCCGCCGGCAGCGGGGTGATCATCTCGCAGGACGGCTATCTCCTGACCAACAATCATGTGATTGAAAACGCCACCAAAGTCAGCGTCACCCTGAAAAACGGCGAGAGCTACGATGCCGCGCTGGTGGGCACCGATCCTGAAACCGATCTCGCGGTCATCAAGATCGACGCCGGCGGGCTGCAGGCCGCCGTCATCGGCAGCTCCTCCGCGCTGCAGGTGGGGGATGAAACGATCGCCATCGGCAATCCGCTCGGCGAACTGGGCGGCACCGTCACCAACGGCATCGTCAGCGCCCTCAACCGTGAGGTCACCATCGATGACCGTTCAATGAACCTTTTGCAGACCAACGCGGCCATCAATCCCGGCAACTCGGGCGGCGGCCTGTTTAACGACCGCGGCGAACTGATCGGCATTGTCGTTGCGAAATCCTCCGGCGTGGGGGTCGAGGGCCTCGGTTTCGCCATCCCGATCGATACCGCCAAGGCGGTCGCCGACGACCTCATTGCCAGCGGCTATGTGACCGGGCGCGGCGAGCTTGGCGTATCGGTCATCGACATCAACGATTCCCGCACCGCCTTTTACTACCGGGTGCCGCAGAACGGCGTCTACCTCGCCGGCGTCAGCAGCGGTTCCGCCGCCGAACGCGCGGGGCTGAAGATCGGGGACGGAATTCTCGCGGTTGACGGCGCCGAGGTGTCGAGCGCCGCGGAGCTTTCCTCTCAGATCGCCCGGCACAAGGCGGGCGAAACGATTGAGCTGACCATCCTGCGCGACGGCGGCGAGCAGACCGTATCGGTCACCCTTCAGGAAAAGGTGCCCGAGTCGGTCAGAAAGGCCGCATAATCCGCTCATTCTTCTCATTTTCTCTTTTCTTTCGGAAAAGCCCGGGCGAGGGGCCCAGCAAAGCCGCCCGCCCGGGTTTTTCCATGCCCGGAAGGGGATGGAGTTTCCTGAATTTTCCTGATGTTCCCTTTGCGGCGGCCGTTTGCGGAGAGCGTTTTGGGGGATACTGATTTGGGATGATCTTCCAGAGACGCGATCTCAGAATGTGAAATATCAAATCAACAAATGCAAAAAAAATCCCCCAAAATTGAAAACGCTTCAAAGGTTTTTCTGGGTTTCCGTCACTGAAAAACAAATTTGAAAGAGGTCCTGCAAATTCAAGAATTTCTCTTTACAAAGCCAAAAAATCGTGATAGGATGATCAACGGAGGTCAATACGGAAACGGTTTTCATCAGAAAACCGCCCCGTTTTCCGAAATTTAAAGGAGGAGAAAACTATGGCAAGACAAATGAAGACCATGGACGGCAACAACGCTGCCGCGCATGTATCCTATGCCTTTACCGAGGTTGCGGCGATCTACCCGATCACCCCTTCTTCGGTCATGGCCGAGGTTACCGATGTGTGGAGCGCGAACGGCCGGAAGAACCTGTTCGGCGAGCCTGTCCGGATCAGTGAGATGCAGTCGGAGGGCGGCGCCGCCGGCGCTGTGCACGGCTCTCTGGCGGCCGGCGCCCTGACCACCACCTACACCGCTTCCCAGGGCCTGCTGCTGATGATCCCGAACATGTATAAGATCGCGGGCGAGCTGCTCCCCTGCGTCATCAACGTGTCGGCAAGAGCCCTGGCCACCCATGCCCTTTCGATCTTCGGCGACCACTCGGACATCTACGCATGTCGGCAGACCGGGTTCGCGTTCCTCTGCTCTTCGAGCGTGCAGGAGGCGATGGACCTCGGCGCCGTCGCCCATCTCTCGACCATCAAGGGCCGCGTCCCGTTCGTCCATTTCTTCGACGGCTTCCGGACCTCTCATGAGATCCAGAAGATCGAGCTGTGGGACTACAAGGACCTCGGCGAGATGCTCGACTGGGATGCCGTCAAGGCGTTCCGCGCCCGCGCCCTGAATCCTGAGCATCCGGTGCTGCACGGCTCCGCCCAGAACCCCGACATCTTCTTCCAGGCCAAGGAAGCCGCCAACCCCTACTATGACGCGCTGCCCGCCATCGTTGAGGAGTATATGGACAAGGTCAATGCCAAAATCGGCACCGACTACAAGCTCTTCAACTACTACGGCGCGGCGGACGCCGAGCATGTCATCATCGCCATGGGCTCGGTCTGCGAGACCATCCGCGAGACGATCGATTACCTCAACGCCGCCGGCGGCAAGTACGGTCTCGTGACCGTCCGCCTCTACCGCCCCTTCGTTCCCGAGAAGCTGGTTGAGGTCATTCCGGATTCGGTCAAAACCATCAGCGTCCTCGACCGCACCAAGGAGCCCGGCTCGATCGGCGAGCCGCTTTTCCTCGACGTTGTGCTCGGCCTGCGTGAGTCGAAGTTCGGCCAGCTGCCGATGTTCTCCGGCCGCTACGGCCTCGGCTCGAAGGACACCACCCCCGCGCAGATCATCGCCGTCTACCGCAATGCCGAGAAGCAGGCCAAGAAGCGCTTCACCATCGGCATTGAGGACGATGTGACCAACCTCTCCCTGCCGATCGCCGAGAACCCCGACACCGCTCCGAAGGGCACCACCTCCTGCATGTTCTGGGGCCTCGGCTCGGACGGCACCGTCGGCGCCAACAAGAACTCGATCAAAATCATCGGCGACCACACCGACATGTACGCGCAGGCCTATTTCTCCTATGACTCGAAGAAGTCGGGCGGCGTCACCGTTTCCCACCTGCGCTTCGGCCACACCCCGATCCGCTCGACCTACCTGATCGAGAAGGCCGACTTCGTGGCCTGCCACAACTCGGCTTATATTGATAAGTACGACATGCTCTCGGCCCTCAAGCCCGGCGGCACCTTCCTGCTCTCCTGCGGCTGGGATATGGAAGCCCTTGAGAAGCATCTGCCCGGCCCGGTCAAGCGCTATATCGCCGAGAACAACATCAACTTCTACACCATCGACGCCGTTTCGATCGCCAAGAAGATCGGCCTCGGCAACCGCCTGAACACCATCCTGCAGTCGGCCTTCTTCAAGCTGGCGAACATCATCCCGATCGAGGACGCCGTCCGCTTCATGAAGGACGCCGCCACCAAGAGCTACGGCAAGAAGGGCGACGACGTCGTCAAGCAGAACCACGATGCGATCGACGCCGGCGTGAACGGCATGCACAAGGTCGAGGTTCCCGCCTCCTGGAAGAACGCCGGCGGCGAGCTGGTTCATCCGGTCGCGGTTGGCTCCAACCAGAAGCTCGTTGACTTTGTCAACAACATCATGGTGCCCGCCAACGCGCAGAAGGGCGACAAGCTGCCTGTCTCGGCCCTGGCCCCCTATGCCGACGGCACCCTGCCGCAGGGCTCCGCCGCTTACGAGAAGCGCGGCGTTGCGGTTGACGTTCCCTGCTGGATGCCCGAAAACTGCATCCAGTGCGGATTCTGCTCCTATGTCTGCCCGCACGCCGTCATCCGCCCGGTCGCGCTCAACGCCGAGCAGGCCGCCGCGGCTCCCGCCGAGCAGAAGCTCGCCGATATGACCGGCATGCCCGGCTACAAGTTCGGCATCACCATTTCCGCCCTCGACTGCACCGGCTGCGGCTCCTGCGCCAACGTCTGCCCCGGCAAGAAGGGCGAGAAGGCTCTGGTCCTCAAGCCGCTTGAGAGCCAGCTCGGCGCCCAGAAGGGCTTCGCCTACGGCACCGAGATCGAGATGGACCAAGCCGTTCTCGACAAGTTCAAGGTTGAGACGGTCAAGGGCAGCCAGTTCCGCCAGCCGATGCTCGAGTTCTCGGGCGCCTGCGCGGGCTGCGGCGAGACCCCCTATGCCAAGCTGGTCACCCAGCTCTTCGGCGACCGGATGTATATCGCCAACGCGACCGGCTGTTCCTCGATCTGGGGCGGCTCGGCTCCCTCCACCCCCTACTGCACCAACAAGGCAGGCAAGGGTCCCGCCTGGGGCAACTCCCTCTTTGAGGATAACGCCGAGTTCGGCTACGGCATCTTCCTCGGCCAGAAGGCGATCCGCGAGAAGCTGATCGGCAAGCTGGACGCCCTCAGGGAAGTTTCGACCACCGCTTCGCTCAACGACGCGATCGACGCTTTCATGGCCACCAAGGACGACACCAAGGCCAACACCGCCTGCACCGAGGCTCTGGTGGCTGAGCTTGAGAAGGCCGCCAAGGCCGGCTGCGAGAAATCCGCCGAGATCCTCAGCGAAAAGGATTACCTCGCCAAGAAGGCCGTCTATATCTTCGGCGGCGACGGCTGGTCCTACGACATCGGCTACGGCGGTCTGGACCATGTCCTTGCTTCCGGCGAGGACGTCAACATCGTTGTCTTCGATACCGAGGTTTACTCCAACACCGGCGGCCAGTCCTCGAAGGCCACTCCCACCGGCGCCGTCGCCCAGTTCGCCGCGGCCGGCAAGACCGTCAAGAAGAAGGACCTCGCCGGCATCGCGATGAGCTACGGCTATATCTACGTCGCACAGGTCGCCATGGGCGCCGACTATGCCCAGACCGTCAAGGCGATTGCCGAGGCCGAGGCGTATCACGGCCCCTCGCTGGTCATCTGCTACGCCCCCTGCATCAACCACGGCATCCGCGGCGGCATGAGCATCGCCCAGACCGAGATCAAGCGCGCTGTCGAGGCCGGCTACTGGAACAACTTCCGGTATGATCCCCGTCTCGCCGCCGAGGGCAAGAATCCCTTCCAGCTTGACTCGAAGGCGCCGACCGCCGATTACGAGGCGTTCATCAAGAACGAGGTCCGTTACTCCTCGCTCGAGCGTTCCTTCCCGGACCGCGCCAAGGTCCTCTTCGAGAAGGCCAGGGAGAATGCGGCTTCCAAGTACGATGCGCTTGCCAAGCGCGCCGAAAAGTAATTTCCCTGTCAAGCCCTTCAAAAATGCCTCCGGCTCTGCCGGAGGCATTTTTCTGTCAGAGGTCCCCGCCGGAGCCGCCGCGCCGCTTGAAATACCGGCAGCTTTTTCCCGCCGGGCGCGCTTTGACGCGCGGGAAGCGGAAGCGGCCGCGGATGCGCCGGGCGCGCCGCGACATGGCAAAGCCTCCGCCCCCTGCGCAGGGACCGCCGCCGTTCTCAGGCGCGGATCGCCGGGCAGATGCGCCGGCGGGAACGCGTACCTTCCCAAATGACCTGTTCCAAAATAGAGCGCGGCCTTTCCGGCATCCGCGGCGGCGGGCCGGCCGCCTCAAGGATCATCCCTCAGGCCGGCCGCGATTCCTTTTCTTTGGCCCGGAGCCGGCCTTCACGAAGCGGAAAAGGTCACGCGCGGTTCATCCGATAAGCCCCACAAGAAAGGGCCGCCCTCCGGACGGCCCTTCTGCGTGTTCATTTTTTCTCCCGGTCAATGATCCGCGCCGTTTCAAGCAGAACATCGGCTCCCTTGGCCAGATTCGCATAGTCGGTGAACTCCTCCGGGCAGTGGGTGACCCCGCCGTTGTAGCTCGGGATGAAAATCAGCCCGGCGTCCCAGATGCGCCGCAGGAACATCGTATCATGCCCCGCCCCCGAATTGAGCGGCATGCTGGTGTATCCGAGGCGGGCCGCCGCCCGTTCAAAGGCGTCGATAATATTGGGGCTGTTTTCGACGGGAGCGCTCCCCTTGAGGAACTGCACCTCAAAGGAAACGCGGTATTCCCGCTCGATGCGCAAGGCTTCCTCCCGCAGGAAGGCGCTCATGGCGTCAAGGCAGCTCTGCTCAAAGGAGCGGAAATCCACCGTAAAGACCGCGCGGGAGGGCACCGCGTTGACCGCGCCGGGCTTCAGCTCCATCTGGCCGCAGTTGACGGTGATTCTGCCGTTGTAATCGGCCGCAATCTTATCCTCAAGGCGGGAGAGCAGGCGGATTGACGCCAGCCCGGCGTCGCTGCGTTCGGCGTGCGGAATCGCCGGATGGCTCGCCCTGCCGCGCGCGGTCAGCCGGAACCATGCGTTTCCGCAGATGGTGCGCACCACACCGATATCGGTGTGGGAGGACTGGAGCCGGGTTGCCTGCTCCATATGCAGCTCGAGGAAGGCCTTGGCTTCCTCCGGGCGGCGGCAGACCCCCTCAATATTGCCCGGCAAACCGTATTCCCGCATCGCGTCGATCAGCAAAATCCCGTCGTCATCGGTCAGGCGGTGCAGATCCGGCTCGCCGTAGATTCCCACCATAAACCGGCTGCCGGTGGTGCCGGGATAGCGTCCGCCGTCCTCCATGATGGTGGCGACCACCTCGAAGTCGCTTTCCATCGGAACACCGCTCTCCACCAGCATCCGCGCGGCCTCAAGAGAGCAGACGATTCCCGCCAGCCCGTCAAAGGCTCCGGCGCAGCGCACCGTGTCGAGGTGGGAGCCGGACACAATCCCCGGCGCGGCGGGATTGCTGCCCTTGACCACCCCGTAAAGGGTCCCTATTCGGTCCTCCCGCACCTGCATTCCAAATTCAGCCATCCGCGATTTCAGGTATTCCACCGCCTCGCGGTAAGCAGGGGTATAGCTCAGGCGGGTGCAGCCCTCCTCACAGGGGGCGGAGATTTGATACAACGCCTCGATATCCTTCTCAATCCGTTTGACATCTGCCATGAATCTTCCTCCTTTCCAATGCGCCGTTTGCTTTTTTTCAGTGTAGCACGGATTCCCGCCGCCGGTAAAGTCCCCCGCAAAAAAAGGAGCGCGGGAGCGCTCCTTTTTGTATCTGTTTTTCTGTCAAAGCTCCTCGACCAGAATCTCCGCCTCGCGCAGCGCGGCGCGGACCCGTTCGAAGCAGTCCCGGTCGGGGCAGCGCAGGGTGTGCAGGTGAATGCCCCCCGTCAGCATCGAGAGGGGCGCGGCGTCCGATTCCGCCAGCGTCTGGACAAAACGGTCGGCGTCATAACGCGAGCGCACCTCAAGCTGTCCGGTGAGCTGCCCGTAAACCGGATGCTCCACCGTCACATCCACCACCGCCGCTCCCTGATCGACCGCAAGATAAAGCTCCTGCAGCAGCGATTCCGGCGTGGTGTGGCGGCAGGCGACGGTGTAGAGCCGTTCGGGGGCCTCCCCGCGCCCCTCGAGCAGATAGCCGCGGGGAGTGGCGACGACCGGAGCGCCCCCGGCCCGCAGCAGAGCGATATCCCCCACGATAATCTGCCGGCTGACATGAAAGCGTTCCGCCAGCGCCGAGGCGCTGACCGGCTCGCTCGCAAGCCGCAGAGCCGTTTCCAGATTGGCGCGGCGGGTGCGGGCGCTCATCCGGGAAAGACGTTCCGCCGCGGCGCCGCGCCGCCGGGCCGTCTCCTCCCGGTCGATCTCCCAGCCGCCCGGAACGGGGCACAGAAGATCCCCCTCGCCCGCGCCGTCGGGCAGCGAAGCCCTCGGCAGCCTGACCCGCTTCCCCTCGTCGTCCTCGCAGAGGGCGGTCTCCCCCGCGATCCGTTCAATGCTCAGCAAGCTTCTCACCCCTTTGCGTCGATGGTGTCGTTGATCTGACCGGCGGTGACGGAAATCGTCTTTCCGTCGGTGGTGAAGGTGATGGTCCCCGAAAGGTCGGTCCGGTAGACCGGCCCAAAGGGGGCCAGCCGCTCCAGCGTCTTTTCATGCGGATGTCCGTAGTCGTTGCCCGCCCCGCAGGAGATGGCCGTCGCTTTGGGGGAAACGGCGTTGAGAAATTTCTGCCGGGAGGAGGTCGAGCTTCCATGGTGGCCCGCCACCAGAATATCGGCGTCGATCGGCTCTCCGCCCTCCCGCAGGCGGTCCTCGACCGGCGTTTCCCCGTCGCCGGTGATGAGGAAGGACGCCTCCCCCGCGTCAATCCGCAGACAGAGGGAGGTGTCGTTGAGGTTGTCCGGCTCCGGAACAAAGCCGTCGAGCAGCGAGAGGGTAATCCCCTCCCCCAGAGAAAGGGTGCGCGGCTCCGTCAAAAGCTCCACCGCGCAGCCGTTCTGCTCGATCGCATCCAAAAGCTGCCCGTAGCTCCGGTTGGTCGGCAGCAGCACCTCGCTGACGGCGGGCATCCAAAGGGCATCGACCCCGTACTCCCCCAGCAGGCCGACCGCCCCGCCGTAATGATCGGTGTGCGGGTGGGTCAGCACCATCAGGTCAAGGGAGGTGATCCCCCATGCGTCGAGCTGCGCGGCGACCGCTTCACGGGCCTCCCGCTCCCCCGCGTCGATGAGAACCGAATGCTCCGCGGTGTGCAGCAGCAGGCTGCTGCCCTGTCCCACGTCGATGACCTGCACCGAGACGAGCGCCCCCTCGGGCATCGCCGCGGCGGGCAGGCTCGCGCCGCCGGTGTAATCCCAGACGCTGTAGCCGGTCAGCGCCGCGGCCAGCAGCGTCAGCAGCGGCGCCAGAAATTTCTTGAGCAGCCTTTTCCTTGCCGCCCTGTGGGTTCTTCTTGCCATTTGACAGAGGTTTCCTTTCCCGGAGCGGCGCCTCCGGCCCGCTCCCTTACTGGTTGGTTTGTTCGGCCTGCGCGGCCTGGTTGAGCTTCATTTCGATCCAGCGTTCCTTCGAGATCAGCACCGCCCGGGGCTTCGAGCCTTCGAACGGACCGACGATGCCGCGGGCCTCCAGCTCATCGACAATCCGCGCGGCCCGGGCGTAGCCGAGCTTCAGCTTCCGCTGTAAAAGCGAGGTGGAGGCGATTCCCGCCTCGACGACGCATTCGATGGCGGCGGGCAGCATCTCGTCTCCGTCCGATTCGTCGCTTCCGCCGCTTTGGGCGCCGCCGCCCTTGCCGGTCGGCGTCTGGCGGTCGATTTCCTCGAGAACCGTCTGGTCGTATTCGGCCGAAACGGCGCTCTTGATAAAACTGACCACCCGCTCGATCTCATCGTCCGAGACAAAGCATCCCTGCACGCGGGTCGGCTTGGCGGACCCCACAGGGTAGAAGAGCATGTCGCCCATGCCGAGCAGCTTTTCGGCGCCGCCCATGTCGAGGATGGTGCGCGAATCGATCTGCGAAGAGACGGCGAAGGCGATCCGCGAGGGGATGTTCGCCTTGATCACGCCGGTGATGACGTCCACCGACGGACGCTGGGTGGCGATGATCAGATGCATCCCCGCCGCGCGCGCCATCTGGGCGAGGCGGCAGATCGAATCCTCGACCTCGGTGGGAGCCGCCATCATCAGGTCGGCCAGCTCGTCCACGATGATGACATAGTGCGGCAGCTCGGAAAGCGGCTCGCCGCCCGGAGCCATCGGCGCGCCCTCGGGCGCGGCCTCGCGCTGGGCGCGGACCATCTTGTTGAACGATTCAATCTCCCGCGCGCCGTGGGCGGCGAAGAGCTTGTAGCGGTTGAGCATCTCGGTTACCGCCCAGCCCAGCGCGCCCGCCGCCTTTTTCGGGTCGGTGACAACCGGGATGACGAGGTGCGGCAGGCCGTTGTAAACCCCCAGCTCAACCACCTTGGGGTCGATCATCAAAAGCTTGACCTCCTCCGGCCTCGCCTTGAAGAGGATGCTCATGATGATGGAGTTGATACAGACCGATTTGCCCGAGCCGGTCGCGCCCGCAATCAGCAGGTGCGGCATCTTGGCGATGTTGGCCACCGTCATGTTGCCGGCGATATCCCTGCCGAGCGCCACCGAAACCTTGCTTTTGGCGTCCTGAAACTGCTGCGACTCGATGACCTCGCGCAGCGTCACGGGGGTGATGCTGCGGTTGGGCACCTCGATTCCGACCGCGGCCTTGTTGGGGATCGGCGCCTCGATGCGGACCCCCGCCGAGGCGAGGTTGAGGGCGATATCGTCCGCGAGGTTGGTGATCTTCGAGATTTTGACCCCCGCCGAGGGCTGCAGCTCATAGCGGGTCACCGCCGGACCGCGGGCAATGTCGATAATTCGGGTCTGCACCCCGAAGGATTGCAGCGTATCAACCAGCCGCTGGGCGTTCTGCCGAAGCTCCTCGGCGGTCGCGGCTTCCCCGGCCGGGGCCTTCGGCTCGCGCAGCAGGGTGACCGGCGGCATGACGTAGACCGGCGGCTCCGGTTTCGGGGGCGGGGCCTCGGGCGCTGCCTGCTCCCGCGCCTCGGCGGGCGGCTCGGCAGGCGGCTCCCCCGCCGGCGGACGGTGCTTCTCCTGCACCTGCGCGACCCGCTTGATGATGTCGTCGATGTAGAGCTGTTCCCCCTCGCCGTCCGGAACGATCGGCTCGGACGGCGGCTCCGGCTGCGGCTCGGGCGCGGCCGGAGCCGCCTCCTCCGGGACGGGCCCGGCGGCGGGGCGGCCGTCGAGGGCATTGAGAAGCTTCTGCTTTTTGCTGCGCGGCCCGGGACGCTCGGCCGGCGCGTCGTCGAGCGGAATATCAACCATCCGGTTGGCGCGCGGGCGCGTCTGCGGCTCCTTCGGCGCGGGCATCGAATCGAGCAGCTCGTGGTATCCGTTCGAAATCTTTTCCATCGGGCGTTTGGCCGAACGCAGCACCCCGGCGATGGTGGATTTGGTCAGAATCATTCCGAGCAGGAAAAGGAGCAGCACGACGGTGATCCGGTCCCCGGGCGCGCCGAGCATCATCAGCGGCATCCCGAAAATCAGCGCCGCCACCCCGCCGCCGTGCAGCGCCTGCCCATTGGCGTAGAGGGCGCGGAAAAGATCCGCGACGGTGCCCGGCTCCGGCCTGCCGGCGAGGAAAATCTGGAATGCCGCCGAAATCAGCAGCAGCATCACCGCCGTCAGCGACGCGCGGATCGGCAGGTCGTCGCTGATCCGGTCAAAGGAGGCCATCACCGATATGTAGATCAGGATCGGCCCGATGAAGAACGCGGACCATCCAAAGATGCCCAGCAGGACGTTGTGCGCCGAAAGCCACCCCTCGCTCCCCTTGACGAAGGCAAGGAAGAAAAAGAGCAGCCCGATGGTACACAGCAGAACGGCGAGGATCTGGTTCTGCGCGGCAATCTGAGCCTTGGTCCTCCTTTTGGATTTTTTTCGTGTGCGTTTTGCAGCCAACCGTAAAACCTCCTGTTTGCAGACGCGGCAGCGGATCCGCCGGCCCCGCAGGGTATTATTTTGCGAAAAGGGCGATGACCGCCGCCTGCACGGGATGCCCGGCGGCAGCGTCATAGATTCCGACGCCCAGCGTCAGCACGCCGAGCAGGAGGGTGTAAAAGCCGAACCACTGCAGCTTCTGCGAGGCCACAAGCCAGCGCACCATCCCGATGGCGAGCAGGCCGAAGACCAGCGATGTAACGAGGCCCGCGAGCACCACCCCGAGGGGCAGCCCGAGACCTCCGCCGAGAATTTCCTTCGCGTCGAGCAGCAGCGCGCCGATCACCGCGGGAATTCCCATAATAAAGGAAAAATCAAGGGCAAACTTCCGGTCCAGCCCGAGAATCAGTCCGGTCGAAAGGGTCGAGCCGGACCGCGAAATCCCCGGCAGCGGCGCGACGGCCTGCGCAATGCCGATCGCCGCCGCCGCGCGGTAACTCATGTGGCCGGCCTTTATCCGCCCGGGCGGGCAGCTGTTGGCAAGAAGCAGCAGCGCGGAGGTCACGAGGAAGCAGACCCCCTCGACGATGATATTGCCGTCGGCGGCCACCCCCTGCATAAGATCCTTGAGGAGGAAGGTCAGCGCGAGCGGCAGAAGCGAGACGAAAAGCAGAAAAATCATCCGGCGCTGGGGACGCTGGGTCCGGAGGGAAAACCGGCCCTTGAACAAATCCCCGAGCATACAGAAAAACTCCTGAACCAGCGGCCGGATGCTCCCCCAGAAGGCGATAAAGACCGCCACGAGGGTTCCCAGATGCAGAACCAGCGAAAAGAGCGCTCCGCTCTCGGAATTGTTGCCGGTAAAATACTGGTAAAGGGCGAGATGTCCCGAGCTGGAGACGGGCAAAAACTCGGTCAGCCCCTGGATGATCCCCTGAATAATCGCTTCTGTCATGCTCATGACTGCGCCTCCGATGTTTCATGTTGATGGTCAGCGCGCCTTCTTTTGGCGGCCGCGCTTCTGCTTCGGCTTTGGATCGGCCTCCTCCTGTCCGGCCTCGATCAGCTCGTACAGGCTCTCAATCGCGTCGGAAAGGCCGCCGAGCCGGTCAATCAGCCCCTCGGCAACCGCCTTGTCGCCGTCGAGGGTGGTGCCGACATCCATCACCAGCTCGCCGGTGTTCATAAGGAATTCGCGGAACCGTTTCTCCGGCATGCGGGAGTTGGCGGTGACGAAATCGATGATCCGGTCCTGCATCCGCTGGAAATAGTGCAGCGTCTGCGGAACCCCGAGCACCATCCCGTTCATCCTCACCGGATGAATGGTCATCGTCGCGCTCGGCACAATAAAGGAGCGCCGCGCGCTGCAGGCCAGCGGCACCCCGATCGAATGTCCGCCGCCGAGAACCAGCGAGACGGTCGGCTTCTTCATTCCCGAGACAAGCTCGGCGAGAGCCAGCCCCGCTTCAACATCCCCGCCGACGGTGTTGAGGATCATCAGCAGCCCCTCGATGCGGGGGTCCTGCTCGACTGCGACCAGCTGCGGAATGACGTGCTCATATTTGGTGGTCTTGGTCTGGGGCGGGGCGTCGTAATGCCCCTCGATCTGGCCGATGATGGTCAGGCAGTGGATGGCGTGGCGCCCCTCCATCGGGGTTACCGAGCCGCTCTGCTCAATCTGGTCGTGCATCTCCTGCTGCTGGTCGTTCATCTGGCCCTGTTCGCCGGTGCGGGGCTGGCCGCCGGGCGCCGGGATATATCCCTGGGGTGCGTTTTTCTTCTTTTTCCTTTGATCCGGCATATCCGTTCCTCCTGATTGGGTGATGCTTTCATCATGTCCCCGCAGCGGCCCAGATATGCGCAGAGGCGCGCTTTTCGCCCCTCTTATCTTATCTATCTTACATCAACGAAAAGGGCGATGTCAATCGAAGAAAGAACAAATGTGTCGGTCCCGCCCGCCCCAAACCGCCCGGGGGCCGGCGTTTATCCGGCGCCGCCCTCTTTGGGGGACACTCCCTCGCCGCCCGCGATCAGGGCGCGGAAAAAAGCAGGATTGCGGTCGGCCGAATAGAGGTCGAACCGGGACGTCGCCCGCCCAAAACCGCCCGGGGGACCGGCGTTTATCCGGCGCCGCCCTCTTTGGAGGACGGCCCTTCGCCGCCCGCGATCAGCGCACGGAAAAAAGCAGGATTGCGGTCGGCCGAATAGAGGTCGAACTGGGACGCCGCCCGTTCGAGATCGACGCGGGCGGTGAGCAGGGGGCGATCCTCCGGCGCCGCGGCGCTGCCGTCCCGGCTGCGGGTGGCGGCGCGCGGGGCGGCAATCCGCGCCGGATAGTGATACTCGAGTCCGAAATCTCCGCGGGAGCGCAGCCCCGGCGAAAGGAGGCAGAGTCCCGACTCCTGCGCGCGGTACCGCGCGAGATCGGAGGAAGGGCCGAAGGGCGAGGCGCCCGCCACCGCCACCGAACAGCCCGCCGCGGATGCGACAAAGAACGGCTCGTAGTTCGGCAGGCAGGAAGCGGTCAGCAGCGCGACCCGCCCGACGCGGGTATCACCGGGGGTCAGCTCTTCCCCGGCGCTCACCCCCATTGAGCGCTCCCACCGCTCGGGATAAAGCTTATCCTGCACCGCGGCCACCTCTCCGGTATCCGAAAAGAGATACTGCCGGTTGGTGAGCCTTCCATTTTCAATCTGATACAGGCCGCCCGCCGCGATGATGATCCGGTGGCTGCGGGCGAGCTGCGAGAAGGTGTTGAGGAAAACCTCTCCCACAAAACCCTGTACCGTCGCACACAGCTCGGCAAACGCCTCGGCCCGGTCGGACTGGCTGCCCGAGACCCATAGCCTGGTGAGGTCGGCGTAAAGCGCCGAAAATCCGGGCAGCAGCGAAATGGCGGACATCGCCCCCAGCTCGGGAAAGGCCACAAGCTGGCACCCGGCCGCCGCGGCGCGGGCGACCGGCTCGTTCTGGTCCTCGACGTAGTCGCGCAGGCTGCGGTAACGGCGCACCGTTGTGCGGACCGCGGCGACCTTGAGTCCGCCCGCGCTGATAAACGGAGCGGGTTTGTCCCCCCGGAAGGGCGCGATCTGACGGGCCAGCTCCCGCACCCGTTCCTCATTCGAAAGGTAGCTCATCGCAAAGGCCGAGGCCTTGAGCCGGATCTTATACATCGAGCCGCCCCCCTTCCGCCGCGGGGCGGTCGGCCAGCAGCGGCCGGTGCCGGGTCAGAAGCCGGCGGCCGGCCGCGATTGCATCCCGGTCGGCATGACAGCGTGAGGGGTCGAGCGCCGCCATGACCGGCAGCTCTTCCGAGAAGCCCGCCAGCTCCCTGCCGTCGCAGCGCACAATGATTCCGCCCATTCCGGCGGCGGCGGCGACGTTGACCCCGTTCGAGACGGCCGCGTTGATCGCGCCGTAGCGCACCCGGTCCTCATAGAGGTCGTAGAGCTGGATGAACTGGCTGGAAAGCAGCAGCGTCGCCCCCGCCTCAACCGCGGCGCGGGCCACCTGCGGCATATTTACATCGACGTCAACCAGCAGGGCAACCCTCCCCAGCGGCGTATCGAAGGGACGGATTGCATCATCGCGGTAGTAATTGTGCTCGCGCAGCGAAAGATTGAGATGTACCGCCCGCTGCGCCCCGATCACCACACCCTGCGGTGAGAGCAGGCACAGGCAGAGATAGTTCGCCGCGATAAACCGTTCCGGCACCAGATAAACCTTATGCCGGATCGCATACCGCGCGGCGGCGGCAAGCATCATCGAGGAGTCGATCTCGGCGACATAGCCGCGCGGATCGCAGAAGATCACAAGCTGCGCTCCCTCGGGAGGCGCGGCCAGCGTCGGTACAATCGCAATGGTAAGCTGCTGCAAGCTTTCTTCCTCCTGCCTTTGTCAAAATCATTTCGCCGGATGCCGGGCGTTGGGCCGAAACGGAGGGCTTACCCCTCCGGGGGTTCTTCCCGCCCTTGCCAGAATCATTTCGCCGGATGCCGGGCGTTGGGCCGAAACGGAGGGCTTACCCCTCCGGGGGTTCTTCCCGCCCTTGCCAGAATCATTTCGCCGGATGCCGGGCGTTGGGCCGAAACAGGGCTTACCCCTCCGGGGGTTCTTCCCGCCCTTGCCAGAATCATTTCGCCGGATGCCGGACGTTGGGCCGAAACGGGGGCTTACCCCTCCGGGGGGTTCTGCGCCTCGGCCTCGCGGCAGACCGCATCGATCCCCTCCCAGGAGGAGATTTCCCCGCAGAGCCGCCGCAGGGAAGCGGCGCCCCGCAGGCCGGTCATATACCACGAGACGTGCTTTCTCGCCTCGCGGAAACCCACCCGCTCCCCTTTGTCGGCAAGCAGCAGCGAGATCTCCTCCCGCATCACCTTCAGGCGCTCTCCGAGGGCGGGGCGCGGCGGCAGCGGCTCTCCGCGCATTCGGGCGTTGATCTCGGCAAACAGCCACGGATTCCCGAGCGCTCCCCGCCCGACCATCACCAGATCGCAGCCGGTCTCCTCAAACATGCGGGCGGCATCCTGCGCGGTAAAAATATCCCCGTTGCCGATCACCGGCACCGATACCGCCGCCTTGACCCGGGCGATGCAGCCGAGGTCAACCGGCGGCGCATACATCTGGGCACGGGTGCGGCCGTGTACCGTTATGGCGGCGACGCCCGCGGCCTCGAGCCGCCGCGCCGCCTCCGCCGCCACATCCTCCCCGGCGTCATAGCCCCGGCGGATCTTGGCTGTCACCGGAATGCCGCCCGCGCCCTCAACCGCCGCGCGGGCGATTTCCCCGGCGAGCGGAAGGTTGCGCAGCAGCGCGCTGCCCGCTCCGCCTCCGGTGATCTTCGGCGCGGGACATCCCATATTGAGGTCGATAATGTCAGGAGAAAGCAGGGCCGCGGCGCGCGCCGCCTCCCGGATGGACTCCGGCTCGCTGCCGAACAGCTGCACCGCGTAGGGGCGCGCCTCATCCGGTTCCAGCAGAACCGCGCTCTTTTTGCTGTGCTGGCAGATTCCCTTGGCGCTGGTCATCTCCCCCACCGTATAACACGCCCCATGCGCGCGGGAAACCTCGCGCACCGCGCGGTCGGCCACCCCGGCCATCGGCGCAAGAGCGGCAAAGCCCTCGATTGTTACCCCTGCGATCTTCATCACGTCTCTGATTCCCCCGGTCGGTCCTTTGTTCTGATAACTTTACTAGTTTACCAAAAAATCCGGCGTATCACAACCGCTGAATCAAAAAAGACCGCCGGAACCAAAAGGCCGCGGCGGCGCGGGAGTCTTTCCCTCCCGCTCGGAAGGACCGTCCCGCCGGCCGCCGCGGGACGGTCCTTCGGGTTGGCGGTCATAAATCCTGCCGTTTCCGGCCCGCGGCCTGTTCCGCGATCCGGGAGCCGCCGCGGGGCCTTCCCTCGCTCTGGAAGCGGCCCGCGGCGGGCCCGCTTCCAGATGGTACCGGAATCCGTCCTTACCGCGCCAAAGGGCGCCGCAAAACGCAAGTCTGCATTCTGCGGCGCCCTGCCGGACCCGGATTTATTTCTTGAGGGAACCGCTGCTCACCACATAATAGCCCTTGGTGTTGGTGGTGAAATAGAGCTTGCCGTCATTGCCGACCTTCGGCTTGTTGGCCGAACCGATCAGGCGGTTGTTGGCGCCGTCGTAGGTGTAAAGAACGAGGTCGGAGGTGTCCATGCCGTTGAGCTTGACCGAGACGCTGAAGGTCTGCGCCTTATTCATGACCTCGTACTCGGTGCCGTAGCTGAGCAGGACAAACTTGTTCGAGAAGTTGCGGGCGATCAGTCCCTGCAGGTTCGCAAGGCTGCTGTTGCCCTTGTTCGAGCTGGAAGAGCTGGAGCTGCTGCTCGAGGAGGAGGTATCCTTCCCGCTGGTGCTGCTGCTCGAAGCGGAGCTTGACGCGCTGAGCTTGCGGTCGGAGATGACATACTTGCCGAGGGAACGGGCGGAAACGATGAACTCGCCCTTGCCCTTGTCGTAGGTGCTGCTCAGATCGACGAGCTTGTTGCCGTCGGTAATCTCATAAAGGTATTTGTCGTCATCCGCCTCAAAATGCAGGCGTGCATTCTTAATATAGGTCAGGCTGACGCCGTTGCCGTTGTAGAAGTCGAGGTTTGCGTTCGGATATTTGTTGCCGATGGTGCTGTTGTAGTCGGTATCCATCGAGGCAATCAGGGTAAAATCCTTATTGGCGGTGCCGGTCAGCCGGCCGTCGCCGTCGGGGAAATCGATCTCGACGTCATCATTTCGGTCGAATTCATAGGACATCACGTCCTCTTCAAATTCGTTGCCGCCCTCCTCGTATTCGATCGAGAAGGAGACATCACGCTCTTCGGTGCTGCCGTCGAGCTTCCAGGTGATGGTGCCGCTCACATCAATCGAGTCGTCGTAGTCGGCGGCCTTGATGCTTTTTACATCGAGCTTGACGCCCCAGGAATATTTTTCGCTGCCGCTGCCGGTCTTGAGCCGGGTCGCACCGCTGCTGAGCGAAGCATACTTCTTGGCCTTGCTGCCCTCGAGGGTCTCGTCCTCGTTGGGATCGTCAACCTCAATCGAGTCCCACTTGATGGTCTTGGGCTTTTCATCCTTGTCGTAATCGCCCTCATCGACGAGAATCACATAATACTTCTCACCGGGGGTGAGGCTTGTAACCTCTTCATAATCGTCATCATCGTCCTCGTAAACGATGTCTCCGACGCTGACAGCCATCGAGGTCGCTGCCATCGCCGCAATCAGAGCGGCGGCCGCTGCAATGGTGAACCACTTTTTCATTTTCCATTCTCCTCCTGTTGTGTAATGGTCATTCGAATACGCCGAATATTTGATCCTGTCACTTCCATGATGTTGCTCCCATCATAACATAAGGTGGTGAAAAGAGCAATTTTTATTGCGGGACTTTTCTGAATTTTTGGAAATTTCATTACCTCATCCCCTTGCCAAACCGTCTCACGGCCGGATGAGGGAACAAAGCCGCCGGAGCAGCGCAAGCTTTCACCCCCGCGCCAAACCGCCTCACGGCCGGATGAGGGAACAAAGCCGCCGGAGCAGTGTAAGCTTTCATCCCCGCGCCAAACCGTCTCACAGCCGGGCGAGGGAACAAAGCCGCCGGAGCAGCGCAAGCTTTCATCCCCGCGCCAAACCGTCTCACAGCCGGGCGAGGGAACAAAGCCGCCGGAGCAGCGCAAGCTTTCATCCCCGCGCAAACCGTCTCACGGCCGGGCGCCCACCGGCGGATTGTCGGGCGCCGGATGCGGGGCCTGCGGATCGAGGGGGGCCGACGAAATGACAAATTCCCCGAGGGTTCTGGTCTGAAGCACAAACCCGCCCTTCTCGGCCGAATAGCTTCCGGTGCAGTCGATCAGGCCGCCCGGAACAATCCGGTAGAGGTGCTCCTCCTCCCCGGCAAAGAGGGTGAGGGTGCCGGTGTGATTGAAGATCGGCGCGGCGGGCCAGCAGAAAAAGCGCAGGCGCGCGTCCGGATATCGCTCGACAAAATCGGTGAGCGGCTCGACCGAGCAGCCGACGTTGAGCGGAGGCTGTCCGGCTGTCGAGACGACGAACCGGGCTCCGTCATAAAAATCCAGCGTCGCCCACTCGGCGGAACCGGAAAAATCAATCCATATATCTCTGGAATTGCAGCGGAACAGGTTGTCAACCCCCTCCTGCTCCTTGCTCTGCAGCGAGACGGTAAACGGCACCGAGGGCGCTTCCCCGCTCTGCCGCCGCGCGACCCGCACCTCGCCCTGCATCGTGCCCGAGGCCGACGCGTCCGCCGGAGCCAGGACCACCACATAGCGGTATCCGAGCGCTCCGCCCGCCTCGTCGTACATCTGGCGGTATTCGATCCGCGGACGGGCGGCCAGCTCCTCTCCCTTGTTCCAGCTGACCGCGGCGCGGACCCCTGAAAGATCCTCGGCGCGCTGCGCGTTGACAATCGGGAAATAAAAAACCGTCCCCGGAACCGACACCATCCGCAGGCGGCCGTCCTCCAGCTGCACCCTGCGCGGCCGGTCCTCGGGCAGCTCGACAAATGCCTCTGTCTGGCCGATCCGCGCCGGATCGGCGGCAGAGGCGCCGAGGGAGAAAAGAAGGGCGAGCAGAAACACCGCTCCGACGACAACCCCCGGACGACGCATCCCGCTCACCTCCATTTCTTTCCCGGTTTGAGCCGCCGAAGGCTACCGGTACTGTTTTCGAATGCATCCAACGCAGCCCGTGAGGAACAGGCCGGCCCAGATGATGATATACAGCGGCCATATCCTGATGATATTTGTAAAAGGCGCCGCCATAAAGGCCGCAAGCGAAAGCCACGGAAGAAAAAACATCTGCGTGCCGTATCCAAGGATATTTCCCCAGTAGCTTCCCATCACCAGCTCCTGATAAAGGGTCAGCGCCAGCATCAGCAGGCCGAATGCACACAGCAGAAACGCCTGCAGCACCGCATTTTGCAAGGAATCTGACAATCGGAACGCAAAATATCCCCATGCAAACAAAAGCAAAACAGACAGCGGCACACGAACCATGCCCGAGGCCGGAAAGGCCAGAAGCAGCCTGTCCAGAAGGAAGCCCAGAAAGAGCGGCAAAGCCCCCGCCCCCATCAACCGCATTGCCCGGATCATGTGCTCACCTCCATAAACTCCAATTGGATGTTCTTATTATATCCGATGACCCGGCCGATTTCAACCGAATCCCCCGGCCGCGCATTCCACAGAGAGGATTTATTTTTGCCCCGCAGGAACCCGGCGGCAGGAAGGCGGCCGGAATACCTCCGGATTTTCCGTTCCGGCGAACATTCCAGTCAAGGCACGCCTGCCAGGGCGGCAATAGACGTTTGTTCCGCCGGGGGTTCGGCGCCGGGGCGGCCGGGCAAAGCTGTTTCCTTTGACGGAGGTTCCGGCGCCGGGGACGGTCCGTCAAGACTGTATGCGAACCTTTCCCCTGACGAGAATTTCGGCGTCGGGACAGCCGGGCAAAGCTGTTTCCTTTGACGGAGGTTCCGGCGTCGGGGACGGTCCGTCAAGACTGTATGCGAACCTTTCCCCTGACGAGAATTCCGGCACCGGGGCGGTCCGTCAAGACTGTATGCGAACCTTTCCCCTGACGAGAATTTCGGCGCCGGGGCGGTCCGTCAAGACTGTATGCGAACCTTTCCCCTGACGAGGATTTCGGCGCCGGGACAGCCGGGCAAAGCTGTTTCCTTTGATGGAGGTTCCGGCGCCGGGGACGGTCCGTCAAGACTGTATGCGAACCTTTCCCCTGACGAGGATTTCGGTGCCGGGACAGCCGGGCAACACCGGATTTTACTCCGCGGGACGATTTTCGGCAACAAAAATTTTTTGATCGAGTACAATTGGCCTTGCATTGAGGACAAAACTGTGATATTCTATAAAAGCCGCGCGGGAATCCGCGCGCAACAGCAATCTCTGGAGAGCCTCATGAGCGGCGGATGCGCCGCCCTGAGCGCCGAAGGTGTAAGCCGGTCTTCGCGGGCCGGTGATCTCTCAGGCAAAAGGACAGAGGGTTTAACAGCTCCTCGTCCGCTTCTGTCTGCGGACGGGCGGGCCGAGGAAAAGTGAATCTGCCTTTCTCCAGTGAGCCGAGCTTTCATACGGAAAGTTTGGCTTTCTTTTTTCGTCCCCGCAGCGGGCGGAAAACGCTTCTCCCCGGTATACCGCGGGGAAGGGCGCGGCGCGATGCGCCAATCAGAAAAGGGGGAGAATTGTATGCTCGAACAGATCCAAAAGGTACTCGAAAAAATTGACGATCTCGTCTGGGGACTGCCGCTCATCGTGCTGATCCTCGCCACCGGAATCCTTCTCACCTGCCTGTTCGGCGGGCTGCAGGTCCGGCATCTCGGGCGGGCCCTGCGCTACATGGTGAAAAACGAGGAGGGCGGCCACGGTGAAGTTTCCAGCTTCGGCGCGCTCTGCACCGCCATGTCCGCCACCATCGGCACCGGCAACATTGTGGGCGTCGCCACCGCGCTGGTCGCGGGCGGCCCCGGCGCCCTTTTCTGGATGGTGGTCGCGGCCTTCTTCGGAATGGCCACCAAATACACCGAGGGGGTGCTTGCCGTCCACTACCGCACCATCGATGAGAACGGCCACGCGCTCGGCGGCCCGTTCTATTACATCGAGCGCGGCATGGGCAAAAACTGGCGCTGGCTCGCACAGCTTTTCGCCTTTTTCGGGATGGGGGTCGGCCTGCTGGGCATCGGCACCTTTACCCAGATCAACGGCATCTCGAGCGCGGTCAAAGGCTTCTTTGACCCGCAGGGACTTTACACCGTTTCCCTTTTCGGCCGGGAATATTCCTGGGCGGTGGTCATCGCCGGACTGATCGTGACCCTCTGCGTCGCGGCGGTTGTCCTCGGCGGCCTCAAGAGGATCGCCTCGGTCGCACAGATCATCGTGCCGTTCATGGCGGTCATCTATATCATCTTCGGCCTGAGCGTCATCCTCTTTAATGCCGCCCGAATCCCCGCCGCCCTGCTGACCATCGTGCGGGCCGCCTTCAATCCGGCCGCTGTCACCGGCGGCGTGGTCGGCAGCATCACCATTGCCATGCAGAAGGGCATCGCCCGCGGCATCTTCTCAAATGAGGCGGGCCTCGGCTCCGCCCCGATCGCGGCGGCCGCCGCCCAGACCAAAGAGCCCGTGCGGCAGGGCCTCGTATCGATGACCGGCACCTTTATTGACACCATCGTGATCTGCACCATCACCGGCCTGTGCATCGTCATCACCGACGCCTGGAACATGGGCCTCGAAGGGGTGGAGGTCACGACCTACGCCTTCCAGCAGGGACTTCCCCTGCCGCCCGCGCTGGTTTCGTTCCTGTTGATGCTCTGCCTGGTCTTTTTCGCTTTCACCACGATTCTCGGCTGGGACTATTACAGCGAACGCTGCCTCGAATACCTCTCGGGCGGCAGCCAGAAGGCTGTTCTGATCTATCGCTGGCTCTATATCCTCGCCGTCTTTTTCGGCCCCTACCTCACCGTCGCGGCGGTCTGGACCATCGCGGACATCTTCAACGGGCTGATGGCCTTCCCGAACCTCGTCGCTCTCGTCGTCCTGCGCGGAGTCGTCGCCGGGGAAACCAAAAAGTTTTTTTCCAAGGTTCGTTCGGGAGAAGCGGAGTAGCCATCTCCGACCGGCGCCGCGGGCATAACTGCCCGCGGCGCTTTTTTATCGTTTTTGTCTCGCAAAATTTTGCGGCTGTCCGGAGGGCGGACGGCGCCCGCGGTCGCGCGGCGCTTCTGCATCCTCACTTCTTTTGGCCGCGCCGCATAGGATGAAGCAGGCAAACCGAAGGAAAAATGAGGTGAGTTTTCATGCAGCAGCTTCTTCTCATCACCATCGCCGCGGCCGTTCTCTGCTGCGCCATGCTGGCTCCGGCATTCAAGAGCAGCCTCCTGCGGCCCCGGGACCTGCCCCGCAGGCTGGTCATCCTGCCGGTCGGGGGGGATTGCGAACGGCTTGAGGCGCGGCTGATCTACGAGCGGGACCGCGCGCGGCGGGAGGGAAACGCCGTCCTCTTCCTGCTGGAGCGGGAGCCCGGGGAGGAAGCCCGCGAAATCGCCCGGCACTTCTGCCGCGGCGAACCGGACCTGTTCTGCGGGGATGCGGCCGGACTGCGCGCGGCAATCGGCGACGACGCTGTTTACAAAGTGGTTGAAATTGTATTATACTAAACTCATATGAACCGTCCCGGCAGGGCGGCGGAGAAGTACAGAAATAAAAGGGGGGACCGGCGGTGGAACAGGCGGAGCAGCTCAGGCTGGAGGGCGTTATCGAGTCAATCATCTTTCATTCTGAGGAAACCGGCTTCACCGTCATGGAGGTCGCGGTGGACGACGAGCTGGTGACGGTGGTCGGCGAGTCGATGGAGCTTTCCCCCGGCGAGGAGATCGCCGCCACCGGAGCCTTCACCGCCCATCCGAGCTACGGGCGCCAGTTCAAGGCAAGCTGCTTCGAGAGGGTGATGCCCGCCACCGCCACCGCGATGCTGCGCTACCTCTCGGGCGGGGCGGTCCGCGGAATCGGCCCCGCGCTGGCGCAGAAAATCGTCGCCAAATTCGGGGACCGCTCCCTCGAGGTGCTGGAAAACGACCCCGCCCGGCTGGCCCAGATCCGGGGAATCTCCCCGAAGAAGGCCGTCGAGCTGGGCGAAGCGTTCCGGCGCATCCTCGGGGTGCGGGCGGTCATGGAATTTCTGGCCGCGCGCGGCATCGGCGCCGCCACCGCCATCGCCGTTTGGAAGAAATGGGGCGGGCTTTCCCAGCAGACGGTGAGCGCCGACCCCTACTGCCTCTGCGAGCGGGAGATCGGCGTTCCCTTCGAGCAGGCCGATGAAATTGCCGCCGGGCTTGGGGTCGAAGCGGACGCTCCCTGCCGCATCCGGGGCGGCGTCCTCTATGTGCTGACCCACAACCTCGGCAACGGGCACGCCTGCCTGCCCGCGGACAAGCTGCTCGACACGGCCTGCCGGCTTCTGCAGGTCCCGCTGGAAGCGGGCCGGCGGTCGCTGCTTGAGCTGACCGAAAACGGCGCCGCGGTGATCGATCAGCTCGGCGGCCGCGAATACGTCTACCTGCCCGAGCAGTACTCGGCCGAATGCTATGCCGCGGACCGGCTTGCGCTGATGATGCGTTTTCCGGCACAGGAACAGCCGGTTTCGGCCGAGGAGCTTTCCATTCTCGAGGAGGAGCTTTCCATCTCCTACGCCGACCGGCAGCGCCGCGCCATCGCGGCGGCGGTATCCGAGCCGATGATGATCCTCACCGGCGGACCGGGCACCGGCAAAACCACCACCCTCAACGGAATCATCACCCTTTTTGAGCGCCGGGCGATGAAGGTCGCCCTCGCCGCCCCCACCGGACGGGCCGCCAAGCGGCTCTCGGAGGTCACCGGCCGGGAGGCCAAGACGATCCACCGGCTGCTCGAGGTTGACTTTGGAAGCGAAGCGGGCGTCCCCCGCTTCAAACGCAGCGAAAAAAATCCCCTGCCCTTTGACGCGGTGGTTGTGGACGAGATGTCGATGGTGGACGCGGTGCTCTTCCAGTCTCTTTTGAAGGCGGTGCGCACCGACGGCCGTCTGGTGCTGGTCGGGGACCCCGACCAGCTCCCCTCGGTGGGGGCGGGCAATGTTCTGCGCGACCTCATCGATTCCGGCGCGGTTGCCTGCATCCACCTCGACGAGGTCTTCCGGCAGGCGGCCAATTCCCTGATCGTCACCTCGGCCCACCGCATCGTCTCGGGGCAGATGCCGGAGCTTTCCCGCCGGGACGCCGACTTCTTCTTTCTGCCGGCGCCCTCCTTTGAACAGGCGGCCGCCACCGTCACCGATCTCTGCGCCCGCAGGCTGCCGAAGGCCTACGGCTACTCCCCCATCCGGGATATTCAGGTCATCGCTCCCACCAAGCAGGGCGCGGCCGGAACAAACGAGCTCAACGGCCGGCTTCAGGAAGCGCTCAACCCCGCGCGGCCCGGCCGCGGCGAGCACCGCTTCGGGCAGCTCCTGCTGCGCGAGGGGGACAAGGTGATGCAGACCCGCAACAACTACGATCTCGAATGGGAGCGGGACGACGGCGAGGAGGGACTGGGAATCTTCAACGGCGACATCGGCTTCATTGAAATGATCGACCGCGCCTCCCGCTCGGTCATGGTCCGCTTTGACGACCGGCGGACCGTCTACTCCTTCGATCAGATTCATGAGCTTGATCTCGCCTACGCCGTCACGGTGCACAAAAGCCAAGGCAATGAGTTCGACGCGGTGGTGATGCCGCTGGTCGGACGGCACCGGCGGCTGCATTACCGCAACCTGCTTTATACCGCCGTCACCCGCGCCAAGCGGCTTCTGATTCTGGTCGGTGAAGCCCGCACGGTGGCGGCCATGGTCGAAAACGACCGCAAGACGCTGCGCTATACCAACCTCGCGGCGCGGCTGCGGGCCGCGCGGGAGGAAACCGGATGAGCCGCCGTTCCCCATGGGAATGGGCTTCGCTGCTTCTCTTTCCGCCGCGCTGTGCCGTCTGCAAGGAGCCGGTGCCGGCCGGTCCCGCCCTCTGCGAGGGCTGCTTTTCCCGCCTTGCGTCCCATCCCGGGGAGGAACGCCCCGGCGGGCGGTCCTTCTCCCTCTGCCTTTCGGCTTTTCCCTACGGAGAGGCGGTCCGCCCCCTCTTTGACCGGCTCAAGTCAGGGGACGAAGGCGCCGCCGACCAGCTCGCCGCCCTGATGATCGCGCGGTGGGAAGCGCGGGGCCTCGCCGCCCCGGACATCGCGGCCTTTGTCCCCGCAAAGCCGGGACGGTATGGACAGGCCGAGGCGCTTGCCCGCCGGATCGGCCCGGCGCTCGGAGCAAAAGTTTTGGACAGTTTCCTCACCCGGCATCAAAACAGCCGGGTTCAGCACACCTTACCCATGGAGGAACGGCTGAAAAACGCCGCCGCCAGCTACGCCCGCGCCGAGGAGCGCTTTGTCAGCGGGCGGGTCCTTCTTGTTGATGACATCGTCACCACCGGGGCAACCCTCTCGGCCTGCGCACAGCTTCTGCTCACAGCAGGCGCGCGGGAGGTCCTCTGCCTGACCGCCGCGGCAACCCCGCGCCTGTATCTTTGACCGCTTTCCGTTCGCGGAGGCCTGTTTCTGCGCGGGCGGACGGTTTTGGCGTCCACAACATAAAAGGGGGAATTTTCCATGCCTTCCAACGATATCGGCATCGATCTCGGCACCGCCACCGTCATCATCTATGACGCCCAGCGCGGCCTGCTGCTCAAAGAGCCGTCGGTCGTCGCGGTCGATACCCGCACCGGCGACATCATCACCGCCGGCAGCGACGCCCAGCAGATGCTCGGGCGCACCCCGGACCGAATCCGGGCCGCAATGCCCCTCTCGGACGGGGTCATCTCCGACTTCGACATGACCACCGCCATGATTTCCTATTTTATCAAGAAGGTCTACGCGGGCAACCTCATCAAGCCGCGGGTCGTGATCTGTGTCCCGAGCGGCGTCACCGAAGTGGAATCGAACGCCGTCGTCTCGGCCGCCGCCTCCGCGGGGGCCCGCAAGGTCTATCTGATTGAGGAGCCGGTCGCCGCCGCCATCGGCGCGGGGATCGACATCTCGAAGCCCGAGGGGAATTTCATCCTCGACATCGGCGGCGGCACCAGCGACGTGGCGGTGCTCTCGCTGAGCGGAATCGTCTGCAAGACCTCGGTGCGGATGGCCGGACGCAAGCTTGACGAGGCAATCGTGCGGTATGTCCGCGGAAAGTCCGGGCTCCTGATCGGCGAGCGGATGGCCGAGCGCGCCAAAATCGCCTGCGGAAGCGTCTTCTTTACGCCGGAGGAAGACTGCAAAATCGAAATCAAGGGCCGCAATCTGCGCACCGGCCTGCCCGGAAAGGTCACCGTCACCCGCGGGGAGCTGTGCGAGGCGCTCTCCGATCCGATTGAGACGATTATTCTGGCCGTGCGCCGGATTCTTGAGATTACCCCGCCCGAGCTTGCGGCGGATATCCACCGCAACGGACTGATCCTCACAGGCGGCGGGGCGCTGCTGCACGGCCTCGACCGTCTGCTCGAGCGCGAAACCCACCTGCCGGTGCGGGTGGCCGACAATCCCACCGAATGCGTCGCCAAGGGAACCGCCGCAGCCTTCGGCTATCTCGACCAGCTTGCCGACGGATTTTCCCGCAGCTCCACCTACCGCCACTGACCGACCGGACCCGTGACAGAAAGGAGCCTCTGCCATGAAGCTTGACACCGCGGAATTTTTGGAAGTCTTTGAACGAATTGCCTCGATCGGGGCCACTCCCGACGGCGGCTGCGAGCGCCTCTCGATGAGCCCGGAGGACATCGAGGCCCGCGCCCTGCTCACCGGGCTGCTCGAGGAGGAGGGCTTTGCGGTCTGGCGGGAGCCGACCGGCTCGATCTGGGCGCGTCTCGAGGGGGAGGACCCCTCGCTCGCGCCGGTTCTGGTCGGATCGCACATCGACACCGTCCGCAACGCCGGAAAGTACGACGGCCTGCTCGGGGTGATGCTCGGATACTGGGCGATGCGCCAGATCAGGCGGGAGAAAATTCCCCACCGCCGCCCGATCGAGCTGGTTGTCTTCCCCACCGAGGAATCGGCCCGCTTCAACTACCCCACCGTCGGCAGCAAGCTGCTGGCCGGCAGGGTCGGGCCTGACAAGCTCAGGGAATGCATCGACGCCGGCGGTGTTTCGCTCTACGACGCGCTGCGCGCGCAGGGCCTCGACCCCGACGACACCGAGCCGGGCCGCCGCCGCCTGCGGGAGGCCTTCTGTTTTGCCGAGCTGCACATCGAACAGGGGCCGTCGCTCGAAAGCCGCAGAACGCCGATCGGCATCGTCGAGGCGATCGCCGCCCCGACCCGGCTGACCGTCGAAATCACCGGCGAATATGCCCATTCGGGCGCCTGCCCGATGCACCTGCGGCGCGACGCCCTCGCGGCCGCGGCGGAGCTGATCCTCGCAGTGGAAAAGATCGGCCGGTTTGAGTCGGTCAACCACTCGGTTGCGGCGGTGACCCGCTGCCGTCTGGTCAACGAATCGATGAATGTGATTCCGGGCCATGCGGTGCTGGGCATCGACATCCGCGGCATCGATCAGGACAGCATCGACCGCTGCGTCGAAGGGGTGCGCCGCAGCCTGCGCAAAATTTGCAGCACCCGCGGGGTGCGGGGCGGCGTCGAGGTGGTCAGCAAAGACTCCCCCGTACAGATGTCCCCGACGATGATGCATGCCATCCGCAAATGCTGCGAACACTGCCGCCTGCCCTACCACCTCATGCCGAGCGGCGCGGGCCACGACGCGATGAACGTCGCTCCGCTGACCGACACCGGCATGATCTTCATCCCCTGCAAAAACGGCGTCAGCCACAACCCCGCCGAATCGGTCGAGCCCTCCGACATCGAGGCGGGCTATCAGGTCCTTTCCGAGCTGCTGCTCGACCGGGCGAAGCACCGCTGAACACAGCCGGGCGGCACCGGTATACTCTTCATGCTCTGCAAAAACGGCGTCAGCCGCAATTCCGCCGAACCGGCCGGGTCCCGGCGTCGGGGCGGGCTGTCAGGTCCTTTCCGGGCTGCTGCCCGGCCGGGCGAAGCACCGCTGAACACAGCCGGGCGGCACCGGCATACTCTTCATGCTCTGCAAAAACGGCGTCAGCCGCAATTCCGCCGAACCGGCCGGGTGCCGGCGTCGGGGCGGGCTGTCAGGTCTTTTCCGAGCTGCTGCCCGGCCGGGCGAAGCACCGCTGAACGCGGCCATATTACCATATTACATGGAAGGTGAACCAGAACCAATGGATATTAACCATTATTTTTCCGCGCTGTCCAATTTTTCGATCGGCAGCATTACCCTCTCGAATCTTCTGCCGGCCCTGTTGGTGCTGGCCGTCTGCCTGCTCGCAAAGAGGATGCTGATGAAGCTGGTGGACCGCGCGATTGACGCCTCGCGCATCGACCTTTCTCTGCGCGCGTTTCTGCGCTCGGCAGTGAACATCGGCCTGCTGATCCTTACCGCTCTGATTGTCGCGGATAAGCTCGGCATCCCGGTCACCTCGCTGATCGCCGCTCTCGGCGTTGCCGGACTGGCCGTTTCTCTCGCGGTGCAGGGCACTCTCTCCAACATTGCGGGCGGCATCATGCTTCTGCTCTCGAAGCCCTTTGCCGTCGGGGATTATATCGAGGCCGGAGAAATCGGCGGCACCGTCCGGGAAATCGGGCTGGTTTACACCAAGCTCGCCACCATCGACAACAAGCTGATCAGCGTGCCGAACGGGGATATCGCCGCAGCCAAGGTCGTCAATTATTCGGCCGAGCCGAACCGGAGGATCGATCTCGAATTCGGCGCCGCCTATACTTCCCCGGTGCCCGCGGTCAAGGCCGCTCTGCTGGCCGCCGCCGCGCGTTTTGACGCGATTCTGCCCGAACCCGCTCCTTTTGTCAATGTTCTCGAATACCGCGACAGCCAGATCGCCTACACCCTTCGGGTCTGGGTCCGCACTCCCGATTACTGGGATGTGCGCTTCGCGCTGCTCGAGGCCGTCGGGGAGGAATTTGCCTCCCACGGCGTGGAGATGAGCTATCCCCACATGAACGTTCACATCGTGGAACCGTAAACCGGCGCGGCGGACCGCCGCGCCGCACAGAAAAAGGAGGGCTTTTCCATGTACGACCTTCTGATCACCAACGCCTCGGTTGTCACCATGGACCGGCGGCACCGGATTCTCTCGCCCGGCTTTGTCGCGGTGCGGGGAAAAACCATCGCCGCCGTCGGCCCGATGGAGGAGCTTCCCTCCGGCGCCGGCGCCCGGCGGACGATCGACGGCACGCGTCTGGCCGTGCTGCCGGGGCTGATCGACGCCCACGGCCACGCCGGCCACTGCCTGATCCGCACCCTCGGGGAGCAGTCCACCCACTGGATCTCGATGGCAAACGAAATCTATGACCGGTTTACCGACGATTTCTTCTGGTATGCGGATGGCGCGCTGGCCGCCGCCGAACGGCTGAAATTCGGGATTACCACCGGCGTCTCGATGATGGGAAGCTCTTCCCGCTGCGACCGGGTCGAGCTGCTGGAGGCCCACTTCGAAGGCAGCCTGAAAACCGGCATCCGGCAGTTTGCCGGCCTGGGCTGTGCCGCGCCTCCGTGGCCCAAGACGATCCGCCACTGGCAGGGAGATTCTTTTCGGGAGTACGAAGCCCATCCGCGGGATGCCGCCGTCAACGCGAGGCAGGCGCTGCTCCGGTTCGCGGACGGACATCCCCGGCGGTTCTGCATCGTCGCCCCTTCGACGATGGGGCGCAAGGCCGGGATGGACGACGCCTTTTCCGCCGCCGAAAACCGCACGATGCATGAGCTTTCCCGGGAGTTCGGGGTGATTCTGCACACCCACGCCTACGGCGGGGACGTGGAATTCCTCCATGAGACGACCCCCGAGGCGCTCTGCCCCTCCCTCTCGCTGACCCACTGCACCGGCCTTTCCGAACGGGAGGTATCGATTCTGGCCGAAACAGGAGCATGGGTGCTGCACGGTCCCACCACCCGGTCGGTGATCCGCAGACGGTGCCCGGTCTACGAGCTGCTGCGCGCGGGCGCGCGGCTGGCCGTTGTCTCGGACGGCACTTCCCCCGACCGCAGCTTCGACCTCTGGCGCGAAATGAAGGTGTTCCAGGTGATCCACCGCGCCCACGAGGGGGATACGATGCTCGCGCCGCCCGGAATGGTTCTGGAGCTGTGCACCATCCGCGCGGCCGAAGCGCTGGGAATGGGCGGCCAGCTGGGCTCGCTCGAGCCGGGCAAGCGCGCCGACCTGATCACCATCGACCTGAACCAGCCCCATCTGGCCCCCGCCCCCACCCCGGAGCTTCTGGTGCAGCGGCTGGTCTACCACGCGCAGGGACAGGATGTCCGGGACGTCTTTGTGGACGGGGAACAGGCGGTCGGAAACCGGCGCCTGCTGCTCTGCGGCGAGGAGGAGATTCTGCGCGACGCCGACCGCGCCTTTGCCGATTTATCCGTCCGGCTCGGCCCCGGGCGGATGCGCCGCTTCACCCAAAATCACGGCCTCTATGCGCTGCGCGCCGAAAGTGAGTTTTAACCCAAGGTCAGGCTTGCCCGCCGGCCCGGCCGGTACCCGGCGCGCCCATGCGGAGGGCGGCGCTGTGGGTTCTGCCCTCGAGCCGCACAAAAGATAGACGGGGGTTATCTCCCCCTTTACCCGTTGAAAATGAATTTTCAACGGGTAAAGCCACCCCTGCACCCGCAGGGCACGCAAGCGGCGAGCTTTCACCCGGAAATTAGGGCCGGGCACAGGCCGCACGGCCCGCGGCGGCTCCGAGGGGGCGTTTCGTTTCCCGGAAAGGACCGAACCATTTTCCATTTCCTGTCCGGCGGCGGGCGGGCCGCCCCGATTTTTCGACTGTCCGCGCCCCGCCCCTCCGCCGGGATGGGCCCCATGGAAGAACGCCCCGTCCTCTGCCCAAGGCGACCCTCCGGGAGGGCGGCGCGTCATTGCACCGCCGCCCTCCCGGAAACGAAAAAGAGCGGAAATCCCTCTGCGGGGATTTCCGCTCTTTTTTTCTGGACGAATTAAATCTGATACTTCCGAATCCGTTCGGGAACCTCTTCCGGCTCGCAGGAGACGGTAAAGACGACGGTCAGGCCGTTCGCGGAGGTAAGCTTATAAAGGCGCTCGACCATATCGGCAAACTTTTCGGGGTCCTTGCCGCAGATCTTGAAGGTGGCGTCGACGAAGATGTCGGTGATGTCGTAGTTGCCCGCCATCAGCCCGCAGAGAAAGCCCAGCAGCGCATTGTATTCGTTGACGCCATACTGGTCGATGTCAACGAGACGGATCTGATAGTTGAGGTCATAGTTGAGCTGGATCCCTTTCTCAACGCAGACGACATTGCCGTTCGAGGTCTTGACCGCATCGTTGGCCATCTGGATCATCGTCTTGGTCTTGCCGGAGCCCTTGTGTCCCACAATCAGCTTAATCATAATTGTTACCTCCTAGATTTTGAGCGTTCTTTGTACCCCAAAGCCCGCCTGATCACTTGTTCGAGAGCTGTGCCGCCAGAGCCTCGTAGCCCGGCTTGCCCAGCAGGGCAAACATATTCTTTTTGTAATCCTCAACGCCCGGCTGGTCAAAGGGGTTGACCCCCAGCGTATAGCCGCTGACCCCGCAGGCAAATTCGAAGAAATAGAGCATCCAGCCGTATTCATAGGCTGAGCGCGACGGGGTCGTAAGGATGATCGAGGGGGTTCCGCCCGAACGGTGAGCCATCGCCACCGCCCGCTCGGCCCTGTGGTTGATCTCGCCCAGAGGCATCCCCGCCAGATAGTTGAGCCCGTCGGGGTCCCCGTCCTCGGCTTCCACCGAGAGGCTGGCCGTATCCTCCCCGATCGAAACGACCGTCTCGAAGAGAATCCTGCTGCCGTCCTGAATGAACTGGCCGAGCGAATGCAGGTCGGTCGTAAAAGCGGCCGACGCCGGGAAAAGGCCCTTGTGATCCTTGCCCTCGCTTTCGCCGAAAAGCTGCTTGAGCCATTCGGCGGTCATCGTAAAGCAGGGGTTCCAGCCGCAGAACAGCTCGACCGAACGGCCGGCGCGCAGCAGAAGGTTCCTTGCCGCGGCGTACTGCAGGCAGATGTTGCTGTCAAAGTCGGGCGAGGCACAGAAGGAGGCGGCGTCCGCAGCGCCCGCGATGAGCGAACGGACATCAACCCCCGCAAGCGCGATCGGCAGCAGGCCGACCGGGGTGAGCACCGAAAATCTTCCGCCCACGTCGTCGGGGATGACGAAGGTTTCATAGCCCTCGGCCCGGGCCATGGCAAGCAGCGCGCCGCGCGCCCGGTCGGTGATCGCCACAACATGGGAAGCCGCGTCCCCGCCGTAGCGGCGGGCCAGCTCCTTCTTCAGCACCCGGAACGCAACCGCCGGTTCGGTGGTGGTGCCGGATTTTGAGATCACGATGACCGAAATTTCCTGCCCGCGGCAGGCGGACAGCACTTCCGCAAGGTGGGAGGCCGAAACGTCGTTGCCGACGAACCAGAGGTCCGGGGTCTTTTTCGGGATGCTGTTATACAGGGGGGAGACAAGGTATTCCACCGCCGCCCGGGCCCCCAGATAGGAACCGCCGATGCCGACGACCAATACCGCTCCGCTCTGGGCGGCAAGCCGCTCCGCACAGGCCTCGAGCCGGGAAAGCTCCCCGGGGGAATTGAGCGCGGCCGGGTCGAGCCAGCCGAGAAAGTCGCTGCCCGCCCCGCTTTTCCCGAGCAGGGTTTTCTGCGCGGCAAGGATTTCGGGGGCAATCTCCCTGCGCCGGGCCGGAGAAATCATCTGATCGAGGTAGGTAAAATCAATGGAAAGTGCCATAGGCTTTTCAACTCCTTCCTCTTTGTAATCATTTTACACGAAAGCCGTTCGTTTTTCAACCTTCCGGCTATGAAATTATTATGACACCTCAAAAGGATTTGTGCGAAAAATGTTTCTGCTCTGTGAACGAGGAACCGTTCAGCCGTTCCCGTCCCCGGCCGGGCCCATCCGGATCAGCCCGCCCCGGAACACCGGGACGGTGGAATTCGCCCCGTCCGGCCGGAAATCACGATAACGCCGCGAAGGGCTTTGCGGGGGAGGGCTTTCGTCCCGCGAGCGCAAAACCGTTCAGCCGTTCCCGTCCCCGGCCGGGCCCATCCGGATCAGCCCGCCCCGGAACACCGGGAAGGCGGATTTCGCCCCGTCCGGCCGGAAATCACGATAACGCCGCGAAGGGCTTTGCGGGGGAGGGCTTTCGTCCCGCGAGCGCAAAACCGTTCAGCCGTTCCCGTCCCCGGCCGGACCCATCCGGATCAGCTCGCCCCAGAACATCGGGAAGGCGGATTTCATCGTCATCCGCTCGACCGCCGAGGCGGTTTTGACCGGGTACTCGCAGACGACCACCCCATCGAGCAGCAGGCGGATCGTTCCGACCCGGGTTCCGGCTTCGACCGGCGCCTCCAGCTCCCCGGCCAGCTCCCTCTGTTCGGTGAGCTGTTCTCCCTTGCCCTTTTCCAGCAGCATCCGCTCCGGGGCGTCGCAGGCAAGCTCCACCGTCCGCCGCACCCCGCGGCGCACCGGCAGCGGCTCGAGAGCCGGGTCCGGCGGCGGGACCTCCCGCGCCTCATAGTGGGCAAAGCCGTATTCGAGCAGTCCCCGCGCCGAGCCGAAGCGGTGGTCGCTGGTGTCCGCGCCGAGCACCACCGCGATCAGCGAAAGCCCCTTGCGGGTCGCCGAGGCCGAAAGGCAGTAGCCCGCGCCGTCGGTCGTTCCGGTTTTCAGTCCGGTCGCTCCCTCGAAAAAACGCACCAGCTTGTTGGTGTTGACAAGCTGGGTTTCGCCGTTTCGCAGACTGTCCATCCAAACGGTGCTGTATTCGGTGATGAGCGGGTGGGAAAGCAGCGCCTGCGACATCAGGGCGATGTCCCGCGCGGTCGTCAGATGTCCCTGCGCGTCAAGTCCGGTCGCGTTCTGGAAGGTGGTGTTTTTCATCCCCAGCTCCCCCGCGCGCTCGTTCATCCGCGCGACGAAGGCTTCCTCGCTGCCCGAAATCAGCTCCCCGAGGGCCACCGCCGCGTCGTTGGCGCTCGAAATGGCGGTCGCCTTGAGCAGCTCGTGCACCGTCATCCGCTCCCCCGGCTCGAGCCAGATCTGCGCGCCGCCCATCGAGGCGGCGTGGGGCGAGCAGGTGACCGCCGTTTCCAGCGTGATGGTTCCGGCGTCGAGCGCCTCCATCACCAGCAGCAGGGTCATGATCTTGGTGATGGAAGCGGGCGGCATCGGAGTGTCGGGGTCCTTTTCAAAGAGGACCCGTCCCGAGGTCTGCTCAATCAAAATCGCCGACTGACAGGGAATCTCAGGGTTGACCAGCGCGGCCGCGGGAAGGGCGTCCTCCCCGGTGGCCAGCGCGGCGGGAGACAGAAGCGTCCCCGCCGTCAGGCATACGGCCAGAAACAGCGCCGCCGGCGCACCGCGTTTACTCATAGTATTGCACCCCGCCTCTCTTGGTAACATCCATTTGAAAAATATTCCCGGGAGGGACGCGGCATGCATCCGTCCGGCGGGAAAATCCGCTCCCCGCCGGCCCTTTCCCGGGAAAAGGTCGTTCCAAAGCCAGTATATGCGGCGTGATGACCAAGTTATGAGGGAGAGAGGCCCTGAAATTCGGCGTTTTAGGCACCGCCCGATCCGGAGAAACGCCTTGCGTTTCCCCCGTAATTTTCGTATAATAAATACGAAAATTCCTTCCGTTTCTCGGTAAGTTCGCCGTAACCGGCCGGAGGGACTGTTTCGGGGGGTCCCATCCCCGTTTTCGCATCCTAAGCATCTGGCAGGGGCGCCGCCCCTGCGGTTTGGAGGGCGCTTTATGCGGGTCCGCTTCCTTTCCCTCGGCTGCCGGGTAAACCAGTATGAGGCTCAGGCCCTTGAGGGACTTTTTTCCCAAAACGGCTTCACCGTCGTTTTGGATGGAGAGGCCGACGTTTTTGTCATCAACTCCTGCACCGTCACCTCCGCCGCCGACCGCAAGAGCCGTCAGGCGGTGCGCCGGGTGCGCCGCGAGCATCCCGGCGCGGTGGTGGTGCTGACCGGATGCCTGCCGCAGGCCGCGCCCGACGCCGCCCGCGCGCTGCCCGAGGCCGATATTGTCACCGGTTCGCTCGACCGGGCCGGGCTGGTCGGGAAGGTTCAGAGCTTCCTGCGGGACGGGGAACGCCGCGTCTCGATTCCCGCCTTTTCTCCCGGGGAAGCCTTTGAGCCGCTGGAAATCGGCCGCTTTGACGAGAGCTTCCAGCGGGCCTACCTCAAGGTGGAGGACGGCTGCGACCGGTTCTGCTCTTACTGCGCCATCCCGCTCGCGCGCGGCCCCGTCCGTTCCCGCCCGCCCGGGGAGATCACCGCCGAGGTGCGGCGGCTGGTACGGGCCGGCTACCGCGAAATTGTCCTGACCGGCATCAACCTTTCCCGCTACGGAAGCGGCTGGGGCTCCTCCCTGGCCGAAGCGGCCGCCGCCTGCGAGGAGGTCCCGGGGGATTTCCGCATCCGGCTGGGGTCGGTCGAGCCGGACCTTCTCTCCCCCGCCGACTGGGACGCGCTCGCCGCCTTTCCGCGGCTCTGCCCGCAGTTCCATCTCGCGCTGCAGTCGGGCTGCGACGCGACGTTGCGCCGGATGAACCGCCATTACACCGCCCGGCAATACCTCGAAACGGTCGAGGGAATCCGCGGGCGCTTTTCGAACCCCTCGGTCACCACCGATCTGATCGCGGGCTTCCCCGGCGAGACTGAAGCGGAATTTGAGGAGTGCTGCCGCACCGTCGAAGCGGCCGGCCTGCTGCGCGGCCACGTCTTTGAATATTCTCCGCGCGCCGGCACCGCCGCCGCCGCCCTGCCGGACCAGGTTTTGCCGGCGGTCAAAAAGGAGCGGGCGAAGGCGCTCGCCCGACTGTGCCGGGAATCGGGCAGGGCGTTCGCCCAAACCCAGGTCGGAAGAACCGCCCGCGTGCTGCTCGAGGCGACCGGCGGCGGCTACACCGACAATTATCTTTATGTGCAGGTTTTTCCGCCCGGACAGGTCCCGCATGGCGCGGGAGGATGGATCGACGTCCGTCTGGACCGGGTGGTGGAAGACGGGTGCCACGGCATCCCGATCAATACCGACTGTAAAACAGAGAAGGAGAATGAAGATGGCGGTATATCGTGTTTTCATTGAGAAAAAGCGCCCCTACGCGGTGGAGGCCGACGGCGTCCTCGCGGATCTGCGTTCGGCGCTCGGCCTCGAGTCGCTGACCGGCCTTCGGATCTTCAACCGCTACGATGCAGAGCGGATTTCCCCCGAGGACTTCGCCGCGGCCCGGATGACCGTCTTCGGCGAGCCGCAGGTGGACCTCGCCTGGGACCGGCTTCCCGAAACGGACGGCTTCCTCTTCGCCGTCGAATATCTGCCCGGCCAGTACGATCAGCGGGCCGATTCGGCCGCCCAGTGCATCCAGCTCCAGACCCAGAAGGAGCGTCCCCTCATCCGCTGCGCGCGGGTCTACCTCTTTGAAGGGGCGCTGACCGATTCCCAGAGGGAGGAGGTCCGCCGCTATCTCATCAACCCCGTCGAGAGCCGCGAGGCTTCGCTGGAGCTGCCCGCCACCCTCGAAACCGACTATCCCGCCCCGCCGGACGTCGCGGTGCTCGAGGGCTTTCTGGAGATGGACGAAGAGGCGCTCGAGGGAATGCTTTCCCGCCACGGCCTCGCGATGGACCTCGACGACCTGAAATTCTGCCAGGATTATTTCAGGGGCGAGGGCCGCTGCCCGACCTTCACTGAACTTAAGCTGATCGACACCTATTGGTCCGACCACTGCCGCCACACCACCTTTTCGACCGAGCTTGACCACGTGCAGATCGAATCCCCGGCGGTGCGGCAGTCCTATAAGCGCTACCTCGAGCTGCGCGCCGAGGTGGGGCGCGCCTCGCGTCCCGTCACCCTGATGGACCTCGCCACCATCGGCGCCAAGGCGCTGAAGAAGCGCGGTATGCTGCCCGACCTCGACGAGTCGGAGGAGATCAACGCCTGCTCGGTGAAGATCACCGTCGATATCGGCGGCAGGGACGAGCAGTGGCTTTTGATGTTCAAGAACGAAACCCACAACCATCCGACCGAAATCGAGCCGTTCGGCGGGGCCGCCACCTGTCTGGGCGGCGCGATCCGCGACCCGCTTTCGGGGCGCAGCTATGTCTATCAGGCGATGCGGGTCACCGGCGCGGCCGACCCGCTCAAGCCCATTTCCGAAACCATCCCCGGCAAGCTGCCCCAGCGCAAGATCGTCACCGGCGCGGCGGCGGGCTATTCCTCCTACGGCAACCAGATCGGCCTTGCGACCGGGCTGGTGCGTGAGATCTACCACCCCGGCTATGTCGCCAAGCGGATGGAGATCGGCGCGGTCATCGCCGCGGCTCCCGCCGAAAATGTCGTGCGGACCGCGCCCGAGCCGGGGGACGTCATCGTGCTGCTCGGCGGCAAGACCGGACGGGACGGCTGCGGCGGCGCGACCGGTTCCTCGAAGGCGCACTCGGCCGAAAGCCTCACCGAATGCGGGGCCGAGGTGCAGAAGGGCAACGCCCCCGAGGAACGCAAGCTCCAGCGGCTGTTCCGCAACCCGGAGGCCGCGCGGATGATCAAGCGCTGCAACGACTTCGGCGCGGGCGGTGTGTCGGTGGCGATCGGCGAGCTGGCCGACAGCCTCGACATCGATCTCGACGCCGTCCCCAAAAAGTATGAGGGGCTTGACGGCACCGAGCTGGCGATCAGCGAATCGCAGGAGCGGATGGCCGTCGTCCTCGACGAGGAGAAGGCCGCGCGCTTCCTCGAGCTTGCCGCGACCGAAAACCTGCAGGGAACCCCCGTGGCCAGGGTCACCGCGACCGGCCGGATGCGGATGGTCTGGCGCGGCAGGACCATCGTTGACCTCTCCCGCGAATTCCTCAGCTCGAACGGCGCCCCCAAGCATGTCTGCGTGCGGGTGACGGCTCCGGCCGCGGCTCCGGCCAGCAGCGAATTCCTCTCGTTCGGGGAACGCCTGCGCCGCACCGTCACCGATCTCAACGTCTGCTCCCAGAAGGGGCTGGTCGAACGCTTCGATTCCTCGATCGGCGGCAACACCGTCCTTTCCCCCTTCGGCGGCCGCTGGCAGGAGACTCCCGCCCAGGCGATGGCCGCTAAAATCCCGGTCACCAGCGGCGAAACCAACACCGCTTCGATCATGGCCTACGGCTTCGATCCCACCATCACCGATCCCTACGCCAGCGCCGTCACCGCCGTCTCGGAATCGATCGCCAAGGTCGTCGCCGCGGGCGGCTCGAGAAAACGCTGCTGGCTCTCCTTCCAGGAGTACTTTGAGCGGCTGCGCCGCGACGAAACCCGCTGGGGCAAGCCGCTGGCCGCCCTGCTCGGCGCCCTCGACGCGCAGCTTGCCCTCGAGTGCGGCGCCATCGGCGGCAAGGATTCGATGTCCGGCAGCTTTGAGCACATCGACGTGCCCCCCACCCTCGTTTCCTTCGCCGTCTCGACCGCCGACGCGGCCAACATCCTGTCCCCCGAATTTGAACGCGCCGGCTCCCAGATCGGGCTGATGATGCCGGCTGCCGATCAGAACGGCGTGCCCGATCTCGACAGCGTCCGCCAGATGATCGACAGCCTTGAAAAGCTCATCGCCGGACATCGGGTCCGCGCGGCATGGGTCTGCGAGGCGGGCGGCATCGCGGAGGGCCTCTTCAAAATGTCGCTCGGCAACCGGATCGGCGTAACCCTCTGCGACGGCTTCTCCGACGATTTCTGGTTCGAGCGCCATCCCGCCGCCGTGATCATCTCCTGCGACGAGCTTCCGGCCGGGGTGATCAAGATTGCCGAAACGGTCGATTCCTTCACCCTCACCCATGCGGGCCGGACCTACGACCTCGCGGGATACTTCGAGGACTACGCCAACCGGCTCGCCCCCGTCTATCCCTACCGCCTGCCCACCCCCAAGACGGCGGTGCCGGTCTTTACCGGCGAGAACGCCGTTTCGTGGCCCTCGCCCGCCGTCAAAACGGCGAAGCCCCGGGTGCTGCTGCCGGTCTTTGCGGGAACCAACTGCGAATACGACACCGCCCGCGCTTTTGAGCGCGCCGGCGCCGAGACCGAAACCTTCATCGTCCGCAACCTCTCGGCCGCCGACATCGAGTGGTCGGCCCGCGAATTCGAGCGCCTGATCCGCGAATGCAACATCATCGCGGTGCCCGGCGGCTTCTCGGGCGGCGACGAGCCGGAGGGCTCGGGCAAGTTTATCACCGCCTTTTTCCGCAATCCCCGCATCGGAGACGCGGTCGCCGACCTCATGGAGCGCCGCGATGGCCTGATGCTGGGCATCTGCAATGGCTTTCAGGCGCTGGTCAAGCTCGGCCTCGTCCCCTACGGAAAGATCGTCGAACCGACCGGCGGCGCCCCCACCCTCACCTTCAACCGGATCGGGCGGCACCAGTCCAAGCTGGTCGCCACCCGCATCTGCTCCAACCGTTCGCCCTGGCTCATGTATGAGAAGGTCGGGGACATCCACATGATTCCGGTGTCGCACGGCGAGGGCCGCTTTGTCGCCGAACCCGCCCTGATCGAACAGCTTGCCAAAAACGGCCAGATCGCGGCGCAGTATGTCGGCCCCGACGGCCGCCCCACCCTCGACACCGAGTATAATCCCAACTTCTCGGACTGCGCCATCGAGGCAATCACCTCCCCCGACGGGCGGATTCTCGCCAAGATGGGCCACTCGGAACGCTGCGGGGCGTTTGTGCACAAGAACATCCCCGGTGCGAAGGAACAGAAGCTTTTCCTCGGCGCAGTACATTATTTCACCAAATAATCAACCATTTGTTAAAATCCCATCCGAAAATCCGGACGGGATTTTATTTTGCACGGCTTTGGCGGATGGAACCACCCGCTTGGCCGGTGCGGGAAGGGCTTCCTCCACAAGAATAAAGCGAAGCGGACAACGCGACGGCAGCGTCCTCCGCCCGGGTGTGCCACAATGCCGGAATAGGAATCCGAGCGGATCTTTCGTCCACACAGCCGCCCTCCGCCCGGGCGCGCCGCGCACCGGGCGGACTGCGGGAAGAGGGGGGAACGGACGGGAAAGGGCGGGTGGTGCAGACGAAAAAATTATCAGCGCTTCTTGTGAGATTTTCCGGTACAAAGCCCTTTCACAGCTGACTTAATCCTCCCGTTTCGCCGGTGCGGGGAACCCTTTTATTTCAGTAGAAAGCGGCGCGAATGAACAACCGCCCGGCTGACAGCTAAAAAACATGAGGCAGAAAAAATCCTCCGCGCGAACGAGCGGCAGAAAAAGCAACGCGGGTAAAAATGTCCGGCGCGTCTTGTGATCTCCGGCTGTAGGGAGTGCTTACGAGGCTTACTCAAACCGCTGGTTTAACCGGCGGCTATGACCGCCATCACAAAAGGGCGTTTTAAGAATAGACGTTATGTTGAAATTATGCCGTTTATTCCATTTGGGAATTTCTGTTTGCTGCCGTAAAATGCAGTTTTTCCTCCAAAAATACACCATGCGTTGAAATCGAATGAATTATTCCCAATTGGATTTTAATTCAGCCGTCGAAAGGTGTCGTTTTTTCGAAAGGAGACGGCGTATCAAAATCGTCTGCTTTCTTCCGGCCGGAGACTTTCCCTTATTCCGCGAACTATGGCTGTTTGAAAGGGTGACAGCACGCCGGGGGGGCAGGCTCATTCCACCCGAAATCCTTTGCCTCTGTAAAACGCGCTCCTTCCTGAGTACAAACCGTGCATGAAGGCGATCCATCCTAATTTCAAATCGGAATTTCATTTTCCGGGCAGAGCTGTCTTTTCGGCTCAAAAAGTAAATTTTTTTCGCCGGACCATCGGCCGCAACAATTTTTTGCCAATTTTGCACCCTGTTGATGAAGGGACCCACTTTTCAACGAACAGAAGGGAGAATTGTGATGAAACGAAATTCCTGCCGCTCTCTTGCAGCTCTGCTGCTTGCGGTTTGCCTTGTCCTCGCCGCCTGCGGGGCCTCCTCCGGCGCGTCCGCTTCCTCGACCGCCGCTTATGCCTCGCCCTCGATGATGAAGGCCGACTTTGCGCCCGAGGCGCCCGCCGCCATGGAAATGACTGAGGCCGCGACCGATGCGGCGGCCAGGGTGAATTCCGCGGCCGGGCAGAGCGCTCCGGTGGACAGCTCCCGAAAAATTGTCCGCAACGCCTGGCTTTCCCTCGAAACCAAGGAGTTTGACACGGCCCTCTCCTCCCTTTCGGCCCTGATCTCCGAAAAGGGAGGCTATATCGAAAGCCAGAGTGAGGACGGCCGCAGCCTCCGCCAGAGCGGTTACTATTCCCGCAGCGCCTCGATCACCGCCCGGGTGCCCGCCGAACAGCTCGACGCGGTCATCAGCGCCGCCGGGGGCTTCTGCAATATCGTCTCCCGCAGCACCTCGTCCGACGACATTACCGACCGCTATTTTGACAGCGAGGCACGGCTGCGCTCCCTCGAGCTGCAGGAGGAACGGCTGCTCGACATCCTCTCAAAGGCCGAGAAACTCGACGACGTGATTACCCTCGAACAGGCGCTTTCCGAAGTGCGCTATGAAATCGAATCGCTGACCGCTTCCCTGCGGAGGATGGACAGCCAGGTTTCCTACTCGACGCTGAACATCGACCTCTCCGAGGTGGTTGATTACCAGCAGCCGTCCATTCAGCCCAAATCGTTTGGGGAACGGATCGCCGCGGCATGGAGCCGTTCGGTCGAACGGATGGGCGACATCGCCGAGGGTCTTGTCCTCTTCGCCGTCGAAGCGCTGCCCAGCATCCTGCTCTTCCTTGTCCTGCCGGTGCTGGCGATTCTTTTCATCATCCGCGCGGTGCGCCGCGGCCGTCGGGCCAAGCGGTCCAAAACCGCCCCGGCCCCCACCCCCGAACCGGCGAAAAAGGAAGACTGATTTCCCGCGCCGCCAAAAACAGCGGTATGGCCGTTTCCGCCAATGTCCCTGCGGGCGCTCTGTTCCCGCGCGGGCGGAAGGAGACGCCTCGGCCATTTTGCACTGATGTCCCTGCGGGCGCTCTGCTTCCCTGCGCCGAAAGTCAGGACCCCCGGTTAATCCGATGATCCTGTGTAAGCCCCAGAAGGTCTTCACACCGGCAAGCCTCTCAAGAGACTCTGTCACCTATGGCGCGATAACCGCCTGCCGTCTGTGTCATGCCCGTCTGAAGGAGCGGGCAGACCCGTTCCCGTCAAAAAGTCTTCACACCGGCAAGCCTTTCAAGAGGCACTGAATCATCTGTCTTCTGCATCACTTGCACGTCAGCCCGTAAACAGGCGATTTCTGTTCCAACAGCAGCTTTTTGATAATCGTAAAGCAGTCGTTCGTTTCCCGCTTCGCTCAATGCCTGAAGCGAAAGATTTTTTACTCTCCCCAGCAGAGCCGGGGATTCATCGCCAAAGCATGTAAAAGGAAGGGCCGCTGCCCGAAAGCAGCGGCCCTTCCTTTTTTATACATAAAACCTTTAACTTCGCTGGTGAAGGCGAAAGCTTTCTCTTCAGGAATCGGCAAAGCGGACCGCCAATCGGCGCCGCCTCCCCCGCTCGGACGCGCCGCGTACCGGTAAGGCGATTGGCGAAGAGAAGCTCAAGCTGCTGATTAAGCCTCCCCCGCTCGGACGCGCCGCGCACCGGTAAGGCGGGCGGGCAGAAGAGAAACGGAAAGGGAAGCAGGAAGGAAAACGGGGGCCAACGCCTCCGCTTTTTTTGTCAATAGCTTTGCATTAATATTGTACGTAATTTGACGCTTTTTATAGCTTTTCTCAGCGTTTAACGAACAAAATAAAATCCGCGTTGCAAACGCCATTTTTGGCCTTGCAACGCGGATTTTGGCGGAGACGGAGAGCCCCGGGCTCCCGCGCCGGTTTCCCGGCCCACGCCCTTGGCGGGGCCGTGGGGCAGGAGGCGCGGTCGGAGAAATTTTCAGCGTCTTTTGAAGTGTCCGCCGGTGCAAAATTCTTTCAGGGCCGGCTCAGGGCCCCGGCTTTGCGGGAGGCCGGACCGCCGAAAGGCGCCCCGGAAATCTCCGGAGCGCCGAATGCCTTTGTCTTTGCGCCTAGCTGATGGGGTCGAGCGCCTGCGCGCTTGTGGTCAGCTCGGCCTTATATTTATGCCGTTCCTCGCGGTAACGCTTCTTGATGCGGTCAAGCACCGCGTAGGCGTTCTCCAGCGTCTGGGTCGGCAGCAGAAGGATATACTGTGAAACCGAAAGCCGGGAAACCACGTCGTTCTTGCGCAGGCTGCCGCAGATCACATCGAGCAGGTCGTCCATCACCGACTGCAGCGCCTCCCCTTCAAGGGGCGGCGCGCCGGACGGCGCCCTGATCGAAATCATGCCGATAAAGCTGACCTGCCCGGTGCGTACCGCCGCCCTTGCCTCGATCCGGTAAAGGTTGCGGAACACCTCATAGTTGCAGCAATAGGCGCCGTGCCGCAGCGCCTCTTCCCCGAGCATCATCCGTTTGACCGACTGCAGATCGGTCTGGGCGTCATTGAAGCCGTCGGAAATCCGGCGGTAGACCTCCTGAATCTCGCCCGAAAGCTGAACTCCCAGCTCCCGGTAGAAAAGCTCGCTGGCATAGTTATAGTGCTCCAGCGCGGCGGCGGCCTTGCCCTGCGCTTCGAGGGCCTTGAGATAGCAGAGGTGCGGCCCTTCCTCAAACTGGTCGATCTCCATCGCGTGGGCGCAGATCCGCACCGCCACGGCAAACTGCCCCTTTTCAAAAAGCAGGCCGCAGAGATCGGTGACGCAGCTGAAATAAAGCGACTTGTAGTAGACGGAAAGCGGAATTACCCACTTTTCATTGGCGGAAAGCGGAAGAAACTCGCCGCGGTAAAGAGCAAGGGCCTCCTGCGCCCGCGCGATCCGCTCGTCGGGGTCCCGCGCCGTATCGCGGAACTCGGTGATGCGGCGCTCAAATTCCTCCGTATCGACGCTGCAGGGAATTTCTCCGGACCAGCGGTAGGAGCCCCGGTGTAGATTCACCAGATCCCTCGCGGAGCCGATTCCCGCGTCGCTGAGCACACCCCGCGCGCGGTAGACGAGGTTTTTCAGCGCGTTCTGCGGATTTTCGCACTCCTCCTCGTCCCAGAGGACCTCAGACAGCTCATCGCGGGAAACCTCCCGATCGCGGTTGACAATAAGGTACTCCAAAAGGTTCCACACCTGATGGATTCTCCCGGCTGAATCGCTGACCGAACGGCCCGCGCAGCTCATGGTAAATCCGCCAAGCATGGTGATCGCAATTTTTTCCTGTGTCGGCGCAAGCGCTTTCCCCATGATATTTCCTCCTGCCGGGCGGTAGACACTCCGGCACAGAATTCCTGTGTGTAACATTATACAGGAGAACGCCAGAAAAATCCAGTCGTTTCATCTGCTTTTTTCTTCTTTTTTATTGCTTTTGCAGTGACTTTCTCAAAGGCTGTGAAAAACAGAAAAATTTGCTTTTTTGAATGTGACTGATTATAATGAAAAAGTGATGTCAACGACCATTTTGTAACGGAGGCATACGATGAAGAAAGCCCTTTCGATTGTGATGTTCACGCTTTTCCTCGCGGCGGGTTCCCTCCTTCCGGGATGCGGGGGACAGACCGCTCCCGGTGAAACGCCGGCGGCCGTCTCCTCTCAGGCGCCCGGCTCCGAGGCGCCCTCCTCATCGTCCGGCGGAGAGGAGGCCTCCGGCGCTCCCTCACAGGAACAGCCGGACGCCTCCTCCGGCACCGCGGCGGAACAGGTGCCGGGCGGCTACCCGGTCGGAAAAATGTTCGTGACCAAGGAAAGGCTCGCCTACAACGACGGCGACCTGGTGCTGCGGGTCCCCCGCCTGAATCTGGAAACCCGGGTGGTCGGCGGCTTTTCCCCCGAAGTGCGGGAGAAGCTCCGCGACGGGACGATGACCCGGCAGGAACGGATCGATTTCTTCGGCAACAGCGAAGGGGATCTGCTGCTGAAAAGCGGCGTCGTGCTGCTCAACAGCGCCTCGCTGCCCGACCCGGTGATTCCCAACCCCAATGTCAGCATCTCGGGCCATCGGGATATCGAGGGCTGCGAATTTTACGATATCCACAAGCTCACCGCCGGCGACCGGATCTACCTGACCTACGCCGGGCGGGAATATGTCTACGAATGGCAGTCCACCACCATCCATAAGGCCAACGACTGGAGCGTGACCTACAGCGGCACCGAGTCGATCGTCTCACTGATTTCCTGCGACCCGATCGGCACCAACCGCAACCGGATCGTCGCGGTCGGCAAGCTCATCGGCTATAACGATCTCACGCCCTCTTCCTCCGCGGCCCCCGTCCCCTCCGATCATCTCGCCTCAGCCTGAATTTCTCCGCCCGCTATGGCAAGGAGGTCCCCCATGAACTCTGACCTTTCCGCGAGGCTCGGCGCGCTGCTGCTCGGTGCGCTGCTCCTCTGCGGCCTTTTTTCCGGCTGCGGCGCACAGCAGGCGGCTTCTTCCGGCGGAGTCCGCCCGGTATCTCCGCCCGCCGGAGTCTCTGCCGGGACCCCCGCAAAGGTGACGGAACCACCCGGCCTTTCCTCTTCGGAAACGCGGCCCGACGCGGCGCCGCTCCCCGTGAATCAAACAACCGAACCGGAACCGTCCGGCCTTCCCTCTTCGGAGGCGCGGCCCGACGCGGCGCCGCCCTCTGTAAATCAAGCGGCCGAACCGGAACCACCCGGCCTTCCCTCTTCGGAAACGCGGCCCGACGCGGTGCCGCCCCCTGTAAATCAAGCGGCCGAACCGGAACCGTCCAACCTTCCCTCTTCGGAAACGCGGCCCGACGCGGTGCCGCCCCCTGTAAATCAAGCGGCCGAACCGGAACCGTCCAACCTTCCCTCTTCGGAGGCGCGGCCCGACGCAGTGCCGCCCCCCGCAACCGGAGCGGCCGAACCGGAACCGCCCCCCGCGGCGTCTTCGCCCGCGGAGCAGTCCGCCAGGCCCACCGCTCTGACGGTTCGCATCCCCGCGGCGCCCGGCAAGGACAAAAGCGAGGGCGGCGGGGCGGTGATCGACTATTCCAACCGCAGCGAGGGCTACGTGATGGTCAAATATTCGGGCGGCACCTCGCGGGTCAAAATTCAGATCACCGGCCCGGACAAGACCACCTATACCTACGATTCCAGCAGAAACGGGTTTGAGGCATTCCCCCTCACCGCCGGAAACGGCAGCTATACCGTCAACGTTTACACCGAAATCCACAGCTCCCAGTACGCGCTGGCGCAGGGCGCGTCCTTTCAGGCGACGCTGACAAGCGGACTTCTGCCCTACCTCTATCCGAGCCAGTACGTCAACTATACCGCCGGCAGCAAGGCGGTCGCCAAGGGCGAGGAGCTGGCCTCCTCCGCCGCCACCGTCCTCGAAGTGGTGGGCAGCGTCTATAACTATGTCATCAGCAATGTGACCTATGACAATTACAAGGCGGCAAACGTCAAGTCCGGCTATCTGCCCGACCCCGACGACACCCTTGCCACCGGCAAGGGCATCTGCTTTGATTATGCCGCGCTGCTGGCCACGATGCTCCGTTCGCAGGGAATTCCCACCCGGCTGGAGGTGGGGTACGTCTCGGGGGGCATCTACCACGCTTGGATCAGCGTCTACACCACCGAGACGGGCTGGATCAACGGCATCATCCAGTTTGACGGAAAGAGCTGGAAGCTGCTCGACCCCACCTTCGCGTCGAACGGAAATCAGTCGAGCTCGATTATGCAGTTCATCGGCAACGGCTCGAACTACCAGAGAAAATACTGTTATTAAAGGAGGCGCGTCAGGATGGCAGCAAAACAAATCGGAACCATGTCCCCCGGCGAGCTCGCCGGATTTTTCGGCCAGCTCGCCATGCTCGTCCGGGCAGGAGTTTCGTCGGAGGAGGCTCTGCGGCTCCTGCGGGACGACGCCCAGAGCCAGCCCGAGCGCGAGCTGCTCGACCGGCTTCTCGCACCGGCCGAACGGGGGGAACCCCTCTCCGCGGCGATGCGGGAGGCGGGGGGCTTTCCCTCCTACGCGGTGAACATGATCGAAATCGGGGAGCAGTCGGGCAGGCTCGACGAGGTGCTCGGCTCGCTCGCCTCCTACTATGAGCGGGAGGATTCCCTCGGCTCGATGCTCAAGAGCGCGGTCACCTATCCGCTCATCATGCTCGGCATGATGCTGCTGGTTATCCTCGTCCTTTCGGTCAAGGTGCTGCCGATTTTCTCCCAGGTTTTTGCCCAGCTCGGCGCCGATCTGCCCTCGCTCGCTCTCGGCGCGCTGCGGCTCGGCGGCGCCCTCAAAACCGGCTGTCTCGTTCTGGTGGCGCTTCTCGCCCTGCTGCTGGTTTCGGCGCTGGTGCTGCGTTCCTCCGAGGGAGGCCGGCGCACCCTGATCCGGATTTTCTCGGCCCTGCCGGCGACCCGCCGGCTTTCGATGACCATCGCTTCCGGGAGGTTTGTCAGCGCGCTGGCGCTGATGCTTCAGAGCGCGGTGGACCCCGCCCATTCCCTCGAGCTTGCCGCGCGGCTGGTCAGCCATCCGGCGCTGGCCGCGAGGGTCGGGGACTGCCGCCGCCGCCTCGGGCAGGGGGACAGCTTCGCCGACTCGGTGCGTGAATCGGGAATCTTTTCCGGCGCCGCCGCCCGGATGGTGGCGGTCGGTTTCAAAACCGGCTCGGCCGACGCGGTGATGGGGCGGCTCGCCTCCCGCTATGAGGAGGAGATCGATTCCGAGCTTTCCCGTCTGGTGGGAGTCGTCGAACCGACGCTGGTCATCATCCTTTCGGTGGCGGTCGGCATGATTCTGCTTTCGGTCATGCTGCCGCTGATGGGCATCATGTCCTCGATCGGCTGAAGCGGGAGGAATCATGATGAAACGCTTCTGCAGTAAGGAACGGCGCGCCCTTTCTCCTGTTTTTTCCCTTGCCCTCTTTGCCGCGGCGGTTCTGCTGCTGCTGCGCGGGGCGGGCTCGGTCGCCTCCCTCTCGGAGGCGGAACGCCTCTCCGCCGCCGAGCAGGCGGTCCGCCGCGCGGCGGTGCAGTGCTATGCCGTTGAGGGCATCTATCCGCCCGACCTCGGCTACATGCGCGAGCATTACGGATTGCAGGTCGATGAGGAACGCTACCTCGTCGATTACCGCTGCTTCGCCTCCAACCTGACGCCGGACATCACCGTTCTGCCGCGCTGAGGGCGTCCATCCGCCCTGCCCCGGCTGTATGCGCGAGCATTACGGATTGCAGGCCGGTGAGGAACGCTGCCTCGTCGATTCCCGCTGCCTCGCCTCCAATCTGACGCCGGATATCACTGTTCTGCCGCGCTGAGGGCGTCCATCCGCCCTGCCCCGGCTGTATGCGCGGGTATTACGGATTGCAGGCCGGTGAGGAACGCTGCCCGCCAATTCCCGCTGCCTCGCCTCCAACCTGATTCCGAACATCACTGTTCTGCCGCGCTGAGGGCGTCCATCCGCCCTGCCCCGGCTGTATGCGCGGGTATTACGGATTGCAGGTCGATGAGGAACGCTGCCCCGTCAATTCCCGCTGCCTCGCCTCCAACCTGATTCCGGATATCACCGTTCTGCCGCGCTGGCCCGCACATATTTTGAAGGGAGGTCCTTTCCATGAAGCGCCGTCCGGCCGCCCATTTGATTGATCTGCTTTTTCCGCTTGCTCTCTTCTGCGCCTTTGCGGTCACCTCCCTGCTGGTCGTGGTGATCGGGGCGGACGTCTACCGCCGCACCACCGACGAGATGGACCGCAATTTTGCGCTGCGCACCCCGCTGGCCTATCTCTCGCAGGCGGTGCACCGCACCGATCTCGCCGGGGGAATCTCGGTCGGCCGGTTCGGGGACGGGCAGGCGCTGATCCTCTCCGAAACGGTCAACGGGGAGGAATACCGCACCTACCTCTACTGCCGCGGCGGAAATCTCTGTGAGCTTTTCGCCCGCGCCGACGCCGACGCCGCACCTGAAAACGGGCAGGCAGTCACCGGCTGCGTCTCCTTCACGGTGGATGAGGCGGGTCCGGGGCTTTACCGCATCCGCTGTGCGACCGAAACCGGCGGACAGGCCGAAGCCTGCGTCGCCGCACGCTCCGACCGGAGCGCACCCTGAGCGAATTTGACTCCGAGGAGGGTTTCCAGATGGCAAAACGGATGATCCGGGGCCGCTCGGCCTCGTCGCTCTTCCTGATCGAGCTGATCCTTGCGATCGGCTTTTTCGCGGTGGCCAGCGCCGTCTGCCTGCAGCTTTTTGTCCGGGCGCGGATGGTCAGCGTACAGAGCGCGGACCTTTCGCGCGCGACCCTCGCCGCCCAGAGCGCGGCGGAGGCGTTTCGCGGCTGCGGCGGCTCGCTGGAGGAGGCCTCCGCCCTGCTCGGCGGACAGGAGGAGGGTGGCGCGCTCACCGTTTGGTACGGTCCGGACTGGAACCCCTGCGGCCGGGAAAACGCCGCCTACCGCCTGACCCTCACCCGCGGGGAGGGACGGCCCGTTCCGGCCGAAATTCTCGTCTCGCGCCTGGAGGACGGCTCCAGCCTCTTTTCACTCGGGGTCAAAACGCCCTGAATCCATCTCTTTGAAAGGGGAACCGGCCATGAAACGACAATGGGGCATCGGTGTGGGCTCCGCCTCGGTGCTGATTATCTTTGTGCTGCTCTGTTTGACCGTTTTCGCAACCCTCTCGCTGGTCTCGGCACAGGCCGATCTGCGGCTGGCCGAACGCGCCGCCGAGACAACCGCCGCATGGTATGAGGCGGACGGCAGGGCGGCTGAATTTTTGTGCGCGCTCGATCAGGCCTTTGAGGAGACCTCCTCCCCCGCCGAACTCCCCGACGCCCGCGTCGCCGAAATTTTGGAGGGGGCCGCGGTTCTCGACGACAGCCTCGGTTACGATGGCGCGCGCCTGCTGCGCTATCAGGTTGCGGTGGATGAAAACCGCGCGATCGAGGCGGCGGTTTCTTACACTGTCTCGGAAAGCGGGCTTTCCCGCCGGATCGAAAGCTGGCGCACCGTACAGACCGGAGGCTTCGCCGTCGAAGAACCCATGACGCTCTGGCAGGGCACAACCGCCGCGCTGCCGAATCTGGAGGGATAATCCTTGATGAATACGCTTGAATTTCTGCGCGCCGCGGTCGAGGAGGGCGCTTCCGACCTCTTTGTGATCGCCGGGCTTCCCTTTTCGATGAAATGCAACGGCACTCTGCTCCGGCGGGATGAGAACCGCCTCTCTCCGGAGGACACCGCGTCCTTCATCGACGGTATTTACGAGCTTGCCCACCGCGAAAAAGGCGCCGCCTTTTCGCGCGGAGACGACGATTTTTCCTTCTCGCTGCCGGGGGTTTCCCGCTTCCGCGCGAGCGTCTACCAACAGCGCGGCACCCTCGCCGCCGTCATCCGGATCGTGCGCTTCGAGCTGCCCGATCCCGCGCAGCTCGGCATCCCCGGCGGCGTGCTCTCGCTCGCCGACCGCACCCGCGGCCTTGTGCTGGTGACCGGACCCGCCGGAAGCGGCAAGTCCACCACCCTCGCCTGTATCATCGACCGGATCAATACCGCCCGCAGCGCCCACATTATCACCCTCGAGGACCCGCTGGAATACCTGCACCGGCACCGCAAAAGCATTGTCAGCCAGCGGGAAATTTCCACCGACACCGAAAGCTATGTCACCGCCCTGCGCGCTTCGCTGCGGCAGGCTCCCGACGTGATTCTGCTCGGGGAGATGCGGGACCACGAAACGATCGGCGTGGCGATGACCGCCGCCGAGACCGGACATCTTGTCCTCTCGACCCTGCATACCGTCGGCGCGGCCAACGCGATCGACCGGGTGGTGGACGCCTTTCCCCCCAACCAGCAGGGACAGGTGCGGGTTCAGCTCGCGCAGGTGCTGCAGGCGGTCGTCTCCCAGCAGCTTGTCCCCACCGAGCAGGGCGGCGAGGCCGCCGTTTTTGAAATTATGCTGGTAAACACCGCTATCCGCAATATGATCCGCGAATCCAAAACCCACCAGCTTGAAAATGCGATGATTTCCGCCTCCAACGAGGGGATGGTCACAATGGACCAGAGCCTGATGTCCCTTTACCAAAAGGGGGTCATCTCGAAGAAAACGCTGCTGCTCTACTGCACCAATCCCGACGCCGTTTCGCGGCGTGTCGGGCCATAAGCCTTTTATGCGGGTGAATGCTCCGCGCCCTGCCATGCAGCAAATTGTGCCCCGCCGCAGCGTGTCTGTCGCGCCGCATCAGCTCCGACATTGTTTCATAGCGCGTCGGGCCATAAGCCTTTTATGCGGGTGAATGCTCCGCGCCCTGCCATGCAGCAAATTGTGCCCCGCCGCAGCGTGTCTGTCGCGCCGCATCAGCTCCGACATTGTTTCATAGCGCGTCGGGCCATAAGCCTTTTATGCGGGTGAATGCTCCGCGCCCTGCCATGCAGCAAATTGTGCCCCGCCGCAGCGTGTCTGTCGCGCCGCATCAGCTCCGACATTGTTTCATAGCGCGTCGGGCCATAAGCTTTTTATGCGGATTAAGCGTGACTCCCTGCCGCACATCAACCCCAGTGCTGTTTTACAGCGCACCGGACCATATAGGAAGCCTTTTATGCGAATTGAACATCTTGCGCTCTACGTTCAGGACCTCGAGAGAATGCGGGAATTCTATGAACATTACTTTTCCGCCCGCGCGGCGGGCCGCTACCATAATCCGAGCACGGGGCTGGAGACCTATTTTCTCTCCTTCGGGGGGGAGGGCAGGCTCGAGCTGATGACCCGGCCGAATCTCGGCCCCGGAGCGGGCGGCGCGCCCGCCGCGGGCTACGTCCATCTCGCCCTCTCGCTGGGCAGCCGTGAGGCGGTCGATACGCTGACCGCACGGCTGCGCGGAGACGGCTTTTCGGTTGTCAGCGGTCCGCGCGTGACCGGGGACGGTTATTATGAAAGCTGTGTCCTCGACCCCGAGGGAAATCAGATTGAGCTGACCGTCTGATCCGGCGGCTTTCTCCGGAAGAATCAAAGCCACGCGTGAAAGGCGCGGCTTTGCACCGGTCCTAAAAGGGCATATTACAGGCAGCCTCTTAAGAGGCATCGAAAGGTCTGCCAATCGCATTTTTTCTACAGGCCGCCGCTAAAGCGGCCTGTTATTATGCCTTTGTATTCTTAGCACCCGTAAACGGGTCCATATACTCCTTGAGCGAAATTTGATCTGCTGCTATATCCTCTTGGAGTTGGTTCTTTATGTATTCCTCTATCACCTTCTGATTTCGCCCAACTGTATCCACGTAATACCCTCTGCACCAGAAATGCCGATTCCCATATTTGTATTTCAAATTTGCATGTC
>JACRTB010000005.1 GCA_014385025.1 Yanshouia hominis | reverse complement strand
CAGGCGTATCAAGGCAAGATTAAAGGGCTTGCCGCCTGTTTTACACAGACAACAAGCCCTCTTGGTAGCTTGAACAATTTGAGTTGGAAATATTTGTCTAACTTTTCGGGGTCACTTCAGCACCCGCGGCGGTTTTTTATCCGCGCTTATCCCACAAGCGTCTGGCCGAAGGCAAGCGCCCTCAGGTTCAGCTCGACAAACTGGGGCTTGACGTTTTCACGGATGATCTTCTCCCAGTCGAGCGATTCCAGCCCCATCAGCTTGATGGTCGCTCCCAGCAGCAGGACGTTCATCGCCTTGGCCCCGCCGAGGCGCTCGGCTTCCGCGGCGGCATCGACCACAATGGTGGAAGCCCGGGCGCAGAGCTCATCCAGAATGCCAGCGGGGTATTCGGCCGCGCCCGAGAGCACCGGAGCGGACGGAATCTCATAATCGTTGACCACGACCTTCCCCTCCGGCCGGAGGTACTCGAGCCAGCGCAGCGCCTCCATCTTTTCAAAGGAGACGAGCAGATCGGCGCCGCCCAGCTCGATGACCGGCGAGAGCACCTGTTTGCCGAAGCGGACCTGCGATGAAACGCTGCCGCCCCGCTGGCTCATGCCGTGGATTTCGCTCATTTTGACGTCGTACCCGGCTTCCATCAGGCCGAGGGTCAGGAGCTTGGCCGCGAGAATCGTTCCCTGCCCGCCGACTCCGACGAGCAGCACGCTTTTGACATTTTCCATCTTACCGTTCCTCCATGCTGATCGCGTTGACCGGGCAGACCTGGGCGCAGACGGTGCATCCCACGCACATATCGCGGTCGATCCGGACCTTCTTTTCCCCGCGCACCGGCGAAAGGGCGGGACAGCCGCACTTGAGGCAGCTGCGGCAGCCGATGCAGCTGTCCCCGACCTTCATCTTTTGGGTGAAGGCGGCGGAAAATTCCTGCTTGTCCTGCTGTGAGAACCGCTTGAGGACGCAGGGCCAGCGGGTAATGATGACCGAAGGCCCGTCGACCGAGAAGGCCCAGTCGAGTGCGCCGCGCACCGCCTTGAGGTCATTCGGATCAATGACCCGGACGTTTTCGATGCCGATGGTGCGCACCATCTGTTCGACCGAGATGGCCGAGGCGGGTTCCCCCTTGATATTGCGGCCGCTGCCGGGGTTTTCCTGATGGCCGGTCATGCCGGTGATGCGGTTGTCAAGGATGATGTTGACGGTGTTGGACTTGTTGTATGCAACGTCAATCAGCGAGTTGACGCCGGTGTGGAAGAAGGTGGAATCTCCCATGACCGAGACAACGCGGGTCTTTTCGCCCCGGCGTTCGAGCATCTTCTGCGCGCCGTGGCCGGAGGAGAAGGCGCCTCCCATGCAGATGTTCCAGTCCATCGCGTTGTAGGGGGCGGCGAAGGCGAGGGTATAGCAGCCGATATCGCCGGCCACCACCACATCCTTGCGGCGGCCCAGCTCGTAGAAGAGGCCCCGGTGAGGACAGCCGGCGCAGAGCATCGGCGGGCGTCCGAGCACCTTCGAGCGGTCGTAATCGATGGTCGGACGGCTTCCGCCATGCAGAGCGCGGCGCAGCACGTCGGGCATCAGCTCGCCGCAGAAGGGGAAGGTATCCCGTCCATGCGGCTGGAACCCGAGCCGGCGGACCTCATCCTCTATGTAGGGGTCGTTTTCCTCGACAACGTAGACCGTTTCGACCGAACGGCAGAAGTCCGCGATCTTCTTCGCGGGCAGAGGAAAGGTCATGCCGAGCTTGAGGAAGGAAGCTTCCTCCCCAAAGACCTCTCTCGCATAGCAGTAGCAGATGCCGGAGGCGATCACGCCGACCTTGCCGGAGCCTTTTTCGGCGCGGGTAAAGGGAGAGGATTCGGAAACCTCGGCCGCGGCCTCAACACGCTTCTGGAGGGTCAGACGCATGCCGCGGGCCAGAGCCGGAACGGTGAGGGTTTTCGCGACATTCTTCTGATAGGGCCGCACCTCGATCTCGGCGCGTGTACCCGTTTCAACGATGCTTTTGGAGTGGCAGACCCGGGTGGTCAGCCGCAGCAGCACCGGCAAATCAAGCTGCTCGGAGAGGGAGAAGGCCGCCTTCATCATATCGAGGCACTCCTGGCTGTCGGAGGGCTCGAGCATCGGCAGCCGCGCCGCCTTGGCGTAGTTGCGGTTGTCCTGCTCGTTTTGCGAGGAATGCTGGCCCGGTTCGTCGGCGGAGATGACCACCATGCCGCCGTTCACGCCCATATAAACGCTGGTGAACATTGGGTCCGCGGCGACGTTCAGGCCGACGTGCTTCATGGAGGCAAGCGCGCGTCCGCCGGCAAGGGCCGCGCCATAGGCCGCTTCATAGGCGACCTTTTCGTTGGGGGACCACTCGCTGGTGATTTCCGGGTAGGTTGAGATATTTTCCATAATCTCAGTGCTCGGGGTTCCGGGATAAGCCGCCGCGAAATGAACGCCGGCTTCCCAGGCGCCGCGCGCGAGGGCTTCGTTTCCTGTCATCAGCTGCTTCATGTGCCAATCTCTCCTCTTTTCTTTCCGCGTCCGGCGCGGGCCGGCGCACCGGTGCGGCATATAAAGTTATTATAGCACAGGAAGCAACGAAGTCAATTCTTCATCGATGAAAAGCCGCAAAGCGCGAAAGCGTTTCTCAGTTCTTGGGGGACCGCTCTCCTTTTCCGCGCAGCAGCAGGGGCGGCTGTGGTTCGGGCGCTTCGCCGCCCGCTGCCTTCCATCCGGCAAGAAAGGCGACCCGGACGAAGGTGAAAAGGCACTGCCCAAGCTCATCATATTCCCGCCGGTCAAGGAAAGCGGAGAAGGCCGCTTCAAAATCATCGGTCTGCATGCGATCACCTCAGTGGGATAATAACACGACACAAGACAAAAACAAGATAATATAGTGTTTTAACACATTTATAGATTGTCTACAAGCCCGCCGCCAAGGGATAAAATAATAACGGGAGGTGAGCTCGTGGACGAAAAGCATCATCAGGCATTAATTCAGATCGGCCTCAATATTCTTTATCACCGCAAGTCGCGCGGGCTTACTCAGGAACAGCTGGTAGAATTGCTCGGCTACAGCAAAAATCATATTCAGCAGGTTGAAACTGCCTGCGCGGTTCCGAGCGTCGCGCTTCTGCTCGACATTGCCGGGGCGCTGGATATCCCGCCGAGCAGGCTTTTTGAATTCAAATGAACGGTGAAACGGTCCGAACAGCGGACGGCCCTTTGGAATTTTCCCAAAGGGCCGTCCGCTTTGTGTCCAAGACAGCTTTAGGCTGGTGCAAACCGCGCGTGTAACGCGTGATTTTGATTGGGATGGGCGCCGCCGGTGGAGGCAGCCCGCAAAATCCCTTCGCTGCAAGCATCGAGCGAAGCGGGCAGGCCGGGAGAGGGAAACGGGAGGGGACGGGCTGTGGGGCAAGCGACACGGGTGAGATAAAATTAGAGCCGCTTGAGAGACTTGCTGGCAATATGCCCTTATGGCGAGAATAGTTCTGCCCGCTCCTTCGGACAGGCATGACACCGACGGCAGATGATCGTCGTGTCATAGGTAACATAGCGCGAATGCGGGGTTCCGAAGCCGGCGTTAGCCAACCCGCTAACACACATGCCCCTGCGGGTGCGGGGGGCGTTTGCCGCGACGCTGACGGAGTGGCCCGCTAACACACATGCCCCTGCGGGTGCGGGGGGCGTTTGCCGCGACGCTGACGGAGTGGCCCGCTAACACACGTGCCCCTGCGGGTGCGGGGATAAATTTGCCTGTTGAAAACCTGTTTTCAATGGACAAAGAGGAGGACAGCCGTCCGCCAGGCCGACAAAAGTGCTCTTTCCGGGGCGGTAACGCCGTTCGTCAGCGAACGGCGGGCAGGAAAACAGAAAAATTTTGACAGCCCCGAGTGGCCTGCCGGAAAGGGTTCGGTCAGCCCGGCGCAAACCACCCGCCGGAACAGAGGAATGACTGTTCCAAGAAAGGAAGGGAAGACTGATCTGAAAAGCCGCCCGCGGCGCGGACGAAAGATAAACTGTCAAGAATATGTAACAGGCGATACTTGATCTCTTTTTCTTTTCATGGTACAATACCGCAAAACGACTTTGATATCAATTGGGTCCAGCCGTCCGCCGCTCTGCCCGAAAGCGGTATGCCGTGCCGGTTCCCAAAAGGAGACGTCAGATTGCGGACCTTAAATATTGTATTGGTGGAGCCTCAGATTCCGCAGAACACCGGGAATGTGGCCCGCACCTGCGCCGCCACCGGCGCGCGGCTTCATCTTGTGGGGCCGATGGGCTTTGCGATTGATGACAAAAAGCTGAAGCGGGCGGGGCTGGATTACTGGCATCTGCTGGATATCACCACCTATCCGGATTCCCGGGACTTCTTTGCGCGCAATGAAGGGCCTTTCTTTTATTTTACGACCAAGGCGCAAAGGGCGCACAGCGCGGTTTCCTATCCGGACGGGGCCTACCTCGTATTCGGCCGGGAGGATGCCGGGCTTCCCGAAGCGCTTCTTTACGCCAACCCGCAGAGCTGTGTGCGGATTCCGATGCTTGCGGAGGCACGCAGCCTGAATCTTTCCAACACCGTCGCGGTGGCGGTGTTTGAGACGCTCCGCCAGTGGGGATACCCGGGCCTTTCGGGGGAGGGGCGGCTGAGAAATTACCGTTGGGAGGACAACGATGTATAAGACGCTGATGCTGTGTGATTCGGTTTGCGACCTTTCCTTTGAGCAGGAGAAGAAATCCGGAATTCGGGTGGTTAACTGCGGGGTTGAAATGGGCGGGCTGCCCTATATCGACCGGGTGGAGATCGATTCCGAACGCATCTATGCCGAGGTGGAGCGCACCGGAGTGCTGCCGCACACCTCACAGGTAACGGTGCTGCAATTCCTTGAGGAATATCTGCGCGCCGCGAAAGAGGGCTATACCGATGTGATCTGTACGACGATGAACGCCCGCGGCTCGGGGACCTACTCGGCCGCGGTTCATGCGGCTGAGATTCTGCCGTCGGAATATCCCGCCCTCGAAGGGAAAATCAGAATTCACGTCGTCGATTCGACCACCTATTCCTATGTGATTGCCATGCCGGTCGCAATGGGGATGGAACGCCTCAAAAAAGGGGAGGCTCCCGCCGATGTGGCCGCATGGATGCAGGATTGGTACCGCCATTCGATCACGCTGGTCGGACTTTACAACCTTCAGTATGCCAAAAAGTCGGGGCGGCTCAACGCCTGCGCCGCGCTGGTGGGCGATGCGCTCGGCATCAAGCCGGTGCTTTCCATTGCCGGAGCAAACAAGACGGTCGCCAAAGTGCGTGGCGACCGCAACCTGATCCCCAAGATGACCCAGCTTTACGCCGAGATGGCGCGGGATGTCAAGGGGGAGTATATCATCGCTTACGGCAATAATCCCGAGCAGGGAAAGGAGCTGGCCGCCGCCATCCGCAAGCTCAGCGGACGGGCGCCTGTTTTCATGGGGCCGATCGGGCCTTGTGTGGCCGTAAACGCCGGACCCCGAATGCTGGGAATCGGATTCCTCCGCCGGGGGGAAGAAGCGGATTCCTGAGACAGGCGATCGCAGCCCGGATGAAACAGCCGGGGGCTTTCCCGGAGGGGGAAGGCTCCCGGCTCGCGTTGAGGCACCGCTCATGAAGAGTGCGGAGAACCCTTTCAGGGAAAGAAGCGGATTGTACCGCTGGGACTTGACAAAAGGAGAAGCCGGCGCCTTTTAGGCGCCGGCTTCTCCTTTTGCCTCGGCAGGCCGCGCGTCGGGACCGCCCTCTTGGGGGACCTGATGCTGCGGAAGCGGTAATGGTTTTAAAATGTGCAAAAACAAGTAAATCTTACAAAAATACAAATGAAATTTTGAAAAACACGATGATAGAATAAAAAATTCCATCGAATTTTGTCGAAAAATCAAAAATGGAAAAATTCGGATACCTGCACAAACCGCTTGGAAGAGAAAACGGCCCCCCGTTTGTTTTCAACCTTCGTGGTATGGAACGGCTCCGCCGTCTTTTGCTATGATAGGGGCACCATTTCAGAGAGGAGGGTCGCATCATGGGACACCAAATCTGTTACCGGGTATTTTCTGAGATTCTGGAGCTTCCCGAAATTGGGCGGTACCGCACATATGGCCTGAGCGTCTGCCCGCGGCAACAGCCGAACGGGGAGACGCAAAATCGGGAATTCGTCCGGGTGTCCGACGTGAGCACCAGCGAGGAGAAGGTCCGGAGGCTGGCGGAACGTTTTGAGACAGGGGACCTTGCGCCGGTCCATCTGCGGGATGTGCTTCTCGACCTGCTTTGAGATACATCTGAGGGCAGCGCGGCGGAAGAGGGAACATGGGGACGCCGCCCGAATCACCGCGACGGCTGCGGTGGTTTATGCATCGTGCGGAAGGAGGCGGTGCACCAATTCCACCCGCCCGCCGACGCCGAGCTTGCGGTAAATATTGGAGGCTGTCTTTTTGACGGTTCCCTCGCTGATTCCGCAATACCCCGCGATGCAGCGCAGCGGATGCCCATGGCAGAGCTGTCGGGCGATTTCAAGCTCGCGCGGAGTCAGCTTTCCGCCGATCTCTTCCAATCGGTCGATCGGGCGCTCCCAAAGAGTTATGAAAAGCTCGCTGCCGCCCTGACCGGCGGCTTTGCTGGCGGAACAAAAATAGCATTTTCCATTGAACGTCTGATGAATCTTCGCTTCCCGCGCGGGGAGTGCGTGCAGGTGCGCGGCCAGATTCCCGAGCAGTTCGGAAGCATTTCCGCTGTCGATGATCCGCTGAAAGGCGGCGTTGCAAACCAGTGGAATCTGACGGCTGGAATCCGCCGGGTGATACAGGGCGACAGCGGGTCCGGAAAGCTCTTCTGCGGGGTGGGCGCCTGCGCCGGAAAGCTGCATCCGGTAGTAAGCCTCGGCGGAGACGGCGCGCAGGGACAGAAGGATCTGACGGTTCCGGTGGCCGAGCGGGACGACGGTCATCAGCATATGGTGAACCTTTCCGCTCCAGAGCGCGATATTGGCCGATTGAAGAGTGCGGTCGGTGAGCAGGGCGAGATCAAACAGAAGACCGCTTTGGTAAAAAAGGGAGGTATGAAAAAACTGTTCCAGAGGTTCCCCCTCGGATACCCCTGAGATCCGGGCAAGGCGTTCGCTGATGCCGGAAATTTTGTAATTCCCGCGCCGGTCGAGCGTGAACAGGATTCGTTCGGCCCACTGCGGATTACTGAGAAATCCGGGCGGGACGGCGCCGCGGTCGAGCAGGCTGCAAAGGCGGCTTTTTTCCTGAATGCGGACAGCCCGCATTTTCAGACGGGTTTCCGCATAGCGGGTGAGTTCCATCCGCCAGAAGTTTTCTTGAAACTCGGAAACCCAGTTCAGGCTTTCGCCGTCCTCGTGCAGCAGGGAGCGGATCAGCGGCAGCTCCTCCATGAAGGCTTTCTGCCGCCGCGAGTCCCATTTCGAGCCGAGCCGGCGCCGCAGATCCCGGTGTGTTTCGTACGAGATGCCGACGGCATCCGATTCCAGAAAAAGGGTGACCTCGCAGCCGTCAGATTCAGAATGCTCAAACATGAAAAATTCCTCCATTCGGGCATGGATAATCCAACGCGTTCGTCTGCTTCTATTATAGAAAAGAAAAAGGTAAGAATCCAGAGACACCGCTGTTTTTCGACAAAATCTGAAAAACAGCGGCGCCTTTTTCAGGAAAACAGTTGACACCTGTAAAGCGGTATGCTATGATCTTCAAAAATAAACATTTTTTGTACAATTTATAACCAACAATGGTAGAGGCGCGGAGGTCAAGAGTATCCCTTCCACAGGGCGGCAGCCGGAGGGGAGAAAGGGGCCGCCGCCGAAGCAGGCATTTCTCTGCCGGAGAAATGTCATGCTGGGCCGCCGCAGAAGATGCGGCGGACTGTCACATCAGGTGAAGCGCTATCCTTGTATTCGAAGGGGACTCCCCTTTGAAAGGCCGTGGCGCAACTGGGACGTTGCACTGCGGCTTTTTTATTTTCCGGCGCGGGAGGCGCCGCTGCGGACAGAGGAACGACAAAGAAAAGGAAGGTATCATTATGGAAGCTGTCAACGTGGGTTGGCTTTCAATCCTGCCCCCCATTATCGCAATCGGACTTGCGTTGATTACCAAGGAGGTTATTTCCTCCCTGATGATCGGCATTCTTTCCGGCACGCTGATCTACACGTATGCGCTGGGCCAGAACCTGGTGCTCGACACCATGAAAAACACGTTTGAGCTGATGGGGAACCGGTTTGATCTCAACATCATCCTTTTCCTCGCGCTGGTCGGCGCACTGGTCACGCTCATTACCCGCGCGGGCGGTTCGAAGGCGTATGGCGCGCTGATGAACCGAAAGCTGAAGAGCCGCAGCAGCGCCATGCTGGCCACCGGCGGTCTGGGCGCGCTGATTTTCATCGATGACTACTGCAACTGTCTGACTGTCGGCACCGTTATGAAGCCGGTCACCGACCGCTTCTCGATTTCCCGCGCCAAACTGGCCTATCTGATCGATGCAACCGCCGCCCCGATCTGCATCATCGCCCCGATTTCGAGCTGGGGCGCGGCGGTTATTTCCTCGATGCCCGAGGGGAGCAACCTCTTTTCAAGCGGAATTGCCGCCATGGTGGCCACCGTCCCCTTCAACCTCTACGCTTTGCTTTCGATCGTCATGATCATTCTTATTTCTCTGACCGATCTTGATTTCGGTCCGATGGCCCGTTCAGAGCTTAAAGCCAAAAAAGGAGACCTCGGCGCTGTCGATGTCAGGCTGGAAGAGCAGCCCGTGATTTCGGATAAGGGCAGCGTCTGGGATCTGATTCTGCCGGTCATCGTGCTGGTTGGCGTTTCCGCGCTGGCAATGCTGGAAAACGGCGGATATTTTGCGGGCGGCATGAGCATTGCGGAAGCGTTTGGCAACTGCTCCTCCGGCCCGGCGCTGGTGCTCGGCTCCTTTGTGGCACTGGTATTTGCGTTCCTGCAGTTTGTGCCCCGCAAGCTGATGAGCGCGCGTGATTTCATGGAAGGAATTACCGAGGGCATCAAGTCGATGGTCCCTGCCGACATCATCCTTGTCCTTGCCTGGACTATCTCGGGCGTCTGCCGCGATCTGCTCATGACCGGTGAATTTGTCGGTGAAGCCGTCCAGACCAGTAATATTCCGATCGCGATTCTGCCCGCCGTGACCTTCCTGATTGCGGCCGGACTTTCCTTCTCGATGGGAACCTCCTGGGGAACCTTTGGCATCCTGATTCCGATTGTGTTTGCGATCTGCGAATCGGTCGCCCCCGCCCTGATCGTTCCCGCTCTTGCCGCTTCGCTGGCCGGTTCGGTCTTCGGCGACCACTGCTCCCCGATTTCGGATACGACCATCATGGCCTCGGCCGGCGCCGGCTGCGACCATATTGAGCACGTCTCGACCCAGCTTCCCTATTGCGTGGTGGTGGCGGGGTGCTGCTTCTTCGGCTATCTCGTCGCGGGCTTTACCAACGGAAATCTGATCCTTACCTTGGGCGTTTCGCTGGCCCTGCTGATCGGCGCGATGACGTTCCTTCACAGGACGTTCGGCGCTAAGGAAAATTAAAACAGGAATGTGCATTTGCCTTTGATGGCGCCGCGGCGGACAGAGAATACTGTCCGCCGCCTTTTTGTGCGGCCGGGCGCGCCGGGAATAGTCGTTTCGTCCAACTGTTTTCCACTCAGATACATTTTTTGCAACAAATTACCCATGGCATCCAAAAATATGATGGAATTCTATGCATATTAAAATGAAATTTGACGTTTTAATCATATAATTAGAAAAAAATTGTAAAACTTGACGATTTTATTTTAGAAAAATAAAGATTTTTGTTAATACATTGACAATTGTTCACACACTGTTTACACTATTACTGAACGCCGGGATCAGCCGGCGTGCGGTCGGAAAAGCAGCCAAATTGGAGGAAATGAAATGAAGAAAGAGTCCTGTGATGCAGTGGTGGATCAGATTTTGGCCCACTATGAGCATCGGCCGTCGGCACTGATTGCAGTGATGCAGGATGTGCAGGCGCAGTACCGCTACCTGCCCGCTGAAGCCATTGAACAAATTGCCGAGGGTCTCGGAATCAGCGTGGCGAAGGCCTACAGCGTGGCAACCTTCTATGAAAATTTCTCGCTTGAGGCGAAGGGAAAGCACATCATCCGAATCTGCGACGGCACCGCCTGCCATGTCCGGCGGTCAATCCCGATTCTCGAGGCGCTGCGGCGCGAGCTGGGCGTTTCGGAAAAGAAAAAGACGACCGATGACATGCTCTTTACTCTGGAAACCGTCTCCTGTCTCGGAGCCTGCGGCCTTGCGCCGGTCATGACTCTCGACGACAAGGTGCACCCTGCCATGACCCCGGAGAAGGCCCTGGCTCTGATTGATGAAATCCGAAAGGAGGAATCCGCCGATGCCTAAGATTCGTAACCTGGCGGAGCTTGAATCGATCCGCTGTCAGGCGCAGCACTCACTGTCGATGCAGCAGAAGAAGGTCCTTGTCTGCTGCGGCACCGGATGCATCGCCGGAGGTTCCCTGCTGATCTACGACCGCATCAAGGAAACCTGCCGCGCGCGCGGAATTGACGTCTGCGTGGAATTAAAGCACGAGCCTCATGGCGAAAATATCGGGCTCAAGGCCTCGGGATGCCACGGCTTCTGCGAGATGGGGCCGCTGCTGAAAATTGAGCCGCTGGGCGTCCTGTATATTAAGGTGAAGCTGTCCGACTGCGATGAGATTATCGAACGCTCGATCATCGGGGACGAGGTCATCGAACGGCTGCTCTATACCCAGAACGGAAAGGCCTATCAGCATCAGGAGGAAATTCCCTTCTATCACAAACAGACCCGCATCGTCCTCTCGAACTGCGGCCAGACCAACGCGGAGGATGTGCTGGAATACATCGCCAAGGGCGGCTACAGCGCGCTGTCGAAGGTGCTTTTTGAGATGAATCCGGAGAGCGTCTGCCAGACGATTCTGGAATCGAACCTGCGCGGACGCGGCGGCGGCGGCTTCCCGGCGGGAAGAAAATGGGACCAGGTGCGCCGCCAGCCCGAGCCGGTCCACTACGTTGTCTGCAACGGCGACGAGGGAGATCCCGGCGCCTTTATGGACCGCAGCATCATGGAGGGAGATCCCCACAAGATGCTGGAGGGAATGATGATCGCGGGCTATGCCGCCGGCGCGCGCGAGGGCTTCATCTATGTCCGCGCAGAGTATCCGCTGGCGATTCGCCGCCTGCAGACGGCCATTGCCAAGGCGGAGGAATGGGGACTGCTCGGGGAAGATATCCTCGGCTCGAAGTTCTCCTTCACCCTGCACATCAACCGCGGCGCGGGAGCGTTCGTCTGCGGCGAGGGAAGCGCCCTGACCGCCTCGATTGAAGGCAGCCGCGGGATGCCGCGCGTCAAGCCGCCCCGCACCGTCGAGCAGGGGCTCTTCGGCAAGCCCACCGTCCTCAATAACGTCGAGACCTTTGCCAACGTCCCGCTGATCATCCAGAACGGCGCGGATTGGTACCGGTCGATCGGCCCCGAGAAAAGCCCCGGCACCAAAGCCTTTGCCCTGACCGGAAACGTCAACAACACCGGCCTGATCGAGGTGCCGATGGGAAGCACCCTGCGCGAGGTCATCATGGACATCGGCGGCGGAATCAAGAACGGAAAAAAGTTCAAGGCGGTGCAGATCGGCGGTCCGTCGGGCGGCTGCCTGATTACCTCCGACCTCAGCATCTCGCTTGATTTCGACTCACTTAAAAAGGTCGGCGCGATGATCGGCTCGGGCGGCCTCGTCGTTATGGACGAGGATACCTGCATGGTCGAGGTGGCGCGGTTTTTCATGCACTTCACCCAGAACGAATCCTGCGGCAAGTGCGTGCCCTGCCGCGAGGGAACCCGCCGGATGCTTGAAATTCTCGAACGGATCGTCGCGGGAGAGGGTACCCTTGAGGACCTCGATATGCTGGAGGATCTGGCACGGATGATTTCCGACACCGCGCTCTGCGGCCTTGGGAAAACCGCCGCCTCCCCGGTGGCGAGCACCCTGAAATATTTCCGCGATGAGTATCTCGCGCATGTTGTCGATAAGCGCTGCCCGGCCGGCCAGTGCCAGAAGCTCAAGCGCTACCGCATCGATCCCGAAATCTGCAAGGGATGCAGCAAGTGCGCGCGCGGCTGCCCGGTCGGCGCGATCAGCGGCGAAATCCGGAAGCCGTTTGTCATCGACAATGTCAAGTGCATCAAATGCGGCGCGTGCATGGCGGCCTGCCCGTTCGGCGCAATCAAGGAGGGCTAAGCGAGATGTCCAAGGGAATTATGTATGTAGACGATCGCCGCGTCGAATTTGACGGCGAAAAGAATGTGCTTTCGGTCATCCGCAAGGCGGGTATTTCGGTGCCGACCTTCTGTTACTACTCCGAGCTTTCTACCTACGGCGCCTGCCGGATGTGCGTGGTCGAGACCGACCGCGGCACGATTGAAGCCTCCTGCTCGATGGAGCCGAAGGATGGACTGCGGATCTACACCAATACGCAGAAAACCCTGCGCTACCGCAAGATGATCCTCGAGCTGCTGCTCGCGGCGCATTGCCGCGACTGCACGACCTGCGAGAAGAACGGCGACTGCAAGCTGCAGGAGCTGGCCCGCCAGTTCGGTGTGCGGCGGGTGCGGTTCCCCGATACCCGCGAGCCGATGGAGAAGGATGAGAGCAGCCGTTCGATCATCCGCGACCCCAACAAATGCATTCTCTGCGGCGACTGTGTGCGGGTCTGCGACGAAATTCAGGGCATGGGGATTATCGACTTCGTTCACCGCGGCTCCAAGCTGCGGGTCATGCCCGCCTTCAACCGCAGCATTGCCGAGACCAAGTGCGTCAACTGCGGCCAGTGCGCGGCGGTCTGCCCGACCGGCGCGATCACCCTGCGCAATAACATCGGCGAGGTCTGGCAGGCCCTTCAGGACCCGGGCAAGCGGGTGATCGCCCAGATCGCACCGGCGGTCCGGGTCGCCATCGGCGAAAGCTTTGGATTTGCGCCGGGCGACAACGCGATGGGCAAGCTGGTGGCGGCAATGCGCCGTCTGGGCTTCGACGAGGTGTATGACACCACTTTGGGCGCCGATCTTACCGTGATGGAGGAATCGCATGAATTCCTCGAGCGGTTCAAAAAGGGCGGACCCTTCCCGATGTTTACCTCCTGCTGCCCGGCGTGGGTGCGCTATGTGGAGAATTCCAACCCCAAGTACATCCCGCATCTCTCGAGCTGCAAATCTCCGCAGCAGATGTTCGGCGCCGTCATCAAGGAATCGCAGCGCCAGATTTCCGCACCCGACCCCCGCGAGACGGTTGTTGTTTCGATCATGCCCTGCGCGGCCAAAAAATTTGAAGCGGCGCGCCCGGAATTTTCCCGCGACGGAGTTCCGGATGTCGATTACGTTCTGACAACCCGCGGGCTCTCCACGATGATTAAGGAGATGGGCATCCAGTTCAGCGAACTTGACGAGGATGCGCCCGACCTGCCGCTCGGCATGGGCAGCGGAGCAGCGGTTATCTTTGGCACCACCGGCGGTGTGGCCGAAGCGGTAATCCGCCGTGTTTCGGGAAAGAAAACCTACAATCTGCTGCGCGAGATCAAGTACAGCGGCGTGCGCGGCATGGATCGGTCGGTCAAAGAAGCCGCCGTTCAGGTGGGGGATGACGAGATCAGAATCGCGGTGGTGCATGGCCTGAAAAATGCACAGGAACTTCTTAAAAAGATCGAGCGCGGAGAGGTTTCCTATCATCTTGTTGAGGTGATGGCCTGCCCCGGCGGCTGCATCGGCGGCGCCGGCCAGCCGTTCGGCCTGTCCCCCGAAAAGAACCTGCGTGCACGCGGACTTTACCGGGCGGATAAGGTGGCTCAGATCAAGAGTTCCGAGCAGAATCCGGTCATCTCGGCGCTCTACAATGGTCTGCTCTCTGAAGAGGCGCAGGCCCATGACCTGCTGCACACTCATTATGAGGATCAGAGCCGGTAATTCGGAAAGAATTTTTTACAAAGCGATCATTCTCCCGGCGCAACTGGGGAAATGAGCCGGCCGGGGAAGGACTTTGTACCGGTAAACCTTTCAAAAGATGCTGAAAAAATTTCTCTTGCATCGTCCGCTTCGAAGTCCGTAAACGGGAGGCCCTCGGGCCTCCTGTTTTTCTCTCCCGTCCTGTCCGGCGCACCCGCTTCGTTCGCTGCTTGCAGCGAAAGCTTTTTCATCGCCACTCGCAAAGCTGGCGACTCTCTTGGGCACAATCAAAACCACGCGTTGAACACGTGATATTCACCAGTCCTAAAAGAGCATTGATACCGGTTCACCTCTTAAAAGGCGTCGAATCGTTTTTCTTACGCATCACACGCACTGCAACTGCCAAAGCCGTCACTTCCTTCTTTGATTGACCTTCTTCACTTCTAAATATTTGTCATTTCGCTGCGCTCAATGCCATAAGTTAAAGCTCTTTTCTGCCCGCCGGCATAGTTGGTGGTTGCTGTTGCCAAAGCTATACAAAAGGAAATCGGGGGAAACGCATTCTGCGTTTCCCCCGATTTTGTTCAATACGGACAGTTTTTTGCGGACGCGGGCCGTTTCTTATTTCTGCGGAACGGCCTTGGCGGCGCGGTTGTTTTCCCAGGTGGTAACGCACAGCGAGCAGGAGATGTCGCCGGTGACGTTCAGGCAGGTACGGCCCATATCGAAGAGACGGTCGACGCCGTAGATAATCATGATCATATCGACAGGGATACCCATGGCGGTCAGCACCATGGCCAGCATAATCATACCGGCGCCGGAAACGCCCGCTGTGCCGATGGAGGCCAGCGTCGCGGTGACGACCACGGTGACCATCTGGCCGAGGGTAAGCTCCATGCCGACGCAGGTGGCAAGGAATATGGTGGCGACGCACTGATAGATGGCGGTGCCGTCCATATTGACGGTTGCGCCGAGCGGCAGAACGAAAGCGGCGATGTCCTTATCCGCGCCGAGGTCCTCCGCGCACTCCTTGGAAACCGGCAGGGACGCAGTCGAGGAGGTGGAGGTAAAAGCAAAGATCATCGCGGCCGCGGCGCCCTTGAAGAAGGCCAGCGGGCTCATTTTGGCAAAGACGGCGACCGACGCGGAGTAGACAACGACCGCGTGGACGATATATCCCAGATAGGCGCAGAGAATGACGAGCGCGAGGGAGCCGAGAATTTCGGCGCCCTGGGTGGCGACGACCCACGCCATCATGGTGAAGACGCCGATGGGGGAGAGGCTGATGATAAACGCCATCAGGCGGTTGATGACCTCATTGAACGAAACAACGATGTCGCGGCAGAGCGCGCCCTTCTTCCCGGCCGACAGAATCGCTCCGCCGAAGAACAGGGCGATGACGATGACCTGAAGCATGTTGGAGGTCCGGAAAGCCTCCCACATGTTGCTCGGGAAGATATTGACCAGCGTATCCATGAAATTGGCGGAGGTTGCCTTGTCCCAGACGGCGCCCTCCTGCAGATGCAGGGTCGGGAAGAGGTTGGCGGCCCTGAATATGTTGGCGAACACCAGGCCGATGACGCAGGCAATTGCGGTGGTAATCATGAAATAGGCGACGGTTTTCCAACCGACTGAGCCGACCTTCTTCATGTCGTCCATCGAAATGATGCCGTCGATCATCGAGAAGAGCACGACGGGGACGACGATAAATTTCAGAAGGTTGACAAAGATCGTGCCGAACGGCTTGAGATAGTTGGTTGTAAAGGCGGGGCCTCCCTCAACGAAGTAGCAGACGAGGCCGACAACGATACCAAGAATCAGAGAGATGACGATTTGTGCTGGGAGTCCGAGCTTGTTCTTTTTCATACGATTCACCCAAAATCCTTTCCTCTGTTTTTCCATGTATCATGGAAATATAAATATTATATTGAAATTTTAACGTTTTGTAAATAACCATAACGGAGCCTTAGCAATTTCGCGCATTTGCGATAAAAAATGAGGCTAATTTTTGTTAAATTATTCCATTAAAAAACCCGGCTTATTGCCGGGCCTTTTGGAATCGGCGAGTCTTCAGATGCGGTCGCCGGCGAGGTATTCCTTGGCGTACCGCTTGGGGGAGGTGCCGGTCAGTGCGCCGAAGGTGCGGATAAAATGTTCATTATTGCGGAACCCCACCGCCTCGCTGACCTCCTGCACCCGCATGCCGGTGCGCAGCAGCTCGCGCGCCCGCAGCACCCGGCAGTGAATCACATATTCCATGACGGAAAAGCCGGTGACTGCTTTGAAGGAGTGGCAGAGGTGGTATTTGTTCATGAAAAATCGGGTGGAGATGCTGTCGAGGGTCAGCGGCTCGGCAATATTTTCCCCGATATACTCGAGGATAGGGGTAATCCTCGCAAAGTCGGGATTATAGCTGACAGTGCTGCGGTCCACCGTCTGAAAGTAGGAAAAAACCTGAAGAAGCAGACTGAGAAGGGCGATCGTCGCTTTCATATCGCTGCCGAAGCCCTCGTTTTCCTTTGCCTGCTCGAGCTGGCCGAAAAGCCCCACCAGCTCGGCGGCCTGGCTGCGGTCAAGCTGCACCCGGTGAACCGAGCGGCGCAGGCAGGAGAGAAAATCAATCTGCGGCATCGAAAGCTCCTCCAGTGTGGAAGGGGCGATGTGCAGCACATAGCGGCGGTAGGACTGCCGGGAAAAGCTTTTATGCAGCGTGGCGTCACCAATGAGAAACAGCTCCCCCCACGAGAGGGGGTACAGCTCGTTCTCAATGAAAAAATCACCGCCGTCCGAAAGAGAGAGCAGAATTTCAATATCTTCATGAAAATGCGGCCGATCCATATGCCAGTTGTCGTCCCGGTTCAATTTGACCTGATATTTTGGCGCCTTCACTGCGGTTACCTCCTGCGGGGAATCGTGAAAATCAATTTTATTCATGATAGCATAAATTCGCAAGATATGCAAAGTATTAAAATTACTCCAGTAAATCCCCCGAAATCTTGTTGGTGAAGATCCCCGAAAAGCCTTCAAATGTGTCGGAGTTCTGAATAAATTTTGACTTTTGACTTGTGAAAAGCGGTTTCCCAATTCGAAAGACAAGATACGCAAGATTTTTGCCAATTAGGGTTAATTATTAATCTGAATTGTGTGATATACTGTAGGCACCAAACAGGGGAAGCGGCTGAAAGGGCGCATGAGATGCGAAGAAGCTTTCAGCGGCATAACGGAAAAATGCTCTTGCGGAACCGTTCGCCCCGTGCCGGGGCGCGGGGAATAGGGTCGGCAGGAGTCATTTCCTCTGTGCAGCAGCCTGACGGATCAGACAACCCGCCGACGTTGACAAAGTACAGTTAGAAGGAGAATGGTCATGAAGTATACTGCCACCCTCAACGGAAGAACCTATGAGATCGAGATCGAGAGAACCGATGTGTTCCGCCCGCTGACCAGCGAGGAGATTGCCGCGGGCGTCGTTGCCCCCGCCGCTCCGATCACCGTTTCCGCGCCCAAGGCCGCCGCGGCCCCCGCTGCGGCTCCGACTCCTGCTCCCGCTCCGGCCCCTGCCGCCGCGGCTCCGGCTCCCGCTCCCGCTCCCGCTCCCGCTCCCGCCCCTGCTGCGGCTCCGGCTGCCGCCGGCGCCGGCACCATCTCCGCTCCGATGAGCGGTACCATCCTCAAGGCCCTTGTCGCGGTCGGCGACGCGGTGAAATCCGGCCAGTGCGTTCTGGTGCTTGAGGCGATGAAGATGGAGAATGAAATCTTCGCCCCCTGCGACGGCACTGTGAAAGAGCTGTCGGTTTCTCAGGGCGCCGCGGTTCAGCCCGGACAGACCCTGATGGTCATCGGCTGATTTTCCGGAGAAAGCGTTTTGCATCGGTCGCCCCTTCCGCCCTGGGCGGCGGGGACGTGCGAATACAGTGAAAAGGAATAGTGGAGGTTTTACTTATGGGAAAAGTGTATACCCTGTCTGAGGCGATTTCCAAGTTCGTCCATAACGGCGATCACATCTGCTTCGGCGGATTCACCACCAACCGCAAGCCCTACGCCGCGGTCCGCGAAATCCTGCGTCAGGGACTCGGCGATTTCATCGTCGAAGCCGGCCCTGCGGGCGGCGACTGGGATATGCTCATCGGTGAGGGCCGCGTCAAGGCCTACATCAACTGCTATACCGCCGACTCGGGCGTGACCAACGTCTCCCGCCGCTTCCGCGCCGCCTATGAGAAGGGCGAGCTGGTCATGGAGGACTACTCCCAGGACGCCCTCATGCTCATGCTGCACGCCGCTTCGCTCGGCCTGCCCTTCCTGCCCGTCCGTCTGATGCAGGGCTCCTCGCTTACCGATATGTGGGGCATTTCGAAGGAGGTCAGAAAGACCATCGAGAAGCTGCCCGACGATAAGTTCGTTTATGTTGACAATCCCTTCAACCCCGGCGAGAAGGTTGTCGCTCTGCCGGTTCCCCAGCTTGACACCGCCATCATCCACGTTCAGAAGGCCTCTCCCGACGGCACCTGTGTGATCGAGGGCGACGAGTTCCACGATGTCGATGTGGCTGTTGCCGCCAAGAACGTCATCGTGACCTGCGAAGAGCTGATCTCCAACGAGGAAATCCGCCTCGACCCGACCACCAACCGCATCCCGCCTTTCTGCGTCGCGGCTGTCGTGCATTGCCCCTACGGCGCTCATCCGTCCCAGTGCTACGGCTACTACGACTATGACAACCCCATGCTCAAGGAGTACGGCGCCGCTTCCAAGACCGACGAGGACTTCAAGGCGTTCCTCGACAAGTATGTTTACGGCGTGAAGGACCACTACGAATATCTTGACAAGATCGGCGCGTCCCGCCTGCTCAAGCTCAAGACTGTTCCCGGCTACGGCTACGCGGCCACCGTCAAGTAAGGTTAGGGAGGGTATTATAATGGCTGATTACACCAACTACACCAATAAAGAGATGCAGGCCGTGACCATTGCAAAGGTCATTCAGAACGGCCAGATCGTCATCGTCGGCACCGGCCTTCCGCTGATCGGCGCTTCGCTTGCCAAGCGCGTGTTCGCGCCCGGCTGCCAGCTCATCGTCGAGAGCGGCCTCATGGACTGCTCGCCCATCGAGGTTCCGCGTTCGGTCGGCGACCTGCGCTTCATGGCCCACTGCGCCGTGCAGTGGCCCAACTACCGCTTCGTCGGCTTTGAGGCCAACGAGTGGCTGCATGACAACGACCGCCTGATTGCTTTCATCGGCGGCGCGCAGATCGACCCCTACGGCAACGTCAACTCGACCTCGATCGGCGATTATCATCATCCCAAGACCCGCTTTACCGGCTCCGGCGGCGCCAACGGCATCGCCACCTTCGCCAACACCGTCATCATGATGCAGCACGAGAAGCGCCGCTTCATGGACAAGATCGACTACATTACCAGCCCGGGCTATATCGACGGTCCCGACGGCCGCGCCAAGAAGGGCCTGCCCACCAACCGCGGACCCCAGATGGTCGTTACCGACCGCGGCGTTATGAAGTTTGACGAGAAGACCAAGAGAATGTACCTCGCCGGCTACTATCCCACCTCTTCCCCCGAGGACGTCATCGAGAACACCGGATTTGAGATCGACGTGTCCCGCGCCGTTCCGATCGAAGCGCCCGATCCCGAGGTTATCCGCATGATCCGCGAGGAAATCGATCCCGGCCAGGCCTTTATCCAGGTCCCCAAGGAGGAGCCCAAGGCCTAACACCCGACGGATCAGGACAAACGACAAGGAGGAAAACACCCATGAGCAATTATTCGATGCCCAAATATTTTCAGAATATGCCGGTGATCGGCCGCCCTCTGACCAACCCCAACGCGGAGAACGAGGCCGAGATCAAGGCGAGGGAAGCCGAGTTCCACGAGAAGGAAGAGGCGGCCCTGGATGCCGGCACCGTCACGACCGAAAAGCTGAACGCCCGCGGCGAGATGACCGCAATGCAGCGCGTCTATCACCTGATTGACGCCGGCACCTGGTGCCCGCTCAACACCCTTTACAACCCCGGCAACAACAAGGATGGATCGACCTCCATCGTCAAGGGCCTCGGCCGCATCGGCGGCAAGTGGGCGGTCATCGTCGCATCGGACAACAAGAAGCTCGCCGGCGCGTGGGTGCCCGGCCAGGCCGACAACCTGCTGCGCGCTTCCGACACCGCCAAGATGCTGCGGATTCCGCTGGTTTATGTCCTCAACTGCTCGGGCGTGAAGTTCGACGAGCAGGAGAAGGTTTATCCGAACCGCCGCGGCGGCGGCACCCCCTTCTACCGCAACGCGGAGCTTGCCCAGATGGGAATTCCGGTTCTGGTCGCCATCTACGGCACCAACCCGGCCGGCGGCGGCTACCATTCGATCTCCCCGACCATTCTGATTGCTCATGCCAACGCCAATATGGCGGTCGGCGGCGCGGGCATCCTCGGCGGCATGAACCCCAAGGGTCATGTTGACATGGAGAGTGCGCAGGCGCTGATCGACGCGACGGTCAAGGGACCGAAGGTCGCGCCTCCCGGAACCGTTGCGATCCATCACAACGAGACCGGCTTCTTCCGCGAGGTCTACGCCGAGGAGCAGGGCGTCCTCGAGGCGATCAAGAAGTACATGGAGTACACCCCCGCTTACAACCTCGAGTACTTCCGGGTTGACGATCCGCGCGAGCCGCAGTTCGATCCCAACGATCTTTACAGCATCATCCCCACCAACCAGAAGAAGACCTACAACACCTATGAGGTGATGGCCCGCCTCTTCGATAACTCGGAGTTCTTCGAGTACAAGAAGGGCTATGGCCCCGAGATGATCACCGGCCTTGCCAAGCTCGACGGCCTGCTGGTCGGCGTGATCGCCAACGCGCAGGGTCTGCTGATGAATTATCCCGAGTATAAGGGAGCCGGTGCGATGGGCATCGGCGGCAAGCTCTACCGTCAGGGCCTGATCAAGATGAACGAGTTCGTCACCCTCTGCTCCCGCGACAAAATTCCGCTGATCTGGCTGCAGGATACCACCGGCATCGACGTCGGCGACGACGCCGAGAAGGCGGAGCTGCTCGGCCTCGGCCAGGCGCTGATCTACTCGATCCAGAATTCCAATATGCCGTCGCTTGAGATCACCCTGAGAAAGGGCACCGCGGCCGCGCACTATGTCCTGGGCGGCCCGCAGGGCAACGACAACAACGTCTTCTCGCTCGGCACCGCCGCGACCGAAATCTACGTCATGCACGGCGAGACCGCTGCCGCCGCGATGTATTCGCGCCGTCTGGTCAAGGATTCCAAGGCCGGTAAGGATATTCAGCCGATCATCGACAAGATGAACGAGCTGATCCAGCAGTATGCCGAGAAGTCCAGCCCCTTCTACTGCGAGAAGGACGGCCTGGTCGACAAGGTTGTGGATATGACGATGCTGCGCTCCTATATGAAGGCGTTTGCTTCCGCCTACTATCAGAACCCGAAGGCGGTCTGCCCCTTCCATCAGATGCTCGCTCCCAGAACCATGCGCGACTTCGAGACCTTTACCAAGTAATAAATCAGCAGAGGCCGGGCCATGTCACCGCGCCCTGTAGGAGGATTTTATGGCGATCATTACAATGGGCATTGACGTTGGCTCAACCGCTTCCAAATGCATTGTGCTGAAGGATGGGAAAGAGATCATCGGCAAGGCGCTGACCGATGTCGGCGCCGGGACCAGCGGCCCCGAGCGGGTTGTCAGGTCCATTGTCGAGACGACCGGCATGCAGCTGGAGGAGATGGATTATATCCTTGCTACCGGCTACGGCCGCAATTCGTTCGAACAGGCACAGTCCCAGATGAGCGAGCTTTCCTGCCATGCGCGGGGCGCGTACTTCCTTTTCCCCGAGGTTCACACCGTCATCGATATCGGCGGACAGGACGTCAAGGTCCTGCAGATTGAAAACGGCGCGATGATCAACTTTCAGATGAACGACAAATGCGCCGCCGGAACCGGACGGTTCCTCGACGTCATGGCGCGGGTGCTTGAGGTCAAGGTTTCCGACCTTGCGATGCTCGGCTCCCACTCGACCAAGAAGATCGGTATCAGTTCGACCTGCACCGTTTTTGCGGAAAGCGAGGTCATCAGCCAGCTTGCACAGGGCACCGACAAGTGCGATATTATCAACGGCATCCATCATTCGATTTCCCACCGGGTCGCGGGGCTTGCCCACCGGGTCGGAGTGCGGGATCAGGTGGTGATGACCGGAGGCGTCGCACAGAACAGCGGCGTCGTGCAGGCACTCGAGGAGGAACTGGGCCATAAGGTTTACACCTCGCCGATCACTCAGTATGTCGGGGCGCTGGGCGCCGCGCTCTTCGCCTACCAGAAGCGCGTCAAAAAGTAAAATCATGTTCGGGTTTCACGCGGCTGAAAGCCGCGTGAAGCCATATCCTTAAAGATTCGGAGGTAGAATCATCATGGCTGAAACTGCAAAGCCCAAGAAGACCGTAAGTCCGGGCGTATTGGCTCTGCGCAAGGTGGTGGAGGATGTCTATGCCGACGCCCGCGTTGCCAAGCAGGAGGGAAAGCCGGTCGGCTGGTCCTCTTCAAAATTCCCCTGTGAACTCTATGAGGCCTTTGGTCTGAATGTGGTATATCCTGAGAACCAGGCCGCCGGCATCGCCGCCAACCGCGACGGCGAAGTAATGTGCCAGGCCGCTGAGGATCTCGGCTTCGATAACGACATCTGCGGCTATGCCCGCATCAGTCTGGCTTATGCGGCCGGCAAGCGCGCCGCCAAGAAGCTCGACCCCGAGACGCTCGAATATGTCATCGACCCGAACTCCGGCAAGCCCCTGAAGGATGAAAACGGCAACGTCGTCATCGATCCCGAGACCGGCAAGCCGAAGAAGGACCCCAAGACGCTGGCCCCCTACACCGAGCTCGTCGATATCAACGAGCTTTGGGCGATGCCCGACGGCGAGGAGAAGGAAAAGCGTCTGGCGGCCATCAAGCCTTACCGTCAGATGCAGATGCCGATGCCCGATTTCGTGCTCTGCTGCAACAACATCTGCAACTGCATGACCAAGTGGTATGAGAATATCGCCCGGATGCACAACATCCCGTTGGTCATGGTCGATATCCCCTACAACAACACCGTCGAGGTTGACGACGCCTATGTTGCGTACATCCGCGGCCAGTTTGATGACGCGATCAAGCAGCTGGAAAAGATCAGCGGGCGCAAGTTCGACGAGAAGAAGTTCGAGGACGCCTGCGCCCATGCCAACCGCACCGCCAAGGCGTGGCTGAAGGTCTGCGACTACCTGCAGTATAAGCCCGCCCCCTACAGCGGCTTCGACCTCTTCAACCACATGGCTGACGTCGTAACCGCCCGCGGCCGCCGTGAGGCTGCCGAGGCGTTTGAGCTGCTCGCCACCGAGATGGAAGAGCATATCAAGAGCGGCACCACCACCACCCCGTTCCCGGAGCAGTTCCGCGTTATGTTTGAGGGCATCCCCTGCTGGCCCAAGCTGCCCGCGCTCTTTAAGCCCCTCAAAGCCAATGGCGTCAACGTGACCGCCGTTGTCTATGCGCCTGCCTTCGGCTTCGTCTACAACAATCTCGACGAGATGGTCCGCGCTTACTGCAAGGCCCCGAACTCGGTTTGTATCGAGCAGGGCGTTGACTGGCGCGAGGGCATCTGCCGCGACAACAAGGTTGACGGTGTTCTGGTGCACTACAACCGCAGCTGCAAGCCGTGGAGCGGTTATATGGCGGAGATGCAGCGCCGCTTCACCAAGGACCTCGGCGTTCCCACCGCGGGCTTTGACGGCGACCAGGCCGATCCCCGCAACTTCAACGCCGCCCAGTATGAGACCCGCGTACAGGGTCTCGTGGAGGCGATGCAGGAGAACAAACGCCTCAAAGAGGAGGGCAAGGCATAATGAGTATCGAAGTATTGCTGAATGAATTCAAGGAAGCCGCTGCCAGCCCGGCCAAGCTCCTCAAGGAGTATAAGGCCGCCGGCAGGAAAGTGGTGGGCGTCCTGCCCTACTATGCTCCCGAGGAGCTCGTCTATGCCGCCGGCATTGTGCCGATGGGAATCTGGGGCAGCAACACCAAGACCATCAACCGTGCCAAGGAGTACTGTGCCACCTTCTACTGCACCATTGCGCAGCTTGCCCTTGAGATGCTGCTCGACGGTACGATGGACCAGCTCGACGGCATCATCACCCCCACCATCTGCGATACCCTGCGCCCGATGTCCCAGAACTTCCGGGTTTCGATGGGCGATAAGATGAAGGTCATCTTCCTGGCGCATCCGCAGAACCGCTTTGCGGATTTCGGCCTCAAGTTCTGCATCGACCAGTACGGCCGCGTCCGCAAGCAGCTCGAGGAAATCGCCGGGGCGCCGATCACCGATGAGGCGATCCGCGAGGCGATCAAGGTCTACAACCGCAGCCGCGCCGCCCGCCGCCGCTTTGCCAAGCTTGCGAGCGAGCACTGCGACGTGATCACTCCGGTTAAGCGCAGCGCCGTTTTCAAGGCCTCCTATTTCATGCTCAAGGATGCCTATACCAAGAAGCTCGAAGCTCTCAATGCCGAGCTTGAGAAGCTGCCGGTATGTCACTGGAAGGGCGTTAAGGTCGTCACCTCCGGCATTATCTGCGACAATCCCAAGCTGCTGCAGATCTTCGAGGAGAATAATGTCGCCATCGCGGCCGACGATGTCGCCCATGAGAGCCGGATGATCCGGGTCGATGCGGCGGAGACCGGTGATCCGATGGAGGCGCTGGCCCGTCAGTTTGCCATGCAGGATTATGACATTCTGCTCTACGATCCCGCTTCGGCGGAGAACCGCCGCGGTGAATTCATCGCTCAGATGGTCAAGGAAAGCGGCGCGCAGGGCTTGGTGCTCTTCATGCAGCAGTTCTGCGACCCTGAGGAGATGGAGTATCCCTGCCTCAAGAAGGCGCTTGACAATGCCGGAATCCCGCATATCAAGCTGGGCATCGATCAGCAGATGCGCGACTTCGGTCAGGCGGCGACCGCCATTCAGGCGTTTGCCGACGTGCTGGAGATGAACAAGTAGTCCTCCAATTTCTTAAAGAAAAATCAGGTGCGGCACCGCACCTGATTTTTTTTGCATAACGGTAATGAACGGAAATGCCGGCTCTGCGGGTGAGAGTAAAAAGCTTTCCCCTCAGGCATAAAAGAAAGCGGGCCGCCACGGCAAACTTTGGAATGCAGTGGGCTACCATTAGAACGGTGTCGGCCCGTTTGCGGGCAGTAGGGCAAGTGATGCAGGCAAAGGGAATTTCGGTGCCCCTTCAGACGCTCGCCGGTATCATGCTCTTCCGGAGCCAGTGCATGCCATATGTTTAACATGTGATTATGATTGGATGGTGTTGGCACGCAGAACAACCGGCTCTGCCGGCGAGGATAAAAAGCTTTCTTTCCAAGCACGAAGAGGAGCGGGCCGCCCACGACAAACTTTGGCTGTTGCCCGTCCAATGCAGTCCTGCCGGGCAACCCACGCTCCCGTGCAATGTTATCACAACACGTCCCGGGAGAAAGCTTTAAGAGATTTGTAAGGCATGATTATAATTGCTCGGCCTTTTTCAACGCCTGCGCATGCTTGCAGACGGGAGCCATCACACAGGCGCCGCACTGGGGGCGGCGGGCGATGCAGACCGCGCGTCCATGCAGCACCAGACGGTGGCAAAAGTCATTGGCCTTTTCCATCGGCAGGCAGGCGCGAAGCTCCCGCTCGGTTTTGAGCGGATCCTTGGTGGTGGTCAGTCCGAGCAGATTGGTGATCCGGATGCAGTGGGTATCACAGACGACGGCGGGCTTATGATAGACATCTCCGACGATCAGGTTGGCGGTTTTGCGGCCTACGCCCGGCAGGGTAAGCAGTGCTTCAATGGTGTCGGGAACCACTCCGCCGAATTCGGCGATCAGCTTCTGGGAAAGGGCGACAATGTCGCGTGCTTTTGTTTTATACAGTCCGCAGCTTTTGATGCACTCTCCGATTTCTTCGGGAGTGGCAGAGGCAAGCGCCTCCAGAGTGGGGTATTTGGCAAAAAGCTCCGGTGTGACAAGGTTTACCCGCGCGTCTGTGCACTGTGCGGCCAGCCGCACCGAAATCAAAAGCTCATAGGGCTTTTCGTACTCCAGTGAGCAGACCGCGTCAGGATAGCATTCTTCCAGCAGACGCACCGCCTCGGCAGCGCGCTCTTTTTTTGTCATGGTGATTTCCTCCTCTGCAATCAGGAAAAGAGTCCTAAAAACCTTTTCTTTTTTGGACTTTCCTGCGATTCTTTCCTGAGCTTTTCCAGTTCGTCCTTGGCCTCTTCACTGCCAAGTGCAGCGGCCTGTTCCAGCCAGTGCTTTGCCTGTTCAGGATCTTTTTTGAATCCGCTGCGTCCTTCCAGAAACCAGCGTCCGAGGGTCAGCATCGCCCCCTTGTGATCCTTTCCGGCGGCCCTGCGGTAGTATTCCGCCGCCTTGCGCGAATCCTTGCGGACGCCGCTCCCCATTTCGTAGCAGAGTCCCAGATTGTAGAGAGCTGAAACCGAGCCCTTCTCCGCGGCCCGCTCGAACCATCGGAAGGCTTCCCCCACATCCTTCTGAACGCCGAGCCCCTTGTAGAGCAGATCCCCGAGATTGTTCTGGGCGGTGCCGTTGCCCAGTTCCGCGGCGCGGCGGTAAAGGGCGGCTGCCTGGACATAGTCCTGCGTAAGACCGCAGGCCGCCCGCGCGTAGCAGAGGCCCAGGTCGTTGATGGCAGGCGCGTAATCCTGTTCGGCGGCCTGACGGTAGCACTCTACGGCGTGAGCGTCATCCTGCCCAACGCCGTCCCCTTCCTCATAGCAGCAGCCGAGCAGGTGCAGCGCGCGGGGAAATCCCCGTTCGGCGGCCCGCCGAAACCAGTTGACCGCTTGAACTGCATCCTTTGCGGCGCCGATGCCGTTGAGGTAGCAATAGCCCAGATTGCACTGAGAGGCGGTGTGTCCGAGTTTTGCGGCTTTTTCATAATATTGGACCGCAATGGTTCGGTCGGTTTCCACACCGGTTCCGAATTCGTAGCAAAGCCCAAGATCGCAAAGGGCGGGCGGATAGTTCTGTTCGGCGGCGAGCCGGTACCATTTGACGGCCGCTGCGATGTCGCGCGGGACTCCGTCGCCATTCTCGCAGCAGCAGCCCAAAATCCTCTGGGCGCGGGCAAATCCCTGCGCGGCGGATTTTTGCAGCCATTCGACCGCCTGCTTCTCATTTTGTGTCACGCCGTTTCCATTGAGGAGGCATACCGCAAGATTGCATTGAGAAGGTGCATGTCCCAACCGGCCGGCCTGCTCGTAAAGGGAAGCGGCCCTGGCAAGGTCCGTCTCCACCCCGGTGCCCAGTTCATAACAAAGCCCGAGGTCGCAGAGGGCGGGCGGATAGTTCTGCCCGGCGGAAAGGGCATACCATTTGACCGCCTCGTCGATATTGCGGGGAACCCCGTCGCCATTCTCACAGCAGCAGCCGAGCAGCCGCTGGGCGCGGGCAAACCCCTGCGCGGCGGACTTTCGCAGCCACTCGACCGCTTTTTCATAATCCTGCGGTACGCCGTTTCCGTTGAGATAACAGTAAGCAAGATTGCATTGCGCGGACGCGTGACCGAGACGGCCCGCCTGCTCATAGAATTCACAGGCTTTCTCCAGACTTTGTTCCACACCGGTCCCAAATTCATAACAAAGCCCGAGGTCGCAGAGTGCGGGCGGGTAATTCTGCTTTGCCGCCGACCGGTACCAGCCGACCGCCTCATCGGAATTTTTTTCAACTCCGTCGCCGTTCTCATAACAGCAGCCGAGCAGCCGCTGGGCGCGGGGGAACTCCTGTGCGGCAGCCTTTCGCAGCCATTCAACCGCTTTCGCACTGTCCTTTGCGGCCCCGTTTCCATTGAGGAAGCAGACGGCGAGATTGCACTGCGCCGGAGCATAACCGGCGTCGCCGGCTTTTTGGTAATATTCGACGGCTTTCTCTAAATCGGACGGCACGCCGGTCCCAAATTCATAACAGAGTCCGAGGTCGCAGAGTGCGGGCGGATAATTCTGCTTTGCGGCCAACCGGTAAAGCCGCACCGCTTCATCGATGCTTTTTTCAACCCCGTCCCCGTTTTCATAGCAGCAGCCAAGAATCCGCTGGGCGCGGGGAAACTCCTGCGCGGATGCTTTTTGCAGCCATGCGGCCGCCTGGGTAAGATCGCGCTCGACCCCGATACCCTGAAGGTAGCAGACGGCAAGGTTACACTGTGCCGGGGCATTCCCCAGCATGGCCGCGCGGGTGTAAAGCTCGGCCGCCTTGGGAAGATCTTTGGCGACACCGGTGCCAAACTCACAGCAGAGTCCCAAGTCGCAGAGCGCCGGAGCATATTCCTGTGCCGCGGCAAGGGTATAAAGCTCGATCGCGCGGGACATATCCTTTTCGACTCCGTCGCCGTATTCATAGCAGCGCCCGAGAATCCGCTGGGCGCGGGCATAGTCCTGTTCAACGGCCCTTTGCAGCCATGCGGCCGCCTGAAGGCAGTCCTTTTCCACCCCGATGGCGTTGAGATAACAGACTGCCAGATTACACTGAGCCGGGGCATAGCCCTGTTCGGCAGCGAGCGTGTAAAGCTCGGCGGCGCGCAGCGGGTCCGCCTGCACCCCGCTTCCGTTTTCATAGCAAAGGCCGAGACTGCACTGGGCCGATGGAAAGCCCTGCGCGCTGCCCTGCTCCAGCAGCTCGACGGCCCGCGCTTTATCCTGTGCCACCCCGCTGCCGGTCAGCAGGCAGCGGGCGTAGGCCTCAAGCGCCCGCAGATCGCCCTGATCAGAGGACTTTTGAAACCAGCGTACTGCTTCCGCCTCATTGGTTTTTACCCCGTCGCCGGTGATATAGCGGACTCCAAGGTCATACTGGGCCGAGGCGTCCCCAAGTTCCGCCTGGCCGAGAAGCTGCTGGAAGTTCTCTTTGGATTTCCGCAGGTTTTCCATCGCCTTTTTCACGGAAAGAAAATCGACAAACACGACGTTCTGCGCCTGTGGATTCTCCTGATTCGGATCCTTTTGGGAAGGATGATTCCGGGTATTGTTTTCCATTCTGGATTCCCCCTTACGGCCGTTCTGAAATTCGGATGACCGGTGCGGAAGCACCGGCCTGCTGTGACGGCTCCTGTCCGGGATATGCTGGTTCCACTATTATAGCGGAAAATCCGAAGTCCCGCAACAGAGAAAGGAACCATACAAAAGAAGACCGGTGCAAAACGCAGAATGCATTTTACACCGGCTGAGGCTCCGCGATCCGGGGGACTCTGTTTCAGATATTGGGCCGGACCGAGCGCGGCAGGGCAAATTCGGGCCAGTAGCGGCTGCGGCACGGCCGATTGGACGGGGACGGCGGCGTCACAGGAGTGCCGGAGGGCGGCCGATGCGCGCTCCCTGCGTTTCCCGGACGATGATTTTGGCACCGGCAAGGCATACCATCAACTCCAATGAATGTTGTTATCACATCCTATGCACCGCATTCCGAACAGGTTCCGGGTTTTAGACGGCGGCACCGTGGTTTGACAAAGATTCCCAAGCTCTCCGCGCTATAATGGGAGGGATCTTGGCGGCAGGGGGAATGTGTCGTGCCGACGGTAATCTATGTGGATGTCCTTTTGGTGCTGAACTTCGCCATCAATTTCCTGCTGCTGCGTCTCACCGCGGCCGCGGCCGGATGTCCGCCCTCGGCGCTTCGTCTCGCTCTCGGCGCGGCGGTCGGCGCGGCGGGAGCACTTTCCATTTTTGTTGCCTTCCCCGCGCAGATTGCCTGGCTTGCTTTCCGCTTGATGCTGGCGGCTGTCATGACGCGAATCGCCCTTCCCTGGGCGGGACTGCGGCGCTGGGCGGGATCGGTGCTCTGTCTTCTGGCGGTCAGCTTCCTTTTTTCCGGCGGCATGATCGCGCTCTCGCTGGCGCTGCGTCCGGCGGGAATGCTGATGTCGCGCGGCGTGTTCTACCTTGACCTCTCGGCGGCTGCGCTTCTGGGCGCCGCCATCCTCTGCTTCGTGCTGGCCTGCTGGTTTGAAAGGATTCTGCGCCGCCGTGCGCCGCGGGAGCTGCGCTGCGAGGTGCTGGTCGGCGGGGAGAGCGGAAGCTGCAGCTTTGCTGCGCTGATCGACACCGGAAACAGTCTGGTGGAACCGTTTTCGCAAAAACCGGTCATCATCTGCGAGCGGGCGGCGGTAGCAGCCGCCCTGCCGCTGCTGGCACATGCGGGAGAGGAGGGAATGCCGGGAATTCGGTACGTTTTTTATCGGACGGTCGGCTCTTCGGGGATGCTGCCGGCCGTGGAACCGCCGCTTCTTCTGATCCGAACGGAGGGAGGGGAGTGGCGTCGCGCCGCCGGGGCCTACCTCGCGGTCACCGACCGGCCACTGGAGGCGGGGGGCTGCCGCGCGATAATGAATCCCGATCTGCTCAGCCGGCCGGTCTCTGTCAATCATGAGAAAGTGGGGGAAACACTGTGAAACGCTCCTTGCCGATTTTTGCGCGGGAGCTTTGGCATTCGCTCTTGCTGCGGCTTGGGCTTGCCGAAGCGGCGCACTATATCAACGGTCCCGAGACGCTGCCCGCGCCGCTCTCCCGGGAAGAAGAAAAGGGAATTTTTATCCGCCTTGAGCAGGATGATCCCGAAGCGAAGCAGCAGCTGATTGTGCATAACCTGCGCCTGGTCGTCTACATCGCGCGCAAATTTGAAAGCTCCGGACTCGGGGTGGAGGATTTAATCTCCATCGGAACCATCGGCCTGATTAAGGCGGTTAACACCTTCTGCCCGAGCAGGGGAATCAAACTTGCCACCTACGCTTCGCGCTGCATCGAAAATGAAATTTTGATGTACCTGCGCAAATGCCAGCCGCTGAAAAACGAGGTGTCGATCGACGAACCGCTCAATGTTGACTGGGATGGGAACGAGCTTCTCCTTTCGGATATTCTCGGCACCGAGCCTGATCTGATCAACCGCCCGCTGGAGCTGGACGCCGAGCGGGGGATGCTTGCGGAAGCCATCTCCAAGCTCGGGGAACGGGAACGCCTCATCATGCAGCTGCGTTTCGGATTCCTCGACGGACAGGAACGCACCCAAAAGCAGGTGGCTGATATCATCGGCATCAGCCAATCGTATATCTCCCGGCTGGAAAAGCGGATTATCCGCAGGCTGAGAAGGGATTTGGATAAGGTGTTCTGAGATTGTGCCGAGAAACCGTATGCCGTTTTTCCGGATTTGGCCGGATGCCGCGAAAGCGCGTTCGGATGAAAAGCGCTCTGTCGGCAGACCGCGGGGAAATGGATAGGCGGGCCTTCCGCTGCAAAAATTCGCTGACTCCGGCGGAATCCGGCGGACGCGGCGGCTGCCCCAACGAAAATGTCCCGCCATGGGCGGAATCAAAACCACGCGTTCAACGCGTGGCATACACTGGCCCTGAAAGGACATATGACCGGCGCGCCCCTCAAAAGGCACCGAATGGGTTTGTCAATCGCATTCCTTTTCAGGCCGCCGCTAAAGCTGCATAAAAAACAGGACCGACGGGATCCCGTCGGTCCTGTTTGCATTTTCGTTTACTTCTGCTTGGCGGCCAGTGCCTCGAGCACATCGCGGCGGGAGAGATTAATTCGTCCCTGGCTGTCGATCTCGGTGACCTTGACCAGCACCTCGTCGCCCACGGTGACGACGTCCTCCACCTTCTCAACCCGCTTGGTGTCGAGCTTGGAGATGTGAACCAGCCCTTCCTTGCCGGGAGCGATTTCAACAAAGGCGCCGAAGGCCATCAGGCGGGTGACCTTGCCCTTATAAACCGCGCCGACCTCGGGATCCATCGCGATGGTTTTGATGACCTGAATGGCGCGGTTGGCATCCTCGATGTCAATGGCCGAAACGAAGACGCTTCCGTCGTCCTCAATGTCGATTTTGCAGTTGCACTCGGCAGTGATCTTCTGAATGACCTTGCCGCCCGAGCCGATCACCTCGCGGATCTTGTCGGGATTGATCTTCAGGGTGAGCATCTTGGGAGCATACTTGGAGAGATGCTCACGCGGTGCGGGAATCGCCTTAAGCATAATCTCGTCGAGAATATAGAAGCGGGCTTCGCGGGTCTTGCGCAGCGCCTCCTCGATGATTTCATAGGTCAGGCCGTCGATCTTGATATCCACCTGGATGGCGGTGATGCCCGCCTTGGTGCCGCCCACCTTGAAGTCCATATCGCCGAAGAAGTCCTCGACGCCCTGGATGTCAACCATCGTGATCCAGCGGTCGCCCTCGGTGACAAGCCCGCAGGAGATGCCTGCGACGGGGGCCTTCAGAGGAACGCCCGCGTCCATCAGCGAGAGGGTCGAGGCGCAGATCGAAGCCTGCGAGGTCGAGCCGTTCGAGCTGGTGATTTCGGAGACGACGCGGAACGCATAGGGGAACTCCTCCACGGAAGGGATCACCGGGAGCAGAGCCTTTTCCGCAAGCGCGCCGTGGCCGATTTCGCGGCGGCCGGGGCCGCGGGAGGGGCGGGTTTCTCCGACCGAGTAGGACGGGAAGTTGTACTGATGCATATAGCGCTTGCGGTCCTCGGAGCCGATGCCGTCGAGGATCTGCGCCTCGGAAACCGCGCCCAGAGTCGTGATGGTCAACGCCTGCGTCTGGCCGCGGGTGAAGAGGGCGGAGCCGTGGACCCGCGGGATCAGGCCGACCTCGGCCGAAAGCGGGCGGATTTCATCGAGCTTTCTGCCGTCAACCCGTTTGCCGTCGTCGAGCAGCCAGCGGCGGACGACAAATTTCTGCAGCTTATAGATGGCCTCGTCGAGCTGATAGGCGAGGTCGGGATATTCCTCTTCGAACTTCTCATGAATATCCGCCTCGATTGGCTTGAGACGCTCCTCGCGGACATTTTTGTCGTCGGTGTCGAGGGCTTCGCGCACCCGGTCAACGGCAAATTCCTTGACCTTCTCAAACAGCTCGGGATCGACAACCACTTCGGTATAGGGAACCTTGGGTACGCCGATTTCGGCTTTGACGTCGGCAATGAACTGCGCCATCTTGGCCGCTTCCTTGTGGCCGGCGATGATCGCCTTCATCATCAGGTCCTCGGGAACCTGATCGGCCGCGCACTCAATCATGCAGACCTTGTTCACATCGCCCGCAACGGTCAGATTCATCGTGCTCTTTTGCTGCTGCTCCTCGCCGGGCATCAGTACCGGTTCGCCGTCGATCAGGCCCACGGCGCAGCCCGCGATCGGGCCGCCCCACGGAATATCCGAGATCGAGAGGGCGAAGGAGGCGCCGATCATGCCGCAGATTTCAGGCGAGCAGTCGGGGTCGTAGGAAAGCACCGTCATAATGATGGTGACGTCGTTTCTCAGATCCTTGGGGAAGAGGGGGCGCATCGGCCGGTCCACCAGGCGGGAAGCCAGAATCGCCCGGTCGGAGGGGCGTCCCTCCCGGCGCAGGAAGGAGCCGGGGATTTTGCCGGCGGCATAGAGCTTTTCCTCAAAGTCGACCGACATCGGGAAGAAGTCGATGCCCTCGCGGGGCTTTTTGCTCATGGTGACGTTCACCATCACTGTCGTCTCGCCGTAGCGGACGATACAGGCACCGTTGGCGAGCATGCCGATTTTGCCGACCTCAAAGCTCATGGTGCGTCCGGCAAACTCGGTTTCAAAAATTCTGTGTGCGAATACCAATGATAATCCTCCTTTTGGAAAGGGGACGGGCCGGACGCCGAAGCGATGAAGCCAACCCTCGATGACGGCTCAAGGGCTCGATTCACTGCTGCAGCGCAAGGCCGAATCCCGCTTATTTGTACGGAAAGGCAGGCGTACTGCATGTACACCTGCCTTTCCGTCAGTTCCTTACTTACGGATGCCGAGCTTGGCGATAATCGCGCGGTAACGCTCGATGTCGTTTTTCATCAGATAGTTGAGCAGGTTCTTTCTGCGTCCAACCATCTTGAGCAGACCGCGGCGGGAATGGTGATCGTTCTTGTTGGCCTTGAGGTGCTCGGTCAGGTCGTTGATCCTGCGGGTGAGAATCGCGATCTGGACCTCGGGGGAACCGGTGTCGCCCTCGTGCAGGGCATTGGCCTGGATGACTTCCTGTTTCTGTTCCTTGAGCAGCATGGGAAAAACACTCCTTTTCATCATTCGGCTCTGCCACAGCAGGGGGTCGATGAGCGTTCCCGAAATCGGGCAGCCGCCCCAAGCCGTGTTCAGGCCATATAAAAATATTATATCAGTCCGGATTTCCTTTGTAAAGAGAAAATCTGTCGGACAGACTGCTTTTTTTACAAATTGCGGAGGAATTCAGGTGCGGTCTCCCGCCGCGCAGGCAGCCGCCACCGCTTCACGGGCGCGTTCTGCATCGACGCCGATCGCGTGGCGCAGTTCCTCGAGAGTTTCAAACTTCTCTTCGGGCCGCAGAAATTTGAGAAACTGTGTCTCGATCCGCCGGCCATAGAGGTCGCCCGTCCAATCGAGAATGTAGCTTTCCGCCGAGACACAGTCGGAGCCGACCGTCGGTTTGATCCCAACGTTGGTCGCCGCAGCATAGGGGACCCCGTCGATCAGCACCCGGGTGGCATAGACGCCGAAGCGCGGCCGGGCGAATTCCTCGCCGATATGCTGGTTGGCGGTGGGAAAGCCCAGCTTATGCCCGAGCTTGCGCCCATGTTCCACCGTCCAGTCGATGGCAAACGGCCGTCCGAGCAGGCGGTTTGCTTCCTCCAGCCGTCCGGCCTCGAGAGCGGAGCGGATGCGGGTGGAGCTGACCGGCCGGCCCTCGTCGAGCACTGCGCCGATCTGCCGCACCGCCACCCCATGGGGGGCCAGCAGATCGGCCAGCTCGGCGGCGCCCGCACAGGCGCCCTTTCCGAAACGGTAGTCGTAGCCGCAGCAGACGACGCGGGCGTGCAGCCCGCGCAGCAGCACGTCAACGGCAAACTGTTCGGGGGTCAGACCCATAAAGTTGGAAAAATGAGGAATCAGCAGCCAGTCGGCGCCCATCTCCTCGAGGGTTTGCTTTTTGAGGGTGATGCTTTGCAGAAGCCGGGCGCCCTTTTTGGCTGCGGGAGCCGAGCCATTCATCGCAAAGGAAAAGACGCAGCATTCCAGCCCGTTTTTCCGCTCGGCAAGGGCCGATTCGATCACCGCGCGGTGTCCGAGATGAACCCCGTCGAAGAATCCTACCGCGACGGCGGTGGGATGTTTTGTTTCGATGGAAAGAGTCATTGCAGTTTTCATGTCCGGTTGGGTCACCTTTCAAAAACGTTTCAGCTTCATGCCCGGGGCGTCCGGCTCGACGGTGCCGAGTCCGAGGAAACGGTCCTTCAGCCAGACGGCGTAGCGCCCCGGCTTCGGGCTGCCGAGCTTGGAAAGGCTCAACGCCACACCGTTTTCGAGCATATGTGCCTGCCACTCCCCGACACAGAGGCGGGGCAGACCCGAAAAGGCTTCGGAGGCGGGCAGCAGATGTTCGAGCAGGCGCCCCTCGTCGGTCAGGCGCTGGGCCTCGTCGAGGGTGATGCACCGGCTGACCGCGAATCCGCTCGAAGCGGTGCGCCGCAGCGAAGAGAGCGCCGCGCCGGTGCCGAGGGCTGCGCCGATATCATGAAAGAGGGTGCGCACATAGCTGCCCTTGGAGCAGGTGACCTCCAGCAGGGCGTGGCGGGACTCCTCGTCGTATTCAAGCAGCGTGAGGTCATGGATGATGATGGTGCGGCTCGGGCGCTCGATCTCCTTCCCCTGGCGGGCGAGGTCATAGAGACGCTTGCCGCCGACCGAAACGGCCGAATACATCGGCGGAATCTGCTCGATCTCGCCGCGAAAGCCGTTCAGCGCGGCCTCGAGCTCTGGGCGCGTCAGGGGAGCGCTGCTCTGAAAAAGCACGGTGCCGGTCAAATCCTGCGTATCGGTGGCGATTCCGAACCGCACTCCGGCGCGGTAGGTCTTGTCTTCGTAGGGCATACAGCCGCAGAGGCGCGCGGCACTGCCGAAGAGGCAGGGTAGGACGCCGGTTGCCATCGGGTCGAGGGTCCCCGCATGGCCGATCCGTCTTTGGCGGGACATTCCCCGCAGCTTGGCAATCACATCAAAGGAGGTGAAGCCCTGCGGCTTGTCGATGAGCAGAATTCCGTCGGCCATTTAGGACAGCTCCTCCAGGCAGGCGTTGACGAGGGTCGCCTCGGCTTCGGCGAGCGGCTTCCAGATGCGGCAGCCGGCTGCGCGGACATGTCCGCCGCCTTCAAACCGGCGGCAGACCGCTGAGACGTCCGCCTGATCGTTCGAGCGCATCGAAACCCGGACCGAGCCGTCGGCCCGTTCCTTGAGGGTGATGCCGATGTCCACTCCGATGATCGTCAGCGGCTTGGAGGCGAGACCCTCAAGCTCCGACTCATCGACCCCGGCCCGCCCGACCATCTCCGTCGTAACCGCGATGACCGCAATCCGTCCGCCGGCATAGTAGCGGACATGGGAGAGAGCTTCAGCTTCCACCGCGATCCGTCCGCGGGATTTCGATTCGAAGAGCTGCACCCGGATCGTCTCGGTGTCCGCGCCGAGCTCCATGAGGTCGGCCGCGTAACGCAGCGTCTGGGTTGTGGTGTTGGCATAGCGGAAACCGCCGGTGTCGGAGGAAAGGGCGGTGAAGAGGGCGGTTGCACAGAACGGCGAAACCGGCGCCCCCATCTCCCGAATCACCTCATAGACCGCCTCGCCCGCCGCCGCATAGCCGCAAAGAAAGGTCTCCTTTGCAAAAAGCGGATTGGTCGGATGGTGGTCGATATTCAGCTCCACCGCGGGGCGCGTTTCCTTCGGATCTCCGAGCATCGACGAAGCGGCCATGTCGATCGCCACAAAATGCTTTGTTTCGAACCGGGGCATTTCGCGGTGCAGATAGGCGAGATTTGCGGGAAAGAGATCGGGGCAGCGGATATTGACCCGCTTTCCCATCGCGGAAAGGGCGTCGAACAGGGCGCTTGCGCTGCCGTAGGTGTCCCCGTCGGGGTCCCGGTGGCAGAGCAGGGTGATGTCATCCATCTCCAGCAGCCGCGCGGCCGCCGTTTTGCTGTCAATCCTCATGACGTCCCTCCTGCTCGAGGCGGTGGAGTATTTTTGAGATTTCGGCCGAATGCTCGATCGAATTATCGGCGGTGAACCGCAGCTCGGGGGTGTGGCGGAGCTTGAGCCTGCCGCCAAGCTCCCGGCGCAGGAAGCCCGCGCCGTTTTTGAGGACCTTGACCGCTTCCTGTGCGGCGGCGAGGTCCTTCATCGAGCTGACAAAAACCTGACAGCTCGAAAGATCACTGGAAAGATCGATCTTAACGATCGAGAGCATTGCTTCGGCAATGCGGGGGTCCTTCATTTCGCGGAGGATGGCGGTCAGCTCCCGCATGACGTCCTCACTGGTCCGCGCTGCACGGTAGGAAGGCATAGGCGCTTCCTCCTTTCGCTGTATCATAAACGTATAGTGATTATTCCCGGTATTCCTCAATCTCGTAAGCCTCGAAGATATCCCCTTCCTTGATGTCGGAGAACTTCGAAAGGGTTACGCCGCACTCATATCCGGCGGTGACCTCCTTGGCGTCGTCCTTGAAGCGCTTGAGGCCCTCCACCTTGTCGTCGGCAACAATGATGCCGTCGCGCACCACCCGGATCAGGGCGTTGCGTGTGAGCTTTCCGTCGAGGACGTAGCAGCCGGCGACGGTGCCGACCGAGGAAATCTTGTAAACCTGCCGCACCTCGGCGCGTCCGAGTTCCTTGTCGCGGGTTTTGGGGGCGAGCATTCCCTTAAGGGCGTCGGTCACCTCGTTGATCGCGTCATAGATGACGCGGTAGAGGCGCATATCCACGTTGTCGCGCTCCGCCGATTCCTTAGCGGTCGCGTCGGGACGGACGTTGAAGCCGATGATGATGGCGTTCGACGCGTTGGCCAGCATAACGTCCGACTCGTTGATCGCACCGACCGCGCCGTGAATGACCCGCACCCGCACCTCATCATTTGAGAGCTTTTCGAGCGACTGCCGGACCGCTTCCACAGAGCCGTCCACATCGGCCTTGACGATGATCGGCAGTTCCTTCATCTCCCCTTCGGAGATCTGGCTGAAGAGGTTGTCGAGGGTGACCTTCTGGTAGGTTTGGAACTGTTCCTCCTTGGCTTCAAAGCGGCGCTTATCGACCAGCTCCTTGGCGAGCTTCTCATCCTCGACGGCGTTCAGAACGTCGCCGGCGGCGGGAACCTCCGCCAGGCCGGTGATCTCGACCGGCGTCGAGGGGCCGGCCTCGTCGATGCGGTCGCCCTTATCGTCGAGCATCACACGGACGCGCCCAAGCGCGGTGCCCGCGATGACCACATCGCCGGTGTGCAGAGTGCCGTTCTGAACGAGGATGGTGGCGACCGGTCCGCGGCCGCGGTCGAGCTTTGCCTCGATGACGGTGCCGCGGGCGAGACGGTCGGGATTGGCGGCAAGCTCCTGCGTTTCCGCAACCAGCAGGATCATCTCCAGCAGCGATTCAATTCCTTCTCCGCTCTTGGCCGAGACAGGGACGCAGATGACATCGCCACCCCATTCCTCCGGAACCAGCTCGTATTCGGTCAGCTCCTGCTTGACCTTCTCAGGGTTGGCGGCAGGCTTATCGATCTTGTTGATGGCGACGATAATCTGAACGCCGGCGGCCTTGGCGTGGTTGATCGCTTCAACGGTCTGAGGCATGATGCCGTCGTCGGCGGCAACGACCAGCACCGCGATGTCGGTGACCTGCGCGCCGCGCGCCCGCATCGAGGTGAAGGCGGCGTGTCCCGGTGTGTCGAGGAAGGTGATCGGCTGATTGTTGATCTGCACCTGATAGGCGCCGATGTGCTGGGTGATGCCGCCCGCCTCGGAGGAGGTGACGTTGGTCTTGCGGATGGCGTCGAGCAGGGAGGTCTTGCCATGATCGACGTGGCCCATGACCACGACGACAGGGGGGCGGGGAGCAAGATGATCATCGTGATCCTCGGCGGTGTCAAAGAGCTGTTCTTCAAGGGTGACGACAACCTCATGCTCGACCTTCGCGCCGATCTCCATGGCGACGAGAGCGGCGGTGTCATAATCGATGACCTGCGAAACCGAGGCCATGATGCCTATTCCCATCAAACGCTTGACGATCTCGGCGGCCTGCACCTTCAGGCGAAGGGCCAGTTCGCCGACGGTCAGCTCGTCAGGAAGCTGAACCTCGAGCTTCTGTCGGCGCTGCCGTTCAAGCTCGAGCCTGCGCATCTTCTCCATTTCCTGTTCGCGGCGGGAACGGATCGGCTTGCCGCGCTGCTGCCGCCCGGTGAACTTCTGCTTGGATGGGCCCTGGGCCTTGGCGGGAAGATTGACAGGGGCAATCTGCTCGTATTTTTCGTTGTACTTATCGAGGTTGACCTGCGCCGAACGCATATCGACGTGGCGCGCCGCGGGACGCTCGACCTTGTTGGGATTGGGCTGTCCCGCCGCGGACTGCGCCGCGGGGCGGGGCGGCTGCGGAACCGGGCGCTGGGGGTTCTGCCCCTGCGCGGGGCGGACACCCTGCTGCGGGCGCTGCTGCCCCTGCTGCATGGGCCGCGGCTGTGCGGGACGCTGGGGGTTCTGTCCCTGCGCGGGGCGGGCACCCTGCTGCGGACGCTGCTGACCCTGCTGCGCGGCGGGGCGCTGCTGACCCTGCTGCATGGGCCGCGGCTGTGCGGGACGCTGGGGGTTCTGTCCCTGCGCGGGGCGGGTCCCCTGCTGTGCGGCGGGGCGCTGCTGGGCCGGCTGAGCTGGCTGAGCCGGGCGGGGCTGAGGGGCGCTTTGAACGGGAGCGGCCGCCTTTTCGGGGATGGGCGCCGGTTCGGGCTCAGGCTCCGCCTTCTTCTGCTGCGCAAGCGCAAAATAGGGGTCGAGGTTTTCCATCTGGCGCTCCTGCGTAAAGCGTTCAAAAATCAGACTCAGCTCCTCATCCGAAAGAGCGGTCATATGCTTGCGCTGGGCGTCGGGAAAATATTGCTCCAAAAGGCCCAGAATATCCTTGCTGGGAATGTTCAGGTCCTTGGCAACCTCGTGTACGCGGTATTTATCCATCATAAAGTCAAATCCTCCTCGCGGTTTTCTGTCGCGGTCGTATGCAGTTCTTTGATCCTGTCGGCCAGCCCCCGGTCGGTGACCGCCAGCACTGCAACCCGCTTACCCAAACCGGCGAGGAGCTCGTCGGCCGAGTAGGGAAGGGTGAGCGAAGCGGCAGGGGATTCGGATGCCTTTTGCAGCATCCGTTCCTTGGTCTTTGGGGAAATGTCGTTGGAAAACAGGAGCAGACGTACGTCTTTTCCCAGCCCCTCGGCAACCGGATCGAAGCCCAGGCGGAGCTTCCCTGCCTTGCGGCAGATGCCGAGCAGGCCGAGGATGTTACCCTTCACCGTCGGCCATCTCCTTTTCCATCGCGTCATAGACGGCGTCGGGAATCTGGCAGGAGAAGGCGCGCTCCAGCCTTTTCGCGCGGCGGGCCTTCCGCAGGCAGTCGAGCGAGGGGCAGATGTAAGCGCCCCGGCCGGGTTTTCTTCCGGTCAGATCCAGAGAGATTTCTCCCTCCGGGCTTCTGACCACCCGGACCAGCTCCTTCTTGGGTTTGTGCTCGGAACAGCCGGTGCACATCCGCAGCGGCAGTTTCTTTTCCTTCATCCCGTTCACCTCCGTGTGGGTTCCTGTCAAAATCGGCTCAGAGCGTCCCGCCGGCTTCTTCCGTCTGCTGTTCATCCGGTGCGGCGGGTTCTTCTTCGGGGAAGCCGCTCTCGGGCCGGATATCGATTTTCCAGCCGGTCAGCCGGGCGGCCAGACGGGCGTTGTGGCCCTTGTTGCCGATCGCCAGTGAGAGCTGATGATCCGGCACGACGACCCGGCAGGCTCTGGGAACCTCGGGATCGATCTCGACCGACAGGACCGAGGCGGGCGAAAGCGCGGCCGCCACAAATTCAGCGGGGTCCTCGGAATAGCGGATGACGTCGATTTTCTCGCCGCCGAGTTCATCGACGATCGAGTTGACGCGCGCGCCCTTCGGTCCGATGCAGGCGCCCACCGCGTCAACGTTTTCATCGCGGGAGGTCACCGCGACCTTGCTGCGCACGCCGGCCTCGCGGGAGATCGACTTGATCTCGACGGTGCCGTCGTAAACCTCAGGGATGTTCATCTCAAAGAGCCGCTTGACCAGTCCGGGATGAATCCGCGAGATCATGATCTTGGGACCCTTCTCGCCGTTGATCACATCGGAAACATAAACCTTAATCCGTTCGCCGTCCTTGTATTCCTCGCCGGGGACCTGTTCGGATTTGGGCAGAATCGCTTCGGAACGGCCGATCTCGACGGTGACGTTTCCGCGCCGCGGATCGGTTTTCACCACAGTGGCGGTTACGATGTCGCACTGTTTGGACTGATACTCGGCGAGCAGCTGGCCGCGTTCGGCCTCGCGAATCCCCTGACGGATGACATGCTTGGCGCTCATGGCGGCAATGCGCCCAAAACGCTTGGGATCGAGAGGGATTTCAATGAGGTCGCCGAGCTTGGCGCCGGCCTTGACGCCCTGTGCCGCCCCGAGGCCGATCTCGATGGAGGGGTCCTCGACCTGCTCGACGACATGCTTTCTCACCGCGACGAAGAAACGGGCGGTAACCGGATCGATTTCAACGATGTTGTCCTCCCCGCCGTTGGCGTCGCGCTTGACGGCGATCGAGACGGCATTCTGGATCTTTTCGATCATGTAGGGGACGGGAATGCCCTTTTCCTTTTCGAGCAGCTCGAGCGCCTCGAAAAATTCGCGGTTGATCATTGGTCTTCTCCTTTGCTGTAATCAAAATCGTCCTGCAATCTCACATAGGCCGCCTCGCTTTTGGCGACCGAAAGGGTCATGTCATTTTCTTCATCCCGGATGACGGCGACCCCGTCCTCATAGGATTCAAGAATGCCGGAAAATTCCCGGATACCGTTTTTCGCGCGGATGAGGCGGGCATTGACCTTGCGGCCAAGGTTTTCTTCAAAATGCCATGGCCTGGTCAGCTCGCGCTCAACGCCGGGCGAGGACACCTCGAGACAGTAGGACTGCTCGATCGGGTCCGCCGCGTCGAGAACCGGGTCGATGGCCCGGGAAAACCGCTCGCAGTCGTTGATATCGACCCCGCCCTCCTTATCAATGAAGAAGCGCAGGAACCATACCCCGCCCTCCTTCTCAAAGCGGATGTCCCAAAGACGCAGCCCCATTTGCTCGAGCAGCGGCTCGGCAAGCGATGCGGCGACCTGCGCGGTGTTCGGTTTTGCCTTTGCCATAGAAACCTCCCTATACATAAACAAAAGAGCGGGTTGTTACCCACTCTCCTGTCAATTACTCTCTACTTACCCGTATACCATACCATATTTTATCCCGTTTGGCAAGGGAAAATTGCATTCATCCGGCAAAAATGTTGAAAAGCAGTGGTCAGGCAGGCGAAATCGAGGGCAAAAACGGTCGGAACGGCATATGAAATCCGCACCGCCGTTATCCTTCGGTTTCAGGGACATAGGTTTGATGCTCTTCATCAAAGCGGAAGCAGGCGCATCCGATTCCCCAAGGATAATAGAAATAGGACCACTGCGCCAGCATGTTGGTATAGAATGTGAAGGAATCGATCAGATAACGGAACTCATCCTTGGTCAGAATCTTTTCAGCGATCATCCCGCGGAAGACTCTGGCCAGCTCACGCAGGCGCTTCATCCCGTAAGAACCAAGAAGATTGGTGTAGGTCGGATCAATTTCCATATAAACCCGTTCCAATTGGCGCACACCGAGCTGCTCGTCCCGGCACAGTCTGGCGATGGGATAAAGGGTATACATGGAGAGATCGCGCGTGAGACTGTAAACAAATTCCCAGGTGCTGAAATACTGCCCGCAGGAACCCATGCCGGAATTCCGCCCGGTGCGGACTCTCTTATGCTCCTCAGGTTCCCGGAGACTTGCCTCTTCGGCGAGGGAGATGAGTTCCTGCGCAAGACGCTCCACCGCTTCGCTGCAAACAGCGGGCTTTTCCAGAACATGCCGTTCTCCGGCGGATTCGGACTCTTTACAGCAGCGGGAGATGTGGACATGGATTTCTTTCTTGGACATAAAGATCGCGGTGCGGGCTTCCTCGCCGACCTGCTTTAGGACGGAGAGATCCTCCTTGTCGATCTGACCCAAAACAGCTCCCATGATATCCTCGTTGCACGCGCCGTACTGAACGATCACCTTGTTGCCGGTGTTCTGAGAATAGCGCAGACGCCCGATCGGGGCGAGGTCGATCCGTTCTTTATAGCGAATCGGAGCGAAGCTCAGCAGAGGAGCCCAGCAATACATCGAGCCGTCGGTAACCACGGCGTTGTTCATGATACTGTCAAAGGGCAGGGCGTTCCAAAGCTCGTTGCAGAGCTCGGGATTCTGATCATCGGCCAGTGTGGCGTGAGCTGAAAGCCCCAACCCCGGCCACTCCAAAAGAATACGTCGGTTCATTTTTCTCCCTTCCGGTTTCCCGTTTACCTTTATTAAGAAATAGAGCGCGAAACATGTCCGCGCTCTACTTCCACGAAAACTATGCTTGCTGCGGTGCCGCGGCGTTCTTTTCACGCTTCCAGTTGAGCACGACGACCACAATGAAGAGCGCGATGCCGCCCACATCGGTCAGAATGCCGCCGTCCATCAGAAGAATACCGGCAAGGAACGAAACGGCGCGCTCCCAGCGGCGAACGGGCGCTTTCCAGTATCCGATAATGGCAAAGGCCAGCGCGACCGTTCCGATGGCCGCAGTCGGAATCTTTGTAATGACATCAAGGAAGGAGGCGTCAATCAGCAGCAGCTCGGGCGAGGTAATGAACATGAAAGGAATCAGAAATCCGGCCGCCGCCATGCGGAAGGCACTGTAGCCCACCGTATTGGGGTTCTCTCCGGCAATGCCCGCAGCGGTAAAGGAAGCGGTGCAGACAGGAGGAGTCAAAACCGAAAGAATGCCGTAATAGAACGCGAACAGATGAACCGGAATTCCTGAAATTCCGAAACGCAGCAGGGCGGGGGCCGCCAAGGTGGAAACCACGATGTAACAGGCGGAGGAGGGCAGGCCCATGCCGAGAATCAGGCAGGTGATCATGGCGAAAATCAGAGTCAGGTAGAAGTTTCCGCCCGCGAGCTTGATCAGACCGTCGCCGAGCACCATGCCCAAACCGGTGGCGCCGGTCATACCGACCATGATGCCGACCGAAGCACAGGTATTGGCAACCGGGATTGCCAGCTTTCCCGCGTCCTCCAGCGCATCAATGGCACGCTCGGGGGTCAGGCGGGTTTCCTTTTTCAGCGATGTGAGGACGAGGGCCACCAAGATCGAGTAGAAAGCGGAATAGAGCGGGGTGCGTCCGATGATCATCAGAACCAGCAGCACAAGAATCGGAATCAGCATGTAGCCGCGCTTGAGGAAGACGGCACGAAAATGGGGAATGTCCTCCTTCGACATCGTGGGAAGATGCAGACGGCGCGCCTCCAAATCGACCACAACCCAAGTGGAGAAGTAGTAAAGCAGGGCGGGAATCAGGGCTGCTTTCATGATGGCGACATAGGGAACGCCCAGAAATTCCGCCATGATCATGGCCGAAGCGCCCATGATCGGCGGCATGATCATGCCGCCGGTGCTGGCGATGGCCTCAACCGATGCGGCGAAGGTCGGGGAATAGCCCAGCGATTTCATCAGCGGAATAGTCAGGGTGCCGGTCGTTGCAACATTGGCGACGGCACTGCCGGAAATCGTCCCCATGCATCCACTGGCGATAATTGCGACTTTGGCGGGGCCTCCGCGGGCGCGCCCGGCGATTGACATCGAAAGATCATTGATGACCGCGGCAAGTCCGGTTTTGTCAAGAATCGCGCCAAAGAGAATAAACACGAACAGATAAGTGGATGAAACGCCCAGCACCAGACCGTAGATGCCCTCAGTGGACCAGACCATGTACTGGATAATCCGGTGCAGGGTCAGGCCGTTATGCCGGAAAAATGACGGGAAATAAGGCCCAAAGTAGCAATAAATCAAAGCAAAGCTCATCAGAAGGGGAAGCGCAAGGCCTGATGTCCTTCGGCATCCCTCCAGCACAACGAGAATCAGAATACCTCCGACGACCATATCGATGGGATTCATGATGCCTGAGTTCATGGCAATCTGGTCAAACCGGACAAAGACATACATGTTGAGGGCAAAGCCCAGAACGGCTAAAATAACCGAGTCGGCCGACATTTTCAAACGCGAAGAGTGCTTCTTGCTGCGCGGAAAGCAGAGAAACACCAGAAACAGCACCAGCGCAAGGTGGACGCTGCGCTGTTTGACCATCGGCAGAGTGCCAAATCCGGCGGTATAGAGGTGGAACAGGGAAAGAACAACGGCGCCGTAGCGGATGACATGGCCCCAGAAGCTGTTTCCCATCCGCCGTGTCCGCCCGGAAAATTCATCCGGCGCGGAGTTCGCGGGTACTGAGTTGCTCATAGACTAAAACTCCTATCCGTTTTAATTTTGAAGCTCCAGCAAACGCTTCGCCTCGTTGACCCAGGCTTCATCCTTTTGGCGGAAGGAAACCGCCATTTCCCATGGTGCGTAATGATACATCCATGCGGTCAGCTTGTTGCAGTACATCAGCAGACTTTTATAGAGCGAGATAAAATCTTCCTTGGTTTCAATGGAATCGAGACAGGCACGAAATTCCCGGCAGAAACCGCCGAGCGTGGGATATCCGGAGTAGCGCAGATATTCGGTATAGACCGGGATTACCGTCTGGTAAATTTCCTTCATCTGGTCGAGCGAGAAATTTCCGCCGACCATCAGGCGAAGCAGGGGGTACATGGTGTACATAGAGAGATCGCGGATCATACCGTTGGCGAAATCCCATGCTCCAAAGTACTGGCCGTAGGAACCTGCCTTGTTTTTCAGCAGGCCGAGCCGCTGGATTTTCATTTCATCCGGCTCGTTGAGCCAGATTCGCTCCGTTTCCGCGTCGATACGTTCTTTGAGCTGCTGCCATGCCGCCATCTTATTCCTCCTCCTTGCTGAAATGGACAACGAAGATTTTTTTATCGTCGAAATAGTTGAACCAGACTTCCCGTCCCGCACGAGCCAGATCCTTCAGGCCCTCCGCCTCGACATAACCCAGAACGGGCGCGTAGAGGTCCTCCCCACAGGGACCGTATTTCACAATGATTTTATTTCCGGTCCCCTGTGAGTAGGTCACGCAGCCGATGGGCGATTCCGTATACATCAGCTTATAAGGGGTGGGAGCGGTGCTGATCAGTGGAACCCAGCAATAGATGAGCTCGCCGGACACCATACCGTGTTCCTGAACGCAGTCAAAGGGCAAGCGGTTCCAAATTTCATCGCAAAGGGCGCTGTTGCGCTCTTCGCATCGAATCACAGCGGTGAGCGAAAGCTCAGGGATATCCATCCGTATTTTTCTCAACTGGATCCACCTCTCTGAAAAGTTGTAGGGTTGTGCTTGGAAGATTACAGAACGCCGATTTCTTTGTAATAGCGCTCGGCGCCGGGATGCAGGGGAGCGCCGATGCCGGCAACCGCGTTTTCCTTGCTCATCCAGGTCAGGGAATTGGCAATGGTCTGTACACTGTCAAGGTTCTCCCAGATGGTCTTGGTAATCTGATAGACCACTTCTTCGTCTACGCTCTCATCAGCAACGAGAGTAATCACGCAGCCAACGGTATCGATATCCGAGTCAAAGCCGGTGTAGGTGCCTGCGGGGATGGTGTAGGGGATGTAGTAGGGGAACTGCTTGAGAAGTCCGTCGCGATCCTCGCCCTCGATCGGCAGAATATCAATCTTGCCGCTCATGCTCAGGTCGAGGACGGCAGATCCGGGAACGCCCAGCGGGAACAGCGCCCAGTCGATGTGGCCGTCCTTGAACTGGTCGGTGGCGTCGCTGGTGTTGGCATAAACTGCCTCCACGTCCTTGCGGTCGTGATAGTCATAGCCGAAATAGCTCAGAACGTCGGTGCAGTAAAGGTCGGTCGCGCTCGCGGGAGCGCCGACAGCGCCCTTCCTGCCGCCGAGCTGATCAAAGCCGGTGATGCCGGACTCTTTCCCGACAATAAAGTGGAAAACACTGGGGTACAGGCTGACGATACCGCGCAGGTTTTCCTGCTTGTCCATGCCCTCCAGCTGTCCATTACAGGCCAGATAGTTGGTGTTCGAGGCGTTCAGGGAAAGCTGAACCTCGCCGCGGCTCATCAGCCCCACGTTATCAACCGCGCCGCCGGTGGCGATTGCACGCATATTCAGTCCGCTGATTTTCTCGGTGAGCATCTGGGAAAGACCAGCGCCTACGGCGTAAACGCTTCCGCCTGAGGAGGAGGTTCCGACCGTGAAGCTGTAGGACTGGGACAGGGCGGGCTGCGACTGGGCCGGAGCTCCGTCAGACGATGGGGCGGCCGCTTCTGAAGACGAAATCAATTGAGGCGTATTGCTGCATCCGACCGACAGGATTGCGGCGCCGGCAAGCAGCAGAGCGAGCAGAGACTTCTTGTTCTTTTTCATGAGAATCCTCCTTAACAAATATGAGACTTTCTATTTTGAACAGCGAAAAGGATGCCATATTTTCCACCGTTCACGCAGTTATGCTGGTGAAGCGTCCCTTGCGCTGAACAATTTGACAAAGCCGCCCCGAACGGTGAAGGAAAGCACCCCTACCGGGACTTGCTCTCTTCTGTGCCGCTTCGTTCGGCGAAGCAGGCGGCGATTTCAGTGGGCCCGCAGCAGGCGCTTTTCAGCACCATCAGCTGAATCCTGGCTTTGGTACCGTTCAGATTTCCGCTGAAGATACAGCCCATTGCTTTGAGCTGGGCGCCGCCCCCCTCGTAGGCGTAAACGGCGAGAGATGGCCCCCGCAGGCATCGGGAGGCAATGATGACCGGGATTCCGGCGGCGATCGCGCGCCGGATGCTCGGCAGAACGCTCGGCGGGAGGTTCCCCGCGCCGAGGGCTTCGATGACAATTCCATCGACCGCGGCGTCGGTGCAGGCGTCGATCAAAAGCGGAGACATGCCAAAGCAGGCCTTAATGAGCTGCACATTGCTGTCAAGACGGCTGACATCGTAGGTTTTCTGAGCCGGGATCCTGTGGTAAAAAATGACTTCCCCGTTGATCACCGCTCCCATCGGCCCGCCCTCGGTGGCAAGAAAGGAGTTCATATGATTGGTGTCTCCCTTGACAATGCAGCGGGCCGGAAAAATATCCTGATTGAAAAAAACCATTACCCCCCTCTTCTGGGAGCGGGGATCGGCGGCGATCCGGATGGCGCCGAGAAGATTGCCGATGTTATCGATATATTCTTCGCTCGAACTCTTCATTGCGCCGGTAAAAACGACCGGCTTTGGGCTGGAAAGAATCAGGGAGGTGAGATAAGACATCTCCTCAATCGTATCTGTCCCATGCGCGATGACAGCGCCGGAGATTTCCTCGCGTTTGAGCGCCTCCTGAATTTTTTTGGAAAGGCTCAGTCCGATTTTCGGGTCCATGTGCGGGCTTGGCCTGTTGCAGAAATCGTATGCTTCAATTTCAATATTGCTGTCAAACGCGGACAGGGCGCTGAGCAGATGATCCCCGCTTTCCGCCTGCACAATTGTACCGGTGGCGCTGTCAAAGCGGCTCATAATTGTCCCGCCGGTTGTGAAAACAATCACTTTGCTTTTGCTCATCTTGACCTATCTCTCCCTAGAAGCTTGATAATGTCCCGGGATATCACACCGATGTGAATTCCCCTGCGCTGCGGAAAAACTGGGAATTCTGCAGATAGATGCGGTCCTGTGTGGTGCCGATATGAAGGCGCATGGCTTCCTCTGCGGCGGCGGGATTATGTTCATGAATTGCCTGAACGATATGGGGATGTCCCTTAAAGGCGCCGCTTGTGTCGGTGGCCATCAGATCCATGGTAAGCGCGCGGCGCATCTGATTAAGGATATTTGCCGTGGCGCTGATCAGATAGGGATTGCGCGACATGCGCGCAATCTGCATATGAAATGAGGCGTTGCCCGCGTCATGCTGTCCGGCGGTGATGCCGGCGGTTCGGTCCTCAAAGCGTTCGATTTGGCTGCAGATGGACTGGAGCAGCCGGATTTCCGCCTCGGAGGCGTGCTGCGCAGCGAGAGAAGCGGAAGCGCATTCCAAAATGCAGCGAAACTGGAACAGGCTTTGAAGATCCGAGAGGGAAATGCTTTTTATCAAATAGCCTTTCCGGGGAAACTTCTGCAGGTATTCTTCCAGACAGAGGGTACTCAAAGCCTCGCGGGCCGGAGTTTTGCTTGAACCATATCGCTGTGCTACCTCGGTTTCGGTAATGATTTCCCCCGGCTTGTATACGCAGTTGACGATATCTTCACGCAAGCGGTAAAGAACCTGATCGCTCATTGATTGTTTTTGAGGCATGGCCGCCCTCTCTTTCATATATCTGTGATATATCACAAGTATATTTATCATATATCATATCTGGAAGCGCTTGTCAAGCATCCTTGCAAATTTTGTCGCGTTCTGTCCCCGAATTTTTATCTGTTTTGAATAAAAAATCAGGTCTTGTAGAAGGTTACCCCAAGCTCCTGCACGAATGTTAAAAAATTCAAAAGAATTTTTAGTGAAATCTTGCAAAGAGCCCTTCCGAATGTTACGATATCTGCATATAGCTCTTCACACAGCAATCGAGGCCGGTCCGCCCGGAAACGGTGGCTCGGGATACAGGACAGAGAGGAAGATACGATGAGTTTTGAACAGGATTTTGGCTGCCATGTCTTTCGGGATGAAGTGATGAAGTCCATGCTGCCCAGCGAGGTTTTTGTCAGCCTGCAGCGCACCCGCAAGGCGGGCGGCAAGCTGGATGAGGCGATTGCCGGTCCGGTGGCGGAGGCAATGCTCAAATGGGCGCTTCAACAGGGCGCAACCCACTACATTCACTGGTTTCAGCCGATGACCGACGCGGCGGTCGGAAAGAGTGAATGTTTCCTCAGCCCGGCGGGGGACGGTTCCGCAATCCTTGATTTTGACTCGCGGGCACTGGTTCAGGGAGAGCCGGACGCTTCCTCCTTCCCTTCGGGCGGAATCCGCAACACCTTTGAAGCGCGCGGCTATACCGCATGGGACCCCACCTCTTTTGTATTCGTGCGGGATAAGACCCTTTACATCCCCACCGCCTTCTGCGGCCCTTCCGGGGTTGCGCTGGACCAGAAAACCCCGCTGCTGCGTTCGATGGAGGCCGTTTCCAACGAGGCGGTGCGGGTGCTGCGGCTGCTCGGCTGGAAGGATGTGAGCCGCGTTACCCCGATGGTGGGCGCGGAACAGGAGTATTTTCTCGTCGACCGCGAGCGGTATGAGCAGCGTCTCGACCTGAAGCTCTGCGGACGCACCCTGCTCGGCGCGCCGCCACCCAAGAGTCAGGAGCTTGACGATCATTATTTCGGCCGCGTGCGCCTGAGAATCGCTTCTTTTATGCATGAGCTGGATGAAACGCTCTGGAAGCTGGGGGTCGCGGCCAAAACCAAACATAACGAGGTCGCGCCGACCCAGCATGAGCTGGCGACCGTCTACGACTCGGCCAATCTGACCTGTGATGCCAACCATCTGGTGATGGAGACGATGAAGGTCGTGGCCAAAAAGCACGGCTTGGCCTGCCTGCTGCATGAGAAACCGTTCCATGGGGTGAACGGTTCGGGCAAGCACAACAATTATTCCCTCTGCACCGATCAGGGAAAGAATCTTCTTTCGCCGGGTGAGCATCCAGAGAACAACCTGACCTTTATCCTCTTCCTCGCGGCCTTTGTCCGCGGCGTCGACCGCTATGCCACCCAGCTCCGGATGTCGACCGCGACGCCCGGCAACGACTGCCGTCTCGGCGGCTATGAGGCGCCGCCTGCCATTATTTCGATGTTCCTTGGGGAACGTTATACCTCGCTGCTCGCCAAATGCAGCAACGAGGACCATGGCAGCGGAAAGCGTCCGGTTTCGATCGGGGTCGAAACCATGCCGGCGGTCCTTTCAGATGACGCCGACCGCAACCGCACCTCGCCGTTTGCCTTCACGGGAAACAAGTTTGAGTTCCGCATGGTTGGTTCGGCCCAATCGATTGCGCTGGCCAACATCGTGCTCAATGCTCTGGTTGCCGAGAGCCTCTCGTTCTTTGCCGCCCGATTGGAGCAGAGCACCGAGATTGAGCGCACCGTCCGGGAAATTGCCTGTGAAACCTATGCGGCACACGGCCGGATCATCATGAACGGCAACAATTATTCGCAGGAATGGCAGGCTGAGGCGGCGCGCCGCGGACTGCCTGTTTATCCCGACTCTCTTTCCGCCGCGGCGGCCTGGCAGATGCCGGAGACGATCGATCTCTTCGGGCGCTTCCATATCTTCTCCGAGCTGGAATGCCATTCCCGCTATGAGATCATGCTTGAGAATTACCGCAAGATTGCTCTGATTGAGGCGCGCACCCTCCTGGAAATGGTGCAGCGGCAGGTGACTCCCGCCGTCATCGCCTGCGCGGGGAAAAGCGCCGCGCAGCTTGCCCACCTGCGGTCGGTGGGCCTCGATAACGCCGCGCTTTACCGTTATACCCAACGGTTGTCGAAGGCGGTCTCCGACCTCTTTGCCGGCGTCGAGAAGCTGCGGGATGATCTGCATGCTCTCCCTGCCGAGGTCAGCGAGGAGAGCAACCGGATGCTGCGCGACACGATCCGCGTGGATATGGAGGCCCTGCGCGACATCTCCGACGGCGTGGAGCAGGTCGTAAATGCCGCCGATTGGCCGATGCCTACCTATACCGATCTGATGCACCGGGTTTGACCCAAAGACGGCAGGACGCCGCAGAATTCTGCGGCGTCCTGTTTTGGCTGTTGTGGCTTAAGCACAAATAAACCTCCGGCTATGCTGGTGAGAAAAAGAATCTTTCAATACAAAAAATTCTCTGATTTGAGATCCGAGGCGGCCGGAAAGACGGCGGATTCAAGAAAAGCTCGTTTTGTCCTTTTGCCGCGATTTCGACCGCCCCGACGAATGGCAGTGCGGAGCTTGTCCGCGCATGTGTTTCCGCGGCTTTGGCGGCTTTGGCGGGGATGTGATCTACCGGACGGCTGTGTGGAACTTCCCCGCGCATGTGTTTCCGCGGTGTTGATGGCTTTGACAAGGACACGACCCGGCAGACAGCGGCGAGGAGATGCCTTTGCCGTCCGAAACCATCCGCTACTGCGCGGCTGTCCGCTCCTTGTCCCCTTCGACGGCCGTTTTGCTGGTAATGCCCTCTTCCCAAGATGCGAAGGGGTTTCCGAAATCGGGCGGTGTCCTGCCCTCAGAACCGGACATCTTATTTTATCATTGAAAATGACTTCCTTAGATTTCCGGGCAGGAGAAATGACCCCGCTGCTTTGACCTGACAGCAAAAGCTGAATTTATGTGGAAAAATGCTGCCGCCGCGGGAAAAATGGAAAATTTGGCACAAAATATGCAGACTTTGATTCAAAATTTGTCCGCAATTTGTTTCATTTGTGTTTCAACCGCGGATTTCAAGAGGCAAACTTAGTAATAATTTTCGATATTTGAACTGCCGCATCGTGCAAAAGGACGAAATTTCTTTTTGTATTCATATTATGGAAATAATTGCGCGGGAATCTATTAACAAACCCAAAAGAATGGTATATAATATAGCTGACTTCCGGACGGTGTTTCGGGGCTGGCCATTTCAGAAGGAGAGAAAACGGAGCAATGCCAAACGATCTGGAACGCCAAAGCGGCGGCGAGACCCTGACGCGTGAGGAGCAGTTTGAAAAGCTGCTCAATGCTTACCGTTGTTATTACGACGTCACCCGGGAATTTCCGGTAGGAGATTTTGTGTTTCCGGCCATGGCTGAGTTCCACTCCCGTTCTGAGAAGTATGTTCTGGTAAAAAAAGCAAAAATCTGGGGAATGGAAATGAACGAGTACGTTTATTTCCTGCTTGCAGACAGACTGGAGCCGGAGATGCTCCGGCATGCGGTCGATCTTGCGCGTGAGGATGGGCTTGGCAGAATCAAGCCCCACAGCGAGCACATGTACTCCCACGTTTCCCTGTCGATCATCGCGCAGGAAATCCCCGGGGAAACCGCGCGGCTGATTCGCCGTTATCGGTTTCACAAAAATTTTCGGCTATCACTCCATGGCTGGATGGAGTTTCGCATAGCGGCGTTTGATCGTTCCAGCGGGGGGCTGATCAGCAATCCCGCCGGAAAGGACGTTCGAAAGACACTCGAGCAGAATCTTACGCAGTACACAAGAGAGAGGAGAAAAAACAAATGAATGCAGTATTGGTTCTTGTAATCGGCTGCGCCATTCTGATTGCCGGCTACGTTTTTTACGGTAAGTGGCTGAGTGACCAGTGGGGCGTGGACGAGAAACGCGTTACCCCTGCCCACGAACTGGAGGACGGCATGGACTATGTCCCCGCCAAGGCTCCCGTTCTGATGGGACATCACTTTTCTTCGATCGCCGGCGCGGGCCCCATCAACGGCCCGATTCAGGCCGCCGTGTTCGGCTGGGTCCCTGTTATGCTGTGGGTCCTGATCGGAGGCATCTTCTTCGGTGCGGTGCACGATTTCGGTTCGCTCTTTGCCTCGATCCGCCACAAAGGCCAGTCGATCGGCGAGGTGATTGCCGCCAATATCGGTGAGCGTGCAAAGAAGTTGTTCATCATCTTCTCGTATCTGACCCTGATCCTGGTTGTCGCCGCTTTCGCCTCGATCGTGGCCAGCACCTTCAACGGCTTCACCGCGGACGGCGCTCTCAATCACGACAACGCCGCCGTTGCAATGATTTCGCTGCTGTTCATTGTCATGGCCATTGTTTTCGGCTTCTTCGTTTACCGCAAGGGCGCGCCTCTTTCGATTGCGACGATCGTCGGCGTGATCGCGCTGGTTGCCTGCCTCGCCATTGGCCTGAATTTCCATCCGATTTACCTCAACAGCACCACTTGGATGTACATCATCGGTGTTTATATCCTGATTGCCTCGGTCGCTCCGGTGTGGATTCTGCTCCAGCCGCGTGACTACCTGTCCTCCTTCCTGCTCTACGGCATGATGATCGTGGCGGTTGTGGGCGTCCTCGGCGCCGGCGTGATGGGCCAGAATCTCAACATGGAGATTCCCGCTTTTACCGGCTTTACCGATGAGCTTTCCTCGCTGGGCACCATGTTCCCGGCCCTCTTCGTCACCATTGCCTGCGGCGCGATCTCGGGCTTCCATTCGCTGGTCGGCTCCGGCACCACCGCGAAGCAGCTTGATAATGAGAGAGACGCCCGCCCGATCGCTTACGGCGGCATGCTGATTGAATGTGCGCTTGCGCTGATCTCGCTCTGCGCGGTCGGTTATATCTGGCAGGAATATGTCGGCGGTCTGCGCACCCCGACCACCGTTTTTGCGACCGGCCTTTCCCGGATGGTCGCCACCATCCCCGGCCTGGCCGCCTCTGAGTCGACCGTCAAGGCCCTGCTCATTCTGGCGGTTTCGGCCTTCTGCCTGACCTCCCTGGACACTGCCACCCGTCTGGCACGTTATATGTTCCAGGAATTCTGGCTGAAGCCCGGCCAGACCTATAAGGATGTCACCGGCTTCAAAAAGACCCTCTGCAATCCTTTTGTTGCCACCTTGATCACCGTTGTTCTGGGTATCGGCCTCGGCCTCGGCGGCTATTCCAAGATTTGGCCGCTGTTCGGCGCTGCCAACCAGCTGCTGGCCGCGCTGGCTCTGCTGGCTGTCGCTGCATGGCTGGGCAACATCGGCAAGAACAATAAGATGTTCCTCTTCCCGATGGGCTTCATGCTGGTTGTGACCCTCTGTTCTCTGGCACAGACCATTGTGGCCAAGGTTGGCGTGATCACCTCCGGTAACGCTGTTCTCAAGAGCGGCGGCATGGATGTGGCCCCCTACATTCAGGCTGGACTGGGCGCTGTCCTCTTTGTGCTGGCGCTTGTGCTGGCCGTCGAGGGCATCAACACCCTGAAAAACAAAAAGCCCTCCGAGACTGCGAAATAAGCAGATTCGACGACAACCAAAACGGACGGTTCGAAAGAACCGTCCGTTTTTTGCCGCTGCAGCTTTAGCGACAGCAGCCACCAGCTATGCTGGTGGGCAGAAAAAAACTTTAGCTTATAGCATTGAGCGCGGCGAAATGACAAATATTCAGAAGCGAAGAAGGTCAATCAAAGAAAAAAATGACTGCTTTAGCAGTTGCGGTGCGTATGATGCGTAAGAAAAATACTTCGATGCCTCTTTAAGAGGCGGGACGGTATCATGCCCTTTCAGCGCTGGTGCAAACCACGCGTTCAACGTGTGGTTTTGATTAGCGGAAATTTCCGGTTCCGCCGGTGGAGGCACCCGGAGTAAAAAGCTTTCGCCGCAAGCATTGGGCGAAGCGGGATGCGTGCAACAGATTTCCAACGATAGAAAGCCGCCGTTGGAACGGCGGATGCCTGTTTGCGGGCCAAGAAGTAAGCAATACAAATGAAATAAATTCAGTGCGTTCTGAGATGCTCGCCGGCGATGGGTCTTTATAGGACAACTCAAGCCATTGACTCTGCCGGTGAAGGTAAAAACTTTCGATTCAAGCATTAGGAGAAGCAGGCCGCTTGCAATCATCCTTGGACGGTGCCGATCATGCGCCTGCCGTTGGACGATCACCTTATGCACTGCAGGCAGTTTTTGCTTGTCCGCACACTCTCCCATACGGCTTTTCCCGCAGTGCTTGTCATTTTATGCGCCGCAGGCGGCTTTTATCTGTCCGAATGCTCTCCCGCGTATTTTTCCGGGCGGTAATCGGGATTGAGACATCCTTCTCCGCTGGGCACACCACTCACCGGACAGGCGTGCATACTGGAGAAAAAACGAAACGGCGGATTCGCCTTCAATATGGGGCCCCGCTCCTCAAAACACAAAAATTTTGGCGTTTCTTCCGCCGTATCGCGTCTTCCATCCGGCTTATAAAAAGAAAGTGTCCTTGCAAATTAAACATCCCTTCTTAGAATGTTCTACTTGACCATCATCAAAAGGTGAGCTATGATGAGAAAAAAAGCCGCCGGGGCGGCAGGGCGGAGGAAACGATATGAGAGAGGTCAACGTGATCAGTGCGGGAATTTTGGATTCTTTCCCGCAGGTCGATGAAAGCAGGGTGGATGGGCTGCTTGCCGGGGAGATCGAAAAGAGCAGCCGGAAAATTATCGTACTGGACGACGATCCTACCGGCGTACAAACGGTACATCACATATCTGTCTATACGGATTGGAGCATCGAGAGCATCCGCGAGGGCTTTGCGGAAACGCAGCGGCTTTTCTATCTGCTGACCAATTCGCGCGGCTTTACCGTGGAGCAAACCACCGCCGCCCATCGGGAAATTGCCGCGAGAGCGGCCGCGGTTTCCCGGGAAACCGGGATCAGCTGCTTGATCATGAGCCGGGGAGATTCCACCCTGCGGGGACACTATCCGCTGGAAACCGAACTTTTAAAAGCCGGAGCGGAAGCCGCCGGCCAGCGGATCGACGGGGAAATTCTCTGCCCGTTCTTCCGGGAGGGCGGCCGTTTTACCATCGGGGATATTCACTATGTCCGCGATGGGGACAGGCTGATTCCGGCGGGGCAGACCGAATTTGCGAAGGACCGCACCTTTGGATACCGTTCCTCCGATCTGAAGGACTATGTGGAGGAAAAAACCGATGGCGCCTATCCCGCAGAACAGGTCGTTTCCATCTCCATCGAGGAGCTGAGGAAGCTCGATTTGGACGGGATTGAGAGAAAACTGCTGGGGGTTTGCGGCTTTGGCAAGGTGGTTGTCAACGCGGCTGCCGATGTGGATGTTAAAATTTTCAGCATCGCCCTTTACCGGGCGATGGCGAAGGGGAAGAACTTTCTTTTCCGCACGGCCGCGGCGTTGGTCAGGGCATTTGGAGGAATCAGCAGCCAGCCGCTGCTGACCCGGGAACAGATGATTCATACCCGAACTCCTAACGGGGGCGTGATTGTCGTCGGATCTCACACCCAAAAGACGACCCGCCAGCTGGATGAGCTGAAAAAGGCGGAGGGGATTGTCCCGGTGGAGTTCAACTCCGATCTCGTCCTGGATGAATCCGCCTTCGCCGCCGAGACTGCGCGCACGACCAGAAAAATGGAAGAAATTATCCGCTCTGGGAAAACGGCAGTGGTTTATACAAAGCGAAAGCTTCTGGTGATTGAAAACGACTCCCCGGAGGACGCGCTGCTCCGCTCGGTACGGATTTCCAACGCGGTGCAGGCGCTGGTGGGCGACCTCCGGGAGACGCCCGCTTTTGTCATCGCCAAGGGTGGAATCACTTCCAGCGATATCGGCACCAAGGCGCTGAAGGTGCGGCGGGCGCTGGTGATGGGTCAGATCCGTCCCGGCATTCCGGTATGGCGGACCGGGGCGGAAAGCAGGTTCCCGGGTATTCCCTATGTGATCTTTCCGGGTAATGTCGGGGAGGATACAACCCTGCGCGAGGCGGCCGAGATTTTGATGAAATCCCGGTAAAATAAAAAGGAAACGGCTTGACAAAGGCCGTTTCCTTTTCGTTTCAGGAGAAATCAGGCGCGCATGGGGCATACTTGCAGCTGTACCCTGATGAACTTTCTCAAGGCACAATATGCAAAATACGCGCAGTGAAAGGAATGAATTCTATGGAGATGATCACCGTCACACAGGAAAATTTTGAAAAGCAGGTGCTGCATTCCGGACGTCCGGTTATGGTTGATTTCTGGGCGCCCTGGTGTGCTTATTGCCGGAGAATTGCCCCCGCGGTTGGACAGATCGCGGATGAGCATGGAGAACGGCTTGGGGTCGGAAAAATCAATATCGATGAACAGCCGGCTCTGGCCGGACAGTTTCAGGTGGAGACGATTCCCACCCTGATGCTTTTCCGCGAAGGGAAGGCAATCGGAGAACCACTGACCGCTCCCTCCTCGAAAGCGCAGATCAGCAGCTGGCTTCAGGAAAACGGCGCGCTTTAGGACGAGGGGGGAACGGTATGACGGATTCCATTTATGATGTGATTATCATCGGCGGCGGTCCGGGCGGCTACACCGCGGCGCTCTACTGTGTGCGGAGCGGGCTTTCGGCGCTGGTCATCGAAAAGCTCTCGGCGGGCGGGCAGATGGCCGAAACGGAGCAGGTGGACAACTATCCGGGCGCAGGAGAGGGAATCGGCGGTTTCGAGCTGGCTGAACGGATGCGCGAGGGCGCGGAGCGCTTTGGGGCGAGGACCCTCTATGCACAGGCGCAGAAAGCCGACCTGCGGGCCAACCCAAAGCGGATCACGACCGATCAGGGGGAACGGCTGGGCCGAAGCGTTGTTCTTGCGATGGGGGCCTATCCGCGTATGCTTGGCCTTGCCGGGGAGCAGGAGCTGCGCGGCAAGGGTATCGCCTACTGCGCGGCCTGCGACGGGATGGCCTACCGCGGAAAGACGGTGGCGGTTGCAGGCGGCGGAAACAGCGCCGTTGCGGATGCCCTGATGCTTGCCAAGCTCTGTGCGAAGGTCTATCTGATCCACCGGCGGGACACGCTGACCGCTTCGAAGGTTTATCTCAAGGCCCTGCGGGAGAATGGCATTGAAATCCTCTGGAACAGCCGCGTCACGAGGCTTCTTCATGACGGACGGCTGACCGGTGTGGAGCTTGCCGAGGTCAATACGGACCGGCGGAGCAAGCTGGCCTGCGACGGGCTTTTTGTGGCGATCGGCCGGATTCCGGATACCGGGCTTGCCGCAGGGCAGGCGGCGACCGACCCATCCGGCTACCTTGTGGCGGATGAGACGACACGCACCAGTATTCCCGGCGTTTTCGCGGTGGGGGACCTGCGCACCAAGCCGATGCGGCAGATCGTGACCGCTGCCGCCGATGGGGCGGTTGCCTCGCGGTTCGTCGAGGAATATCTGGTGGAGCTGTTCAACGGTCAACCTTGACCCCGAACAGCTCGATCAGATCGGCGGCTTGGAGCAGGCTGATTTTTGCACCCCGCAGCTCGGTGGGCGGAGACGAGAGGATGGGAGCGAGCAGCTCGTTTTGAGTAAAATCCATCCCCGAAAGCGGCGTTTTAAAAAAGTTTGTCCGAAGAAAGCGGCAGCCGTCCGCCGAGAGATTCTTCCAGCGGACTTCGCTGAACGACGCTTCGGTAAAATCACAGTTGTGAAGAAGAAGATCCTGAAGTTTGGTTTTGTCAAAGGAGGCATAGCGCAGATTGGAATTTTCCATCGTAATCTGCCGAAGCACCGCGCCGTCCAGCTCCGCCCCCAGCCATTTGCAGCCGAAGAAACGGCAGCGGGAAAAATACGCGTCGGACAGGCGGCAGTTGGAAAAGTTGCAGTCTGTAAATGCAACATCCGCAAAGCCTGCCCCGCTGAGATCGCAGCCGGAAAAGGTGCAGCCTTCCAAAATGCAGCGCCGGACCTCCAGCTTCGGCATGGATTCTCCCTCGGCGGCGCAGTCCCGCAGCAGAATTTCCTCGATGGGGCGCTCTTCCCCGATGCTGCGCCGCGCGAGCGGCAAAAAGTCCTCTGCGGCCTGCGGCTGCGCGGGGAGCTGGGGCGGCTGAATCTTCATGACCGGGTCGTTCCTTTCTGATGGGGTTGATCCTACCGTACCACAAGAGGACCAAAATGTCGAGAACGGGCAGGTGATTTTATCGAAAAGGGAGAATATGATTCCGACGGTGAGATTCGGTTTCCTTCCCTGCTGCGGGCGCGTTATGATGATAAAAAGGGATGAAGGGAAAGAAAGTGAAAAAATTGATCGAAATTGGGAACGGGTATGTAAAGCAGGCCGACTGGACCGATTTTGCGCTGGTCAAGCTTTGTCTCTGCGCGATGGGGATTATGATCGGCTGCGCGATTCCGGCGAGAAAGAGGAAATGCGTTGCGGCAGGGGCTTTGGCGGTCTTTTCTGCGACCTATCTTCCGCTGCTTTTTCGGCTGGTCAAAGTCCTCTTGAGAAGGGACGGGGAATTGCCTCCGGCCTGACGCCTATCCCCGCGGCGCCGCGGGAAGGGTTGTCCGCGGGAAATTTTCCAGGCAAATTTTGCAGGTGTGACAGCCCTGAAAGGGCCGGCAACGCTTGTGCGTTCCGCCTGCTGTTTCCGCGTGTCCCGTCATGGGAGCGGACAGCAGGGCGGGGGCGACCGTCGGCATCTCCATAATGCTGTCCACGCCCGTTTGTGGGAGCGGGGGTGGCCGTTGGCAACTCCATAATGCCGTTGAACCCGTTCGTGAACGGCGGCATGACGCGCGGCCGGCTGGGCCAAAACAAAACCTCCGGCTGAACCGAAGGCTTGAATGGGTCCTGCGAGGGCTTCCTGCCGGAAGGCTCCTCAAAAGACGCTGAAAATTCATCTCCCCTGCATCCGCTTTCCCAAGGCCGGGGGAGGAACACTTCATCCTTTCGCAGAAGTCCTTTTCTTCGGGAAGATTGCGGTTCATTTCTCGCTTTGCATAGTGCTTGAAATAAAAGTTTTTCTTCGCTCCAACAGAAGAGCCGGAAGTTTTCACTTCTTCCAGAAATCAGAAAACAAAAACGCGTGTGTAAACGTTGACGTTTACACACGCGTTTCGTGGTGACCCGTATGGGAATCGAACCCATGTTACCGCCGTGAAAGGGCGGTGTCTTAACCTCTTGACCAACGGGCCGAATACTGGAAAAGCCCTTTACAAAAGGGCTTTTCCACTTTGGTAGCGGCTATAGGATTCGAACCTACGACACTTCGGGTATGAACCGAATGCTCTAGCCAACTGAGCTAAGCCGCCACATGCAGCGTCACTTATTATAGCAGAGCAAGTCCGATCTGTCAACCAAAAAACATTTTGTTCGAAGAAAATTTTTCAGGTAATAGGGGAAAGAAAACGCAAAGAGGGGAAAAGGGGTGGGGGTGTTCCCGTCAGACCGGCTCGGCGGCAAGAATCTCAACAGGGTCCTGCACCGCCCGCTCTCCGGGATGAACGGTCAGGAAACGGGCGTCCCAGCGGCCGTTCAGATAGTCGCGCAGCAGAGAGAGGTCCGCGGCGTATTCGCGTCCCTCCCGCGCCGGAACAAGGTCGGTGAAAAGTGTGTCGGTCACAGTGCAGGGTGTGCCGTGCGCGGCGGACATCTCGGAGCACTCCCCTTCGAGCTGCCAGCGGGGTTCGTCATCATTTTCCGAGAAGGCGCGGTGATAACGGTCGAGGCTTCCCAGCAGCAGGTGGGCGCAGTTGTGGGCACGGGGAATGACCAGTGGAATGCCGGCGGCGGACAGCCCTTCCGACAGGCGGCTTCCCACACAGGGAAGTATGTAGTCATAACCCTGTGTTTCCTCAATCCGGTCCTGAAGAAGCGCGGCGCCGGACGGGGCAGGCAGAATTTCCACATCGATTTCATGCGGGGAAAAGGAAGCAAGCAGGAAAAGTTCACGGCGAAGGGCGGGACATCCGAACAGCTTGAGTTTCATGGCGATACTCCTTTGGAAAGAGCACAGGGCTCTTGTTGTTTTCGTTGAGAAAAGTGTATAATAAAGAAACCCCCGAAATCAATGGAATCTTCCCCCATAAAGGCCCTGAAGGGGCCTTTGGCGGAGATTCCCACCCCGCCGTGGAAAGGACGGGCAGCAGTTTTGGCAGCCGCCTTCCAAACGGCGAAATTGTGTGGCAAAGGAGAACCTATGACAGGACAATTACAGCAGAATCATGATCCGTCGGCGCGGGTCCGCGCGCTGCTGATCGCCGTTGATACCGGCGAGTACGACGCGGAAACCTCACTCGGAGAACTTTCGGAGCTGGCGGATACCGCCGGCGCCGAGGTCGCCGCGACGATGATTCAGCGGCGGGATACCCCCGACCCGGCGACCTGCATCGGCGCGGGACGCTTGGCCGAAGCCGAACTGACCTGCGAAAACCTTGGAATCGAGCTGGTCATCTTCGATGTTGAGCTGACCGGCAGCCAGACCGCCAATATCGAAGAGGCGCTCGGCGTGAGGGTGATCGACCGGACCACCCTCATCCTTGACATCTTTGCCCAGCGCGCCCGCTCGGCCGAGGGGCGTCTGCAGGTGGAGCTGGCGCAGCAGAAATACCGGCTTCCCCGGCTGACCGGAAAGGGCGCCGCCCTCTCGCGGCTCGGCGGAGGAATCGGCACCCGCGGCCCGGGCGAAAGCAAGCTGGAAACCGACCGGCGGCATATCCGCCGCAGAATCAACGCTCTGGAGCAGCAGCTTGCCGATCTCACGCGCCGCCGCGAGCTGATACGCGGCCGCCGCCGCAAGGACCAGCTCACCTGTGTGGCGATTGTGGGCTACACCAATGTGGGAAAGTCCACCCTTTTAAACGCGCTGACCGACGCGGGGGTGCTGGCGGAGAATATGCTTTTCGCCACCCTCGATCCGACCGCCCGCGCCCTGAAGCTGCCCGACGGGCGGCAGGTGATGCTGATCGATACCGTCGGGCTGGTGCGCAGGCTGCCCCATCTGCTGGTTGAGGCGTTCCGCTCCACCCTCGAGGAAGCGGCGAATGCCGATCTCATTCTCAACGTCTGTGACATTTCGGCTCCCGACGCGGCGGAACAGATTGCCGTCTCGACCGGACTTTTGCGGGAGATCGGCGCACAGACGGTTCCGGTGCTCAATGTTTTGAATAAATGCGACCGTCTTTCCGCCCTGCCGGAGACGATCGGGCGGGAGAATTGCCTGATCTCGGCCAGGACCGGCATGGGGCTGGATCTGCTTCTCGAGCGGATCGCCGCGACCCTTGCGCCGACCCATACCCGGATGAAGGTGCTGATCCCCTATGACCAGGGGGCGGTCGCCGGGGAGATTCGCTCGCGCGGGACGGTCTATGCCGAGGAGTTTCTGCCCGAAGGAGTGCTGCTCGACGCGATGATCGACCGAAGCATCCTCGCGCAATGCGGAAAATTTCTCTATCAGGGGAAGTGAGAACCGTTAAAATTTAACAGAAAGTCCTTGTTTCTTTCCCCACACCTGTGATAGTATAAATAAGATGGCGGCTTGTCTGCGGACAGCGCCCGAACTGATGATACAGGGAGGCTTATCCATGCAAAAGGTTGGAATTACCGAGACGGTCCTTCGAGACGCGCAGCAGTCGCTGATTGCTACACGGATGCCCTATTCGGACTTTGAAGGAATCCTCAAAACCATGAACGAGGCCGGTTACTATTCGGTGGAGTGCTGGGGAGGCGCCACCTTTGACACCTGCCTGCGCTATCTGAACGAAGATCCGTGGGAGCGACTGCGTAAAATCCGCGCCGCGATGCCCGATACCAAGCTGCAGATGCTGCTGCGCGGACAAAATCTGCTCGGCTACAAGCCTTATCCCGACGATGTGGTGGAGAAATTCGTCGAGCATTCGCTCAAGAACGGCATCGATATCATCCGCATCTTCGACGCCCTGAACGATCCCCGCAATCTCGAGGTTGCGGTCAAGGCCACCAAGAAATTTGGCGGCATCGCTTCCGGCACCATCTGCTTCACCATCAGCCCGGTGCATACCCTTGAGAAATACATCGAGCTGGGCAATCAGCTGCGCGATATGGGATGCGACTCGATCTGTATCAAGGATATGGCGGGAATCATGGGCCCGCAGGAGGCGTATGACCTCGTGCATGCCCTCAAGCAGAATGTTAAGCTGCCGGTCATCATTCATACCCACAGCACCACCGGCCTTGCACCGCTGACTCTGCTCAAGTCTGTCGAAGCGGGCGCCGATGTCATCGATACCGCGATTTCGAGCATGTCGGGCGGTTCGAGCCAGTATGCCACCGAGAGCATGGCCTATGCCCTGCGCCAGCTCGGCTACGGCCTCGATGTGGATGACAAGAAGCTCAAAGAGATCGCCGATTATTTTGCTCCGATCCAGAAGAAGGGCATCGATTCCGGCCTTCTCGATCCCTATGTTCTCGGAACCAAGGCCGGCGCGCTGGTCTATCAGATTCCGGGCGGCATGATCTCCAACCTCATTACCCAGCTCAAGCAGCAAAACGCGGCTGACCGGCTTGACGAGGTTCTGCTCGAGGTCCCGCGCGTCAAGGCCGATCTCGGCCATCCGCCGCTGGTCACCCCGACCAGCCAGATCTGCGGCGTGCAGGCGGTCATGAACGTCCTGACCGGCGAACGCTACAAGATGGTTTCCAATGAGGTCCGCGGTTATCTGCGCGGCGAATACGGCCGGGCGCCCGGCGAGGTCAATCCCGAAGTGATCAAAAAGGTGCTCAAGGACGAAAAGCCCTCGACCGAGCGCTATGCCGACCGTCTGGCCCCCGCGTTTGAATCCACCAAGCGGGAGCTTGGCGCAAAGGCGAAGTGCGACGAGGATGTGCTCAGCTATCTGGTCTTCCCGCAGCTTGCCGAGAAGTATTTTGAGAAGCGCGACCAGCCCGCTGAGGATCCGGCCGCCATTGCCGCCGCTGCCGCAGTGGTGAGCTATGCCGCCGCTTCTGCTTCCGCCGCCCCGGCTTCGGCTGCCGCGCCGGCTGTCGGCGTCAAGGTGGGCTACAGCGTACGCCGCCTCGGTTAAGGAGGTGCCGATATGGAATTTTTGAACAGCCCGTTTGCGGGGCCCGCAATTCTTCTCATCGCCGTCGTGGCTCTTTGTATTTATATCGCGGGTAAGACCAAGAGGGACTATGCCGCCGCGATGAAGAAGTATGAGGAGGGGATGGCCGCTTATCAGGCCGCTGTCGAGGCCAATTCCGGAACTCTGAAGTTCGGCGTTCCCTTTGCCCCCCCTGATCTGACCATGGAAGCCAGGTCCGACGCGGTGGCGCCCTATTTCGGCCCCGCCTCGATGGTGGGACTGGGCGCCGGAATCCGGGCGGTTGGCGGGGAAGGAACAGTCGAGCTGACCGGTGTCGATGAACGCACCGCTGCGATGGTCATGGCAATCCTCTGCGAGCAGCTCGGCGGCGATCCGTCCCGCCTGCGGTTTGCCTCGATCAAGGCAGTTTAGGGAGGACGCAGTGATGAAATATTTGGTTACTCTCAACGGCAACGAGTATGAGGTGGAGGTCGGCGCCGACAGCGTCACCCTCACCGCCGAACGGATCGGCGCGGTCAAGGCGGCTCCCGCGCCCGCTCCTGTTGTATCGCGTCCGGCGCCGGCCGTGGCTCCCGCTCCTGCCCCGGCACCCGCACCGGCTGCTGCCGTATCCGCACCGGCTGCTGCCGTATCCGCACCCGCCGCGCCGGTTTCCGGCAGCGGGACAACCGTTGCGGCTCCGATGCCCGGCAATATCCTCAAGGTGATGGTTAAACCGGGCGACGCGGTCAAGTCCGGGCAGATTCTCTTGCTGCTCGAGGCGATGAAGATGGAGAATGAGATTTATTCCCCCTGTGACGGAACTGTCAGCTCGGTGCTCGTTTCGGTCGGTGGGACCGTCAACTCAAATGATCCGATGGTGGTTATCGGCTGAAATGGAAAAATCCTCGCAGCGGCGGGGAAAGCTTATAAGAACGATTTGGCAGCGGCAGGGCTTGACCCTGCCGCTGCGGCTGCTTTTTCCCTCTCTGCCGGTGGAGGTACCCCGTAAAAAGCTTCAGCTTCAGGCATCGAGCGAAGCGAGCCGCTGACAAGCGGCTTTACAGTGCGGGAAAAAGCTTTCATTGGAACGGGGATTCGCCTGTTTACAGGCTGTGGAGCAAGTGAAAGAAATTTCAGTGCGTCTTGAGATGCCGGCCGGTCATATGCCCTGATAGGGCTGATGCATATCACGCGTTCAGCACGTGGTTTTGATTTTAACATGATGATGCCTTCTGCCGGATCGGGATGCACAGTGAAAAGAAACAATCAGATGAGAGATATGATGAAGCTCGGGAAGAGGCCCCGCCAAGAGGCCCCGCCAAGAGGGAATGTGGAACCTCATTGTACTGGGGCTTATCAGTTGTTTTTCCGACATCTCCAGCGAAATGGTCTATCCTTTGATACCGCTCTATTTGACTGCGGCATTTGGGGCCACACCGGCGATGATCGGGATCGTAGAGGGGTTTGCGGAGAGCGTTGCCGGCTTGCTGAAGGTATTCAGCGGCTATCTCAGCGATCGTTTTCAACAGAAGAAGGCGCTTGCCTTCGGTGGATATGCGGCGGGTGTGCTCTATAAAATCGCCCTGCTGTTTGCGGGGTCATGGACGGGCATTCTCGGTGCGCGGGTGATTGACCGCTTTGGAAAAGGGGTGCGGACCGCTCCCAGAGATGTCATGGTGGCGGAAAGTGCTGGTGAAAGCGGTATGGGGCGGGCCTTTGGCATTCATAAAATGCTGGACATGGCCGGGTCCGCCATAGGCATTCTGCTGGCGTTCATTCTGGTGAGACATGTGGGCAGCGATGGGCACAGAACGGTGTTTGCCGTGTCCATCATTCCGATCTCCTTTTCCCTTCCGTTATTTTTTCTGGTCCATGAAAAGAGGGGAGACACGAGGCCGCGTCAAGGGAACGCTTTTGGAAGAATATCTCCCGGCTGGATGGACGGCTTAAGCTTTATCTCACCGTCACCTTTCTCTTTACTTTGGGAAACTCATCCAACAGCTTTCTGCTGCTGCGTGCTTCCGACATCGGTTTTGATGGCGGTGATACGATCCTGCTTTATTTTTTGTACAATGTGACTGCCTCTGCTTTGGCGATTCCCTGTGGAAAGCTGTCGGATAAGATCGGAAGGAAAAGGGTGCTTGTGGTGGGCTATCTTACCTTTTCGCTGGTATATTTCGGGTTTGCTCTTTGCAAGACAAAGCTGCTGATGGCCCTGATCTTTGTGATTTACGGCGGCTACACAGCGATGACCGCCGGGGCGGAGCGGGCCTTCATTGCGGAGTCCGCACCGCCGCAGTTGAAAGGTACAATGCTTGGCCTGCACTCGATGCTCGCCGGAATTGCTTTGCTGCCGGCCAGCGTCATCGCCGGACTGCTTTGGGACGGCATCGGCGCGGCGGCGCCTTTCATATTTGGCGGGGGCCTTTCCCTGTTGTCCGCCGTCATACTGGCGTTGAAATTGGGGGATGCGGCCGGAATGCCGAAAGATTCGATATAGGGTTAAGAAGCTTTTGCTCCCAATGAAGTCAACGGCTATTGGAAGCGGGGCATTTTGCCGCACACAAACGAGAAAGGTTCCAGAGGCGCGCTGCCGGCTGTTTCGGGAATCCAGCAGCCCTTTTTATACCGCGAAAGGCTCTCGGAAAATGGAAAAGGGGCCGTCATCATGACGGCCCCTTTTGATTCTGTTTTCACCTGCCTGATTGGATCATTTGCATTGTTCTGGAACTGACAATCATTATTTTTGCCGTTTGGGGAAATCTATTCTGGACCGAAACATTTCACCGGGGTGAAAATGTTCGCTGGAAACACTGCGAATCCGCCAGGCGAAACGTTCTTTTCGAGCGTTCCGGATGCTTTCCGCATCCCTTCCGGCAGGACCCAAGGAGAATGTCTCTTTTGCCACAATCAAATTGCCACATGCCCCAAAGCGGTCCGACGAACGCTGGATATTTTGGGTCTGCTGCAATGGAACCGGGACAACGACACTTTCTAAAACCTTGTGCTGCAAAAGGATATCCAAAAGTTTCCTGGTGTTTCCCGCTTTGTTGTCTTCTGCGACGATCTTTCCGACCGCGTTTGGGGCACTGGCGGGGAAACACAACTGAGCAAATCAAAAATCAGAATTTTCAGAATCAAAGCCGATCTGGATTCAGGTAGCGTTTGCGGCCCGACACCGGCGCGAAATCTGTTGGCTCTTATGGGCGCCGCCCTTCTTGTGCATTGCATCCTGCAACGTCTACAATCAAAAATCAGATTTTCGCAGTGGCGCCGGCCACGGAATTCTTCGGTTCTTCACTGTTCATCGGAGCCACCCCTTTCTCTGTAGGTTCATCTTCCCGATGTTCCTTTTGTGTCTTTACTCTATCAGATTTTGCTGAAAATGTCAATAGTTTTCCACGAATAAATTTATTTTTGCCTCTATTTCACAATTCAAAACCCATCTTGACTTTCTGATTGCGATGTCGTAAACTAAGTGCAGGAAATGAACTTGAAAGGGGACGCTGACCAATGAGCGAGCTTTGCAATTGCGGCCACGAACACGAACATGAGGAATGCGGCTGCGGCTGCGGCGAACAGGAGGGCATGGACGGAGTCGTTACCCTCGTCGATGAGGATGGCGTCGAGCACGGATTTGAGATCATCGATATGGTTGAACTTGACGGCGCACAATATGTGGCGGTTGTTCCGGCGGACGAGGAACCGGAGGAGGAGGACGAGTCAGACGAACTGGTTCTGCTGAAGGTTGTTGCCGAAGGGGTCGAGGAATTCCTGGAGGCAATCGAGAGCGAAGAAGAATTTAACCGCGTCTCGGCCGTCTTTATGGAACGGCTCAAGGATGACTACGACTTCGTCGAGGGCGAAGAATAAACGGTTGGTCCCATCATAGAATAGCATTGTGACACTCTGCGGTGTGCGACACTCTCTTCCATTTATAATCCGACAAGCATAAATTTAGGGATTTCAGCGTCTCCAACCGACTAGTGCAGACCTCCCGCCCCCCTTCGGGGGAGTTCGGAAGAAGGGAGCGCGATGTCGGTGGGCGCCCACCCACCTGTCATTGACGGGGTTTTATTCGGGGGAGGGATCGGCACTGCGGGGTGTCTTCAATTATGCCGCCGGCAAAATGGCCGCTCCGGGGAAAACGCTCCGCCGCCGCGAAACGCATCCGGGGACGGCGGACAAAATCCCGCTTAAATTTATTTGCAGCACCGGGCATAACGGCGGAACCTGCCGCTCAAAATAAGGGCGGAGGTGCAAAAGATGTCCAATCATTCTGAAAACAGTTTTACCCGTTTTTTAAGCGGCAAGGGATTTTATTTTGTTTTGGCGCTCTGCCTTGCCGGAGCGGGGGCCGCGGCTTATCTGGCGGTGGAAACCGCACCGGATGCGGTGACCGAGCCGGAACCCCAGCCCGCGCCGATCACCCAGCCGGGCGATCATGAGGAATGGACCTTCCCTCAGTTCGAGGAGGCGGCCGGAAGTCAGCCCGGAGTCGCGGTCGAAAAGGATCGCGGCGCCGCTTCCTCTTCCGGGGAGTCCTCCTCGCGGCAGCCCTCGCCCGCACAGCAAAAGGAGTCCGCTGCTTCCGAGATGCCGGCGTCCTCGCCGAAATTGTCCTTGATTCAGCCGATTGATGGTGAAGTGTTTACCCAGTATTCCAACGGCGAACTGGTCAAGAGCGAAACGCTCGGAGACTGGCGCACCCATAACGGCATCGACATTGCCGCTGACGAGGGAACGCCGGTCAAGGCGGCCGCCAAGGGAAGCGTGACGGGAGTGCGCTCCGACGCCCTGTGGGGTTATGTTGTTGAGATCACTCACCCGGACGGGACCCTCTCCTCCTATTGCGGCCTTGCCAAACAGCCGCAGGTCAAGAAGGGCGACGATGTGGCGCTGGGACAGGTGATCGGCGCGGTTGGTTATCTTCCGGCGGAGAGCCTGATGCCGTCACACCTGCATTTTGAATGCCGGCGGGATGGAAAATACGTCGATCCGATGAGCCTGATCGGAAAATAGCAGGAATTGAAAGAGAGTCGCCGCGAAGCAGGGGAGCGCTTCGCGGCGACTCTTTTTGGAGATTGGGGCGAAGGCTTTTCCCATGGGGCGGACCGTATGCCAGTCATCGAAAAAGGCTTGACAGACGCCTCTTTGGGTAGTAAAATATGAAACCGAAACTCAAATTCAAATGACGGAACGATCGGAAAGAAAAGGAGCGGACATGGCTGAAGGATACCGGACGCGCCAGCGGACGCTGGTGCTTTCGCTGCTCAAACGACTGGGGGACCGGCACCTCACCGCCGAGGAAATTTCCAGATATCTGGCGGAAGAAGGAAACCCGGTTGGAAAGGCGACCGTTTACCGATGCCTCGACCGTCTGGTCGAGCAGGGGACGGTGCGCAAGTTCCCGCTGGGCGAGGGGGAGAGCGCCTGTTATCAGTATCAGGCCGGGGAATGTCATTTCCATTACCACCTCAAATGCGCCTGCTGCGGCGCGCTGCTGCACCTTGAGTGCAGCTACATCGATGGGATGGCCGAGCATCTGAAGGCAACCCACGGCTTCCTGCTCGATCCCTCCAAAATTGTGCTGTACGGCCTGTGCGGCAAATGCGCGGCCGAAAAAAAGGAGAAATTATGATAAAGCGAATCTTGGCGGCGCTCTGTGCGGCAGCTCTGCTGGCTCTCACGGGCTGCGCTCCGGCGCCCGCCGCTTCCTCCCCGGCGGGGAAGGAAAAGCTGACCGTTTATGCCACGCTGTTCCCGCAGTACGATTTTGCCCGTGAAATCGCGGGGGACCGGGCGAAGATCACCCTCCTTCTGCCGCCTGGTGTGGAGAGCCACTCCTTTGAGCCGACCCCGGCCGACATCGCCGGCATCTCCAAGAGCGACCTGCTGCTTTACACCGGGGACGCGATGGAGCCATGGGCGGCAAAGCTGATTGCGGGGGACCTCCCGGACACGGTGCGGGCGGTGGACCTTTCGCAGGGTGTGGCGCTGCTCGCGGAGGAGCATGAAGAGGAGGGACATGCCCATCCCTTTGATCCGCACATCTGGACCAGCCCCGTCAACGCGATGATCATGGTGCGCACCGTCGTTTCGGCGCTCTGCGAGGCGGACCCCGAGGGGGCGGAAGCCTACCGCGCCAACGGGGAACGCTATCTGGCCGAACTGGAATCGCTTGACGGCGAGATCCGCGCGGTTGTGTCGCAGGCCAAGCGGCGGGAGCTGGTATTCGGCGGGCGGTTTGCCTTTCACTACTTTACCGCGGAGTACGGGTTGACCGCCTATTCCGCCTATGACTCCTGTTCGGAGGAAACCGAGCCTTCGGCCAAGGCGGTGTCGGAGGTGATCGGCCGGGTGCGGGAGGACCACCTTCCGGCGGTCTATTATGAGGAGCTGACCGATCCGAAGGTTGCGCGCTCGATCGCGCAGGAAACGGGCGCGAAGCTTCTGCTGCTGCATTCCTGCCATAACCTCTCAAAGGATGAGCTGGCCGCGGGGGAAAGCTATCTGTCACTGATGAAGCGAAATGCGCAAAATCTGCGGGAGGGACTGAACTGATGGCGATGATCGAGTGCAGCCATCTGACCATGGGATACGGAAGCCAGATTGCGGTGGAGGACCTTTCCTTTTCGGTGGAGGAGGGGGATTATCTCTGCATCGTCGGGCCGAACGGATCGGGGAAAAGCACCCTGATCAAGGGCCTGCTCGGGCTGGCGCAGCCGAAGTCGGGGTCCATCTCCTATCATGGGGTTTCCCCAAGGGAGATCGGCTATCTGCCGCAGCAGACCCCGGTGCAGCGGGATTTTCCCGCCTCGGTCTGGGAGGTGGTCCTGTCGGGCTGCATCGGATCGGGCGGCTGGAGGCCCTTTTACACCGCCGCACAGAAGGACCGCGCGGCCGAAATGCTGCGCCGCATCGGTGCGGAAAACCTGCGCGGCCGGTCGTTTCGGGCCCTTTCGGGAGGACAGCGGCAGCGCGTGCTGCTCGCCCGCGCCCTCTGCGCCGCGGACCGGCTGCTCCTGCTCGACGAACCGACCGCCGCTCTCGACCCCGGGGCTTCGGCCGAGCTTTACGATATGATCGATCACCTCAACCGCCGCCATAGGGTAACGGTTTTGATGGTTTCGCACGACCTTGCCTCGGTCCGGCGGGCGAACAAGGTGCTGCAGATGGCGACCAGCCGCGCCTTCTTCGGAGGGGTGCGGGAATACTTTGAGAGCGATGCGCTGCGCCGCCTGGAAGGAGGGGAAAACCATGCCTGAAACGCTGCGTGAGATGTTTTCTTACGGCTTTATGCTGCGCGCCCTGCTCTGCGGCACCCTTGTCGCCCTCTGCCTCGCCCTGCTGGGAGTGAGTCTGGTCCTCAAACGCTATTCGATGATCGGCGACGGCCTTTCGCATGTCGGCTTCGGCGCCGTTTCGATCGGGCTGGTATTGGGAATCGCACCGCTTGCGGTAGCGGTTCCGGTGGTGATGCTCGCGGCTTTCCTGCTGCTGCGCATCAGCTCCTCAAGCTCGATCAACGGGGATGCGGCGATCGCGCTGATTTCATCCTCGGCGCTGGCCGCCGGATTGATCGTGACCTCCCTTTCTTCGGGAATGAACGCGGACGTGAACGGCTACCTTTTCGGCAGCATCCTTGCCATGAGCTCCTCCGACGTGGCCCTCTCGGCGGCGCTTTCAGCGGTGGTGCTCTTCCTTTATCTCTTCTGCTACCACCGCATCTTTGCCATTACCTTTGACGAGGCCTTTGGCCGCGCGACCGGCGTGCGGGTCGGATTTTACAATACCCTGCTCGCGATGCTGACCGCCGTGACGGTGGTGGTGGGAATGCGAATGATGGGAGCGCTTTTGATTTCAAGCCTTGTCATTTTTCCGGCGCTGACCGCGATGCGGGTGTTCCGGAGCTTTCGCGGGGTGGTGCTCTGCTCGGCGGGAGCGGCGGTCTTCTGCTTTGCCGCCGGACTGGTGCTTTCGTATCTTTATTCCCTCCCGGCGGGGGCGAGCGTCGTGATGGTGAATCTTGCCGCCTTTGCCGCTTTTTCCGCGGTGGGAGCGGCCTTCCACCGGACCTGCTGAACTTTCTTCTGCGGCCGTTTCTATCTCTTGCGCGCCCGGTTAAGATGGTGTAAAATAAAAGTAATTATAAGACGGCGGCGGGGGAATTTGACATGGTTGTGTGGGGTAAGGTGCTGCTGACCCTTTTGGCTGGGGGCTGCTGCGGTTGGCTGATGCTGAAAAAGAAGGTGCCGGCAGGAATTTTGGTGGGCGCGATCTGCGGCTCGACCCTGCTCAATTTATGCTTCGGCAGCGCGCTGATGCCTGCTAATGCCAAGCTGGCGGCGCAGATTACGACGGGCGCCTTTCTCGGATGCGGCATCACCCGGGAGGACATTCGTCATCTGCCGCAGGTGGCCAGACCCTTTGCGGTGGTGATCGGCTGTTTTCTGGCAACCAATCTGCTGATGGGCTTCCTGATCTGGTGGACGACCCCGCTCGATCTGCTCACCTCGCTGCTCTGCTCGATGCCGGGCGGAGTCAGCGATACGCCCCTGATCGCGATGGATATGGGCGCGGATGTGCCGAAGGTGGCGGTCCTCCAGTTTGTGCGCATGGTTTTTGGAATCGGCGCCCTGCCGGGGATTATCGTCATGATCGACCGCGCCGATGCCCGAAAGAATGACAGGGGGGCGGCGCCGGAGCGGACGGCGGCTTCCAAGCCGGGTTCCTCCGACGGCCATACCGGGACGGCGTCTTCTCTGCTGCTCACCTTGGCGGTATCCGCCGCGGGGGGGATTTTTGGACGCTGGCTCGGCATTTCGGCGGGGACGCTGACCTTCTCGATGATCTTCGCCATGCTTTTCAAGATCGGAATTTACCCCCGGGCGCACTGCCCGCTCTGGCTGCGCAGGATTGCGCAGCTCCTTTCGGGCTGTTGTATCGGCAGCAGCATCGCGCGCGAGGACGTTCTCGAGCTGCGGTATCTTGTTCTGCCCGCCCTCCTGCTGATGGTGGGATACATCCTCAACTGTGTGCTGACGGGCCGGCTGGTTCACCGGTTGTTCGGCCTCTCCAATCGGGAGGGAATGCTTTCCGCCTCGCCGGCCGGGGCGACCGAAATGGCTTTCATCGCCGCCGACATGGGGGTGAACAGCCCGAACCTCATTGTGCTGCAAATCTGCCGCCTCATTACGGTAATGGCGGTTTTCCCGCAGATTTTTGCGCTGATTCTGCGCTTCTTCTAAACCAAACTTCAAACTGAATCGGAGGAATCCCTGATGGAAAAGCCAACCGAGTACACCCTGACATGGACCGTGACCGATGAAATGACCGCCAAACGGATCGGCGGCGCGGGTTCGAAAATTCTTTCGACTCCCAATATGGTCGCCCTGATGGAGGCCGCGGCCCTGGAGCTGGCCAAGGCCTATCTCGACGAAGGGATGAACACCGTCGGCGCTGAGATTCACTGCCGCCATCTTGCCCCTACCCCCGTTGGAATGAAGGTGAGCGCAACCGCGAAGCTGCGCAGCATCGAGCGGCGCAAAATGTGGTTCGATATTGAGGTGAACGACGAAAAGGGAAAGTGCGGCGAAGGGTCTCACCTGCGCATCATGATCTCAAATGAGCGGATCGGAGAAAAGGCCGGAAAGAAATCCTGACGGGTCGGAATTGGTGTGCCGCAAAATGCGGGCTTCCGCATTTTGCGGCACGCTTTTTTCCTCTGCGAAAGCAGGGGAAAAGCCGGAGCATCGATGGTCTTCCCTTAAGGCGCTGCCTTGATCAGAAAGGAAAACCGCCGGCTTTTCCGGAGAAGGGGTCCCGTGAAAATGTTTTTCTTTCAGCGACGGACGAAGCGGGCCGTCAGCAGTGCTCTCGACGATGGAAAGCCGCCGGCAGAGCGGAGACCGTCCCTTTATGGCCGTGGGGCAGGTGGGGCGGGCGGAAGCCTCGACGCCCCTTGAGACGCTTGCCGGCGGCCGGCTCCGGCGGGACCTGCCCAAGCCTCCGGCCGGCCCGGCAGTCACGACTTTGTGCGCCGCTCTGGTCCGCGGGCATATCCTCCTCCTGATTGACAAGTTTCTCCTTTCAGGGTAGGATAAAACCAGTTAAGCAGGGAGGGATGCCGCTTTGAATAAAACGCTGGTCTACCTGATTTACTTCACGGTCTATTCGGCGGTGCTCGTCTGGATCGGCAAGCGAAGCTTCCACCGGGGGGATACCCCCGGACAGTTTTATCTCGGCGGACGCCAGCTCGGCACGGTCCGGTGCATGATGACCTTTGCCGGAACCTGGATTTCGGCCGCGACGGTGCTGGGCTTCACCGGCAGCGTCTTTGAGAGCGGATATGCCGCTCTGGTCTATTCGGTAATCCCATGGTACATCGGGGCGATTTTTCTTGTCTGTCTCAGCAGGCAGCTTTACCGCAACGATATTCTGACCATCCCGGAGCTGTTTCGCAAGCGTTTTGGCTCCAAGGGGCTTCAGGTCCTCGTTGCAGTGGTAATGATTTTTACCTACATTTTTTATCTGGTGATTCAGATTCGGGGCTTTGGGCTGGTGGCCTCCTCGCTTTTTGATATTCCCTATGGAATCTCGATCCTTTTGATCTACCTCTTTATCCTCTACGCAACCTTCGGCGGATTTCATACCGTTGCGCAGACCGACGCCTTCAACCTGATCACTCTTTTCCTCGGCACCGCAATGGTGTTTATTATGGTGGTTTTTCAGGCGGGCGGGATCGGCGCGATCCACCGGGAGGCGGCGCAGATCAGCGGAATGGCCTACCCATCGATGCAGTATGCGACCGACCCGGGGGACCTCCTGCGTCTTTTCGGAAAGGGAAAATTTGCCCCGATGATGAGCATCACCATGTTTTTCGGATGGGGGCTGGGCCTTGCGGCCAACCCGCAGTATATGGTGCGGATCATCGCCGCGAAGGACGCCCGCACCTCCCGGAGGATGATTCTGCTTTCCCTTGCGCTGCTGGCGTTGCTTTATTTTGCCTTCCTGCAGATCGGACTGGGAATGCGGGTGATGTTCCCGACCCTTGAGGAGGTGCGGGAAACCGACGAAATCTTCGTCTATGTCATCAACAACCTGCTGTATGGGGCGTGGAGCGGATTTTTCCTCTTTGCGGTGATCGGAGCCTGCATTTCGACCGCGAACTCACAGCTGCTGATCATCGCCTCATCCTTTTCCTATGATATCGTCAATACGCTGTGCGGGGACCGGCTGGGCGAGCGGGCGCTCCTTTTCCTCTCCCGCGTGAGCGTGCTGGTGGGCGGAACCCTTTCCCTGCTTCTCTCGATCCATCCGCCCGCGAGCCTGCTGACCTACGGCGGCGATCTCTGGGGTGTCTTTGGCGCGACCCTCTTTTCAACCGTCTACGGGGGACTTTTTTACCGCAGGGCGACCGCCAAGGGCGTCTGGGCCGGAATCCTTGCGGGGCTGGCCGGACTGGCCGCCTTCTATCCGGCGTATTGGAGGGGGATTCTTCCTTTTCATGCCGCTTTCCCGGCGACCATCCTGAGCTGTGCGGCCTTTCTGGCTGTTTCGAGGCTGACCAGCCCAAAGGAGGGACGAGATGCGGCTGCCCGTTAGAATGAACATCGAAAACCGGATCTTTTACCCGTTTCTGCTGATCTTTCTGCTGTTTACCGCGCTGTTCGGCTCGGTGCTCTATTACAACAGCTACCGCGCGCTGCTCGGGCAGCAGACCGCCGTCGCCGACCTGACTCTGGAAACGATTACAGGGGAAATTCGGGAGTACGGCGAGTCCGCCGGACGGGAGGGGATTCTTAACGCCTGCCGCCGCCGCGGAGACGTCAGCCTCGTGATTCGCGACGAAGCGGAAGTGCTGCTGCTCGGTCCGGAAAGCGGAGCGCTGGAATCCCCCTGGGAGCTTTCCTCCCGCCAGGATAACCCGTTCGGCTGGAAGCTCTCCTATGTCATTGACCGCAGCGACTTCTACGACTCGCTGATCGACGCCCAAAAATATCTGCTGCTTGCCACCGTCGCCCTGCTGGTGGTGACGGTGCAGGCGAGCGTTTTTGTCGCGGCCAATATCTCGGAACCGATCCGCCGTTTCTCAGCGGTCTGCGCCGAGGTCAGCCGCGAGCCGCAGCGGGCCGGCCAGGTTGAGCTGCTCGGGTATTATATCCACCGCGGCGATGAAATCGGGGAGCTTTCCCAGGCCTTCGGGCGGATGCTTTCCGACCTGCGGAGACACACCGATGAGATTCTTCGGGTCAAGCAGCTCAACGAGAGCATTGTGGAAAACCTGCCCATCGGTGTTGCGGCCTTCGACGCTGCGGGGGAACAGCTCTGCATCAATTCCAAGGCCAAGGCTTTGCTCGAACCGGGCGTCTGGCACAGCGAGGCCGGGGAGGCGCTGTCCGCGCTGCTGACCTCCTGGCTGGCGAGCGGCAGGCTTCTGGTCGATCCGATCCGCATTCAGGATGCGGCCGGCCGTTCGGTGGATCTGGAGGTCGGCCTCTGGAGGCTGACCGATGCAGGCGGCTTTGAGTGGGGCGCTCTCTGCACGCTGGATGATGTCACCTATAAAAAGATGATGGAAGAAAAGTACAGCGAAAGCGAAAAGCTTGCCTACACCGGACAGCTGGCCGCCGATCTGGCGCATGAAATCCGCAACCCGCTCGCCGGAATTCGGGCGAGCATTCAGGTGATCGCGCGCCGCCTGAGCGGGGAAGGGGACCGTGCCCTCTGCTCCAGCATCGTGGGGGAAGTGGACCGGATCAACCTCCTGATCGAAAATCTGCTCAATCTTGCCCGGCAGCGGGTCAGCCACAAGACGAGCTTTCCGGCCGCGCGGCTCTTCGATGAAATTTCGCTGCTCTATACCAAGGTGGCGGAAAACAGTCGGATTGTGCTTTCCTTCGCCGCGGAAGAGGGGCTGGCCCTCTACGCCGACGAGGCGGAAATCAAGCAGGTGCTCATCAACCTGATCAACAACAGCTTCAAGGCGATCGGATCGGGCGGTTCGGTGCGGGTTGCCGCCGGACGCCGCGAAAACGGGCTGGCCCTCACCGTTTCGGATGACGGGGCCGGAATGACCACCGAGGAGATCCGCTCACTGCTTTCGGAACGCGGGCGGCAGACTCCTGGAGGGCGCGGGCGCGGACTGATGATCGTATCCCGCCTGCTGGCGCAGAACGGCGGCAGCTTCTCGATCGAAAGCGAGGCGGGACGCGGAACCGTCATTACGATTTTGTTTGAAAGGGAGCTTCCCGATGAAGTATAAGATTCTGGTCATCGACGATGAGCGGCTGATCCGCCTTTCGCTGCGGGAGGGCCTGACCGACTTCGGCTACGAGGTCGAAACGGCGGCGGGAATCCGGGAAGGGCTTGAGCTGGCGGAACGCTTCTTCCCGCATTTTGTGCTGCTTGACAACCGGCTCGGCGAGGACCGGGGCATCGATTTCATCGAAGCGATCAAGCGGATCGACGACGATATCCAACTCGTCATGATGACTGCCTACGGGTCGGTTTCTCAGGCGGTCGAGGCGGTCAAGCGCGGGGCGTACGATTACATCCAGAAGCCCTTTGACCTTGACGCCCTCGACCTGCTGATCCGCTGCTGCATGGAGCAGCTCAACACCCGGCGCAGCCTCGGCCTTGCCGGCGCCCCTCGCCATGAGCTGATCGGGGAAAGCGCCGCGATTTCCCGCATCCGGGGCCTGATCGGGGTCATTGCCAAAAACGACAGCGTGGATCTGCTGATCCGGGGAGAAACGGGCACCGGCAAGGAGGTCGTGGCGAATCTCGTCCACCGGCAGAGCGTGCGCTGCGGCCTGCCGATGGTGAAGATCAACTGCGGGGCAATCCCGGAAAACCTGCTGGAATCGGAGCTTTTCGGCTATGAGCGGGGGGCCTTTACCGGCGCGGTCAAGACGAAGAAGGGGCTGCTTGAGCTGGCCAACGGTTCGACGGTATTCCTCGATGAGATCGGAGAAATGCCCCTCTCGATGCAGGCCAAGCTCCTGACCTTCTTGGAGGACCGGAGGTTCAAGCGGGTCGGCGGCCTGCGGGATATCGAGGTCAATGTGCGGGTCATTGCGGCGACCAACCGGGACCTCAAAGCGGCCATCGCCCGCAAGGAGTTCCGGGAGGACCTTTTCTACCGGCTCAATGTCATGCAGATCGAGATTCCTCCGCTGCGGGAGCGCCCGGAGGACATTCTGCCGCTGGCCCGCCACTTTTTGGAGCGGTGCAGCCGGAAGTTCGGCAAGAATATCCACGCCCTCTCCCCGGCCTTTGCGGGGGAGCTTCTCACCTACTCCTGGAAGGGAAATGTCCGGGAGCTGCGCAACATCATCGAACGCTCCGCCCTGTTCTGCGAGGGAGACCTGCTGGAACGCGGCGCGCTGCTCGAGGAACGGCCGTCCGAATCCGCCCCCATGCCCGCGGGCTGGGGGGAGAAGGGGATCGACCTTCCCGGAGAGATCGCGCGGATCGAGCGCGGCTATATCGAAGAGGCGATGCGGCGCGCGGAGGGAAACCTCTCAAAGGCCGCGGACCTGCTGGGCCTGACCCGCTTTTCCCTGCGCCGCAAGCTCGATTCATGGGAACGCTCGGGCGCCCGCAACGAATGACCCCAGCCGGAGGGAATCCGGTCACGATAAAACCAAACAGGAAAGGAATTCTGACAATGAAACGATGGATTACTGGATGTCTCGCGCTGCTGCTCGCGCTCACCGCCGCCGGATGCTCCGGCGTCGCCTCTCCGGAGGAACGGTTTGACGCTGTTTTGCAGCAGACCGCCGAGCTTTCCTCGATGGAGGTGGATGCCGACACGAGAATCAGGATGGCACTCGGCCAGGAGGTGCTCGACCAGACCGCGGAGACGGCGGCTCAGCTGTTCCGGGACGGCGAAACGGTCGAAATGGCGGTAAAGAGCACCGTCCGTTACCCGGGTCAGGAGATCAGCGGCGAGAGCTACTACAGGGACGGCCATTTTTACACCTCGGTGATGGGGCAGTCGTTTCAGGTGCCTTATGACGGCAATCTGGTGCTCGAACAGCTTCGGGTGGAATTTCCCCAGCCCCCGGCGGCCTCAGAGCTGAGCCTTCTCAAAATGGACCGCGAAGGAAAAGGCGGCGCCGCCTTTTCCTATGCCGTCCGTCCCGAGTCCCTCGAGCGGTATGTCGATCAGGCCATTCTGCTGATCGGCAGCGGGCTGTTCCCCGCCGAGGGGATGAAGGTCACAGCCGTCAGCGGGCGGGTGACGGTGGGGCCGGACAACCGCATTCAGAGCCACACCATGCGGATGTCGGTACAGATTGACCTCGGCGGTCCGGTGCTTGAAGCGTCTGCGGAACGGATCTTCCGTTACCGGAATGTCGGCGGACCCGTTTCCGTCGAGTTCCCAGAGGATCTGGAATCCTACGCACCGGTCGGATGAGAGAAGTCCATGCTGTGCAAAACCGCTCGGTGTGCGGCTCCGCACAGCGGCATGTGAGCGATTCTGCACGGATGCAAAAACGGTTCCTGCGCAAATTGCCCACCCGTAAAGACGAAAGCTTGTGAAAATTCCAACAGAAACCCGCGCTTCCACAGGAGCGCGGGTTTCTCTTTTGGGGCTGGCATGGCTTTTGCACTATCATTCGGGTAAAAAGAAACGCCGGAGCCTCGTTGGCGGAGGGATTCCGGCAGGCATGAAGCCAAAAAGGAGGGCTTACGATGTATCAGGTGGATTTGAACAGCGACCTTGGCGAGAGCTTCGGCGCCTATACCATCGGCATGGATTCCGAAATTCTCAAGTATGTTTCCTCGGCCAATGTGGCCTGCGGCTGGCACGCCGGGGACCCGATGGTCATGGAAAAGACGGTGGCGCTGGCCGCCGAGGCGGGCACTGCCGTCGGCGCACATCCGGGATACCCCGATTTAATGGGCTTCGGACGGCGCAACATGGTGGTCACTCCGGCCGAGGCGAAGGCCTACATCAAATACCAGATCGGCGCGCTGCTTGCATTTACCGAGAGCAGGGGAATCAAGATGCAGCATGTCAAGCCGCATGGCGCCTTTTACAACATGGCGGCCGTCGATGAAAAGCTGGCGGATGCGATCTGCGAGGGGATTTATGAGGTTGACCCCAGCCTGATTCTTCTCGGGCTTGCCAACAGCAGGATGATCTCCTCCGCTGAAAAGATCGGCCTGCCCGCCGCTTCTGAGGTTTTTGCCGACCGCGCCTATAACGACGACGGAACCCTCGTCTCCAGAAAGCTGCCGGGCGCGGTAATCCACGATAAGGAGCTTGCCATTGCCCGCACCGTGCGGATGGTCACCGAAGGGGTGGTCGAGACGGCAAGCGGCAAGCTGATTCCCATCAAGGCCGACTCTATCTGCGTCCATGGCGACAACCCCAGCGCCCTGGAATTTGTCAAGAATATCAAGGCGGCCCTTGAGGCAAAGGGCGTCAGGATCTGCAGCCTGTCCGCCAGATAACCCGGCGCCGTCAACGGCGCCTCGGAAACGGCGGAATGTCCGCGGCGCATAAAACCGCCTTACAACACGACAACACCGAACAGGAGGAACAACATGAGCAACAAAGAAGAAACCAAGGTCACCGCTCCGAAAAAGGATAAGGCAAATGCTTCGGTCCTTCTCGGCGCAGCATTTCTGATGGCCACCTCGGCGATCGGCCCCGGCTTCCTGACCCAGACCTCCACCTTTACCGCCCAGTATCTTTCGTCCTTTGCGGCGGTGATTGTCTGCGCCATCCTGCTGGATGTCTCCACGCAGGTCAACGTCTGGCGGATCATCGGCGTTTCCGGAATGCGCGGGCAGGATATCGCCAACAAGGTGCTGCCCGGCCTCGGATTTTTTGTCGCGTTTCTGGTTGCGCTCGGCGGCCTTGCCTTTAATATCGGCAACGTCGGCGGCGCCTCCCTTGGACTCAATGCGCTGCTCGGCGTCCCGGAAAAGGTCGGCTGCGTGGTGGTCGGCATCGCGGCCATCGGCATCTTCCTGTCGAAGGACGCAAAACGGATGATGGATAAGGCTGCGACCATTCTCGGCGCGATCATCCTCATCGCCATCCTCATCGTGGCGGTCAGCTCCAAGCCGCCGGTCGGCGACGCGGTTGTGCACATCTTCACCCCTGAGAATCCCTCCGGCCTCCTCTTTCCGATGATTACCCTGCTCGGCGGTTCCTGCGGCGGCTATATCACCTTCTCGGGCGCCCACCGCCTGCTCGATGCCGGAATCTCCGGCAAGGATAAGGTCGGCCAGATTCAGGGCAGCGTTCTGCGCGGCGTCTGCGTCTCCGGCACCGTCCGCATTCTGCTCTTCCTCGCCGTTCTCGGCGTCTGCACCGCCGGCGGCGCGGCGGCTTCCACTGCGATTACCTCGGCCTCCAACCCTGCGGCCGAAGCGTTCCGCCAGGCCGCCGGCGATCTTGGCTACCGCCTGTTCGGAATCGCGCTGATGTCCGCCGGCATCACCTCCGTCATCGGCGCGGCGTTCACCTCGGTTTCCTTCCTCAAAACGCTGCATCCCTTTATTGCGGCCAATGAGAAGTGGTTTATCGTCGGCTTTATCTCGATTTCTACCCTGATCATGGTTGTTCTGGGTGGAGCGGCCAAGCTCCTGATCGCGGCGGGCGCCCTCAACGGACTGATCCTGCCGATCACCCTGGGCACCATGCTGCTTGCTTCGCGCAACAAGAAGATTGTCGGTGAGGATTACCATCATCCGACCTTCCTGATCGTGATCGGCGTCATCGTCGTGCTGCTGACCGGATTCGTCGGCATCAAGGCGGTTCCCAACCTTCTCAAGCTGTTTGCGTAACCTTCCCGATTCCGGTCTGTTGTCCGGCCGCGTCCCTCCCGGCGCGGCCGCGCAGCACCCGCATACCGGTCCCGATGCGGCAGCGCCGGGATCGTATGAAACACGCCGTCAAGGAGCCTGGAACAGCGCCTGACGGCGGCCTGCACCAGAAAGGAGGAAATCTGATGCGCGATGTGCGCTTTCTGCTGACCGGCGATACCTCGGTGACCGTCGAGTTCGGCAACGAGATCAGCGGTGGGATCAACGCCGCAATCCGCGCGTTTAATATTGCACTTTCCAAAAGCGGAATCGACGGAATCGTTGAAACGGTTCCAACCTACCGCTCCCTGATGGTTCATTACCGTCCGGAAAAGATCCGGCACGCCGAGCTTTGCGAAATGATGCGCGGCCTGCTTGGAAAGCTCGACGACATCGAAATCCCACCCGCGGAGGTGGTGGAAATTCCGGTGCTCTACGGCGGGGAGGAGGGACCCGACCTTGCGTTTGTCGCGGAACACAACGGCAAAACAGAGGACGAGGTCGTTAAAATCCATACCGGCACCGAATATCTGATTTACATGCTGGGCTTTACCCCCGGCTTTCCCTATCTCGGCGGGATGGACGATTCGATCGCCGCTCCGCGCCTCAAGAGCCCGCGTGTGCGGATTCCGGGCGGCTCGGTGGGAATCGCGGGCACCCAAACCGGCGTTTATCCCATCGATTCTCCCGGCGGCTGGCAGCTGATCGGGCGGACCCCCCTGAAGCTCTACGATCCCGGCCGGGAACGCCCGATTCTGCTGGAGGCAGGACAGTATATCAAATTCCGGGCGGTTGACCGGGAGGAATATGAAGCGATCGGCCGCGAGGTGGAGCAGGGGACCTGCCGCCTGCACACCTATGCAAAGGAGGGCTGACGATGGGGATGAAATTTCGCAGCGGCGGATTCTTAACGACGGTGCAGGATGCCGGGCGGACCGGTTATCAGCAGTTCGGCGTCCCTGTATCGGGGGCGATGGACCCCCGTTCCTTTGTACTGGGCAATCTGCTTGTCGGCAACGACGAAGGAGAGGCCTCTCTGGAAATCACCCTGATGGGTCCGATGGTTGAGTTTACCGCGGCCAATGTGGTTGCGCTGACCGGCGCCGACCTCTCGGCGACCCTCAACGGCGTGCCAATGCCGCGTTACCGCGCGGTTTTGGTCAAACCAGGCGACCTGCTGGCTTTCGGAATGCAGAAGTCCGGCTGCCGCGCCTATCTGGCGGCGGCGGGAGGTTTTGATATTGAACCGGTCATGGGCAGCCGTTCGACCTATCTCAAGGCAAAGATCGGCGGGTTACAGGGACGCAAGCTCGGCAAGGATGATTTTCTTGGCTTCCGCGCGCCGGCGGCCACCCTGCCGAACCTCGATCTCCGCGCTGTTGACCCGGAGGATTTTTCCGCTTCCGAGCGGGTTCTCAGAGTGGTGCTGGGGCCTCAGGACGATGCGTTTACCGAGGATGGCCGCAAGACCTTCCTCAGCGGGACCTATACGGTAACCAACCAGTCCGACCGGATGGGAAGCCGTCTGGAAGGTCCGGTGGTCGAGCACGTCAAGGACGGCAACATCATCTCGGACGGCATTTCCTTCGGCGCGGTTCAGATTCCGAGCGAGGGAAAGCCGATCATCATGCTGGCCGACCGTCAGACAACCGGCGGCTACACCAAGATCGCCAATGTCATCACCGTGGATCTTCCCCGGATCACCCAGAGCAAGCCGGGAGACATCATTCGCTTTGAAGCGGTCTCAATCGAGGAGGCACAGGAGCTTTATCTCGCGCAGCGGACACGCTTCGAAGAGCTGAGGCGCTCCTTCGAGGAGAAACGCGGCGATGCCCGCGCGCCGGTCGCACCGGGAATTGCCCTTGCGGCGCTGGGGCTTTCCGGCGGGGAGGAGCGTGTTTTCCACGTCGAACTGGACGGGCACGATTACCGCTGTGTTGTACGTGAAATCAAAAGCTAGAGAGGAGACGGCATATGCGTTTTGACATTACCCCATATATCGATATGTCCCCCGCCGAGGTGCGGCAGCGCATCCGCAAGGGGGAGATCACCTTTCCGACTGCCGGAATGTGCCGGGGCTACGCACAGGCTAATCTGGTGATTCTGCCGCCCGAATATGCCGCTGATTTTGAGGAATACACCCGGCGCAACCCCTTCCCCTGTCCGGTCCTTGAAATCATCAGGGGAACCCCCGAAACCCACGCGATGGGCGAGGGCGGGGATATTACCACCGACATTCCGGAGTATTTCATTTATCGCAACGGCGTCCTTTCAGAAAAGGTCAATGATGCGTCCGCCTTCTGGAAAGAGGGCTATGTCGGATTCCTGATCGGGTGCAGCTTCTCGTTCGAGGAGGCGCTGATGGCCGCCGGCATTGAGGTGCGCCACATCGCCACCGGGCGGAATGTCCCGATGTATAAGACCGGTATCCGCACTGTCAAGGTCGGTCCGTTCGAAGGGCCGATGGTGTGCAGCATGCGTCCGATGACCCCCGAAAACGCCCGCCGGGCCTATGAGATTACGGTTCAGTGCCCGAACGTTCACGGCGCGCCTGTGCATATGGGCGATCCTGCGATTTTGGGCGTGCGTGATATTGACCAGCCTGAATACGGCGAATCGGTGGAAATCCGCGAGGGGGAGATTCCGGTGTTCTGGCCCTGCGGCGTAACGCCGCAGGCGGCGATCGAGAATGCCAAGCCTCCGATTGTCATCACCCATTCCCCGGGTCATATGTTCATCACCGACATCAAAAATGCGGAACTGAATGATTTCCTCGAGGCAAGAAAGCGTCGGTAAACATCTTCCAGGGATCTCCTGAGAATCCCCCCGGACCGAAAGGCCCGAGGGGATTCGTCGGTTGTGTATGGAAAAGCCGCCGAGCGGTGGACAATGAAAACACCTTTGCCGGCAGAGCGGGGCGCGGCGAGAGACCGCGAATCGGAAACGGGCAGGATGAAACAGGGTGTAACCACCACTCTGGCAGCGGCAAAGGGCGTGGCGCAGATAAAAATTGTTCGGTGTCGCTCGAGTGATGAGCCGGTCTTTCGGCCTTTTGACGGGAAGCGGTCCGCTCGCTCCCCCGATGAGTCCAATGTCAGGGGGGATATTATATGACAGGCGGCGATTCACACGCGGCCGGAGTTTTGGATGAAAGGGTATGCGGTCTGCCAAGAGGCCGGCGAAACGCCGGCCTCTTGGTATTTTCTGCTGATTTTTCGTTGCGTTCCCGGCCGCCCTGCGGTAGAATGGCGAAAGAAAACAGAGCGGCAGAAGAAGTCAGGAAAGGAAAAACGGCAAAAGAAAACAGGAAGGCAGAGCGGCAGAAGAAGTCAGGAAAGGAAAAACGGCAAAAGAAAACAGGAAGGCAGAACGGCAGAAGAAGTCAGGAAGAGAAAAACGGTAGAGGAAAGCGAGAATAGCAGAGCGGCAGAAGAAAGCGAGACGGGCAGAACAGCAGAAAAAGGCGGAAAAGACATAACGGCAGAAGAAAACGGGAAAGAAGGACGCGGCATGAATCTGGTGCAGCTTCTGGATGCCCATACGCAATGGGATGAACTGGCTGTGATCGGTCGGGGAAAAACGAGGGGGAGGCGGTTACCGAGCTGGTCGGAATGGCGAGAAAGGACGGGAAGGTGCGGCTCTATGCCCTGCAGTTCGACGGTGCGGCCCGTGAAGCGCAGCTTCGCTCCGAGGAGGAGCGGTTCTGTGGGGCGGCACGGGCTTCGGCTTAAAGCGACGGCGGTGCACAGCCCGGTGCCCGGAGGAACCGGCGTGCTGAACCTCGGGATGCTTCACTGGCATGAGCACTCTGAACAGAGAAGCTGGACCCTTTGAGCCGAATGAAGGCGCTGTCCGTCGGAGAATTCTGATGAACCTATGCGGCGAATGGAAGAAAAGGAGTTGGATAAGGAATGCCGGATCTGAGAAAAATGACTGGCGGGCAGATCGAGGTGTCGGCCGCGATCTTCTCGAACGAGCGGGATGAAATCCTCATCTGCCGGCGTGGACCGGGAGGAAACTGCGCCTTTCTCTGGGAGTTCCCCGGCGGAAAGCGGGAACCCGGAGAGTCGTTTGAGGACTGTCTGATGCGGGAGTGCCGCGAGGAACTCGAAGTTGAAATTGAAATCGGAGAACTTTTTATGCGGACCGATTATGATTATCCCGAATACTCGGTGCGGCTTCTCTTCTTCAAGGCAAAGATTCGTTCGGGGGTTCTGAAGATGGATGTCCACAGCGCGATGCAGTGGGTGCCGCGCGAAGAACTGGAGCGCCATGAGTTCTGTCCCGCTGATCGGGATGTTGTGCGGAAGCTGGCACAGGAAAAAAGGTCCGCTCGGTGAGCGGACCTTTTTTCATCGGAGAAGAGGGCTGCTTCCGTCAGGAAGCGGTCCGAACCTTTTTCCATTTTTTCATATTGATTGCGATCAGGACAGTTGCAATCGCAAGGCCGATGATATCGGTCAGGGTTCCGGGGATAAACATAAGCAGTCCTCCGCCGATAAAGATGATGCGCTCCAGATAGTTCAGCTTCCAGAGAAGCCACCCCTGGAAACCGGCAGACATGATGGAAACGCCGATGAAGGCGCTGATAAAAACGGAAAGAATTTCCGCAACGTTGCCCTGCATCATCATTGCCGGATTATAACAGAAAGCAAACGGGACCATGAACCCGGCGAATCCCAGTTTGCAGGCCTCCACGGCCGTCGTCATGGGACTGCATTTTGCAATTCCCGCGCCGGCATAAGCGGCCAGAGCCACAGGCGGCGTGATTGCCGAAAGGCAGGCAAAATAGAAGACAAAGAGATGCGAGGTCAGCGGAGTAAGCCCCAGCTTGATCAGCGAGGGAGCCAGAATGGAAGCGGCGATGACATAAGCCGCTGTGGTGGGCAGGCCCATGCCCAGAATGATGCAGGTCAGCGCGGTAAACAGCAGGGAGGGAAAAAGCATCGAATGAGCGGCCTGAATCATCATGTCGCCGAAAATAACGCCGATGCCGGTCAATGAAACCATGCCGACGACAATTCCGGCACAGGCGCAGCCAATGACAATGGACATCGAGCTGAAAGCGGACTTTGCCATGGCCGGGACGATGCTTTTTGGCGTAAAGCGTTTTTTCTTATCAAAAAACATCACCACGGGAACCGAGAAGGTGGCCCAAAGAGCGGAATACAAGGGAGAATATTGCGCCACCAACAGACAGTAGAGCAGAACGCCGATAATCACCAGATAGATCCAGCCGGATTTGAGAACGTTTTTCGCCTTGGGAATCTCTTTGGGGTCCATCAGCTGAATATCGGCCAGCTCCGACTGAGACACGACCGCGACCGCACAGCCCCAGTAATACAGGAGAGCGGGAATGACGGCGGCAATGACAATGTTGATATATTTTGTTTCAGTAAAAGCGACCATCAGAAACGCGCCGGAACCCATAACGGGGGGAAGAATCTGACCGCCCGTCGAGGCCACGGCTTCCACGCCGCCGGCAAAGGCGGGCTTATAGCCGCGGGATTTCATCAGAGGAATGGTGAAGGTTCCGGTGCCGACGACGTTGGCGACCGCCGAGCCGTTGATGGAGCCCATCAGGCCGGACGCGACCACGGCGGACAGAGCGGGGCCGCTCTTGATTTTTCCGGTGAGGGAAATGGCGATCTCATTGATAAAATCAGAACAGCCGGACGCCTCCAGAAAGGCGCCGAACATCACAAACATGAAGATTACGGTGGCGGAAACGCTCATGGTGGTGCCGAACAGGCCGTCCAGATCGGTCGCAAGGAATTTGCAGATGCGCTGCAGAGAGTAGCCGCGATGGGCAATCGCCAGCGGCAGGTGGGGGCCGGCTAACGCATACGCGACAAAGACCAGAGCCAGTCCAGGCATGATATAGCCCAGCACGCGCCGGGCGCATTCCAAAGTGATGACCGCCAGACAGGCGCCGGCAAAGGTCGCCATCCATGTGGTCTGGCTCAGGCGCTCCGCCAGATGATGAACTTCATCCTGCGCCATCCACCATGAAATCCAGGTCAGGGCGATCAGAAGAAGATCCACGCAGCGGCACAAGATGCGGAAGGGCTTGACATCGGCATATTTATCCTTGCAGATGTGTTTGTGCAGGGGCTGGGTCAGCAGTACCAGAGTCAGCGCAAAGCTGAGATGGATGCCGCGCTGGGTCACATAATCGCCCAAGCCGTTGAGACCGGTGAAGATGTGAAACGATGTCATCAGGATTGCCACAAAAAAAGCAAACCGGATAAACTTGTCCGAGCGGCCCTCTTCAACAGCCTTGGCAGCGGCAAGCTCGCTGTCAAGTGAAGTTACATCAATTTCCTTCGGTTCCTTTTTTGCCACAAATGAGCCCCCTTTTTAAAGTAACAGTTTGATTTTGAAGAGAAGAGGGCCGGCGCCGAGAGATTCTCAGTTCCGGCCCATCTATCGTATTTCTTTGACGTTTGGCGGAGGGTTATCCCTCCTTAGACTTAGAGAAGGCCCTGTTCGCCGTAGTATTTGGCAGCGCCGTCATGCAGGGGAATCGGCATATTGGTGCACAGGAAGGAGGGATCGGTCATTTCGTTGAGCAGCGCGTTGCCCGCGGCCATCTCGGCGGTATGCTCGTTCATGGCCTTGCAAAGATCGTAAACCAGAGCTTCATCCATATCGGCGCTGACGATAATCAGGCACTTTACACCGAAGGTTTTGGTTTCCTTGTCCTGGCCGGTGTAGGTATTGGCAGGGATCTTCGACTGGATATAAGCGGAATTTCCGGCAAGGATCTTGTCAATCTCCTCCTGCGTATAATCGAGGACCACAATTTCCTTGGTGGCCGCCAGATTCAGCTGGCCTCCGATGGGAAGACCGGCGAATCCGAACGCCGCGTCCAGAATTCCGTCGCCTACCGAGTCGGCGCCGTCGCCCAGACCCAGATTTTCCAGGCTGGTGTTGTCTTTGCTGATGCCCATGACATTAAAGGCATCCAGTGTGGAGTTTTCGGTTGCGGAAGCGGCGGGGCCGACGGCCACGCGCTTGCCCAGCAGATCGTGGACATATTCCATACCGGAGCTCTTGAGCGCGACGCCGCTGGATACAGAAGTGTATACCGCACCGATCACGCGGACGTTATCGAGCGCCTGAGTAAATTTTCCGGCTCCGGAATAGCCGTTGAGAACCACGTCGGCGGTGGCGACGGCCACGTCCACTTCTCCGTTGGCGACATCCTGCACGTTCTGGAAAGATCCGGTGGAAGTCTGGGTGTTGCACTTTACTCCCTGAACGTTGTTGGTCCATACCTGAGACAGAGCCGCGCCGGCAGGGTAAAGAGAACCGCCGGTATCGCCGGTGCCGAAGGTCATGATGACGTTTCCGCGCGCGGGGGCGCTTTCGGATGCCGCGGAGCTGCCGCCGGATGCCGCCGGAGCCGGGGCGCCCGAACTCGACGCTCCGCCGCAGCCTGCCGCTGAAATAAGCATCGCCGCTGTCAACAGGATCGCAAATATTCTCTTCATAATTTTGCTTCCTCTCTTTTGTCAAGATGTTTGATAGATGGCCAGGTGACTCAATTGTGAATAAATCGCTTTATCGTATTGCAATCACCATGATGCAAGAATACTATACTTTCAAAGATTTAGTAATATAAAACGAATTGAAAAAAATTTTTTGTAATTTTGCACCATAAAATATACAAAAATTTCTATTTTTTAAACGTTGACAAAACTTGTATGAAGGAGTAAGCGGATAAATAATCAAAAGATTTGCCTATAGAAAATGTGATACAGACCAAAAACGGCCCGCCCGAAGGGCAGGCCGAAACCAGAGAGACGCTCATCTGCCGAAAAGGCAGCGGCGCTGCCGCAGCAGACGGCGGCGGTTAAATTCGAGCAAACGCTCTCCCGCGTGAGCAAGGTTATAAATCCGCAGAAATTCCGCCGAGGCGCAGAGCTTATCCGCCAGATTGACCACAACCGATTCCCGGTGGCGCGGGATGCGGCGGAGGGTGACCGGCCACATATGCTTGAGGATGATATCCCGTTCCAATTCCGAAAGGCCGAACTGCTCGGCGTTTTCGAGAGCCATCTGCGGGTGGACCAGCAGGCGCTGCCAGGGGCTCACCCGGGCCTTTTTCCAGTCACAGAGATAGAGATCATGCAGCAGCCCCGCGCGGGCGGCGGCGACATAATCGAGCCTCCAGCGGCGGCAGAGCGCAAAGCTCAGATAGGAAACAAAGATGCAGTGGTCGAGACAGCTCACTCCGCCCGCGTGCTGCGGAATATCGTCCATCGCCTGTACCGCAGGCTCTTCAATCAGATCGGCAATGCAGGTATAAAATTCCTCTTTTGTTTTGGAACTCCACATGGGGATCACCTCTTTTCGGTATTTCTTATTATACCTGATTTTCGAACAAAATGGTATTCTTTTTGAGAATGAGGCTATGTTTTGCCAGAAAAGCTGCGGCCTGCGCCAACAGGCTGTTTCAACGGACACGGTGGACTTTTTAATGATGATGACGTCTTTACGATTCCTATCCGGTTGACGTGCCATATAGAAGGTTGTGAAAAAAATTCCTCTGAAGACTCTTTTCAGCCGGCAATCAGCTTGCCGCGTATTTCCACAGCATCAGCGGATTTGCCAAGGGTCTGCAAATGAGCGGTCAGCTTGTGACCCACGGCAAAGCCGTCGCTTACAACGGCTTTGTTACCCAGTTTATTTTTCTGCCAAACGCATCGGAGATATACCAAACTTTTTGATGATTGAGTCCCGAGGGTCCTTTGCCGATTGTCCGCTTTTGCAGGCACAATTCAAAGCTTATAGGAGTTCTATTTTATAGCGATTTCAAAATTAGCCTGCGCAGTATTCAGAAAAGGATCGCGGCCTGATAGCAAATCTGCGGAAAAATGGCGGCCGCAGCCAGCATTCTTAAAATTTGCACAACGATAAGGATTGGGCTTTGTACCCCGATATCAGCAGAAATCAAGGCCATATCGCTTGCACCGGCGGGCGTAGCCATCAGCATAGCTTCCCGAAAGGGAATGCAAAACCGTCGGAAAAGAAGATTCCCAACCAAAAGAGCATTTAACATGTAGGCGAAAACGATTATCATGGCAGGTATCAACAGTGTGTGAATTTTCATCAGCGAATCATAACTGACCGAACAACCAATATATGCTCCGGAAAGAATTTGTGCCAACCGTTTGATCCACCTCGGCAGGGAAACAGGGAGAACGGTCATCTTTAGGAATAAGCTTCCCATCATCGAAAAGATCAAGGTGCCGGCGGGCAGCCTGAGGCAGCGCCCTAAAAAACCACAGACTCCGGCAGAGAGAAGAATACAGAGAACTCCTGCCGGGGGTGAATCGGATTTTTTTCTTTCCTTTATTGAAAAGGCGGTTTCTGATTCGGCTCGCTCCTTTCTGACAAATTTTCGGTCAAGCCAGACGATCCATGAAGGGAACAGCCCAATCCCCGCACAAAGCCTGACAAACTGCAGAACAACAACATGCGAGATATCCGCCCCCATGTCGGCTGCGGTTAAAGTCAAATCGCTCATTCCGCCGGGTACGGCGCAGAGCAATGCTGTCAACAGGTCGATATCAGTGATCCGCCGGAGCAACAGTCCCACAGAAAAATTCAGCAGCAAAAAGGAACCTAAAACCACCAATGCCGGGCGGTATGCATTTCTGAGCTGAAGCAGATCGCTTTTTTCGACCGAGCAGCCGATAAAAGCGCCGGCGGTAACCTGAGCGGAAAACTTTGCGGCATAGGGCATGGCGGCACAACGCAGAGTAAGGGAAAGCAAAACCGTTCCGCAGACGGCTCCGATCATCATCGCACCCGGAATCCGAAGCTTGTAGAACAGAAACCCGACGAATCCAGCCGCAGCAAAGGTTATGATAATATTCATTTTTTCCTCCCGATTCACTTTTTAAAAACAATGCCTCCGTATGGCCGCATACAGAGGCATTGGTCGGCGTCTCCTGCCGCTCCGGGATTTGAGGAGGGTGCAATTCATGGGGAGAAAAGGTTCGGCCAAGGGCTATCAACGTCAAACCAAAAACGATTCTTCCTGAAGACTCATCTCAAAATCGGTATACTTTTTCAGCTTGGTCCATTCGGCCCGCTCCTGCTGAGAGCAAAGTAAATCCCGGCAGGCAGTTGTTTTTCCTGTTTCATACAGCGTCTTGAGAACTTCTATCTGAGTTTTGATGATGGCCCGGATCAGCGTCTGCGGATACTTTACCAAACTGAACCCCATCTCCTGAAAATCCATGGGACTGTAATTTTCAGTGACAGTCCCCTCAACGACCGAAACGCATTTCGGGATTTCAAGGGCTCGAAGCTGTTCCATTGCTTCAGCGGTCGGAGGCATACTGGTGAATACCATATCCGCGCCGGCCTGATAATACTGCCTGACTCTCCGCAGCGCCTCCTCAAAGCCAAGGCTTTTGGCACAGTCCGTTCTTGCGATAATCAGGAAGTTGGGGTCCCGGCGGGCGCGGCACGCCGCTTGAATCCGCTGGCACATCTCTTCGGCGGTGACGACGCTGACGCCAAAAAACGCACAGCGTTTTGGAAATACTTGATCCTCCATCTGAATTCCAGAAATCCCCATCGCCTCATATTCTTCCACCATCCGCATAATCGGCAGCAGGCCGCCGTAACCGGTGTCAACGTCCACAAGAACAGGGATGGAGGTCGCATTCAAAATATTTTGAAAAATTCCGCGATACTCGCCATAGGACAAAAGGCCTACATCCGAGATCCCAATGCTGGTGTTGGTGGCCGCCGCACCGCTGACAAAGGTGGCTTCAAATCCAGATTGCTCAATCAGCGAGGCGGATAAGGCGTCATGGCAGCAGGGAGCGACGAGAATTTTTCCACTGTGTAACAGCTCACGCAGGCGTACATTTCGGGCGTTTGACATTGTGTATTTTCTCCTTATAAAGGTGCAGGCGCCGGATTTTCCGCCGCCTGCACACAAAATTGTATCACTTGGTATAAAGCCGCAGCGCATTTTCACTCAGAATCATTTTAGCGCTTGATTGAGCTTGTGTGGCGGAAATCAGGTTCTGTTCGACTAAACGTCCCAATACATCAGCCAGTGAGCTTTTTGCGATTTTCGCTGCCAGCCAGACCATCTCGCAATACCAGTGCTGCCCCGTGCCCAGCAGAATTTTATCATGAGGAGCGCAGCTCAGGGCATCTTCGAGAATGCGGGAGGTTAGAACTCCTTGCCAAAGCTGGGTCTGGCTCAGGTCAAGGTAGACATTGGGAAAGTTGTAAGCCATCCATGCCGCATTGCGCGTATAAGGGAAGCTGCCGTGCAGCAGCACAATTTTCGCCTTGGCATATCGCGGATTTTTCAGATAAGGCGCCATCAGAATCGGGTCAAGCGAATACACGTCGGTTCTGGTTTTGAAACCGGTCGTCCCGGTGTGCAGGTGCAGGGAGATGTCCAGTTCTCCGCAAAGCTCAAGAAGATGTGAAAACATGGCGTAGTACACGCTGGTCACTGCGGCTTTATCGCCGCATTTTGCCTTTTCGAAGGACGCACGTGCTTCCTGCATTGAAACCTCACGAACTTCAAAGCCGCATTTTTCCCCGATGTGGCCCTTCAGACCGGCAAACCCTTCGGAGTGCGCTGTGCGAACACCTTCCAACAATTTCCCCAAAAGCTGGTCGAAGGTTGTTTCCGTCTTCAGAAGGGAGAAGAAAAGGTCCTCATAGCGAAACAGGCGAAACACTTGGCAAGGAAAACAATCGCCGATCCGCTCACCCATGGGATGTTCTGCATCAAGCATGGTACCGACAATGTTTTCATCCTCATAAAGCATGCGCGTGTATTCCCGCAGCGCTTCGGGAGTGGCGGTTCTGCTGTTGCGCGCTTCGGTGACCGCTTCAAGGGTGGGATCACATCCAAACTTTTGCGCCATCGCATGCACCAGCATCATGATAACGCCCTGATAGGGCAGATGGGATACCGCATCTGGAGAAACGGCGGGCTTGCCATTTCCATCTCTGGCGCTCCGCACCCCATGGTAATAGTTTACAGCGAATTCTTCCGGGGTTACCACGAGCCTGTCAGTAAACAGCAGGTGGGTGTGATTGTCAAAATATGCTTCTTTGCCGAAATCAAATTTCATGAATAACTCCTTACGATCAGGCCTCTTTGGCGGCTGTACGCTCGGCCCTCTTTTTAGAAATAAATTTGGTGATATAAGGGAAACAGACACCAAAAATCGTCAGAACAATCAGCACCCAATCGATTGTGCTCGAAAAGAATACCGACATGCTTCCGTGGGAAAGCTGCAAAGCGCGCCGCATGTTATTTTCGACAAGCTCACCGAGCACAAAGCCTAAAACCGCGGCCGGCGGCGCAAAGCCATAGCGCTTCATCAAAAAGCCGATGAAACCGAAGAGAAGGACCATCCACGAGGCGAAAACGTCGTTGAGGGTGGCAAAGGCGCCCACAAAGGCAAAGACAAGAATGGCGCTGGTCAGATAGACCTTGCTGACCGAGGTCAGCTTGATCAGCGGCTTGAGGATCAGCAGTCCGACCGCCGCCAAAATAATCTGCGCGACGAACATGCACGCCATCAGCTTATAGGGGATCTCCGGCTCGTTTACAAAGAGCATCGGACCGCAGGAGATGCCTGCGATCGTAAATCCGGCCATCAGGATAGCGGTTGAATTGGAGCCCGGAATACCAAGCGCCAGCAGAGGAATCAGGCCGCCGGCCGGCACGCCATTGTTGGCGGATTCGGGGGCCGCCACGCCGCGGATATCACCGGTTCCGAAGGTTTCGGTATTTTTGCAGATCATTTTGGTCTCGGAATATCCAATCCAGGAAGCGATGGTGGCGCCCGCGCCGGGCAGCGCGCCGACAATGGAGCCCATCGCGCCGCAGGCGATGACAATGGGAGTGCACTGCATAAACTCCTTGCGGGTCGGATAGGTCATCTTAAACTTGTTTTTCACCGACTCAAAAACTTCGCCGCCAAAGATCTGGCGCAGCACCTCGCTGACGGCGAACATGCCGACCAGCACCGGTATCATCTCCAAACCCTCGGAAAGGCGGTTGATTCCGAAGGTGAAACGCTTGACAGCCGTGAAGGAGTCCATGCCGATAACCGCGAGAAAGAGCCCAAAGACCGCCGAAATAAACCCCTTCATGGGACTGTTGCCTGAAACGGCGCCGACGACGCTCAGACCCATAATGGCCATCCAGAAATATTCGGTCGGCCCGAATTTCAGGGCAAACTGGGAAAGCGGGATAACGGTAAAAACGAGAATGAAGATGGAGATCAGCCCGCCAAGCACACCCGCGTAAAGCGACATGCAGAGCGCTTTGCCGCCCAAGCCTTTGCGGTTCATCTCATAGCCGTCCAGAACAGTGGCCGCTGCCGCTCCCGTACCAGGGGTCTTGATTAAAATTGCGGGAATCGAGCCGCCGTATTCAGCGCCCACGTAAACCGCCGCCAGCATCGGAAGCGAATAAAGGGGGTCCATGCCATAGGTGAAGGGCAGCAGCAGCGACATGGCCACCGAAGCGGAGATGCCGGGAATGGCGCCGCCGATGATGCCCCAGATGACGCCCGCCAGAATATAGAGCATGGAAACCGGCTGAAACGCCTGTCCCAATCCTTGAATAAACAGTTGCATTTTCTTGCTCCCCCCTTACAACACGATGCTGGGGAGAAGAACCCCAAGCAGCTTGGCGAAAAAGAAATAGAGGAAGACGCTGAAGCAGACCGCGTAGGGGACCGCTATCTTCAGGCGGGTTTTGAGCTCACGATGATCGAAGTAAAGGGTCAGCGCAAGCAGAAAAGCGATTGTTGACAGGATAAATCCGATTCGCGTAAAAATCAGCAGATAAATCATAATGCAAAGCAGAATGTATGCGAGAGAGCGAAACTCTCTTTTTCCTTTGATGGGTTTTACCGGTCCGTTGGAGGTTGCAAAAAGAATGACCGCGGTAATGCCAATCAAAGAGGCCAGAAGCCGGGGGTACTTGGCGGGCCCGACACTGTCCAGGAAGGAGGCGGGGAAGGTCCCCGCCACAATCCAAATGTAAGCCGCGAAGGCCAGACAGACCAGAGCGATGATACGCTCACGGTTCATAAAGTTTTTCACAATCAGATATCCTCCTTGCGAGCGTGGGCACTACTGCTGCTGGCCGGTCAGAGCGGCCATGTTGTCAGTGACGGTGCCGGCAATCGTCCGATAAGATGCGAGAAATTCCTCGCCGCTTTGCAGAACAGGATCAATCGCAACCGACTCAAGATAAGCCATGAATTCTGCGCTGTCATAAGCCTGTGCGAACACCTCGGCCATCCGCTTGACAAGCGCGGGGTCGGTTCCCTTGGGGGCGGCGATGCCGCGGGGGCGCTCAAAGATGAAATCAAAACCCTGTTCACCGGAGGTGGGGATATCCAGAGCGTTGCGCTCCTCACTCAACAGACAGAGCAGCTTGAGCTCGCCGGCATCAACCTGTGCGGCCATGTCGCCGTATTCTCCGACGGCTACATCGACAAACCCACCGAGAACGCCAACCAGGGAGTCGGAGCCGGTCTCATACACAACACGGTTGACATCAATTTCCGCTTGATTGATGATGGCAACTGAGCAGATGGTGCTGGCGCTGGTGGGAGCGGCGGTGGCCCAGCCGACTTTTCCGGGGTTGGTCTTGCAGTAATCGACCAGCTCCTGAAGATTGTTATAGGGCGCGTCGCTCTTGCAGTAGATGTACTGGGGATCCATTCCCATACCGGTAACATAATCAAAATCTTCATACTTGACAGGAGATCCGCCGATGAGATCGGCAGTGACCACGGTGGAACTCAGGCAGGCAAGGGTATATCCGTCGGGTGACGCCTTCTGTACCTTGCCCCATGCAGTGGCCCCAGTGGGATCCACAATATTTTCAATCAACAGGTTGTGCCCGTTCAGCTTTCCGTTGAGTGCCGCGGCGAGCTGACGCAGAAAAATGTCTCCGCCCGATCCGGCCTTGGTGTAGTAGATGATAGTAACATCCTTTTCGGGCCAGCTTGAATAGTCGCTGCCCGATTCCTGAGAAGCGGCTTCGGCTGCACTGCCGGACTGCGGCGCTGCGCTGCTTGCCGCTTCGCTGGGCTTGTTGGCACATGCTGCCATGTTCAACAGCATGGCCGCGGTGATCAGGAGTGAAAATAGTCTGGTTGTCCTTTTCATGGAATCATTTCCTCCTCAATTCCTCTTCGTCATTTCCTCCGTTTTTGGAGCTTTGTCTTTATAATATTTGGTTGTTTCACAAAAAACAAGCCCCCCTATTTGACAAAAAATTGGTCAAAAGGTAACTGACATATCAATTTATCTTATGTTATAATGTCTTTAAGTCGCTGACAATGGTTCGTTAAGGGCTTTTCGTGCCCGTTTTCCCGGGACAGAAAAGATAAAAAATTTTGATGGGTTGAGCTGAAGGAGGAGGCATATGAACCTGCAGTGGGTCCGAATTTACCTGAGCGTACTGGAGACGGGCTCCTTTGCCGCGGCCGCACGACAGCAGCATATGACCCAACCTGCGGTCAGCATGGCCATTGCCTCATTGGAGGAGCAGATTGGCCAGGCCCTTCTGCTGCGGACACCGGGACAGCGCACCAGGGTCCAGCCCACCCGCGCGGGAGAAATCTTTCAGGACTATGCACACCGTTTTCTTGAAGATTACAACCAGCTGCGGGTACAGCTCATGCGCGAACAGTCCTTCGTTCCGTTTTCAATCGCTACCTCCCCTACGCCCGGAGCAGTGCTTCTGCCTATTCTGACCAATGCCTTCAGAGCTGATTTCCCGCAAATTTCCTACGAGCTGCGTGCCCACTCGGGTAATGAGCTGATCCGCAGACTCAGGCAGGGAGAATTTGATATTGCCATTACTGGAATTCCGGTACAGGATGCCGATCTCGTTGTGGAGCGCTTTTTCTACGACCCTTTGGAGCTGGTCTGTCCAACTTCCATGAAGCTTGGAGAGATGATTACGCTGCGGCAGCTGCAGAAACTGCCGCTGATCATCCGCAATCAAAAATGCTATACCATGAGCCTTTTGACCGAGAGCCTTTCACGCGTGGGAATGGCTCTCTCGGATATGAACGTGGTCATGCAGGTATATGGCAATTCGGACGTGCTTCAGGCGGTATCCTTCGGATCGGGCTGCGGCTTTGTTACCCGCTCCCTTCTGAGCACCATGCAGAATTACTATGACAGGGTTGAGATCATTTCGGTGAAGAAGATGCAGATTGAACGTCATCTTCATCTGGTACGGCGGCGTGACGGTTCTTTCCCTTCGAGTGCGCAGATCTTTTGGGAATACGCGCTGGACAGCCGCTGGCGGGATAAAAATTTTTCTTATCATACCAATCCGCACTGATTGGGACTTTTTCAAAGCAAGTTTTCTTTGCATCGTGCCTCGCCGGCCATTCGGATTAAAAATTCAGAATCATTGGGGGATCAGATATGGAAACAGGCTATCATAAGGCGGAAGCAAATGGGTCAAACGGCATAGGTTATTATGCTCTTCGCCTGGCCATGACCCGCACAATTGCTGAGGAAGACGCCGTCAAACAGGAATATACTGCTCAGGGGATTCGCTTTGTTGTGACCGAGGTCGGAGGCAGCACCAAGCGGGATTTCCAGGAAAAAGCAAGCCGCGCGGTATTCGGCGCGGCAATGAACGCGGGGCTGATCAGTAAGCTGCCCAATGAAATCCACGCACTGCTGCATGCGGCGGAAGAAGCCAAAAGGGGCGCAATTATCAACACCTCTTCTGAGGCGAATCTGGCGGTGAAGGTTGCGATTATACGCACTCCGCATTGGATTTCCGTAGCAATCTTCGGAGAATCCGCGATTCATCCGATGACCAGCCATGAGCGCTGCGGCTTGGGTATCATGAACATTTGATAAAAAAATTTCATTTTCTCGTTGACAAATAAAATGAAATGCTTTATGCTAAAAGCCATCAGGAGCGCAGCGCTCCGGTGAGAGTTTGAGAGTTATACTTTTATCTGGTAAAATTTCAGACCCATTCGGATATGAGGAACAAAAAGGAAGCAGGCATTGCCTGTTTCCTTTTGCGCTTCCGCGAGAATCAGAGGATTACGGGACGCCGTGGTCCTCTTTCTTTTTTACGATATCCCGATATGGTCGGAACAAAGGAGAAAAATTTTATGATGCCGATCATCTATTCGTTGTTTGCCTATGCCTTGACGGCCGCGATATCCTATATCGTCGTCGGAATCATCGTGCTGATCGACCGAACCATGAGCAAACAGGCCGCGGCCGGAAAGGAGAAATAAGATGGAATGGATGACATCGCTGTTTCCGGGAGTCGGAACCTTTTTTGCGGTAGATGGAACTGTCGCCGCAGCACGGATTTTTCTGATCTGCTTCGGCTTTGTCCTGTCCTATATGGGCTTTCAGCGTAAGCTCGAGCCGTTGATTATGGTACCGATGGGAATCGGTATGATCTGTGTCAACGCGGGAGTGCTATTCCTCGAGAACGGCGCGGTGGGCACACTGATTCTCAATCCCCTGGTCAGCGGAACCGATGAATTGATGGGAATTTTGCAGATCAACTGTCTGCAGCCAATTTACAATTTCACTTTTTCCAATGGACTGATCGCCTGTCTTGTGTTTATGGGGATTGGGGCCCGCAGTGAGATCAGCTTTCTGCTTGCGCGCCCCTGGACCAGTATCACCATCGCTCTTTTTGCCGAGCTGGGAACTTTTGTTACCTTGGCGGTAGGGGTTGTGTTTTTCGGCCTTCCGGCGGGGGAAGCGGCCGCGATTGCCACCATTGGCGGCGCGGATGGACCGATGGTGCTCTTTTCCTCGCTGATCATGGCGCCGGAGCTCTTTGTTCCGATCTCGATTATCGCTTATCTCTATTTGAGTCTGACATATGGCGGCTATCCCTATCTGATCCGCCTGTTGGTGCCGAAAAAGTACCGCGGCATCGATGTGGAGATTTATCCGCCGGAGGTTCCGCAAAAAACCAAGTTTGTCTTCTGTGTGGCGATTTGCCTGATTCTCTGTCTGCTCCTGCCAATGGCCGCGCCGCTGATCATGTCCTTTTTCATTGGAATTGCAGTGAAGGAAGCGGAGATCGGACCTTATCAGGAGCTGCTTGAGGAAACGGTTACATATCTCTCCACCTTCTTTCTTGGTTTGACCCTCGGCACCCTCTGCGAAGCCTCTACAATACTGAACCCCATCGTTATCAAAATTTTAGTCCTTGGAATTCTCGCCCTGACTATTTCAGGCGTGGGCGGATTGCTGGGGGGGTGGCTTTTCTACCTGCGTGATAAGGGCGGTTTCAATCCGGTTATTGGAATTTCCGGGGTGTCCTGCGTCCCGACCACGGCCAAGCTGGCACAGCATGCGGCTGAGGAAGAAAATCCCTTCGCAATGATTCTGCCGCTCGCCATGGGGGCGAATATCAGCGGAGTTATTACCAGTGCGATTGCTGCCGGTGTCTTTGTCACTACCATTTCGATGATCGGTTGAGAGCAGCCGCTTATATCGTGAGGAGAGTTATTATGCAAGAAATGAGCACTCAGACTTGGAATGCCCTGCGCTGTGACACCGCCGAGCGCCTAAACGCGGCGGCAGAAATTTTGGGCGATGGGAAAATCGTGGCGGCAAAAGATGTTACGCGGCTGCTTGAAGCGGTAATTCACCCGGGCGACAAGGTGAATCTGGAAGGAAACAATCAAAAGCAGGCCGATTTTCTGGCAGAGCGGCTTTGCAGGGTCAATCCGAAAAAGGTACATGGGCTGCACATGGTGCAGTCCTCCATCGCGCTTGACAGCCACATCAAACTGTTTGAAAAAGGAATTGCCGAAAAGATTGACTTTTCTTATGCCGGACCGCAGGCCGGAAAGCTGGCCGACGCAATCCAAAGCGGAAAGGTTCGTCTGGGGGATATTCATACCTACCTTGAGCTGTTTGGCCGCTACTTTATCGACCTCATTCCCCGCGTCGCATTAGTGGCTGCCTATCAGGCGGACCGCGACGGAAATCTTTATACCGGTTCCAATACCGAGGATACTCCGGTGATCGTCGAGGCGACTAAATTTAAGCAGGGCATCGTCATCGCACAGGTCAACGAAATTGTTGAACGGGTTCCGAGAGTGGATATTCCGGCCGACTGGGTGGATTTTGTAGTTCCTTCTCCAAAACCATTTTATCTGGAGCCGCTTTTTACCCGCGATCCGGCACTGATTACCGAATCGCAGATTCTGCGTGCGATGATGGCGCTCAAAGGTATTTATGCCGAATATGGAGTGCAGACGGTCAACCATGGAATTGGCTTCGATACGGCGGCCATTGAACTGCTGCTGCCAACCTATGGAGAGGAATTGGGCCTGAAAGGGAAAATATGCTCCGCCTTTGCTCTTAACCCTCATCCCACGCTGATCCCGGCGATCGAAAGCGGATGGGTAAAAAACATTCACTGTTTCGGCGGCGAGCTCGGTATGGAGCAATATGTGCGGGAGCGGTCCGATGTCTTTTTCATCGGCCCGGACGGAAGCCCGCGATCCAACCGCACCTATGCCCAGATTGCGGGGCACTATGCGGTCGATATGTTTATCGGTGGGACATTGCAGATCGATGAAGACGGAAACAGTTCGACCGCCACGGCCAGACGTATCGCCGGATTCGGAGGCGCGCCGAATATGGGCTGTGACCCCAAGGGGCGGCGTCATGCCTCTCCGGCATGGCTGCAATGCGGCGAGGAAAATGGCCAGCGGGAAGCCCTTGTCGGAAGAATGCCGCGCGGCAAACGGCTGGTGGTTCAGCTTCAGGAAACCTTTCGCGAAAAAATGGCCCCCGGATTTGTAGAGCGGCTCGACGCATGGAATCTGATGGAAAACGCGGGACTGTCGATCCCTCCGGTTATGATTTATGGGGATGATCTCACCCACATTGTAACGGAGGAAGGAATTGCCTACCTGCACCGCTGCCGTTCCATTGAGGAGCGGCGCGCCGCGATCCGCGCGGTGGCGGGGTTTACACCGGTCGGACTCAAGGCAAATCCGTCGGAAACCCGATTGCTGCGTGACCGGGGGATTGTCAAAACCCCGCGGGATCTGGGCATTGATCCCGCGCGAGCCAGCCGCGGTCTGCTGGCCGCACAGAACGTAAGGGATCTTGTCCGCTGGTCGGGAGGATTGTACCAGCCGCCCGGAAAATTTAAGAATTGGTAAGGAGAGGCAAAAATGGCACTTGTTCATCTCAAGTTTTCTTTTGATGGAATCCCCGGTGCTTCCATTCCGCGCGAGTGGTCGCACAGCGGGGTAGTGGGCTCCGGCGATATGGAGGTGCTGCTCACCCGCAGGGAGCAAAACGGCAGGGTCAATGTGACGGTCTGCACGCCGGTTTCAGGCTTTGACCGTGTCTGGGAGCTGGTACTTCGGCGCTTTGTGGCGGAAAGCGGCTGCGGAGATCTGGAGCTTGAAATCAACGACAACAATGCGACGCCGTTCGTGGTGGGGCTGCGGCTGCGGCAAGCGTTGCTTGAAGCGCGGGGAGGGGAAATCTGATGCGTTATTCCGAGCTGCAGCGGAAAAGCTTTTTGGAGGCAACGGCGCGGGAACGGGCAATCGGCCTGACGGATGAGGGAAGCTTTACCGAACTGGCCGGGCCTCGGGATCGGATGATGAGCCCGCATCTTCCGATACTCGGAGAAGCCGTTTCCTTCGACGATGGCGTGGTCACCGGAGTAGGACTGGTTGGAGAACATCCTGTTTTTGTCATCTCGCAGGAGGGAAAGTTTATCGGCGGAGCAGTTGGGGAGGTCCATGGCGCGAAAATGGCGGGAATTTTCCGTCTGGCTCTTACCGCCTACGATCACGCGGCACAGGAGCATCCCCATGACCTGGAGCGATATCGCCCGGCGGTGGTGGTTTCCTTTGAAACAGGCGGGGTCCGGCTGCATGAGGCCAACGCGGGCCTGTTGGCTCATGCGGAAATTATGGATTTGATTCAGGACACGAAGGGAAAGGTGCCGGTCATTTCACTGATCGGCAGCAAGGTAGGGTGTTTCGGCGGCATGGGCTTCGTCGCGGCGGCCACCGATGTGATCCTCATGAGTCCGCAAGGCCGTCTGGGGCTGACAGGGCCGGAGGTGATTGAACAGGAAATTGGGAAAGAAGAGTTTGACGCCTCGGATAAATCGTTGATTTCCCGTACGACAGGAGGCAAACACAAATATATTATGTGTGACTGCAACGAGCTGGTCGAGGATCGCATCGGTGCATTTCGCGATGCCCTTTGCGGACTGCTGAACAGGCCATACAGCAGCCTTTGCCGCTGCCGCCGGATCGGGTCCTATGAATTGGTAAGGGAACAGATGGCTCTGGTTCGCCTTGCGGCTCAACTGAATCCTTCTGATTCAAAAGATATTTGGCGGTATTACGGAAACGCGGAACCGGATCTGATTCCCGAGATGGAAGTAAAAGAATTCCTGAAAACGGCGCATCGCAGACCGAGGGAGGTGGAATAGATGGAAATGCAGATGATTGGACGCGGGCGCGACGCAGTCGCCATGCTCGCGGACGAGGGCAGCTTTCAGGAAAACCATGTCGGAAATGCTGTGATGGACGCCGAATTCGGACCGGGCGCGGTCGTCGGCACCGCCAGAATCGGCGGAGTCGCCGTAACCATGATTGCAAACGATGCCGAAGCAGTAAACCCAAGGTTCCCCGTCGTGTATTTTGGGGTGATTGGAATGGAGGAGGCCTATAAAATGGCATCCGCCGTCTATGAGACCATTGAAGCCGACCGGGAAAAGCGGCCCGGAGAAAAGCGCCCGCTTGTGCTGGTGGTCGATACCCCCGGAAACGCCCCGGGAAAGGTAGAGGAAATTTTCGGTATGAATAAGGCAACGGGCGCCTATCAGCTTGCGCTGGCCGAAGCGCGCAAGTGCGGCCACGCTGTAGTGGCAATCGTCATAGGCCGGGCCATCAGCGGCGCTTTTCTCTGCCATGGCCTGCAGGCCGATCGCATTCTCGCTTTGCCGAAAGAATATGGCACTGTGATCCATGTTATGCCCCTTTCGAGCATTTCCCGCATTACCAAAATGGATATTGAACGGCTGGAGGAGCTGTCCCAAAAAAGTCCGGTTTTTGCTTCCGGCGTTGATTTTTTTCACCGCCTTGGCGGTGTGGAGGAGATCGTTTCCGCACCGGAAAAAATGGCGGAGGCCGTCAGCCGCCACATTGCTGAGATTCGCTGCCATAAGGCCAAAGGGGAATTCGAAAAAACCGGCCCCTGGAGCCGGGGGATACTCGGCGCCGAACGGCAGGGCCGCACCGCCCGGCCGGCTGTTTTGGCGCGGATGCAACAGGAATTTTCTCAGGTATCCGGACGTTATCTGAGGTAGGGGCAGATGAATCGAATCGAAAAGATGTATCAGGAGCTTCTTCTGTTTGGAAACGGCCCTCTGTTGGAGGAGATGCCCCGCTGCACATTAGCCGATAAAGGGATCGCCGGCCCAACCGCGGCCCACCGTATAGAAGAGGTGCATACGCCTTTGAATCTGGCCTATCTTACCTTTACCACCGGCAGTTCGGCCTTTCAGAATATTGTGGGCATCACCCATCAGGAGCTTCCGGCCCGTATCGAGGCGGGAAAACGGGCGCTGGAGATGGCCGGAATCCGCACCGGAGACCATATAATCATTACTTATCCTCCGCTGGTCAATGTCTTCACACGGCGCGCGCTCGATGAATATGGAGTAAAGGCGGAATTTATCCTTCGGCCAAGCCGGGACGCTCTTCTGACGGCACTTTGCGGTCAAAATCCACGGGCGGTGATCGGGGAGTCCGCTTTTCTGCGGTCAGCATTAATCGATGCGGAGCGGCTGGGAATCCGGGAACATTTACCCTCCAAAATGATTTTGGTGGCCGCAGGCTCACCGCTTGATGCCCAGCTTGCAGAGGAGGTGCAAAAATTTGCAGGCGCCTCACTGCATGATCTTTACGGCTGTCAGGAGTTCGGATGGCTGACCCTCGATGGAATCCCTTTGCGCAAGGATATCGTTCTTTGGGATTCAGGCCGCTCTGATCTGCGGCGTCATTTGATCGTAGGGGGAATCGCTACGGGAGACTGTTTCCTGACGGGGCGGCACCCTCTCAATTCAAAGGGATGCATTTTGACCGCGACCCGTATGAGAGCAGAAACGGACCCGGAGACTACGGTGGTTGCCTGCACCGCGTCCGGATATGAAACGGTGGTTCGCGCGGCACGAACCGTTCTGCGAATCAAGGGCCGCATCGTTCGCGTGTCGCAGGACCTTGTCCGCGGTGCACCTCATACCATGTTGAGTGTTTCTCTCCCAGGGGTTCAGAGGACTCTTTCTCTGGAAGGACCCGCCGCCACGCGGATGTTTGACGACCTGCTGGAAGCCCAGCGCGCATACCAGAGGGAGGCCAAGACCGATCCGGTTTGGAGCAAATCATGCTAAACGTCGTTCCCCAGCGCCACGATCTCCTGTTTATTACCAGTACGGGAAGAAGATACGCCTGGGAGAACCGGGTTTCATCGCATGAATGGGATGATGGGCTTTGGCGTTCCTTTTCTGAAGTTCCGGCCATCTGCAGGAGTCAAACCAACAGTGCTGATTCGGAATGGATTGACGTTGGATTTTCATTTCCGGTTCGGTTTAATGGTGTGAGACGGCGTATCGCCGCGCGTATTCCCCTCTGCGAGATTGAGCGGCGTGTTTCCGCTGAAGAGGCGGCGAAATGCGGGCTGGAGGGTCCGGCTGGGCGGTTAACGCGCTGCCTTCTGGAATGCGCACAGTCGCGAAGAATCCCTTTTGGGATTTTTGGGGCGGCGGCATTGCAGGCTGTAACCGGACTGCCTTACTTACATGAAACGTCCGATCTCGATGTCGTTCTGTATCCCGCTTCTTTTCGCGGTCTGCGGGAGTTTGACGGCGATATGCAAAGGCTGGAGAACCAATTTGGAATTCGTACCGATGCGGAGCTTTCGATTGATGGAGAATGGTACCTCAAACTGAGGGAGCTTTTGAGCAGTCAGAACACAATTCTGGCCAAAAAGAGAAGCGGTGACCCTGAATTGCTATCCTGCCGCGCCGTATGGAAATCTCTTGGGTGCGGTTGTCATAGGAATACAACAACATTTAAAAGGAGTTTGTATGATGGAAATTAAAACCAGAGTGCCCGGTATGGTTCAAGAAATTTTTGTAAAACCCGGTGATCAAGTCAAAATTAAGGATGTCGTTGCAAAAATGGAGGCCATGAAAATGGTTCAGTCGATTCTCTCCCCTGTTGAAGGCGAGGTTGTCGAAGTCATGGTAGAGCAGGGGGAGCGGGTACGCGGCGGAGCAGTTTTGATGGTAATTGAATGAAAAACACCTGTTTTAAAATCTTTAAGTACTTTTTGCCACTTAGACGGCCCTGACATTTCAAAGTTTCCATACAAATTATAACCACGGGCCGTTCCGGTGGTTTGCGCAAACCTTTTTTGGGCCTATTCCCATCAGAGGATTATGCGTATTGTTACTGCAGGGCCCCCACAGCTGTTCAAATAGCTGTGGGGGCCCTTTTACATGGCTTTCTCTTGCCGCTGCTCCCTCTGACGTTTTTTAGTGGTTTCTCGCTTCGCTCGGATTCTTTTTCGGGTGCAGCGAAAGCCTTTCGGAGCCGCCGGCGCCGCCGTTGGTTTTCTTCTTGCAGCAGGCACGGCTTTTCTCAGTCATGACTACCCCGTCGCGGGTGGTCATGACTGAAAATCCAGATATTTGCAGCTGGTTTTTATAGGTGTACTTTCGCTTAGACTTGATTTTCCCGGCTGGATGGGATACAGAACCTCTGCGGTATTGAGATTTTCCGCGGCAGTCCCTTTTAGGCAATTATCCAAAATCCCCAGAGTGTTTTCCATCTGAACCAAACCGGAACAATATGCAGATACGGTTGAGCAGGCAACAAAAAATGCATTTTGAAAATGCTCGCTAAAAGAACTGGTTATCAAAACCTGCAAATGGAAGAGAAGCCGCAAAAAATTTTAAAAATAAAGACAACTTACTTGAAAATTCAGGGGCGCTTGGCGCTGAAGCAATAAAAACATAAGGGGTCGTTATCCACATGACAAGTAAAACTGAATTTGTTTTGTGTTTTCATTACGCTTCCAATCATTTCAGAGAAAATATGAAAGCCCTGATCAACGAGTTCCTTTTCCACTTTTCCAAAGAGATAGCAATCATGCGAGCACTCGGGATATTTGACCGCCACATTTGTCCGGCTTTTCGATTGAGGAAGCAGCTGCATATAACTGCCGATAACCTGCGCCCGTTCCGCCAAAAAATTTTTTACCGCATGCGGAAGATTGTCCGGATGATAGAATTGATGCTCGTTGCTGCTGAAAAAATCGATGCAAATATCAACGCATCCAGCCCTGAGCGGATAGTTATTGGATGCGTCGGCAATATAGAGGATATCCAGATCAAGATTGAGTTTTTCAATCAAGCTTTTGTACATTAATATGGTTTCGGGATATTTATCAACAATAATGTAAAGACAGTCCTTCGGTAAATCGCTGAAATGATTGTAAAGAAAAAAGTACCCATTGATGTTGCCCTCAAAAACAACCTTGTTCTGAAGATTGACTGCGGAAAGATTTGCGAAAATGTAAGAGCAGCACTGCTGATACATTTTGAGCAAATCGCTGCAAAGGGTGCGATAAAGCGCACGATCAGTATCGGGTGAATCGTAGGGAGCCGTGTAGCGATTGTTGGTCACAATGATTCCATGGTCAATCACGGCGGAATAACCACATGTACAGGTAATGAGACCACTTTTGACATACTTGCGCACAAAGGTGGCTTGCTCAATCTGTAAAGCCTGTCTGCATTTTGGGCAAACCAGAAGGGGAAGTGCGCGCAGCGGAACGCCGCTGTCAAACTGGCTTTGAATACGCAGATGAGAAATACGCTGCAGTTCTTCAGAAATTAAATCGATCGAGGTTTGAAGAAATGCCTGTCTTTCCACCAGCTCTTCCTTCTTCGCTTTCAACATAAATGAATATTCACTGATTATATTTGGCTCCACCCAGTTGGAGGTTCTTTGAAAACGCATAATTGTCTCAATTTCTTTCAGCGAGAAGCACATTCCCTTGAGCTTTTGAATATAAAGAAGATCCTCGAGATCCTTTTTATAAAAAATGTACTGATTATTTTTTCTCTGAGGATTGAGCAGACCTAGAGAAATGTAATAACGAAGGGTATCGTGGTTCACGTTGCATAGCTTGGAAATTTCGCCGATTTTCATTGGTCCGCCTCCTTTGCAATACTTGTTTATCAGGATACAATAATTCCCGCAAAATGTAAATCAGTCATAACATCCCGCCAAGCTGGGAGCTTGTGTAAGCCATGGAAGGGCTTCATACCGGCAAGCCTCGCAAGAAGCGCTGAATCATCTGTCTCCTGCATCACTTGCACGGCAGCCCGGAAACAGGCGGTTACTGTTCCAACCGCAGCTTTTTGACAATCGTAAAGTTGTCGTTCGTTTCCCGCTTCGTCCGATGCTTGAAGCCAAGACTTTTTTACTCCTCCCAGCAGAGTTGGGGGGTTCTTGCATCGCCACAGCATATAATAGAAGGGAAGGGGGCGACTGCCCCCTTCCCTTTATGCATGAGCAGGGGACCTCTCGGAGTTTCACGCCGCTTTGACAGCCTGCTCAATTCGCTGGCAGCGCGGTACGCCTTAAAGCGCAGAACTCCGTTTCTCTAAAATGAAGAGCTGTCATTGACAATCATTTTTTACTTGCCGCCTGCCCAGTCCGATTGATGACGCGAACACTCCCGCATGCCGGCGGCTCGGACTGTTTCAGGAGAATATTGCAGCGGGGGAGCGGATGGCAGTTTACAACAGGCCCGCCGGAGCACGGTTCCAGGATAAAGCCGAAAAATCCGGATATGAGACATTTGCCCGGCCATAAAATGAGAACGCCGCATTTCGAAAATATGCGGAAGAAACCTTTCGGCGGTAAACGGGGAATGCCTCCCCGCCGCCGCGGCCCTGAATCTGAAGAGAATGGTTAAAGCGGGCTTGTTCCCTCCTGAAACATACGGAGCCGGGGCGGAAATCGTAATTGCAGTCCCGGCTTTCACATTTGTCGGCGGGTTCCTCAAGATACGTAAGCTTTACATGGATTTCACTATACTGTGGTCGAAGACATAACAGCCGTTCTCTATAATACAAAAAACAGGAGGGCGAGGATGTCTATGGAGATTCGGCTCGTTGGAGTAACAAAAAGCTTTTCTGGAAATCAGGTTATCCGCCCCAGTGACTTAACTATAGAAAGCGGCAGCTTTACCACGCTGCTCGGTCCCTCCGGTTGCGGAAAAACCACCCTGCTTCGCATGATGGCCGGTTTGGAAAGCCCCGACACCGGCGAAATTTATTTTGACGAGACCTGCGTGTTTTCTGCCGTGAAGCATATTAATATCCCTCCTGAAAAACGCGGCCTCGGTTTCGTTTTTCAGGATTTTGCCTTGTGGCCTCATATGACGGTATTCGAGAATGTTGCATTTGGTCTGCGCGCCCGAAAGGAAACGCAGGACCTGCAGAAACGCGTTATGGAAGCGCTGCGCGCGGTTCAGCTTGAAGGCTGCGCACAGCGGTATCCCCACCAGCTTTCCGGAGGGCAGCAGCAGAGGGTGGCTTTTGCCAGAGCAATTGTGATTGAGCCTGCTTGCGTGCTCTTTGACGAGCCGCTTTCCGCGCTGGACGCCATTCTGCGGGAGGAAATGCGGCACGAACTGAGGGAAATAGTTTCCCGGCTGAACCTTACCGCTGTTTTTGTGACCCATGATCAGACCGAGGCCATGAGCATGAGCGATCGCATTGCCGTCTTATACCAAGGGAGGATTGAGCAATATGATACGCCGGAGCAAATTTACCGCCGTCCCGCGACCCCCTTTGTCGCTCACTTTGTCGGGAAAGCCAACTGGTTCAGCGATACCAAACTTGTCCGCCCGGAGGCGCTCTCTCTGGTCCCGGCGGAGGGTTGTCAGCTCTTCGAGCTGCCTGTGACGGGCGTTCAATATCTTGGTGATACCTATGAAATTATTTTGAGGTACAACGGTGTGTTCTGGATACTGCACAGCAGCCAAAAACCGGCTGTTGGAAGCGTGATTTCCGTCTATATAGATCCGCAAAACATTATTTTACTGCAAAAGGAGAAAACCTAAGATGAAAAAGAAAGTTCTGTCTCTGCTGCTGGCCGGCTGCCTGTGCCTTGCCGCCTGCGGTCAGTCCGTCGAATCTTCAAGCAATACGGAAAGCGCCCCCGCGCCCGCTTCTGCGCCTGCCGGTTCCGCCGAACCCGTTTCCCTTTCCGGCAAGGTTACCGTATATATGCCCAGCCCATCCGGCCTGGCTGATAAGCTGGCCGGGGCCTTTACCGCAAAAACCGGCGTGGAGGTCGAACAGTTTCAAGGCACCACCGGTGAAATTTTAGCCCGTCTGGAAACGGAAAAAGCAAACCCCGCGGCCGATGTTGTCATTTTGGCTTCCTGGTCCGACGGCCTTTCCCTAAAAGCCGGCGGCCTGCTGGAAAGCTACACCCCTGCCAACGCCGGTAAGATCAACAAAGGCTGGATTGATGCGGACAGCACCCTGTTCGGTTACAGCGCCTCCGCGGTCGGCGTCATTTACAACACCACGATTTACCCGGAGCTGAATGCCGACTGGGCGGAACTTGCCGATGTCCGGTATCAGGGTGACATCGCGATTCCCGACCCTGAAAAATCCGGCGCCTGCAAAGATTTTCTGGCCGGCTTTGCCACCGGAACCGATGACGGCGAGGATGTGATGCAGTCTTGGGCCGATAACGGCCTGACTGTCCTCGGAGCCAACAAGGCCGCGCTGGAAGCGGTCACTACCGGTGAAAAAGGCATCCTGATTGCCGGTGTTGATTATAACGCTTATTCCTCGATGGCAAAGGGGGAGCCTCTCGCCATCTACTACCCCGCCACCGGTACCGTTGTGAACCCCCGCCCCGCCATGATTATGAACACCGCTCCCAACATGGACAACGCCAAAGCGTTCATCGACTTCCTGTTCAGCGATGAGGCGCAGGAGCTGGTTGCAGCCGCCTATCTGCTGCCCGGCCGCAGCGATGTAAAGTGTGATAACCGTTCCAATCTGGATGAAATTCCGCAGATCACCACCGACTGGGACAAAATGATGGAGGCTGCTTCCGATATCGCTGCCAAGCTGAACGCAATGTGTCAGTAACCCGGGCGGAGGCAATATGAGACAGCTTTCAGCCACACGGAAATCCGTTCTCCCGCTGATCGGGCTTCTGGTGATTTTAGGCGTGTTGATCGTCTGCCCTCTCATCATGATCTTTGCCGAGGCGGTCATCTCAGATGGCCGCCTTGACTTTTCGGGTGCGTGGGCCATGATCGCGGACAGCGGCAACCTGCAAACAATTTGGAATTCTCTGAGACTTGGCCTTTGCGTCGTTCTCTGCTCTACGGTTATCGCCGTTCCAACCGCGTATCTGCTGGCCCGGACCCAGCTTGCAAAGCGGCGTTGGCTGGATATCATTTTTATGATTCCCTTTATGACGCCGCCCTACATAGCGTCCATGGGCTGGATTCTGTTTATGCAGAAGCGCGGCCTGTTTCAGCAGCTTTTTCCTTCAAGCGGCAGTTTTTCGGAAAAGTTTTTCTGCTTCGGCGGTTTGGTTCTGGTCATGAGTCTGCATGTTTTCCCCTTTTTGATGACCATGATGAAAAATGCCATATCAAATATTCCGGCAAGTCTGGAAGAAAGCGGCGCGGTATTCGGCGCGGGATTCGGCAGAAGACTCCGAAAGATCTTTGCGCCTCTGCTGACCGGAAATTATGCCATCGGAGCACTGCTGGTGTTTGTCAAAACGCTGGCGGAGTACGGAACGCCTTACACGCTTGGCCGCCGAATCGGGTATTATGTCTTTACCACCGACATTCACCGATACTCCACAACCGCACCCATTGATTTTGGCCGCTCCGCCAGTTTGTCCGCCGTATTGGTGGCGATCTGCATGGGGCTGTGGCTTCTTCAGAATCACATCACGGACCGCTGCAGCTATCGATTGGTCGGCGGCAAGGGTTCGCGTCCCGCCGCAACAACGCTTCATCCGGCGGGTCACCTTCTCGCATGGGTGTGGGCGGCCGTGGTTGCGCTGGCGGCAATAGGGATTCCCTATTTCTCCATCATCAGCACCTCCCTGATCCATTTAAGAGGATATGGGCTGACTCCCGGCAATTTTACATTTGCCCACTATGCGGAGCTGTTCACCACGCCAAAGAGCCTGCGGGCGATCCAAACCAGTCTTTTCCTGGCCTCTGCCTCTGCCGTAATTTGTTCCGCGCTGGGTACTGCCGTGGTTCTGGCCGCGCGCAGACGAAAAGGAAAGCTGGGCAAAGCCGTTGAGGCGGTCAGCCTGCTGCCGGAGATGCTGCCCAGCATCGTGCTGATTATCGGTATGATGCTGTTCTGGAATGCCATCTATAAAACAATCCCGCTGTATAACACCATCGGCATCATGGTGCTGGCTTATGTCGCGCTGTATTTGCCTTACACCGTGCAATATGTGACCTCTGCCTTTGCCCAGATCAACGACAGCTTGATGCAGGCGGGCAGAACTTTTGGCGGCAGCCCTTCTTATGTATTCTGCCGCATCACCCTGCCGATGATTTTCAAAGGAATCCTGTCCGGATGGATGATGATTTTTATCATTGCTTTCCGAGAGCTTGTGACAGCCAGCCTGATCGCGCCGCCCAATGTGCTGGTGGTTTCCACCTACATCAACCGGGAATTTGAGCAGGGAAGCGTATCCCTCGGGATGGCCATGGCGGTGCTCTGTGTGCTGATTACCACCGCCGCGCTGCTGATCATGAACGGATTGTCAGGACGAAAGGAGCGAAAAACATGATTGTAAAGCTTGCGGGCGGTGTGGGCGAGCATGGGCGAAACTGCTTTTTTGTGCGGGGAGATACGGTTTCCTTTCTGGTCGACTGCGGTCTTGCGGCGGACGCGGCAAAACCGTACCCAAAGCTGACGGGGGAAGAGATAGAAGGGCTTTCCTATGTGTTCCTCACCCACTCCCACAGAGACCACACCGGAGCGCTGCCATGGCTGGAAAGCCGCGGCTTTTCCGGGATCATCGTCGGAACCTCAGAAACACTCAGTCAGCTGAAGGAACCCGGCCGCAGGGCAATCTCTTTGGAATCATTCCACACCCCGCGGTTTTGGCGGCTGTGCTGGGGACGCTCCGGGCATTGCGTCGGAAGCGTGTGGTATCATTTTGTGCTGGAAGGAAGGTCGCTGCTGTTCAGCGGCGATTATCGAGAGGACAGCCCGGTCTATGCCGTCGACCCGATTCGCGGCATAAAAGCGGATCTGGCCATTCTGGACAGCGCCTATGGCCCGGAGCTCCGGACCGGGGACGAGATGCGGGAGGCTTTTATAACCGGTATCCGCCTCTATTGCGAGAGACAAATGCCGCTGCTTCTTCCGGTTCCCAAATATGGGCGTGGACTGGAATTGCTGTACCTGCTGCACCGAAGGCACCTCCAACTGCCCCTATATGGAGATGACCATTTTACAGAACAATTTCGTCTGGCGCGGCAGGATGGACAGTGGGTAACGGAGCATTTTCGCCATGAGCTTGAGGGGGTAACGGTCCGGCCTCTAAACGGCGTGCCGGAAAACGGCGTATGCTTTCTTTCGGAGCCTCAGCTGGACACGGCGGCGTCCGAGGCATTGGCCGCGCAATTTTCGCAGGCCGGCGGTGTGATGATTACAGGGACCACAGACCGGGATACCGGCAGCTGGCGCCTTTGCTCGTCCGGCCATGCCGCCTTTTGCAGAATCCCGGTGCATTGCACAGATATCGATCGGAAACAGCTGGAAGGGAAGAACTGTTTTTGCCGGGTGGTTCCGTATCACACCTCATCTTGGCAGTCCGCGCAAATGGTTCTTTCTATCTGAATCGGGGAAGGTCTGGCCCGCCGCTTGCCCCGTAATGTGGTCGGATGATCTTTGAATATGCCGAAAGCAGGCTGACTGCCGAACACGTCCAAAAACACCCGGTCCATTTTATCAAAGATGGCAGCCCTTCGGCGGAAGTTTTTGTGAAGCCTTTTCTTCTGCCGCGCGGTTGCCTTCGCCGCCTTTTTGTGTTATGATGGTCACCGCGAGCAGACAAGACAGCGGCGTGCGGCCGAAAGGCGCGCATGAGGAAAGTCCGGGCTCCACAGGGCGGGATAGCTGCTAACGGCAGCCGAGGGCGACCTTAGGGAAAGTGCAACAGAGAGATACCGCCCGCCGTCCCGGCGGGTAAGGGTGGAAAGGCGAGGTAAGAGCTCACCGGCGTTTTGGAGACAAAACGGCCCTGTAAACCCTATCCGGAGCAACACCGACAGAAGGCGATACGGCGGCCCGTCGTGCCTTCGAAAGCGTGGCTGGAGCTGTTGGGGCGACCCACAGCCAAGATAGATCGTTGTCAAATACAGAACCCGGCTTATATGTCTGGTCGCAGAAAGCGCCCCGCGGAACTTCGGTTCCGCGGGGCGCTTTTTCCTTTCGGATGTAGATTCGTGGGAATAGCCGGCGGAATATCGTCCCATACTACCCGCATAACATAACAGAGAAAGGGTGGTGCACGCATGTTGCTGCGCAGGGAGACGGCGCCGGCGGTTGACAAAGGCGCGCAGATGCGAAAGGAGTGGATGGCCGAGCTCAAAAGGCTGCAGGCCAGATTGGAACAAAACGAACGATATTTTAATATGATCTGCGATTTTGATATGACCGAGGCCAATATTCATGAGCGCAACGCGCTGCAGATGCGCTATCGGTATTACCTCAACAAAATTCGTGAATATGACCGGACTCATCGCCAGCCGGAACGCGAAAGTACGGCGCTGATGATGGTGCCCTGACCAAAGGAGGCGGGTGGAATGGAGCCTTATCTCTGGATTGTGCTGGGGGCGGCGGCACTGGTGATCGTGCGGTCACTGGGACGGATCAATGCGCTGCATACAATGATTCCCTCGGCGGCGGTGGGGATTACAGGACTGCTCGCCGCCCACTTTGCACCGGCCGGCGCGGCGGCGATGCTTGGCCTGAACGGGTTTACCGTCTGCGTCGCGCTTCTGCTTGGCCTTCCTGGCGTGATCGGGATGCTGCTGCTGCGGGTCATCTGCCTCGTCTGAAACGAGAAAATGTTCGCCGCAGGCAGAAAGAGCGGTTCGGCCCTTTGAAGGGGACCGAACCGCTCTTTCTTGTTCACAGGAGGCGCGGGGCATTCGGCAAGGCAATCCCGCGGCAGCCGAACCGCTCTTTTTCGTTCACAGAAGATGCAGGGCGGCCAGCGCGGTGGCCGCCGCGCCCAAAAGGCAAGCCATGCAGACTGCCGCCGCGCTCTTTTTTCCCATCTCCCATTTTTTCACGGAAAGATACATTGCATCGAACACGTCGGCAACAAAGGTAAATTGCAGCAGCAGGTGAAAAATCGCCGCGGGGAACGCGAGCTTTCCCTGCCGGATTCCCAGACGTACCACCTGCAGCCCATAGAATGAGCCGGGAAGCAGCATTGCCCAAACGCTGAAAACGGCGAGAAGAAGGAACGGAACCGTCACCGGAAAGGCAAAAAGGATCATGCCCCGGGTACCGACGAAAAAAGCAAGGCAAACCAGCAATCCGAGCAGGTAATTAAAAAGGAAAAACGGAATCAACCCGTATTTCAAAATCAGCATCGCGTTGATGCAAAAGCGAATTTCCCCGCGCTGCGCCATCCGAAAGGAGCAGATGATGTTCGCGGCACCAAGAAGCAGGAGAAACAGCGCATAGAGCAGAACCCCCGCCAGCAGCAGGCGGAAAAGAGCGGGTTCCCAGAAAGACAGGTTTTCCGCCACGGTCAGCGCCGCCAGTGCATATTTGCCAAGCCACAGAAGAACGGGATAAGCAAGCCACAGAAGAGCAGGATAAGATGCTGTCAGCGTCAGCGCATAAGTGATCGGTAGCAGATAGTGCCGGTCGAAGCGGGGCCCGCCCTCTTGTTTCGGTGTCATCTCTCAGCGCCCCCGGCCCGCAGCAAAGCGAGACCGTCCTTCACCCGCCGCTCGGCCAGCGCGGGCAGCGCCCGCCACTCCTCCCTGCTGTAGCAAGAGGTGTCGATCGGCTCCAGTATTTTGACAGTGACCGAGGCCGGGTGAATCCAGAGGCTGTGCTTGCCCATGAGACGGCTGCTTCCTTCGAGAACAAACGGTACAACCGGCACCTTGTTTTTCTGGGCAATCTTAAAAGCGCCCGCCTTGAATTCCCCGACCTCGCCGGTTTCGGAGCGGGTTCCCTCCGGAAAGACCACCATCGAATAGCCGGCGGCCACCCGGTCGGAGGCATCGCCCAGCGCGGAGACCGAGGCGCGCAGATTTTCGCGGTCAAGGAAAACGCAGCCAAGCTCGCGCATCCACTGGCGAATAAAAGGAATCCGGTCGATTTCCTTTTTCGAAACCAGCCCCTTCGGATCTCCGAGGTAGCCGAGCGCCAGCGGAATATCGAAATAGCTTTGGTGATTTGAGACAAAGACGGCGGTTCCCTCCGGAAGGTTTTCGAGTCCTTCCACCGTCACCCGCGCTCCGGCGGCAGCGAGCAGGCGCCGCGCCCAGTTGTGGATGATCCGGCCTGCCAGAATATCGTGCTCCTCGGTCCGTCCCTGCCGTTTCAGGGCGCGGACCTTCCAGAGCCATGGCTCGACGGCAAGCAGATAGAGCCAAAAATACAGGAACCATAAAATTGTACGCATGAGTCCGCTTCCTTTCATGCCGCGCGGGCGGCGGAGGTGTCAGTGGGTGGAGCGGTGAAGCTGCCGGAACTCTGTCTTGGGATGGAGAATCTTTTGGGCGCTGTAGAGGCTGCGGTAGCCGGAGAGCATGTAGCTGACCGCCGCTGCCAGCAGGAAAAGCTCAGGACAGGCGAAATCGAACAGCTCAAACGCAAGCAGCAGTGAAACAAGAGGGCAGTTGGTTACGCCGCAGAAGACGGCGATCATGGCAAGGGCGGCGGCGAGAGAGGGAGGAATTCCAAGAAGCCCGCCCGCTGTGCAGCCGAAGGTCGCGCCGACAAAGAGGGTGGGAACAATTTCTCCGCCCTTATAGCCGGCGCCCAGGGTGACGGCGGTGAACAGCAGCTTGAGCAGAAAGGCGGCGGGCGTGGCCTCGCCTTCTATGGCGCGTTCGATGATATGCATCCCGGCGCCGAGATAGTCGCGCCCGAACAGCGCGGCGGCCAGGCAGACCAGGCTGCCGCCGACGACGATCCGCAGATACTGGTTCGGAAAGATGCTCTGGAAGAGCTTCCCCGTCTGGTGCAGGACAGCGCACATCAGGATGCTGACCACCGCGCAGAGAACCGCCAGCAGGACGACCCGCAGCGCGAGGATCGGGGTCGTTTCAAAGGCGGCGAGGTGAAAGCGTTCGGGGGAAAGCCCAAAATAGAGCGCGACCCAGTAGGAGACGAGGGAGGAGATGGTGCAGGGCACCAGCGCGGTATAGTAGATCATGCCGATGCTCGCCAGCCCCAGTGGGAAGATGGCGGCGGCAATGGGGGTGCCGAAGAGGGCGGAAAAGCCCGCGCTCATTCCGCACATCACCATGATATTGCGGTTTTCCTCTTCAATGCGCAGCTTGTCTCCCAAAAGCTGCCCCAGACTTCCGCCAAGCTGCAGGGCGGCGCCCTCCCGTCCGGCGGAGCCTCCGCAAAGATGGGTGAGGATGGTCGAGACGAAGATCAGAGGGGCCATCCGGGCGGGCAGCTTCTCTTCCGAACGCGCCGCTTCGATGACGAGGTTGGTGCCGCGCGGGTTGGCGCTGTCGGAGATGCGGTAGAGGAAAACGATCGCCAGTCCCGCGAGGGGCAGCAGCCACACCACCCGTTCGTGCGCGTAGCGGTAGCTGTTGACAAAAAGCAGCAGGTGGCCGAACAGGGTGGAAATGCCGCCGACGAAGAGCCCCACAAAGGTGGCGAGCAGACTCCATTTGACGAAATTGCTGCTGTAATAGGCCGCCCGGCGCATACCGGCCGCCTCGGTTCCAAAATACATAACGAGCGTTCCTCCCGCCGGGAAATTTTCTTAACTCTAATTTTATATTTTACCGTAAGAGCGGGGAAGATGTCAATCAGAGCGGCCCGCCGGTTGAAGATTTCCCCCATCTGTGGTATGATAGCCCCGACGGGACGCCGCACCGGGCCGCGCCGTTTTGGGAGACGGCCGGCGCGGCGTCAAGGCGCGTCGAAGGAAGGCCGGGCAAAATCGTTGAGGCAGTCAGCCTGCTGACGGAGACGCTGCCCGGCATTGTGCGGATCACATGAATCAGGGGGGAGAGCATGCCGGTTCTGCGTTTTGTGGTGCCGCCCGAATGGGATCAGAAGCCTCTTTCGGCCTTCCTGCGCGGAGCACACCGGCTCTCGGGAACGACGCTGCGCGCGGCCCGGCGCATCGAGGGCGGGCTGACCCTCGACGGAGCCTTCATCCGCACCATTGATCCGGTGCGCGCGGGCGGGACCGTTGCGGTGTGCCTGCCCGACAGCGAGCGCGGATACCGGCCCTATGCCGGGACGCTGGAAGCGCCGGTCCTCTATGAGGACAGCGATCTCCTGATCCTGAATAAGCCCGCGGGAATGCCATGCCACCCCTCCAAGGGGCATCCGGACGATACGCTGGCCAATCTCTGCGCGGGACTTCCGGAGATGGCGGGACGGGCGTTCCGCCCGATCGGCAGGCTTGACCGCGATACGTCGGGGGTGGTGATTTGTGCGAAGCATCCGCACAGCGCCTGCTGGCTGGGGCTTCCCGGCCACCGGCCGGAAAAGACCTATCTCGCGCTGCTCTGCGGCGCTCCCGGCGAGGATTCTGTTACGATCGACGCGCCTCTTACCCGCGACGGCGAGGGCGGCGACCACCGCAGGCTGGTGCGCTCCGATGGGCTGCCCGCCGTCACCCGCTGCCGCATCCTGCTGCGCGCAGAGCGTTTCAGCCTTGCCGCGCTGCGGCTGGAGACGGGGCGGACCCATCAGATCCGGGCGCATATGGCGTGGCTCGGCTGTCCGCTGGCAGGGGACGCGCTCTACGGCGGGGACTGCGGGTCCATCGCGCGCCAGGCGCTGCACTGTTGGAGAATGCTCCTGACCGGCCCGGCGGGACAGACGGTTTCGGCCCTTGCGCCGCTGCCCGCGGATTTTTCCGCGGCGCTGTCCGCGCTGTTCGGCTCCGCGGCGTTGTCCGTGCTTGACACAAAGGAAGAAGGAAGGAAACTATGGTAATCATCATGCTGGGCGATGTGGTCGGGCAGAGCGGCTGCGAGGCGGTCCGCGCCCTCCTGCCGGGGCTGCGGCGGGACTACCGCGCCGACGCGGTGATCGTCAACGGGGAAAATTCGGCGCAGGGAAACGGGATTCTCCCCTCTTCCGCAAGGCACTTGTTCGACTCGGGCGCCAACGTCATTACAACCGGGAATCATGTGTTCCGGCGCCGGGAAATTTACGATCTGCTTGAGGCGGAGGAGGGTATTATCCGTCCGGCGAATTTCTCGCCCGAATGCCCCGGAACGGGGGTGTTTCGGCTCGACCTGCTGCGCCGCAGCATCGCGGTGGTCAATCTGATGGGAACGGCCGGAATGGAGCCGCTCGCCAATCCCTTCGACACCGCCGACCGGATTTTGAAAACGCTGGATACGCCGTTTGTGGTGCTCGACTTCCATGCGGAAACCACCTCGGAAAAGCGGGCGATGGGCTTTTATCTGGACGGCAGGGTGAGCGTGGTGGCGGGCACCCATACCCATGTGCAGACCGCCGACGAACAGATCCTGCCGGGCGGCACCGCCTACCTCACCGATCTGGGCATGTGCGGACCGGTGCACTCGGTGCTCGGGGTCAAGCCGGAGCAGGTGATCGCCCGGTTCCGCAATGCGATGCCGACCCGCTTTGAAAATCCCGCGGGCGGCCCGCAGTATGTCTGCGGTCTGGCCGTCACTCTTGACGACCGCACCGGGCGCGCGGCCGCCGTCGAGCGAATTTCCCGCTTTGTCGAACCGCGATGAAACGCGGGAAAACTCCCCTTCGCTTTGTGAAGGAATTGTTTTGTTTCACCGGGGATTATGAAAATATCGCATCTTTTTATTGCAACGGCAGAGACTTTTCTTTATAATAGTAAAACAGATTGGAAATACGGCGCCGGGGCGCACCACGGCCGCGGCAGCCGTTTTGCAAAGGAGGAATCCGCATGATCCGAATTGAGAATCGCTTGGGAACGGTCGGCATCTCCACCAACTTTTTTGCCCAGCTTGTCAGCCACGCGGCGGCGAACTGCTTTGGAGTGGCCGGGATGGTTGTCTCGGGCGCTTCGCAGGGACTGCGCAGCATGGCGGGCGGCGCTCTTCCCGACAAGGGGGTGCTGGTGCGCGCCAAGGACGGCAGGCTTGAGGTCGAGCTGCACATCGAGGTGGCCTACGGCGTCAATATCGCGGCGGTGGTCCGCAGTCTTGTTTCCGAGGTCCGCTATGCGGTCGAAACGGTGACCGGCCTGCGGGTTGACTGCGTTAATGTTTTTGTGGACGCAATGAAATGTGAGTAGGAGACGGGGCGCACCGTCGGGCGGCGCGGGATCAAGGCGCGGCTTTCCGGTCCGCACAACGGCGGAAGGACCGGAAAATAGGATTTAGGAGAGTGAATCGTTTGAATTTCTTAAAGGGGAAAACCCTCCGGGATGCGATTATTTCGGGGGCGAACCATATTGCGAACAATCGCCAGCAGGTTGATGCGCTCAATGTGTTCCCGGTGCCGGACGGCGATACGGGAACCAATATGTCGATGACCATTTCGGCGGCCAAGCGGGAGCTTGAACGTCTGGATGACGATGCCACGATCGAAGAGGTTTCCAAAACTGCCGCTTCCGCGCTGCTGCGCGGGGCCAGGGGGAATTCCGGCGTCATCCTTTCTCTGCTTTTCCGCGGATTCTCCAAGGGGCTGGCGGGCAAGAACACCGCTGCTCCCGCTGATATCGCCAATGCGCTTTCGCTGGGCGTGGAGGCCGCCTACAAGGCGGTGATGAAGCCCACCGAGGGGACCATCCTCACCGTTTCACGCGCCGCCGCCGAAAAAGCGAGGGAGACCGCGGGCGAAGCCGGAAAAGATGTTGCCAGACTTTGGTGCGATCTGACGCAGGCTGCCTCTGAAATGCTGGAAAAGACCCCGGAGATGCTGCCGGTGCTGAAAAAGGCGGGGGTAGTCGATGCGGGCGGCAAGGGCCTGCTGGTTGTCTTTGAGGGCATGGCCTCGGTGATCCGCGATGATGTCATCATTCCTCTCGCGGGCGCAGTTTCCGCTCCGGCCCGGCAGGAGTCGGTCACCGCCGCCTTCTTTGAGGATGACGACGGGTTCTCGGGCGAAATCACCTTTACCTACTGCACCGAATTCATCATTCTGCGCGGGGAGGGCGAAAAAAGCCCTCTGGCGCTGCGCGCGTTTCTTGAAACGATCGGGGACTGCGTTGTGGTGGTCGATGACGACGAGATCATCAAGGTGCACGTCCATACCGACCATCCCGGCAAAGCGATGGAGGAGGCTCTCTCCTACGGCATGCTGACCAAGCTCAAGGTGGACAATATGCGCCTGCAGTTTGCCGACAAGGTTTCCAACGCGCAGAAAGCGGCCAAGGCCGAGGCGCAGCGCGGCAATCTGCCCTACGCGGCGCCCGATCCCGACCGCCCCTTTGGCTTTGTCGCCGTCGCCGCCGGAGAAGGGGTGCGCCAGCTGTTCCTCGACCTCGGAGTGGACCAGGTCGTTTCGGGCGGGCAGACAATGAACCCCTCGACGGACGATATCCTTTCGGCGGTGCAGTCGGTCGGCGCGCAAACTGTTTTTGTATTGCCCAACAATAAGAACATTATCATGGCCGCGGAACAGTCGGTCAGCCTTGCCGACCGGCAGGTCATTGTGCTCCAGACCAAGACGATTCCGCAGGGCCTTTCGGCGATGCTCGCCTTTGACGCCGAGCAGGATGTCGACCAGAACTTCCTGGCGATGTCCCGCGCCGCCGGGCATGTCGCCACCGGACAGATTACCTTCGCCGCACGCGACAGCGATTTTGACGGCCATAAAATTAAGCAGGGCGAGATCCTCGCGCTGGAGGAAGGCAAGGTCGCTTTTGTTGAAAAGGATCTCATCAAGGCGGCCAATAAGCTGGCAAAGACGATCATCCGCAAGGACAGCACCTTCGTGACCGTTCTTTATGGAGAAGGGGCCACCGAGGAACAGGCCGGTGAGGTGGAGAAGTACATCCATGCCAAATTCGGCGACGATCTCGAGGTTGCTGTGATCAACGGCGGGCAGCCGGTTTACTACTTTATCCTTTCGGCGGAATAAGAGGGGACCGGCTTCGATGAAACATTCAGGGGGGCCGGCGCGTCGGGTGGGGCGCGCCGGCCCCCGCATGTTTAAGGGGGAAACTGCGGTGACGAGAGGACGGAAAATCCGGGCGGTACTTCTGCGCACAGCCATTCTTCTGCTTGCCGCGGCTGCCATGATACTCGGATGGTGGCATGATTGCTTTCTGCTGCGGATTTTTCATCTGCCCTGCCTGACCTGCGGGATGACCCGTTCCCTGCGCGCGCTGCTTTGCCTCGACTGGCGCGCGTCTCTGCGCTACCATCCGCTGACCGTTCCGTTTGCGCTGACCTTCTGGCTGCTTCTCAACCGGGAACCGTTGGGGATTCCTGAAGGGCGGATGAGACGCTGGATGGCTGTTCTGGGCGCGCTTTTGATTGCCTTCTGGTTTTGGCGCATCGCATCCGGCCCGTCAGGGTGGGCGTTCCTGCTTGAGGACACACTGGTTCGCCCGATGTCCGGATTTGGATTTCTTTCGCCTTTTTGAAAGATTTCCCACGTCTTTTCTTGACAATCCCGCAAATGATTGATATACTAATTGAGCGTCTTGAGCCACTAGCTCAGTTGGCAGAGCATTTGACTTTTAATCAAAGGGTCCGGGGTTCGAATCCCCGGTGGCTCACCAGGCATAGGCCGTCCGGAAATGGACGGCCTTTTGCATACCCTGTTTGCCGGTATGGCCGGGGCGCGCCTCTCACCTCCGCACAGAAAGCGGACAAATGGGGGACGCTGGCGCTCCCCCTACCCCCATTTGTTAGCCGCTTTCCGCACGAAGGCCGCGCTCTCACTCAATACAGCCGCCTTGCGGCTGCATCGAGCCTCTGAGCGCTTTCGAGGTTGGCGACGTTCGCAACCCCGGCCATACCTTCCCTAAAGCAGATGGTCTAACGGGCTGTATTCCGAGAATTTAGATACTGTTTTTTGATGTGTAGAATGGACATAGCGCTTGACCATTTCAAGCGAGGTATGACCAAGGATTTGCTGCAAGGCGTAAATATCCCCACCGTTTTCGAGATACCGGGTAGCAAAGGTGTGCCGCAGCAGGTGCGCGCGAATCCGGGGGATACCCACACGTTTTTTCAGCTTGCGGAACATCTGCTTGATGGTGGAATCTGAAATTGGCTGCAAATCAGATTTTAAGAATACACGACCTGTCGAAGCGCAGCCGGGGCGGCGGTTCAGGTAACGGAGCAGGGCTTTCCGGGCGTTGAGGCCGAGGGGAACCACTCGCTGCTTATTCCCTTTACCGTTGACGATGGCGTAACCTTCTGGCAGGTGGAGCAAAGAAAGGTCGAGGGTAGAAACTTCATCCATGCGGAGGCCGCTGTCCAACATGAGAGCACAGATGCAATAATTACGGAGCTGCAACGAATAGCGGAGATTGAAAGAGGACATGAGACGTCGCGCCTCTTCATCGGTTAGAATGTCAATCACTTTCCGTTTGGCCTTGGGGAGACGAAACTTCTCCGAAAGGTTCACCAAAAGAAGATCTTCTGAATAGCACCATGTCAGAAATGCCCGGAGTGCCCGAACATAGCTTTGCCGAGTCACTGTGCTCAAATTCTCTGATTGCAGATAAAGGGCATACTTCCGCAGTAGGGAAAGAGTCAGCTCCGAAAGTTCGGGATTCTGATTCAGAAAGCCTCGAAAGCGATTCATGCCGCTCTGGTAATAGATCAATGTTTTTGGGGAATTGCCTCTGATCTGCTGCTCCACAAGAAAGCCCTCGAACGCCTGCTGCACCGTCATTTTCAATTTCTCCTTGCCACATCTCAAATTCAGATGTAAAATATTCGGGGGATTCCCAATCAAACGAGAATGAATTGCAGAGCTTCTGCAAAAGCTCTTCCGAAAAAGGCAGCCATGTCATGGAGCAATATTCATTCCGATAAGAGGGTTCTATGTCTGCAAACATGGAGCCCTTTTTTATTACCTCTGCGGTTTTCAAACCACGACTATGGTAGTAAAGATGGGCATTTAATTCTTTGACACTGGAAGAAAGGCTTTTTGTAATATATTTTGTCATATACTTGCTAACAGCCTCATGGTTTTTGACTGGTTCCAGATCGCAAAAACCAAAACGCTTTTGATACTCAGGCCAATTATAGACGACATCACCTTGCTGAACTTTTTTGGCGAGTGATGTTCCCATTTTATCGCCCGTTTTAAATTGTTGCAGAAGGGAAAGAGAAATGCCATGCAAAAGGCCATGAATATGCCAAGTGGCTCCGTCTTTATGTAATTCAGGCACCAAAAGAAAAGCAATTTTCATACCGTACTTTTTACCGAGGTCCCGGAACCATTGAGTTAGCTGCTTGTGCCATAATTCCAAATCAGTTCGGTCCTGCTTGTTTGGGTCAAGAGTACCGGTAAAGAAAAAATCCCAAGGATTACAAAAGGAATATTCAAAAATTCTGCTTTTTGCCCTGTAAATATTCTCCGACAGCTTTTCGTGATTTACTTGGCAGCGTGGTGTGGAGACAGTGTTTTTTTCAATCCCTTCTGTACGCAGGACATTCATAGTAACGACTTTGATTTTTTTGTTTTCACCGAAGCCATAAACTTTCAGGATAGTTTGATCATGCCGATATTCACGAACGTGGGGGACGTGTAGGATTGAATGAGTCCGAAGGGATTTTTGGGGATATTGCTGATTTTTATAAACAGTAGGGACATGCAAAGACAATAAAACACAACCTTCCATAAAGGAGCGGAGAGAAATTCCCGTAATTTGATAGTTAGTCAAGTAAAGGAGAACGACGGAGCTGAAAGCTCTTGCGTGGTGGTTGCGGGGCGCTGGTGTTTGCCCCGCAACCACCTTTTTTCGGGGCATATGCTTATCCGGGCGCTAAGGCGGATAACCGTCTATGAAAAGGCAGTCAAAAAACCGCACCCAATCATGCACGTTCGATTCTAAAAGGCAAGAGCAGCCCTGCAAGTGGAGATGGTCGCAAATTAGGGTAGAATCAAGTTCGGGTACAAAACGCCGTACACGTCGCACCATTTGGCCTACAGTGAGCTGTCGAATTGCTTCCATAAAATCATCTCCTCTACCTATGATTGTAAAAATTACTTACATTTTAAGCAAATCTGATATGTAAGCAAAAATTACATTTAGATTTGCAATTTGTAAGCTTAGCTTTCATTCTCTTCACTTTTCGCTTATACTTAAAAACAAGGAAGTGATGCGGGAATGTCAGTGTTTTCAGAGCGATTGAGGGCCAAAAGAAAGCAAGCAAAACTTACTCAAGAACAAGTAGCGGAACGATTGGGTATCACTAGGGCGGCATACACTATGTATGAAACTGATAAGACACAGCCCACGCTAGAAACTGCCGCTAAGATTGCGGAAATACTAGAAACCTCACTAGATTACCTAACAGGGCGTTATAACTGAAAAACAACAAAAAAGCCCTGAAGTCCCAGAAAGGACAACAGGGCATAAAAAATACGAGGTGCAAGCAAAGACACCTCGCGGAAGAAAATATTCAATTGACAATGCAAAAACGATACAAGCAAAAAAGCAAGTACATTGCTTGCATTGTACACTTTTTTGCCAAGAAAAAGCAACGCCTATTCCATTAAATTTCCATGCCTGAATTATGAATGAAACAATAAAAAGAGCGCTTAACAGATATTGCGGGAGAATATGATGGATGACACAAAAAATGTGTACAAAAGTTTGACTAATGTTGATATTGATGTCCAAAGACGAATTTGGGACGAGCGTGGACGCGGATATTATGGAGAATATTTACTTTTTAGTAAGTTGTATCAGTTCTTACCGGGTAATGGAAAAATTTTAATGAATTTGAATATACCCATTTCGGCAGATAAAACGACGGAAATAGATCTGCTTTTAATTCATGAAACGGGGCTATATGTTTTTGAGATAAAGCATTATAAGGGAACGATTTACGGTCAAGATACAGAGCGCACGTGGACCCAATATTTTCGTACTGCACCAAACGAATCTTTCAGGAATCCCGTTCTACAAAATGGATATCATTTGCGTGCATTAAACAATATCTTCCCATCTATGCCCCTGAATTCATTTGTTGTATTTACCAACGATGATTGTGAATTAAGAATAAGCAATTCCAATCCTGATCTCTGTATATGCCGAATTAATGAATTGGAAGGTAGATTGCTGAATAGAATACGGCAAAGTGAATACAAATACTCAATAGATAAAATTAATGATATTTTTAATCAACTTTCCGTTTACTCACCCATGCAAAAAAAAGTGGAGTTTTCTGATGCCGAACCCGTTTCATTTGAGGCATGGTTAAAGCCTATCATTGAAAATCTTGAAAAAGAAAAAGCAAAGCTACAGTTAGCAAAAAAAGATTACGATAGAAAATCTGAAGAAATTGCGAAACGACAACGCAATATGCTTTTAGCAGCCGCTGTGTTCGCTATGGGAATTATTGCTATTTGTAGCGCCGTATCAATTTTCACAATTAACAAAAATCTTATTATACAAAAACAGAGTCTTGCCGAGAAAGAAAAGGAGCTGTCCGCATTCAAGCAGAACTTTCTTCATGTTGATGAAATAAATAATGAATATATTACATCTTTGGCTTCATATTTCTCTGCTTCGGAACAGAAACTCGAGCCACTTACTAATGACGCTGTGACATTTGCTGCGACCATATATGCTGAAACCGATGTATATGGAATGGCTCTTACAGAAAGCACCAGATATATTGTTATGACACGCGAAGGAAAGATATTTGAATATAATATGTTTGGCGAAAGCCTTAGGTATTCGCGAATAGGAAATATTATAGGAAAAGGTATTCGCAGTTATGGTAAATTGTCAGAAATTCAGTTTTATGGGATAACTAATCCGAACGAAATAGAATATATCAAAATAACGGATATCCAACTGCTAAAATTAGATATGTTTAGAACGATCATCAAGGATAAATTGGAATTGGAACTCTATTCGGCTGAATAAGTATTCTAAATTTCTAAAACGTCAAAGAGAGCAAAATTAAATTTCAAGAACAGTGGTAGTTCAGTTGGCAGAGCATGTGCTTTTAATCAAAGGGTCCGGGGTTCGAATCCCCGGTGGCTCACCAGGCATAGGCCGTCCGGAAATGGACGGCCTTTTGCATACCCTGTTTGCCGGTATGGCCGGGGCGCGCCTCTCACCTCCGCACAGAAAGCGGACAAATGGGGGACGCTGGCGCTCCCCCTACCCCCATTTGTTAGCCGCTTTCCGCACGAAGGCCGCGCTCTCACTCAATACAGCCGCCTTGCGGCTGCATCGAGCCTCTGAGCGCTTTCGAGGTTGGCGACGTTCGCAACCCCGGCCATACCTTCCCTAAAGCAGATGGTCTAACGGGCTGTATTCCGAGAATTTAGACACTGTTTTTTGATGTGTAGAATGGACATAGCGCTTAACCATTTCAAGCGAGGTATGACCAAGGATTTGCTGCAAGGCATAAATATCCCCGCCGTTTTCGAGATACCGGGCGGCAAAGTCTGCTGTATTTTCTGTTTCGGGAGAAGAACATCACGCCGGGGGAATTTTATCAAAAATCTCCGGGAGAACGGCCGCTGCTGACGGCGTTTTGCCAGAAGGAACTGGAGGGGCAGAATAAGCCTTGGCTTTTGCATACCGATTGGTTATAATTATGGTATGAAAAGGAAGTGATCCATTGAGAACAGGCAGACCGACCGACGCGCCCAAGCGGGTGCAGAGAACAAAACCCGCGCAGCACTGAGATGTGACGGCGACAAAAATCGGGATGACAGAACTCTCCGTTTGCGTTACAATAGATGCGATGAAGGGGGGGCGGCAGGATGGCGCTGCATTGGAATGATCCGGTGACTGCGGTGCGCGGAATAGGGGAAAAGAAAGCATCCCTTTATCGCCGCCTCGGCATCACACGGGTAGAGGAGCTGGTCCGCCATCTTCCCCGGGACTATATCGACCTGACCCGCATCTGCGATCTCGCGGAGTCCGTCATGGGGGAGCGGCAGCTGGTCCGGGCGGAGATCGTCGGGAAATCCGGCGAGCAGCGGATTCGCAAGGGATTTTCGATTTTCAAGGTGGAGGCCGAGGCGGATGGCCTGCGTCTGACCATCACCTTCTATAACGCCCGCTACGCCGCCGAGGCGCTGCGGATTGGGCAGAGCTACCTGCTTTACGGAGAGGTCAACGGCACGCTTCTGCACCGGGAGATGGAGTCTCCCATGGTGATCGACTCCGCGCGGGCCGGTGAATTTCTTCCCATCTACCCTGCCTGTGCGGGACTTTCCAGCAAAACAATTGCCCGGGATATCGAAGCGGCGCTCTCCTCCCTCGACGGACCGATTCCGGAGATTCTGCCCGGCGATCTTCTTCGACAGCAGGCCCTGCCCACGCTGGACTGGGCGCTGCGCCATGCCCACCGTCCGCGAAATTTGGCGGAGTGCGGGAAAGCGCGGGACCGGATTGCGTTTGAGGAGCTTTTGATCTTTTCCGCCGCCATGCTGCGGCTGCGCGGAGCGCGGGATCTGCGCAGAACCGAACCCATTGGTCCTGTTTCGCTGGCCCCCTTTCTTGGGGTGCTGCCATTCCTTCCGACCGCGGGGCAGCGCGGAGCGATCGAAGAGATTTTTTCGGATCTCTCCTCCGGCCGGGTGATGAACCGGCTGGTGCAGGGCGATGTCGGGTCCGGCAAGACGCTCGTGGCGGCCGCGGCCGCCTATGCCGTCTGGAAAGGGGGACTTCAGAGCGCGATGATGGCTCCGACCGAGCTGCTGGCCGAACAGCACCTGCGGACCATGCGGGGATTTCTCGCGCCGCTGGGCATGAGGGTGGAGCTGCTGACCGGTTCGGTGAAAGCTGCCGGACGGCGGGAAATTGAACGCGGGCTAAAGGCCGGAGAGATTGATCTGCTTGTCGGCACCCACGCCCTGCTGACCGGCACCACCCGGTTTTCCTCCCTTGGACTTGTCATTACCGACGAACAGCACCGCTTTGGAGTGGCACAGCGTTCGGCCCTTTCGTCCAAGGGGAGGGCGGTGCATACTCTGGTGATGAGCGCCACCCCAATTCCACGAACCCTTTCGCTGATCCTCTACGGCGATCTCGACATCTCGCTGATCCGGGAGCTTCCGCCCGGGCGCACGCCGGTCTCCACCTACTGCATCGACTCGAAGAAGCGGGAGCGGGCGTTTCGCTTCGTGCGCGACCGCCTCGACGAGGGAAGGCAGGCCTATCTGGTTTGTCCGCTGGTCGAGGAGACCGGGGAGGAAACCCCTGGGACCGGGGGGCTGATTTCGGCGGTCGAATATGCCAAACGGCTGGGGGAAGGCGCTTTTCGCGGCTATTCGGTGGGCTTGTTGCACGGCAGGCTCCGCCCCGCCGAGAAGGAGGCGGTGATGTCCCGCTTCCTCTCGGGGGAGATTCAGCTTCTGGTGGCCACCACCGTTGTCGAGGTTGGGGTGGACGTGCCCAACGCCACCGTCATGATGATTGAGAACGCCGAGCGTTTTGGGCTTTCGCAGCTGCACCAGCTCCGCGGGCGGGTCGGCCGGGGAAGGTATCCCTCCAGCTGTATCCTCATCACCGATGCGAAAGGGCAGACGGCCGCCGAACGCCTGCGGGCGATCAAGGGGACGAACGACGGCTTCCGGATCGCCGAGGAGGATCTGCGGCTGCGGGGGCCCGGCGATCTGCTCGGCCTGCGGCAGCACGGCGTTCCCGGGCTGGAATATGCGGATTTTTCCGCCGGCGCCCCGCTGCTCGAAGCGGCCCAGAGGGCGGCGGCGGCCCTGCTGCGGGAGGACCCGGCTCTGGATGCGCCGCAGCACGTTTCTCTTTCGCAGGCGGTTGCCCGTCTCATCGGGCGGGTCGGAGAGAGGCCTAATTAGAACAGGCGCAAAAAGGGGGACGGATTCCTGCGGGAATCCGTCCCCCTTCGCGGCGCGGGTTAAAGCGACTGACCTGCCATGCGGCTTAAATGCGGTCACCGGGGTCCGCCCCCTTCGCGGCGCGGGTCAAAGCGGGGCGATGCTGCCGAGCTCAAGAACCGGAAGATCCCCGAGGAAGCCTTTCCGGCGGGAAGCCTCCTCCACCGTCCGGCAGAAGTAAGCATAGAGTTCGCTTTCCTTAAATTCCTCATAGCCGTAGCCCGAGAGAGGAAGATCGTAGTCGATCGAAAGATAGCCGCCCTCCTCGAGAGAAGTGAGAAGCGTCCCCATCTCGCGAACCTGTTCCATCGTGTCCCCGCGGGTCTGGATAAAAACCGGAGCGAGGGAGACAGCCGCAAACTCCTCCTCACGGCTGCTGGCGGTGACAAAGCGGGCGACCGGCAGGTATCGGTAATGGGAGAGATAATCGAGAAAGGCGGCCTGCGTTTCGGTGAGCGGCGGTCGTTCTCTGCCCGCTTGTGAAACAGGGCGGTTCTGCCCGCCGCCGTCATGTCCGTGATGGTGGTGACACCCGCAGCCGCAGGAATGCTCGTGATGCTCCATATCTGATTCCTTTCGTGATCCGGCGTGCGCCGGTGTGCTCTGCTGAACAGCATAGCGGGGGGCGGGGCGGCTGTCAAGCGGATGGAGTGAAAAATGTTTCGCGCCTTTGAACCGGCTGAGAATTTATTGGATAAAGCTTTACACATCCCGCCATTTCATGTAAAATGAATGATATCGTAGCCGAGGACCGGCTATGCGCGAAAAGAAGCCGATCCGTTTGGGCGGATCGGTAAAAATATGAAAAAACAGGATAGGAAGGATCGCATGGGACTACAATATAAGCGGATTCTGCTCAAGCTTTCGGGCGAGGCGATGGCAGGGGAAAAGCATTTCGGGCTGGATTATCCCACCGTGCAGAGAATCTGCGAGAGCATTAAGGCCTGCCATGAACTCGGGGCAGAGATCGCCATTGTGGTCGGCGGCGGAAATTTCTGGCGGGGCCGCCAGAACGGCAGCATGGACCGCACCCGCGCCGATCACATCGGGATGCTTGCCACCGTCATGAATTCCCTCTCTCTGGCCGACGCGCTGGAGTCGCTCGGGGTCGAAACCCGGGTGCAGACGGCGATTCCGATGCAGTCGATCGCCGAGCCCTACATCCGCAACAAGGCGGTGCGTCACCTCGAAAAGGGACGGGTGGTCATCTTCGGCTGCGGCACCGGAAATCCGTTTTTTTCCACCGACACGGCCGCGGCGCTGCGCTCGGCGGAAATCGGGGCCGACATCATCATGATGGCCAAGATGGTCGATGGGGTCTATGATTCCGATCCCAAAAAGAATCCCGACGCCAAGCGGTTTGAGACGGTCTCCTTCTCGGAGATTCTCGCCAAGGAGCTGGCGGTGATCGATTCCACCGCCGCGTCGCTCTGCCGCGACAACCATACCCCCGTTTTGATTTTCTCCCTCGAGGACCCGCGGAATATCGTGCGGGCGGTGCAGGGAGAGCCGATAGGAACAATTTTGAGGGAGGAAGCATAATGGAGATGGATACCTTTGTCAAGGACTACGAGGTCAAAATGACCAAGACCCTTTCGGTCCTCAAGCAGGACTATGCCGCCATCCGCGCGGGACGTGCCAATCCGGCGCTGCTCGACAAGATTACGGTCGTCTACTACGACGTGCCCACCCCGCTCAACCAGGTTGCCACGATTTCGGTGCCGGAGGCACGCTCTCTGCTGATTACCCCCTGGGACCGCAGCACCCTCAAGGCGATTGAAAAGGCGATTCTCGCCTCGGATATCGGCATCAACCCGCAGAATGACGGCGCCGTCGTGCGCCTTAATTTCCCGCCGCTCAACGAGGAGCGCCGCCGCGAACTCTGCAAGCAGATTTCCAAGATGGGCGAGGAGTCAAAGGTCGCCCTGCGTTCCATCCGCCGGGATGCCAACGAGAAGCTCAAGGCCAAGAAAAAAGAACTGCCGGAGGATACCGTCAAGGATCTCGAAAAGAAGGTTCAGGATCTGACCGACAAGTACTGCAAGGAAGCCGATAAGATTTCGGCCGCCAAGGAAAAGGAGATCATGGAGGTCTGAACGCCTTCATGACGTCTGGGGGAGTCATCATGCAGCAGTCTAACGACGGGGAACAGATTCCGTCGCATATCGCCATCATCATGGACGGCAACGGCAGGTGGGCGAAGCGCCGGGGTCTGCCCCGCACGATGGGCCACCGGCAGGGGGCGAAGGCGGTGGAACCGATTATCCGCCGCTGTCTGGAGCTGGGGGTTTCTTCGTTGAGCCTCTATGCGTTTTCCACTGAAAACTGGAGCCGGCCCGCCTCGGAGGTCGATGCGATCATGAGTTTGCTGCGGGAGATGCTGCATTCCGCGGATCAATACCGTCGGGAGAATGTCCGTCTGCGGGTGATCGGCGACCGTTCGGCCCTCGCGCCCGATCTGCTGCGGGAAATCGAAAGCGCCGAGCGCGAGAGCGCCGGGCGCACCGGGATGACCGTCAATATGGCGATCAATTACGGGGGCCGAGAGGAGCTTGCCCGCGCTGCGCGCCTTCTCGCGGAGCAGGTGAAGGATGGAACGCTTTTCCCCGAGGAAATCGGTGAGAAGCAGGTCGCCGCCGCGCTTTACACCGCGGGGCAGCCGGAGCTGGATCTTCTGATCCGGCCGAGCGGGGAAAAACGGATTTCGAACTTTTTGCTTTGGCAGTGTGCCTACGCCGAATTTGTCTTTATGGACATCCTCTGGCCCGACTTTACTCCTGCGGACTTGGACGCCGCCATCGAGGAGTACCGGCGGCGCCACCGGCGCTTTGGAGGGATTTGATGAAGCAGCGCATCATTTCGGCCCTGTTTGGCCTGGTCATCCTTTTTGCCGTCTTCGCGCTCTTTGAAACGATCGTCCTAAACGCCGTCGTGGCGGCTGTCATCGTGCTCGCTCTCCACGAGCTGTTTACCGCCGCGGGAGAGCGCCACACCTCGATCTCCTATCTCGCGATGGGCTTCGGAGCCACCATCCCGTTCTTCAAAACATGGATGCTTGAGCGGGTGCTGCCCGCCGTCTGCTTCCTTTTTGCTTTCGTTCTGCTCTGCGCCCTGCTGCGCCATCACCGGGATGTGAAGGCGGAGCGGATGGGCTTCATCTTCTGCTTTACCATCCTGATCGCCTTTTCCACGACCTGTTTTGTCTATCTGCGGGATTTTTTCGGCCTGCGGATCGGGTTTTATGCCGTGCTGGTGACACTGGTCGGCGCATGGATGAGCGATACGGGAGCCTATTTTTTCGGCCTTGCGTTCGGACGTCATAAGCTCGCGCCGGAGATCAGCCCCAAGAAAACGGTGGAGGGCGCTCTCGGCGGCATCCTGGTGGCACTGGCTTCGCAGGGGCTTGTGGCGTTTGGATACAGCTTCTACTGTGCCAAGGCGGGAGCGGCCTTTTCGATCAACCTGCCGCTGCTGCTCGCCTGCTCGCCGTTGATTTCGGTGGTCAGCATTGTCGGCGACCTCTCGGCCTCGGTGATGAAGCGTCAATTCGGAATCAAGGATTTTGGACACATCATGCCGGGACACGGCGGAGTGCTGGACCGTTTTGACAGCGTGCTGCTGGTGATTCCGTTCGTTTACAACCTGTTTTTATATCTTCCGCTGGTATCGACGCTCTGACAAAGGAAATGATTGATTGAACAGAAAAATTACCGTTCTGGGTTCGACCGGCTCGATCGGCACCCAAACGCTGGACGTGATCCGACATTTGAACGGCGCCGTCGAGGGGCTTGCGGCCCACTGCAATACGGCGCTGCTGGAGAAGCAGGCGAGGGAATTTTGCCCTCGCCGCGTTGCAGTCGGGGATCCCGATTGCTACGGCGCTCTGAAGACCGCTCTTGCCGATACGGATATTGAGGTGTCGGCGGGTCCGCAGGCCGTGGCCGCTTTGGCCGCGGAGCCTGCCGACGCGGTGCTCAACGCGGTGGTCGGCATCGCGGGCCTGGAATCGACCCTCGCGGCGCTGGAAGCACATAACACACTGGCGTTGGCCAACAAGGAGTCGTTGGTGACCGGCGGCGAGCTGGTGATGCGCCGCGCGAAGGAAACGAAAACCCCGCTTCTCCCGGTGGACAGCGAGCATTCCGCGATTTTTCAGTGCTTAAACGGGGAGAATCGTGATAGAATAGAAAGGATCATCCTTACCGCTTCGGGCGGACCGTTTTTCGGCAGAGACCGCGCCTTTCTCGCATCGGTCACACCGGATCAGGCGCTGCGCCATCCAAACTGGAGCATGGGCGCGAAGATCACCGTCGATTCGGCGACGCTGATGAACAAGGGGCTTGAGCTGATCGAGGCGATGCATCTTTTTTCGGTGCGCCCGGAGCAGATCGAGATTCATGTGCACCGGCAGAGCATCGTCCATTCGGCTGTGGAATTTACCGACGGGGCGGTGATCGCCCAGCTCGGAACCGCGGATATGCGGATTCCCATTCAATATGCGCTGACCTATCCCGACCGCATGCCCAGTCTTTCGAAGCCCCTCTCCCTCTTCGACGCGGGGGCTCTGACCTTCGAGCGGCCCGACCCGCAAGCTTTTAGCTGCCTCTCCGCGGCGGTCGAGGCGGCCAAGCGGGGTGGACTGTGGCCCTGCGCCGTCAACGGGGCCAATGAGGCTGCCGTCGCTCTCTTTCTGGCGGGGAAGCTCTCCTTCCTTTCGATCGGGGAGATGGCGCAGCGGGCGCTTTCGCTGCCGCTTCCTGCGTGGGACGGTTCGCTTTCCCGCATCCAGGAGACTGACCGTATCGCGCGGGAGATGGTCCGCGCGCTCGCCTGAGAAAAGAAAATCCGCAGCCGGCGCGGTGCGAGAGAAGCGGCAAGCCCCGGCGCTTCGTCCGGTCTGGCGGAAGCGCCGGGAAACGTCCGCCGCTTCGTCCGGTCTGGCGGAAGCGTCATGAAACGATCCCGCTGTTTTACCGGGGAAGATTTCCGGCAGTATGGCCGCGAGGATTTTTGCAGCATCCGGGAAAGGAGTGATTTTACCTGTTAAGCCAGGGATTGATTACCGCGCTGGCCGCGATTCTGATTTTCGGCGGTATCATCTTCGTTCATGAGCTGGGGCACTTTACCGTTGCCAAGCTGACGGGGGTGACCGTATACGAGTTCTCGATCGGGATGGGGCCCGCATTGTGGAAGCGTGAAAAAGGCGGGACCCTCTATTCGCTGCGCCTGCTGCCGATCGGCGGCTATGTCATGCTCGAGGGAGAGGATGAGGCGGTCGATTCCCCCGGGTCCTTTTCAAACAAGCCGGTTCTGACCCGCATCTCGGTGCTGCTGGCCGGCGCTTTCAACAACTTGGTGCTCGGCTATGTGATCCTTGTGATTCTCACCGCGATTTCGGGATATGTCGGCACCACCACCATTGTGAAGTTCAACGATGGGGCGCAGAGCAGCGCCCAGCTGATGCTTGGAGACCGGGTAACCCGGGTCAACGGGCATCGGGTGCGGACCTCCAATGACATTACCTATGAATTTCTCCGCGACCGCGACGGCCTGATCGATATAACGGTGGTGCGGGAGGGGGAAACGCTGACCCTGCCGGTGCAGTTCCGAATGGAGCAGCTCGAGGAGGGGGTACAGGCGATCGAAATCGATTTCAAGGTTGCCGCGATTCCCGCGACGCCGGGCCAGTATCTGACCTACCCGGTCAACTGGAGCCTCTCCATTGTCAAGCAGGTGTGGGGGTCTTTTCTCGATCTGCTGACCGGACGCTACGCTGTCAACCAGCTTTCGGGGCCGGTTGGGGTGGTCAGCGCCATCGGGCAGGCGACCAGGCTGGGCTTTGAAAGCTTCCTGCTCATGGCAGCGTTCATCACCATCAATATCGGCATCTTCAACCTGATCCCCTTTCCGATTCTTGACGGGGGAAAGGTGGTGCTGTCGCTGATCGAAGCGGCTGTGGGACGGCCGATCAACCAGCGGATCATCAACGGCATCATGACGGTCAGCGTCGGACTGATGATCGCCCTGATGCTCTATGTGACCTGGAACGACATCTTCCGCTTATTCGGGTAGCTATCGCCGGCCGGACGGGATTTCCCGCCCGGCCTTCAACGCTTCTTTTCAGATTGTAATATTTTTCTTGAAAAATACCGGGAGGAAGAATATGAGACGGACAAAACAGGTTCTGGTGGGCGGCGTCCCCATCGGCGGAGGCGCGCCGGTGGCGATTCAGTCGATGCTCAGCGTCCCAGCCCACGACATCGAAGGGAATCTCCGGCAGGCGGCGGCGCTCGAGGCGGCGGGCTGTCGGATCATCCGGGCGGCTGTTCCGGACCGGGAGGCGGTGCCTCTCATCGCCGCGCTCAAGGAACATACGGGGATGCCGGTGGTGGCCGACATCCACTTTGACTACCGCCTCGCCCTTGAGGCGGTCGCGGCGGGGGCCGACAAGATCCGCATCAATCCCGGCAACATCGGCGGAGCCGATAGGGTCCGCGCGGTGGCAAACGCCTGCAATGAGAGGAAGATCCCGATCCGCGTGGGGGTCAACTCCGGCTCGGTGGAGCGCGAGCTGCTGGCCAGATTCGGCGGGCCGACCGCGGAGGCAATGGTGGAAAGCGCGGCGCGCCACCTGAAAATGCTCGAGGAAGCCGATTTCGAAAACACCGTTCTTTCGCTCAAAAGCTCCGATCTCAAAACAATGGCCGCGGCCTACCGGCTTGCCGCGGAACGGTTCGATTGTCCTCTGCACCTCGGCGTGACCGAGGCGGGAACCGAGCGGCAGGGACTGGTCAAATCCGCAATCGGAATCGGCGCACTGCTGCTGGACGGAATCGGCGATACCATTCGGGTGTCGCTGACCGCCGACCCGATGCGGGAGATTGCGGCGGCGAAGGATATTCTGCGCGCCCTCGGCGTAAAGGGCTGCGGTGCGCAGATCGTCTCCTGCCCGACCTGCGGCCGGACCCGCATCGACCTGATCGGCCTGGCGCATCAGGTTGAGGAGGCGCTGCGGGATTTCGACACCGACTGCAAGGTGGCCGTGATGGGCTGCGCCGTCAACGGCCCCGGCGAGGCGCGGGAGGCGGATCTCGGCGTGGCGGGGGGCGACGGCTGCGGAGTGGTTTTTGTCCGCGGCAGGATTGTGGAAAAGGTCCCGGAGGAGGCGCTTCTTCCCACCCTCCTGCGTTATCTCAAGGAATGGGAGCGAACCGATGGCAAACTTGAGCTTTGAACAATTTTTGGCCCTCTGCGGCGGAATCAGCATGCCGCAGGGCCTTTACGACGCGGTCCGGGCGATCGAACGGATGCAGATTTCCCAGCACAGCCGCAGCCTTGTGCTCTCGCTGTGCTGCGGCCGTCTGCTCGACTGGCAGGAAATTCGCTTTCTTGAGCGCGTTTTTGCCGAAAAGCTGTCGCTTTCCGAGTGCAGGCTGATTCCCCGCTACGCTCCGGAGCTGCTGTCGGGCGAATACCGGGAGGTGATCGTCAATGAGCTGCGGCGGATGGCTGTGCCGGTCAACGGATTTTTTGATAACAGCACCATGGCGCTCGAGGGGGACAACCTCCTGATCGCCCTTTCCAACGGCGGCGCGGAGCAGCTTCGGGACTATCAGGTGCCGGAGCGGATCTGCGGGCTGATCCGGGAGCAGTTTGACCGTGAGATCGGCGTTTCCTTTGTCGGGGCGACCGAGCTGAGCGCGGACAACAAGGTGGTCAAAAAGATTGAGGAGGAGCTCAAGGCCGCCAGCGTTCCGCAAAAGCCGTCCGGCCCTCCAAGGGTCAAATTTTCCTTTGACGCGAAGGGCCTGCCCTTTGTTCCCGATTCGATGCAGCAGCTGGTGGGACGCGCGGTGCGCGGCACTCCGACCCCGCTTTCCGAGATCAGCGAGACGACCGGCCGTCTTGTCGGCTGGGGAGATGTCTTCAAGACCGATTTTAAGGACAGCAAGGATGGCTCCAAGCGGATTTACAGCATCTTTGTGACCGATTACACCGGTTCGAATATGCTCAAGGCGATTGTCGATCAGAATGAAAAGGGGCCTTACGAAGCGATTAAGCCGGGGCAGACCCTCGTGTTTCAGGGAGAGGCATCCTTTGACAAATACGACCGGGAGGTCAATATCCGGGCCTACGGCATTGCAAGGGTGGAAAAGCTCCAGCGGCAGGATAAAAGCGAGCTCAAGCGGGTTGAGCTGCACGCCCATACCAAGATGTCCACGATGGACGGCCTGGTAACGGCCAAGGATCTTGTAAAAACGGCCGCCCGCTTTGGCCATAAGGCAATCGCCATCACCGACCATGGGGTGGTGCAGGCCTTTCCGGAGGCGGTTTCCACCGCCGCCGAGCTTGCGAAAAAGGGTAAGCCGATCAAAATCCTTTACGGGGTCGAGGGCTATCTGGTCAACGACCAGATTCCTGCCGTACAGGGCGGGCTGGACAAGCCCCTTTCGGGAGAGATGATTGTTTTCGACCTTGAGACGACCGGGCTTTCGGCCGCGACCGAGCGGATCACCGAGATTGGCGCGGTGCGGGTGAGAAACGGCGAGATCATCGAGGAATTCGATACCTTTGTGAATCCCGAGCGCACCCTTACCCAGGAAATTGTCTCTCTCACCGGCATCACCGACGAGATGCTCGCGGACGCACCCTCCGAGGCGGAGGCTCTTGAACAGTTCTATCGGTTCTGCGGCGGAGACGACGCGGTGCTTGTCGCCCACAACGCTCCCTTCGACACCGGATTTCTCAAAGCGGCGGCGCGGCGCTGCAAGCGGCCGTACCGCTTCGCGTCGGTGGATACCCTGATCCTTGCGCGTGCCCTTTATCCCACCCTCAAGTCCTTCAAGCTCGGCAAGCTGGCCGACCATCTCAAGCTTGAGCCGTTTCAGGCCCACCGCGCCTGCGATGACGCGCGTACGCTGGCGCAGATTTTTCAGCGGATGCTCGCCGAGGTCGGGGAGATCGGCTCCAAGACGGTCGCCGATCTGAACACAATGCTCGGCAGGGTCGATTTCAAGAAGGTGCCGAGCTACCACATCATTATTCTTGTCAAGAACTACACCGGGCTCAAAAATCTTTACCGCCTGATTTCAGAGAGCCATGTCACCAACTTCTACAAGCATCCCCGCATCCTGAAGAGCAACCTCGTCAAGTGGCGGGAAGGCCTGATCATCGGCTCGGCCTGCGAGGCGGGGGAATTGTTCCGCTCGCTTCTCGATGGCAAGCAGTGGAATGAATTGCTCGACATCGCCCGGTTTTACGACTTTCTCGAGGTGCAGCCGACCGGCAACAACGCATTCCTGATGAGAACCGGACGCTGCAAAAATGTGGAGGAGCTGCGCGATCTCAACCGGACCATCGTGCGGATGGGCGATCAGCTCAAAAAGCCGGTCTGCGCCACCGGGGATGTCCACTTCCTCAACCCGGAGGATTCGATCTTCCGCGCCATCCTGATGGCGGGAATGGGCTTTGACGACGCCGACAACCAGCCGCCCCTCTATCTCAAAACCACCGGCGAGATGCTTGAGGAATTCTCCTACTTCGGAGCGGAAAAGGCGCTCGAGCTGGTTGTTCATAATCCCAATGCCATCGCCGATATGGTGGAGGTCATGCAGCCGATCCCATCGGGGGTCTATCCGCCGTCGATCGAAGGCTCGGACGACGAGCTGCAGCGTATCTGCTGGGAGCGGGCAAAGCGCACCTACGGCGAGCCGCTGCCGGAGATTGTCTCCAAACGGCTGGAAAAGGAGCTGCATTCGATCATTTCCCATGGCTTTTCGGTCATGTATATGACGGCGCAGAAGCTGGTGGCCAAATCCGAGAGCCTCGGATATAAGGTCGGCTCGCGCGGGTCGGTCGGCTCCTCGTTTGCCGCGACGATGTCCGGCATCTCGGAGGTCAACCCGCTGCCGCCCCATTATGTCTGCCCCCAGTGCCGGCACTCCGAATTCATCACCGACGGTTCGGTTGGCTCGGGCTTCGATCTGCCGAACAAAAACTGCCCCCACTGCGGGACTAAAATGCATCAGGACGGCCACGATATCCCGTTTGAAACCTTTCTTGGCTTCAAGGGGGACAAGCAGCCGGATATCGACCTCAATTTCTCGGGCGAGTGCCAGTCGGACATCCACCGCTATACCGTCGAGCTGTTCGGAGAGACGCAGGTCTTTAAGGCCGGCACCATCTCCACCGTCGCGGAAAAGACCGCCTATGGATATGTAAAGAAGTACCTTTCCGAGCGCAACCGGGTGGTCCATAAGGCCGAGGAGGAACGTCTGGCGCTCGGCTGCTCGGAGGTGAAGCGCACCACCGGCCAGCATCCGGGCGGCATGGTCGTTGTTCCGCAGAACATGAACGTCTTTGACTTCACGCCGGTGCAGTATCCGGCGGATAAGAGTGAATCCGGGATGATGACCACTCACTTCGACTTCCATGCGCTGCATGATAATATCCTCAAGCTCGACGAGCTGGGGCATGTCGTGCCTACGATTTATAAGCATCTCGAGGACTACACAGGGATTCCGATCGATGATGTGCCGACCAATGACCCAAAGGTTTACAGCCTCTTCACCTCGCCGGAGGCACTGGGGGTCACGACGGAACAGATCGGCTGCGAAACCGGCTCGCTGGCCCTGCCCGAAATGGGGACGCATTTTGTCCGTGGGATGCTGATCGAGTCGCAGCCCAAGAACTTCTCCGACCTCCTGCAGATTTCCGGACTTTCACACGGCACCGACGTCTGGCTGGGCAACGCACAGGATCTGATTCAGAACGGAACCTGCGATATCTCGCAGGTGATCGGCACGCGGGATTCCATCATGGTTTATCTGATGCATAAGGGCCTTGATCCGTCTCTTGCCTTCAACATCATGGAGATCACCCGAAAGGGCAAGGCGAAGGACAAGCTCACCCCCGAGATGGTGGAGGAGATGAAGGCGCACGGCGTGCCGGACTGGTATATTGACAGCTGCTTCAAAATTAAGTACATGTTTCCGAAGGCACACGCGGCGGCCTATGTCCTTTCGGCGGTCAAACTGGGCTGGTATAAAATCTATCAGCCGCTTGCCTTCTATGCCACCTATTTCACCTCCCGTCCGGACGACTTCGACGGCGAGGCGGCCATCGGCGGGCGCGCTGCGGTGAAGAGCAAGATCGACAGTCTGCGCGCCCTCGGACTTGACCGTTCGGCCAAGGAGGAGGGCCAGCTCGAAATGCTGGTTGTCACCAATGAGATGCTTGCCCGCGGCTATGAATTCCTGCCGATCAGCCTGGAACGTTCTACCGCCAACCGCTTTACCGTTGAGGACGGCAAGCTGCGGCTGCCTTTCTCGGCCCTCAAAGGGGTGGGGCTGACGGCGGCGGAAAGCCTTTACGAGGCGGCGCAAAAGGGGCCGTTCCTTTCGGTCGAGGAGTTTGCCGAGCATACGACCGCATCAAAAACCATCATTGAAACCCTCAAAACGATCGGTGCTTTTGGTAATTTGCCCGAAACCAGCCAGATTTCTCTATTCTAGTTGACGAAAGGTCCGCAATATGGTAGGATAACAGCATCGACTTTTAGATACTGCCATATTAGCGAGCTAAAGCAAAAGCGGAGGGAATCGCCATGAAGCAATACAACAAGATCACCCCGGAGGGAACCAAGGACCGCCTGTTCGGGGAGTGCGAAAAGCGGGGCGGCTTTGTCCGGTCGCTGCGCGCGCTGTTTGAGTCCCGCGGCTTCCGGGAGGTTTCAACCCCGGTGCTTGAGTATTACGACGTGTTCGACACCGCGCGGGCTTATTTCCCGCAGGAGGGAATCTATAAGCTCGTGGATCACGACGGGCGCATTCTGGTCCTGCGGCCTGACTGCACCATTCCAATTGCCCGGCTGATCGGGGCGCGGCTGAAAAACGAGCGCGGGCCGCTGCGGATTTTCTATCACCAGAAGATTTACCGCCACGCCAGCGGGCATAGCGGCCTCTCGGGTGAAATCGCCCAGATGGGGGTCGAGTTTGTCGGGGGAGACCTGCCGATCTGCGACGTCGAAATCGTCGAGCTTGCCTGCAGGAGCCTGCGCTCGGTCTGCGGCTCGGATTATCAGCTTGAGCTCTGCCATATCGGCTATTTCAACGCGCTGGTAGACAGCCTCAATACCGATCCCGCCACCCGCGAACAGATCCGGGAGCTGGTGGAGCATAAGAATTTTCCGGCGCTCGACCTGCTGCTGGAACGCTTTGAGGGCTGTCCGGCGCAGAAGGCGCTCAAAAAGCTGCCCGCCCTCTTCGGCTCGGTCTCGGTTCTCGAGGAGGCGCGTGCCCTCTTCTCCAACGAGGCGGCGGACCGCGCTCTTGACGCGCTGGCGGACCTCTACAACGCCCTTTCCTCCCTCGGGCTGGACCATCTGAGCCTTGATCTGGGGCTGGTCAATCAGGCCGACTACTATACCGGCATCATTTTCCGGGGCTATACCGCGGGGGCGGGCGAGCCGGTGCTTTCGGGAGGACGCTATGATGAGCTGATCGGAGAGTTTGGTCCCGCGCGCCCTGCCACCGGCTTCGGCATCAATCTGGACCTGCTCTGCGAGCGGGCGGAGGGGACCGCGGCGGTGCCGCCGCCCCGCGCGGCGGTGCTGGTGGATGCCAAGAGTCCGGTGACAGAAGCGTTCTCGCTGGTCGAACGGCTCTGCAGCCAGCGGTTTGCGGCGGAGCTGATCCCGGTCCGCGATACCCGGGACGCGCCTGCCCCCGAGGGCTTTGACCGGGTGTTCCGGGTCGTTGACGGCGCGGTGAAGGAGGGCTGACAGATGAACAGAACCATTCGCATGGCCCTGACCAAGGGCCGGATTGAAAAGGGCGCCGTCGCCCTGCTGGAAGCGGCGGGCTATGGCTGCGCGGGCCTTCGGGACAAGGGCCGCCGACTGATCGTTCCCACCGACGGCGGCGAGATCGACGTCGTCTTCGCCAAAGCGGCCGACGTTATCACCTATGTGGAAACCGGCGCCTGTGATATCGGCATCGTCGGCAAGGATACCATCCTTGAAAACGGCAGCTCCTTTTACGAGATGGCGGATCTGGGGATCGGCCGCTGCCGGATGGTGCTCGCCGCCCCTAAGGGCAGCGACTTCTTCTCGGGCTACGCGGCGCGCCGGGTGGCAAGCAAATATCCGAAGATTGCCGCCGATTACTTTTCCCGCAAGCAGCTGGACGTGGGAATTATCAAGATCGAAGGGTCGGTCGAGCTGGGGCCGGTGCTCGGGCTGACCGACGCGATCGTCGATCTGGTGGAAACCGGAAAGACGCTGGCTGAGAACGGGCTTGAGGTGGTCGAGACGGTCTGCGAGGTTTCGACCCGGCTGATCGTCAACATCGCCAGCCTCAAGCTGCGCAAAACGGAAATTGAGGAAATTGTCGGCAGACTCAATGCCGCAAAGGAGGCGGGCGCATGATCCAGACGGTAAAGGCGGACGGCAGAGCGGAATATGAGTTTTTCGAGCGGATGCGCAGCCGTTCCCGCGAGACGAAAAACAATGTCGCCGAGGCGGTCGAAAAAATCATCGAGGCGGTGCGGGTGCGCGGCGACGAGGCGGTGCGGGAATACACCATGAAATTCGACCGCCGCTGCCCCGAGACGTTTGAGGTCGGCCGGGAGATCATCAACGACGCGCTGACCGCCGCCGATCCTGACTTTGTTTCGGCGCTTCTGAACGCGCAGGAGAACATCGCCGCGTTTCATCAGCGTCAGAAAACCCAGAGCTTTCTCGATCCCCGGAAAAACGGGATCATCCTTGGGCAGAGGGTGCGCGGGCTGCACCGCGTCGGACTCTATGTGCCGGGCGGCACCGCGGCCTACCCCTCGTCGGTTCTGATGAACGCCATCCCCGCCAAGATTGCCGGGGTGGGGGAGTTGGTTATGGTGACACCGCCCGGACCGGACGGCAGGCCAAACCCGGATATTCTTGTCGCCGCCGCGATCTGCGGGGTGGACCGGGTCTTTCTGATGGGCGGCGCGCAGGCCGTCGCCGCGCTGGCCCACGGCACCGAATCGGTTCCGCGCTGCGACAAGATCGTGGGCCCTGGCAACATTTTCGTGGCGACGGCCAAGCGGCTGCTCTACGGCACGGTGGACATCGACATGATCGCCGGGCCCAGCGAGATCCTGATTATCGCGGATGACAGCGCCAACCCGAAGTATCTTGCCGCCGATCTCATGGGGCAGGCGGAGCATGATAGAATGGCCTCGGCGGTGCTGCTGACCACCAGCGGGCGGCTGGTGGAGCAGACCAAGGCCGAACTTGCCCGGCAGATCGGGCGGCTCGAGCGGCGTGAGATCATCGAGGCCTCGCTGGCGGATTTCGGCGCCATCGTCCTCTGCGAAAGCGAGACGCAGATGGTGGCGCTTGCAAATGAGCTGGCTCCCGAGCACCTTGAGGTGCAGGTGGCCGATCCGATGCGGCTGCTGGGCGCGTTGGACAACGCGGGCAGCGTATTCCTCGGGGAGTACACCCCCGAACCGCTGGGCGATTATTACGCCGGGCCGAACCATGTCCTGCCCACTGGCGGAACCGCGCGGTTCTTTTCCCCGCTCGGGGTTGACAGCTTTGTCAAACGCAGTGCCTTTTTGTACTACCCCAGGGAGGCGATGGCGGAGGCGGCCCCCGATATCCTGACCATCGCCGCCCGCGAGGGCCTTTCGGCCCATGCGAACGCCGTGAAAGTGAGGCTGGAAGATGAGTAAAATGCGCCTGAACCCCGCGCTGGAGCGCCTGACACCCTTTTCCTACTGCGGAACCGGCTATCCGGTGCGACTTGACGCCAACGAGAGCTGTGTGCCTCTCTCGACGGAAATCCGCGGCGAGCTGGCCGCGGCGGTTGAAAACCTGAACCTCAACTGTTACCCCGACGACTGCGCCGTCGCGCTGCGGGAAGCCTTCGGCAGAGCCTTTTCGGTCGATCCGGAATGCGTCGTGCCGGGAAACGGCTCGGACGAGCTGATCAATATGATCGTCGGACGCCTGATTCCCCATCAGGGGCTGGTGCTTGGAATCGAACGGGATTTCGGCAGCTATTGGAGCAACGCCGAGATCTTCGGGCGGCGGACGATGCGGCTGCCCCGCGAAGCGGACATGACCTTTTCCGCCGATGCGCTGATTGAGGGGGCGAAGCGGTATGACGCCGACCTTGTGATCTTCTCAAATCCAAACAATCCGAGCGGGAGCCAGCTTTCCCGGGCGGAGGTGATCCGCCTGATCGAATCGGTGGACTGCCTTGTTGTTGTGGATGAAGCCTACATGGATTTTTCCGACCAGAGCGTGCTCGACCTTGCGGGAAAATACGAAAACCTGATTGTGCTGCGCACCCTGTCAAAGGCGATGGGCCTTGCCGGGGCGCGGATGGGCTTCGCGGTGTCCGACCCGGCGCTGACCTTCGCGCTGCGTTCGGTGCGGGACGCCTATAACGTCAGCGCCGCCGATCAGGCGATCGCGACGGTGCTGCTCAACCATCCGGAACATCGGGCGCGCACCCTTGCCGAGATTTCCCGGCTGATGCGGCTGCTCAAGGCGCGCCTGAACGGGATCGCCGCCCGCTCGAAGCAGGCCATGACCGTTTATCCGTCCGTCACCAACTTTGTGCTGGTGCGGCTGGAGGACGCCGATGCGGTTGCAGCCGCGATGCACGACCGCGGAATTTCGCTGCGGCAGTTTGACCGCCAGTTGATCCGCATCAGCGTCGCTCCCGAGGAAACGCTTAACCGGGTGCTCGACCTGCTCGAAGAAACCATCTGCTGAAAGGAGGGCTGCTGCGATGAGAAGCGCACAAATCCGACGGACGACCCGCGAAACCGACATCAGCCTCTCCCTCTGTCTCGACGGCGGCGAGGTCGGGATTCAAACGGGGATCGGCTTTTTTGACCACATGCTTACCACCCTCGCGGTGCACGCGAATTTCGGCCTGACCGTATCCTGTCAGGGGGATCTCGCGGTGGACTGCCACCATACGGTCGAGGATACCGGCATTGTGCTGGGGCAGGCGTTTGCCCAAGCGGTCGGGGACCGTTCCGGCATCGCACGCTACGGCAGCTTTTTTATCCCGATGGATGAGGCGCTGGCTCTCTGCGCGGTGGATATCAGCGGCCGGCCGTATCTGGTTTTCGACTGCGATTTTTCCTCCGGAAGAATCGGGGAGTTCGATACCCAGATGGCGGAGGAGTTTTTCCGCGCCTTTGCCATGAACGCGGGGTTAACGCTGCATCTCAAGCTGCTGTACGGAAAAAACGACCACCACAAGGCGGAGGCGCTCTTCAAGGCCCTTGCGCATGCGCTCGCGGCGGCCGCGGCGCCCACCGGCGGCGCGGTGCTTTCCACCAAGGGGATGCTCTAAGCTCCGCAAAGGGGCGGTTTGGCAAGCGGGAGGCCGCATTTTGAAGATGGCCGGTAGGGGGGCATTTTAATGATAGCAGTCGTGGACTATGGCGCGGGCAATCTCTTCAGCGTAAAGAATGCCTGCGATTTTCTCTCAATTGAAACGAGGATCACCCGGGACCCCGCCCTGATCAGAGCGGCGGAGGGAATCATCCTGCCCGGTGTGGGCGCGTTTCCCGACGCGATGCAGCGCCTGAAGGAAACCGGGCTGATTCCGGTGCTTCAGGCGGAGGCGCAGAAAAAGCCGCTGCTCGGCATCTGTCTGGGGATGCAGATGCTTTTTGACTATTCGACCGAATTCGGCCGTACCGAGGGCCTTGGCCTGATCCCCGGCCATGTCGACCGGATTCCCTGTCAGGACCTGAAGCTGCCGCATATCGGCTGGAATGAGCTGAAAATCTGTCAGCCCTCCCCGATTCTGGAAGGCACGAGGGACGGCGATTTCGTCTATTTCGTCCATTCCTTTGCGGCCTTCTGCGGCGAGCGGTATCTGCTCGCGTCAACCGATTATGGCTGCACCGTTCCGGCGCTGGTCGGCAGCGGGACGGTGTTCGGAGCGCAGTTCCACCCTGAAAAGAGCGGCGGGGTCGGGCTGCGGATGCTGCAAAATTTTGCAAAGGTGGTGGCTGGGAAATGATTATCCTTCCGGCAATCGATATTAAGGACGGACGCTGTGTGCGTCTGGTGCAGGGCGATTTTTCGACAACCACACAGGTGGCGCACGATCCGCTTGAAACGGCGGAAACCTTCCGCAAGGGAGGGGCGGTCTGGCTGCACATGGTTGATCTGGACGGCGCTGTTGAAGGAACGCGAAAAAATGAGGCCATCTTCCTCAATGTCGCGGCCCATTCGGGGCTCAGGGTGGAGCTCGGCGGCGGTATCCGGGACATGAAGACGATTGAATTTTATCTGACCCGCGGCATCTCGCGGGTGGTGCTGGGCTCGGCGGCCCTCTCAAATCCCTCATTGGTGGCCGAGGCGGTCAAGGAGTTCGGCGCGCAGCTTGCGGTCGGCATCGATGCAAAAAATCGCAAGGTGGCGACCCGGGGCTGGCTGGACACCAGCGAGATGGATTTCCTGGAGCTTGCCAAACGGATGGAGGATATGGGGGTGCAGACCCTGATCTACACCGACATCTCCCGCGACGGCACTCTCAAGGGCCCCTCGTTTGACCAGCTCCGGGAGCTTTCGGGCGAGGTCTGCTGCAAGGTGATCGCTTCGGGCGGCATCTCCTCCATCGACGACGTCAGGACGCTGATGAAGCAGGGCCTCTACGGCGCGATCTGCGGCAAGTCGCTTTACGCCGGCACCCTGGGCCTCGGCGAGGCCGTGCGGGTGGGAGGTGAGCAGAATGTTGGCTAAACGCATCATCCCCTGCCTCGACGTCAAGGACGGCCGGGTTGTCAAAGGAATCAACTTTGTCGGCCTGCAGACGGTTGGAGATCCGGTTGAATGCGCGATGGCCTACAACGCCCAGGGAGCGGATGAGATCACCTTTCTCGACATCACCGCCACCCACGAGGGGCGCGGCACGATGGTCGAGGTGGTGCGCCGTACCGCGCAGAAGGTTTTTGTGCCGCTCACCGTCGGCGGCGGCATCGGTTCGGTGGATGACATCCGCAGCCTGCTGCGGGCGGGCGCGGATAAGGTTTCTCTCAATTCTGCGGCGGTCCGGCATCCCGAGCTGATTACCGAGGGGGCGGAAGCGTTTGGCAGCCAGTGCATCGTGGCGGCCATCGATGCGCGGCGCGCCCCGGACGGAACTTTTACCGTCGTCATCAACGGCGGGAGGATCGACACTGGCATCGAAGCGGTCGGCTGGGCCAAAAGAGTGACGGCCCTCGGTGCGGGAGAGATCCTTTTAACCTCGATGGATGCCGACGGAACCAAAAACGGGTTCGATCTTGAGCTGACCGATCTGGTTTCCAAAGCGGTAGGAGTGCCGGTGATTGCTTCGGGCGGCTGCGGAAAGCTCGAGCATTTCTCCGAGGTATTCCAGAAAACCGGGGCGGACGCGGCGCTGGCCGCGAGCCTGTTCCACTATGGGGAGCTGACCGTCGGGCAGGTCAAGGAGCATCTGCGCGCCTGCGGCATCCCGGCGAGGAGGTAGAATATGGAGCAGATTCTTGACCTCGAGCGCTTTTTTCAAAAGGGAGAGCTGATTCCCGCGGTGGTGCAGGAGCAAAGCACCGGCGAGGTGCTGATGCTCGCCTACATGAACCGGGAGAGCCTGCGACTCACGCTGGAAACCGGATACACATGGTTTTACAGCCGTTCCCGCCAGGAACTCTGGAACAAGGGCGCGACCTCCGGGCATCTTCAGAAGGTGCTGTCCCTTTACGGCGACTGTGATGACGACACTCTTCTGGTGATGGTGGAGCAGACCGGCCCCGCCTGCCATACCGGCGCGCACAGCTGCTTTTTTCATCGGATCAAATAGAGAACGGCCCCGGAGCAATCCGGGGCCATTTTGTTGGCCGAATGCTTTAGCGAAGAGCAATGGCTTGGTCATTGCTTAAAAGCTGCCCGCTATGCGGGCGGGGTTCAGGCTTGGGCAAAGAAACATCCTTGCAAAATGGTGAGCGTTCAAGCCGCCAAAAGGCACAGAAAGGATGTTTCTTAAAGCAAATAGCTAAGCGCATACAAAGCGGGTATGCAAGGCATCAGCTTCCGCTCCAATTCCCACGCGCGTTTGCCGTTCCCACGTACTCACTTGGGGCGGCAGCGAATGCGATATCGCTTTCTGTCCGGGCGCACAGCCCACCGGACAGGCGGGGAAGGAGAATAGAGAAGATCGGCAGCTTGCGGCTCTGGCCCCGGCCTCTGCGCCAACCCCCGCGCGCGTTTTCCGTTCCCACGTACTCACTTGGGGCGGCAGGAGGACGATACTGCTTCCTATCGGGCGCACGGCCTACCGGGCAGACGGGGAAGGAAATAGGGAAGATGGGCAGCTCTCAGCTCCGGTCCCGGCCTCTGCGCCCATCTCTGCACATGTCATCGGTCCCGCGGACCCACTTCGGGCGAAAACAGTGGCCGATATGCTTCCTGTCCGGGTACGTCGCTCGTCGGGCAGAGAGACGGAAAGCGGGAACAGGGAAGGCGGGCAGCTGCAAAGCTGCCCGCCTTCCTAAAAGCTGAGTTTTGTTTTGTCCTGACGGCCGTGCGTTCGACCGCGGCTCTCAAGGATGATTATGACTCAGTTTTGCCGGTTTTTCCATCACGAAGTTGGTCAGAAGAACGCCGCGCCGTTCGATCTGCTGCTCCCGGACGACCCGGTAGCCCCGCCGTTCAAAAAAACCGCGTGCGGTGATCGAGGCATGAACGGTAACGGCCTTTTCGGGGTACAGCGACTCCAAACGGTCGCAGAGGGCGCCGGCAATGCCGCGCCTCTGGTGGTCTTTGTGGACGAACAGGTGATCAAGGTAGCCCGTGGCATCGATGTCTCCGAAACCAACCACATGACCGCCTTCCAACGCGGTAAAGGTGTTATGCACGCGCAGAACGGAATGCCAGCGGGCCGCGCTGGGAGGATGCGGCGCCCAGGCCTCCGCCTGCTCCGGGGTGTAATCGCGGAGGTTGACCGAGTGGACCGTCTCATAAAAAAGAAGGACAATCTCTCCGATATCTTCGGGCTGGTAGGGACGGATTTCCATGGCTGTTACTTTGCCTCCGCCCCGGCAGGGGCGTTTTTATTCTGCTTTTCCAGCTCCTCGCGGGCGACCGCCAGCATCAGTTTGATGCGGTTTTCCTGATTGACCCGGGTGGCCGAGGCGTCGTAGTCGATCGCCACGATGTTCGACTCGGGATAAAGAGTACGCAGCTTGTGGATCATCCCTTTGCCGCAGATGTGATTGGGCAGGCATCCGAACGGCTGGGCGCAGACGATATTGCCATAGCCGTGGCGGATCAGCTCGATCATCTCGGCGGTCAGCAGCCAGCCCTCTCCCATCTTGTTTCCAAGACCGATGACCCCGGAAACCATCTCCTTGAGCTCCTGAAAGGGGGCCGGGGAGACAAAGCGGGGATGACTTTTCAGCACGTCGAGCATCGTCCGCTCCATCCGCAGGAAAAAGTCCATCAGCATGCCGGCGGCCATGTGATGAAACCGGCTGCCCCCATAGAGCTTGTAATCCTCGAGGCGCGCATCGACACTGTAGAGCATAAAGCCAAGCACGCCCGGAACCATCACTTCACAGCCCTGCCCGGCGAGAAAGGCCTCCAGCCCGTTGTTGGCCAGCGCCGAATATTTGACAAAAATTTCCCCGACGATGCCGACCCGCACCTTGGGGGTGCGGTTGACCGGAACCGCTTCAAATTCGCAGGCGACCTGATCGAGATTCTGCCGCATCTCACGGGTGGAAACGCCGCGTCCCTCCTCGAATTGAGCGCAAAGCCGTTCGATCTGCCGCTCGATGACCCGTTCGGTCGCCCCCTGCGCGATTTCATAGGGCCTGGTCTGGTTGGCAAGCAGCATGATGAGGTCGCCGTAGACGAGCGCGGCGATCATCTTGCGGATCAGCGGCAGCGTCACCTGAAAGCCGGGATTTGCCTCCAGCCCCGAAAGGTTGGCCGAGATCACCGGAAGATCTCCGTAGCCCGCCTTGGCGAGCGCCTTGCGCAGCAGATGAATGTAGTTGGAAGCGCGGCAGCCGCCGCCGGTTTGGCTCATGATCAGCGCGGTTTTGGAAAGGTCGTAGTTTCCGCTGTCCAATGCGTCGATCATCTGTCCGATGACCACCAGAGCGGGGTAGCAGGTGTCGTTATGGACAAATTTCAGTCCCTTTTCAATGACCGCGTGGGAACGGTTCTGCAGAATCTCCACATGATATCCCGCGCTGGTCATCAGCTTCTGGATAAAGGTAAAATGGATCGGCAGCATCATCGGCACCAGGATGGTGTGGGTATCCCGCATCTCCCGGGTGAAAACGACCTGCCCCTCGCCGCCGCGGACCGGCTCGCTCATAGGGAAGCTCCCTCCTTCCGGCGCTGCTGCTCCACTGCCGCAAAGAGACTGCGCAGGCGGATTTTCACGGCGCCGAGATTGGTGATTTCGTCGATTTTGATCTGGGTATAGAGCCGCCCTTCCTCCTCAAGCAGTGAGCGCACCTCGTCGGTGGTGATCGCATCGATGCCGCAGCCAAACGAGACCAGCTGCACCAGATGCATGTCGGGCTGGTCCTTGATGTAGCGGGCGGCGGCATAAAGGCGCGCGTGATAGGTCCACTGATTGAGAACATGCACTTTGACCGGCTCTTTGATCCGCTCGCTGACCACATCCTCCGAAACGATCGCCGCGCCGAAGCCGGCGATCAGCTTGTCGATGCCGTGGTTGATTTCGGGATCGACGTGATAAGGTCTTCCAGCAAGGACAATGATCTGGCGGCCCTCATCACGGGCGCGTTCGATGATTTCTTCTCCGCGCGCGCTGATTCGGGCATGGTAGACCGCAAGCTCGTCATAGGCGTCCTTTGCAGCGCGCTCCACCTCGCTGCGGGCGAGGTTGGGGATGTAGCGGGAGAGCATCTCAAAGGCCTTCTTTGCAAAGTAGCGGGGGTTGTGGATGCCAACGTAATCATTGATGAAGGTGATGCGCCCAAGCTCCGGCATGTTTGCCCCGATGACCTCGGGGTAGTAGGCGACGACCGGGCAGTTGTAATGGTTGTCGCTGATTCCTTCATCAAGATTGTAACTCATGCAGGGATAAAAGATGTACTTGACCCCCTGATCGATCAGCGTCTGGATATGGCCGTGCATCAGCTTGGCGGGAAAGCAGACGGTGTCGGAGGGGATGGTGTTCTGGCCGCGCAGGTAGATTCCCCGGTTGGAGAGCGGGGAGGTCACGACCGAAAAGCCAAGCGAGGAGAAGAAGGTGTGCCAGAAGGGAAGCAGCTCATAGAAGTTGAGCCCAAGCGGAATGCCGATCCGGCCGCGCGGCCCCGAGTGAGGCTGATAGCTTTGCAGAAGTCGCAGCTTGTAGTCGTAAAGATTCAGGGAGCCGTCGTCGATCCGGTGGGTGATCGGGCGTTCGCACCGATTGCCGGAAATCAGCTTTCTGCCGCCTGAAAAGGTGTTGACGGTCAGGCGGCAGTTGTTTTGGCAGAGACCGCAGTTGATGTCTCGGACGGTGTGGGAGAAATTGCGGAATTCCTCAAGAGAGAGGATGCTGCTCTTTTCCTTGGCGCGTTCCAAGGCGTAGAGCGCCGCTCCGTAGGCCCCCATCAGGCCCGCAATCGCCGGACGGACGACGTCGATGCCCAACTCCTGCTCGAAGGCGCGCAGCACCGCGTCGTTGAGGAAGGTTCCTCCCTGCACAACGATCCGGCGGCCCAGTTCTTCGGGGGAGGCCGTGCGGATGACCTTGTAGAGCGCGTTCTTCACAACGCTGATCGAAAGACCGGCCGAAATGTTTTCGATGGTGGCGCCATCCTTCTGTGCCTGCTTCACGGACGAATTCATAAAGACGGTGCAGCGGCTGCCAAGATCAACCGGGCGGTCGGCAAAAAGCCCGAGATGGGCAAAGTCCTCCGAGGTGTACCCCAGGGCGTTGGCAAAGGTTTGCAGAAAAGAGCCGCAGCCCGATGAACAGGCTTCATTGAGAAAGATCGAATCGATCGCCCCATTCTTGATCTTGAAGCACTTGATGTCCTGTCCGCCGATATCAATGATAAACTCGACGTCGGGCAGAAAATGCTGCGCGGCTTTCAGGTGCGCGACCGTCTCGACAACGCCGTAATCGAGCGAAAAGGCGCTTTTGACCAGATCCTCACCGTAGCCGGTGGCGGTCGAGCCGGCGATGGTGATCCGGGGATATTTGGTGAAAAATTCCTCGAGAAAGCCCCGGGCCACCGAAACCGGATTGCCCTGGTTTGAACGGTAGACGTCGGCAAGCAGCCGCCCTTTTTCGTCGATCACCGCAATTTTGAGGGTGGTCGATCCGGCGTCCACTCCAATGAACGCCCGCCCATCATAAAAGGCGGGGTCGGCACGTTCCACGGCGTGGCGGCTGTGGCGGCTGGCAAACTGCTGGTAGTCCTCCCTGCTGCAAAACAGCGGAGCGATCGAATGATAATTGCCCTGCCGCGAAAAGGAGGAGAGCTTTTGGAGCATGTCGGTAAAATTCCTCTCGCAGGAGGCGTCGCAGGAAAGGGCCGCGCCGAGCGCAACATAATAGAGCGAGTCCTCGGGACAGATGCCGGTCAGCTCCAGCGCATGGTCAAAGCTCTTGCGCAGCTCAGAGAGGAAGGTGAGCGGTCCGCCAAGATAGGCGACCTTTCCCTTGATCGGACGGCCCTGCGCCAATCCGGCGATGGTCTGGTTGACCACCGCCGCGAAGATCGAGGCGGAAAGGTCGCTGTGCACAGCACCCTGATTCAGAAGAGGCTGGATGTCCGATTTGGCGAACACCCCGCATCGGGATGCAATGGTGTAGAGCCGGGCGGCGTGGGCGGCCTGTTCGTTCATCTCGCCGGGGGAGCAGCCAAGCAGGGTGGCCATCTGATCGATGAAGGCGCCGGTGCCTCCCGCGCAGGAGCCGTTCATCCGCACCTCCAGACCGTTGGTCAGGAAAAGAATCTTGGCGTCCTCACCTCCAAGCTCGATGGCGGCGTCAACGCCGGGCATCCGGTCGGTCAGTGCGATGCGGGTGGCGAATACCTCCTGCACGAAGGGGATGCCGCAGCCCTCGGCCATCCCCATCCCGGCGGAACCGGAGATGGCGATCTCGGCGGTTTCGCAGTCGGGATGTTCCTCCCGGATGCGGGTCAGCAGATCAGATGTCTTTTGAATGATCTGGGAATAGTGGCGTTCATAGGAGCTGGAAAGGATTGCGCCATCCTCTCCGAGCACAACGCTCTTAATGGTGGTGGAACCGATATCAATGCCAATTCGCAACGTCTGCACCTCGTTTTACGGCGCCCGCCGGGGACGGCGCGCCGTGCTGCTCTTGATAATCTGGGAATAACAATAAAATTATAACACAGTCGTTTGCGAAAAAAAAGTGTGCAATTTTGGAGGGATTTCGACTTAAAGAGAGAATCGAATCCGAAATTTTAAGATTGCCGCGGAATCTCTTGTATTTCCTCTTGAAATCATCGAATTGCGTTCTGTTATCGCGGGTGCGGCTTCAAGACGCCGGTACGGTGTCCTCTGCTATTTGGGGCGTTCCCACCGCACCGGGGCGGCAAAGACCCGCGGTATTCCCCCGGCAAAAATTTTCTGCACTTTTCCGCTGGAATCATTGAACAAAATGCGCTTCGGCACTGCGAAAGAAGAGGCTGAAGCGGCGCTGTCCACAGGCAGCGGTCGAACAGATAACAGTAGATAAGCGGGGTCAGATAAGCGGCTGCCGGACGGGCGGAGAACAGGCAGCGGACAGACAGAAGGGCGGACAGCGGAATACCGGCGCCCATGCAAATGGGCGCCGGTATTCCGTGTGGCTGCGGGATTAAAACGTCTTGACTCCACCTTGTACGGGCAAAACGCGGAAAGCATTTTTCTCAGCTCAAGGGCGGCGGACATTTTTCTTCAAGGAGTCTCGTCTTCCTGTTTCTGCTGGATCATACGATAGCCCACACCGATATGGGTCTGAATGTACTGGGGGTGGCCGGGATCGGCCTCCAGCTTTTTGCGCAATGTGGCCATGAATACCCGCAGCGAGGGGGTGTCAGAGGCGGTGGGACTGCCCCAAACCTCGTTTAGAATGTAGTTGTGGGTCAGGACCTTTCCGGTGTTTTTGGCCAGCAGGCACAGCAGTTTGTATTCGATGGGGGTCAGGTGGACTTCCTCCCCGTCCCGATAGGCGCAGCCGGCGGCGTAGTCGATTTTCAGTCCGCCGTTTTCGTAGACGCTGGACTCCTCCCGGGTCCGCTCATGGTCATACCGAACCCGCCGCAGGGCCACCCGCAGGCGGGCCAGCAGTTCGTCCACCGAGAAGGGCTTTGTGAGATAGTCATCGGCGCCGGCGTCCAGCGCGGCTACTTTGTCGCCATCCTCGCTGCGGGCGGAAACCACGATGATGGGCAGATTGCTCCAGGTTCGTACCTTTTTGATGATATCCACCCCGTCCATATCGGGCAGGCCCAAGTCCAGCAGCATCACGTCCGGACGAAAGGTGAGGGCGTCCATGACGGCGCCGGCGCCCGTTTTGGCCCGGTGATACTGGTAGTTCTGTGTCTCCAGCGTGGTAGCGATCAGGTTGCCGATTGCCGGGTCATCCTCCACTATCAAAATCTGCGGTTTATTCATAGGGCTTCACCTCCGAAGCGTGTAATGTAAAACAGAATACGGCGCCATGGGGCGGGTTGTCAAGAACGGAGATCGTTCCGCCGTGAGCGGTTACGATCGATCTGCACAGGGAAAGTCCCAATCCAAGCCCCCGGCGTCCATCCCCGCGGGTGTTGTTCGCCGTATAGAACATATCAAAGAGCTTTTCCCGGGCCTCCGCCGGAATGCCGGGCCCGTCGTCGGCAATTTTTACCTGCACGAACTGTCCCTGCCGTTCCGCCGACAGGAGAATGTGGGAACCTTCCGGCGTATATTTAACGGCGTTGTTGATGATGTTGATGACTACCTGAACAATGAGACGCGCGTCCATGTCGGCCATCAGCAGATCATCCTTCAGATTCATCTCAATATGATGCTTTTCCGCGTGGCGGTCAAGATGCGACAGCGCCTCCGCAAAGACCTCTTCGAGCAGCTCCGGCTGGACGTTCAGCTTGATGGAACCGTTTTCCATCCGGGTGATGGAAAGCAGATTCTCCACCAGATTGATGAGCCACATGGCGTCGTCGTAAATAGAGGTGTAGAGGTCCCGACGTTTCTCTCCGTCCAGTACGGCACCGTTTTCCATGAGGATGCCGGCGTTCCCGGAGATGCTGGTCAGCGGCGTCCGCAGATCATGGGAAATGGCCCGAAGCAGGTTGGCCCGCAGGGTCTCCTGCTGGGCGGCCTCCTCCACCTTCTGTTTAACCCGCACCATCCGTTCCTTCTCCAGCGCAAGTCCGCACTCATCCAAAATGGCCACCATCAGATTCTTTTCAAAGGAATCCGGCCTGCGGTCAGGGACGATGACAATTCCGGCCACGGCCAAGACCCGCTCCGCCCCGCGCACCGCCATATACAGGCATTGAAAGCTGGGAAGCGTGCTGGTAGTGGCTCCGGCGTGCTTGTTGTTTTTCTGCACCCACTCGGCCGCCGCCCGCTCGGCGCTGGTCAGGTATCCGCTCATATCCGCGCCGGAAACCGTCGGAAAGCACAATGCCTCCGCCAGCCGTCCATCCTCCCACACCGGATAGATCAGCAGATCCCGTTCCAGCAGCTTGCCGAGCTGCGTGGCGGTGACCGAGAGAATCTCTTCAGTACCTTCTGCTGTCTGAAGCTTTCGGCTGGTTTCCAGCAGCACCTCGGTGCGATAGGCCTTGTTGGCGCTTTGGATGGCCTGCCGCTTGATGCGGGTGGTCAGGGAGCTGCCCAGCAACGCCACAATAAACATGATGCCGAAGGTGGCGAGATAGCTGGGCTCGCTCACCAGAGAGAAGTAGGGAAAGGTGAAGAAAAAGTTGAAGATGAGGACGGAAAACGCCGAAGAGATCAGACTGTAACTGTGCCCCGTGGTGGACATGGAAACGCCCAGCACCCCGAGAATGTAGACCATGATGATATTGTCGGCCTTGAAGCCCAAGCCCCGGAACAGATACCCCACAGCGGTGCAGGCGGCCAGAATTCCCAGCATCCGCAGACTGTCCGCCCAGGAGAACCGCTCCTGAACAGAGCGGTTTCTCCGCTTCCGGCGGGCAATCGGGACGGATTGGTCCGGGATGATGTAGATATCCAGCTCGGGGGCCAGTTCGTTGAGCCGGTCCATCAGATTCTTGGAGGGTGGCAGAAGTCTCCGGCGCCCCGGACTGCGCCCCAGAACAATTTTGGAAATGCCGCTGACCCGGGCGTACTCCGCGATCTGAAGAGCGGGATCATCACCGTATACCGTGGTAATGCGGGCGCCCAGCTCCTCGGCCAGCCGGAGGTTGGCCCGGAGACGCGAACGGTCCTCCTCGGTCTGGGAGGAAAACCGCGGCGTTTCCACGAAGAGCGCGGTGAAGGCGCCGTGAAAGGCCTCCGCCATCCGGGCGGCGGTGCGGATCACCTTGGCATTGGAGGGGGCGCCCGAAAGACAGATCAAAATATGTTCTCCGGTCTTTGCCTTGATGCCGTCCCTGACTCCGGTGCTTCTTTCGAGGCGGTCCGCCGTCCGGCGCAGAGCAATCTCCCGGAGCGCGGCGAGGTTTTTCTCGATAAAAAAGTGCGACATGGCCTGCGCGGCCTGCGCCTCCCGGTAGATTTTTCCCGATTGCAGGCGCTCAAGCAGGTCGGCGGGCTCAAGGTCCATGACCTCCACCTGATCGGCGGAGTCGAACACAGAATCCGGAATGCGTTCCGCCACGGTGACGCCGGTGACGGCGGCGACTACGTCGTTCAGACTTTCCAGATGCTGAACGTTGACGGTGGTATAGACGCTGATGCCGGAGCGCAGCAGCTCCTGCACATCCTGATACCGTTTGGTGTGGCGGCAGCCATGGGCGTTGGTATGGGCCAGCTCATCCACTAAAATCAGCTGGGGGTTCCGGGCCAAAGCTCCGTCCAGATCAAACTCCCGCAGGAGAATGCCCTTATAGGAAATCGTTTTTGGAGAGAGCTGTTCCAGTCCCTCCAGCAGGGCCATGGTTTCAGGGCGGGTGTGGGGCTCGATACACCCGGCCACCACATCCACCCCCGCGGCTTTGGCACGACGGGCGGCCTCCAGCATGGCGTAGGTTTTGCCCACCCCGGCGGCATACCCGAAAAATATTTTCAGTTTCCCAGAGGGCCTGGATTCCCCGCGCTGAATGTTTTTCAGCGAAGCTTCCGGGTCCGGCCTCGTCAGCTCCAGCATAACAGCACCCCGCAGCACTTCTTTTTCATATTCAGTATAACACAACTGGCATCAGCATGGCATTGGCCTTTTGCGTCCCGCATTAAAATAGCATAAAGGCCTCCTTAATGAGAACTTAATGCGCCGCGGATTCCCTTAACCATATCCTCATTCCGCCCATGATATAATCAAAAGGAACCGATATCTGCATTGATCAGGGAGAGACACCATGCCTTTTTGGAAAAACGAGCGGATCACACCGGCCCAGATTATTATTTTAGGGTTCCTGCTTTTGATTTTATGCGGCGCAGTGCTGCTGACCCTCCCCTTCGCCGTCAACGGTCCCGGCAGAGCTTCCTTCTTCGACGCCCTCTTCACCGCCACCTCGGCCACCTGCGTGACCGGTCTGGTGATTCACGACACGGCTCTCTACTGGTCCCCCTTCGGGCAGCTGGTCATCCTGATGCTGATTCAGATCGGCGGCATGGGAGTGGTGACCATGGCGGTGGCCATTTTTATGTTTTCCGGCAGGAAAATCGGACTCAAGCAGCGGTGGGTCATGCAGGAATCCATCTCCGCGCCGCAGGTCGGCGGCATCGTCCGGCAGACCCGCTTCATTCTCAGGGCCGCTTTTGCCATCGAGGGAATCGGCGCGCTGCTGCTGGCCCTGCGGTTTGTTCCCCGGTTCGGTCTGGCGAGAGGACTGTGGTATGCGGTGTTCCATGCGGTTTCCGCCTTCTGTAATGCCGGATTCGATCTGATGGGAAGGCATGACGGCCCCTACTCATCCCTGACAGCCTATGCGGGGGACCCGCTGGTCAGTCTTACCATTGCGGCGCTGATTGTTCTGGGTGGCATCGGTTTTCTCACCTGGTATGACATCCGGGAGCATCGCCTTCGTTTCAGGCAATACCGGCTCCAGAGCAAGCTGATTCTCTGCGCCACGGCGGCGCTGCTGCTAGGCGGATTTTTGTTCTTCGCCCTGTATGAGTTTCGTCTGCCCCGATGGGAGGGGCTTCCCGCTGAAGAACGGATTCTTGCCGCCGCCTTTCAGTCCGTCACCCCCCGCACCGCCGGCTTCAACACGGTGGACCTTGCCGCTCTCAGCCAGCCCGCCCGGCTCCTGATGATCCTGCTGATGCTTACCGGCGGGGCCCCCGGTTCCACGGCGGGCGGCTTCAAGGCCACCACTTTGGCGGTTCTTCTCCTCAGCGTTCGCGCGGTGTTCCGGCGCCGGGACAACGCCCAGTGCTTTGGACGCCGCCTTCCGGGTGAGACGCTTCGCAGCGCCAGTGCCATTTTTCTTCTGTACCTCCTGCTGTTTTTGACCGGAGGCATCCTCGTCTGTGCCATCGACGGGGTATCCATGATGGACGCTCTCTTTGAGGCGGCCTCCGCCATCGGCACGGTGGGTCTGTCCCTGGGCGGGACGGCGGGGCTTTCAGCCCCCTCCCGCCTGATCCTGATCTTTCTGATGTATTTTGGCCGGGTCGGCGGGCTGACCCTGATTTACGCTGTATCCGCAAACGGGAAGCCGGCCGCGCAATATCCGCTGGAACAGGTAACCGTCGGATAAAGAAAGGAACTGCAATATGAAATCTGTCCTCTTGATCGGCCTTGGCCGTTTCGGACGGCACATGGCCCAAAAGCTGAGGGAACTGCGCCATGAGGTACTGGCCATCGACAGGGATGAAAGGCGTGTCAACGATATTTTACCCTATGTGACCAATGCCCAGATCGGCGACGGCACCAGTGAACAGTTCATCGCCTCTCTTGGGGTGCGCAACTTCGACCTGTGTGTGGTGGCCATTGGAGACGATTTTCAAAGCTCCCTCGAAACCACCGCTCTGCTCAAGGAAAACGGCGCCCCCTTTGTCCTCTCCCGGGCCACCCGGGATGTCCATGCCAAATTTCTGCTGCGCAACGGCGCCGACGATGTGATCTATCCGGAAAAGCAGATGGCTTCCTGGGCGGCGGTGCGGTACAGCAGCGATCATATCTTCGATTATGTGGAGCTCACTGCGGAATATTCCATCTTTGAAACGGCGGTCCCCGCCGCATGGGTGGGACATACCATTATGGAGCTGAATGTGCGTCAAAAGAACCGTATCAATATTCTGGCCACCAAGCGAAACGGGAAGCTCGACCCCCTGCCCGGCGCCGCGCACTGCTTTCAGGCCGACGAGACGATGCTTATTCTGGGCGGCAATCATGACATTCAAAGATTCCTGCACTGAAAGGGAGAGGACCGGCGGCAACAACACCGCCGGTCCTCTTATTGGCCGTTCAGGGGGAACAGCAGCTTCAAAAACACCTTTTCCGCCGGACCGCCCCGGGCGATGCCGAAGCGGCGCTCATTTCCCCCGGAATCGAGGGCGTGAAATGCATGGTCGCTCCGCTCCACTCGGAATTTCAATTCCTCCAATACGGTTCTCAGCGCCAGTTCCCATTCCAGAAGGAACAGCGGCTCCCCCTGTGAGGTAGCATTCCCACAATCAGTCAAATTCCAGCGGATGGAGGCCGTTTTCCAGAAAGGCGCGCCACAGACGCGCTTTGTGAGCGATGGTCAGCGCCTCAAGCAGTGCCTGATGAGGAAGAGGTTCCCATGCCAGATAGAGAAACAGGCTGCCCTCCGTGGGGACGGTCAGCCTGCTGCCGTCCAGAACCACCTGATTCTGACGCGAGAATGCACAGCAGGACATCCGGCATGAAACCGCGCCCGCCAGCTCCGCCATGCGGAGAGCAGATACTTTTTCCAGCCCATCTCCTCGCAGGGATCAATGTTCAGCGCTCGATAGATTCCATCCTCGCAGGGGCGGAGGACGCGGGAGAGAAGCACGGGCCTTCCCGTCATCGCTCTGGCGATATATCCGCCCAGCGGGATGGCCAATGCCGTCAGAACAGTGAGATAGAGTATATATTGGATCGTTGAGTTCACCGCTTCATTCCTCCCTCATCAACGTCCAGCCCAGGTAGACCAGAACGGCGATCACTAAAATACCAATGCCAATCAGGACAGCCTGCATAACATTTCCTCCTTTGATGTGCCTACATCGTAGCACCAAAGAAATAAAGGTGCCATTTGAGGAAACGGCACCTCCGTTAAGGTTTTATGAATGCGGGGCGATGGCCTGCCCGCCGTTAATGCCGCTTTAACGCGGCATCAGGAACGCTAATCTCACACCAATGTGCAAGATGGTATATTCAAGGTGAGGAAGTGATTCTATGGAAGCCTTCGTGTTAACAGCCGGATTGATTTATGTCATTGCGCTCGGTTATTGGATGATGGAACGGCTCGACCGCTTCTTAAACGGCGGGGGGATTCTGTCTGCCTGGGAGGAGGATCAGGAGTCTTCCGGCCGTTCAGCGAAAAATGGCCCGGATGTGCCGCACGAAGGCGGGTATTCCGGGCGCGGATAGCCATTGGTATTTTGTCTTAACAGGAATGAAACTCTTTGAAGCGCGTTGGCGGATGCGGAGTTTACCGCATCCGCCAACGCACGAGTGGATCAGAAACCGGTGCAAGGAAGGGCAAGCGGGAAACGGATGAGGGCCGGCGGGACGGGCTTGTTGATCCGTTGAAATGATGAAGAGATGTGCCCGGCAGCATCCTTGAATCCCCAGTTAAAAGGGAGGTATCCGCAGGGCACTTCTGAGGGGGCCTTTTGCCTGGTCCCCAAATTTTTTTATCTGTCATTGCCGCGCAAAACAGATTGACATTTATCTATATCAGTGATAGAGTTACATATAGATAAACATCTATCTATATGAGGTGATTCCATGCTGAACGAAATGGATGCGGCGGCGATCTGCAAGGCTCTGGGGGACAGTAACCGCCTCCAAATCATGAAAAGGCTTTCCACCGGGGAAATTTGCGCCTGCAAGCTGCTGGAGCAATTCCGGATTACACAGCCTACCCTTTCCCACCATATGAAAGTCCTCTGTGAATGCGGCCTTGTCACCGCCCGAAAAGAGGGAAAATGGAGCCATTATTCCTTAAACCGCAAGACGCTGTGCTCCTTTGGAAAGTTCGTCGCCTCTCTTTCCTGCTGCGGTGAGGAAGGCGGGGATCTCTGAAAATGATCTGGAATTTTATTCAGGATGAACTTTTCGGCATGCGCTGGCTCAATACCCTGATCGGCAGGATGCTGTCCGCGGCGGGATTGAACCTGTCATCTTCTCTCGGCAGGAGCATCCAATTTTTCCTGTATGACGTTTTGAAAATCACCGTTCTTTTATGCTGCCTGATCTTCGTCATCTCTTATATCCAAAGTTATTTTCCGCCGGAGCGCAGCAAAAAAATCATGACGCATTTTTCTGGAATCGGCGCAAACTGCATCGCCGCCCTCTTGGGAACCGTAACGCCCTTTTGTTCCTGTTCGTCCATCCCGCTGTTTATCGGCTTCACGAGCGCGGGGCTGCCCCTCGGCGTCACCTTCTCATTCCTGATCTCCTCACCGATGGTGGATCTCGGAAGTCTCATCCTGCTGATGAGCATCTTCGGAGTAAAAATTGCTGTTGCCTATGTGACGCTTGGCCTTTTGGTCGCCATTGCAGGCGGCACTTTGATTGAAAGGCTGCATATGGAACGTTATGTGGAGGAATTCATCCGCACCGCCGGCAGCGTGGATCTGGATGCTCCGGCCCTGACGCAAAAAGAGCGGCTGACCTATGCGGCGGAGCAGGTTGTCTCTACGTTTCGGAAGGTATTTCCGTATATTCTCGCGGGAGTGGGCATCGGCGCGCTCATTCATAACTGGATTCCCGAGAGCTGGATTACGGCAGTGCTCGGCAGCGGAAATCCTCTGGGTGTGATACTTGCTGCTTTGATCGGCGTTCCGATGTATGCGGATATTTTTGGAACAATCCCTGTTGCAGAAGCCCTGCTTGGCAGGGGCGCGCAGCTTGGCACAATTCTAAGCTTTATGATGGCGGTCACAACCTTGTCGCTGCCGTCCATCATGATGCTGCGCAAGGCCGTTCAGCCAAAATTGTTAGGCTTGTTTGTTACAATTTGTACTGTCGGTATTATTGCTGTCGGATATCTGTTCAACGCATTTCAATTTCTGCTGCTTTAAGGAAAACGGACGGCGGATACAAACAGAAAAACGTTTCCGACGGGTTCCGGTCCCCCTTCGGGAAGCGGCATTGCGGAACCATTATGCTGATCTGAATGCAAAATTCGATTCATAGAAAGGGATGGAATCACTCCATGAGACTCTATACCATATTGCGGAGGGAAACGCCCGAGCTTGCGGTTTCCTTTGAAGAAGGCGCGCTTTACCCCCTCGCTGAAAACGGCTTTGCTTTTGCGGAAATGCAGCAGCTTATTGAGGCATATGACGCGGACCTGCGAAAGCGCCTTGATGCGCTGCGCGGACATGGCGCAGCCGTATCCGCGGATTCGGTCAAGCTCTGCGCTCCGATCATCCGTCCCCGGCAGGATGTCATCTGTCTGGGAATCAATTATTTCGAACACGCGGTCGAAGCCGCCTCCTTTTCGGAGGAGGCATTTGGCGGCGAACGTCCCTGCACGATCTATTTTTCCAAGCGGTGCGGCTATGCCCCCGGGACCGGCGAAACGGTCCCCTCCTATCCGGGTCTGGTCGGCAGCCTCGACTATGAAGCCGAGCTGGGGGTCGTGCTTGGTCGCGCGGTCAGGGCCGTCCCCAGAGAAAGGGCGCTGGACGCGGTCTTTGGCTATACCGTCATCAATGACATCAGCGCCCGGGACCTGCAAACCCGGCATAAGCAGTGGTATCTTGGAAAAAGTCTCGACGGTTTTACCCCTATGGGGCCGTGCATTGTGACTGCCGATGAAATTCCGGACCCGCAGTGTCTTGCCATCTCCAGCCGTGTCAACGGGGAACTGCGGCAGAGCAGCAACACAAGCCTTCAGATTCAGACCGTCGCAGGAGCGATCAGCGAGCTTTCCCAAGGGATGACCCTGCTGCCCGGGACAATCATTGCAACCGGAACTCCTTCAGGGGTCGGCATGGGCTTTCAGCCGCCCCGCTTTCTGAAGCCGGGAGATGAGGTTATCTGTGAAGTGGAGCGAATCGGCGCTCTGCGCAGCATCATCGGAAGATAATACCATCTCTTTGCAGCCCTGTAATTTTATTCGGCAGTTGCGCGTTTCGGCCAAAATCTGCTATACTAATGCGGGTAAATAATTCCCGGCCGGGGAATGAGAAACACCAGGGCTGCGCCGGGACAGAAACAAAGGAGTGGAACCGTGGAAAGACTGATCGGTACTGTATCAAGGGGAATCCGCGCCCCCATTATCCGCGAGGGGGACGATATCGCTGAAATCGTGGTGAAAAGCGTGCTGGAGGCTTCGAAATCCGAGGACTTTGCGCTGCGCGACCGCGATGTGGTGGCGGTGACCGAAGCGGTCGTCGCCCGGGCACAGGGCAATTACGCAACGGTGGAACAGATTGCCGCCGATGTCAGGACAAAATTTGGGAACGCCACCCTTGGAGTGATCTTCCCGATCCTGAGCCGCAACCGCTTTGCTGTCTGCCTGCGCGGCATTGCCAAGGGCGTCAAAAGGATGGTTCTCATGCTCAGCTACCCGTCCGACGAGGTGGGCAATCATCTGGTGGACCCCGATCTGCTCGATGAAAAGGGCGTTAATCCCTGGACCGATCTGCTCGACGAGCGGCGTTACCGTGAGCTTTTCGGCTTTCATAAGCATCCCTTCACCGGGGTGGACTATGTGGAGTATTACAAGGAACTGATCACCGCCGCCGGCTGCGAGGTCGAAATTATCTTCGCCAATGACTGCCGCGCCATCCTCCCTTATACCAAGACGGTGCTCTGCTGCGATATTCACACCCGCGAACGCTCCCGTAGGCGGCTGATGGCGGCCGGAGCTAAGCAGGTGCTCTGCCTCTCCGACCTGATGAACACGCCGGTAAACGGCAGCGGCTATAACGAGAGCTACGGCCTGCTTGGTTCGAACAAAGCGACCGAAGAACGGGTCAAGTTGTTTCCCCGCGACTGCGCACCGGTGGTCGAGCGCATCCGCGGCGGTCTGCTCGAAGCAACCGGGCGCAGCATTGAGGTCATGATCTATGGCGACGGCGCCTTCAAGGACCCTGTCGGGAAAATCTGGGAGCTTGCCGATCCGGTCGTGTCTCCCGCCTACACTCCGGGACTGGAAGGACAGCCGAATGAGGTCAAGCTCAAGTATCTCGCCGACAACGACTTCGCCCACCTCAGCGGAAACGCACTGAAGGCCGCCATTTCGGATTATATCCGAAACAAGGAGGACGACCTGACCGGACAGATGGTTTCACAGGGAACTACGCCGCGCCGCCTGACCGATCTGATTGGCTCGCTCTGCGATCTGACCTCCGGAAGCGGCGATAAAGGCACCCCCATCGTACTGGTGCAGGGCTATTTCGACAACTATACCAAATAAGCGGCCGTCCGGCAAAGGAACGTCCGCGGCAGCCGGAATATTCCGGCGAAAGGAGCTTGAACGCAATGGAACTTCAAACCGCACTCGAAGGGCGCAGGAGCATCCGCAGATTCCAGGATTCCCCAGTGAGCGCCGAAACCCTCGCCTGCATCGCGGATGCCGCCGCGATGGCCCCCTCTTGGAAAAACAGTCAGGTAACCCGTTATTATGCGGTGACGGACCCCGAAAAGCGCCGCCGAATTATCGAAAGCATGCCGGCATTTAACCGGCCCGCCTGCGAATCCGCGCCGGTCATCGTCGCGGTATCGATGGTGAGAAACCGCTCGGGCTATGACCGGGACGGCAGCTTCTCCACCTCCAAGGAAAAGGGCTGGCAGATGTTCGACTGCGGCTGTTCGGCCATGGCGTTCGCTCTTAAAGCGCACGAGCTGGGACTGGGAACGGTCATCATGGGGTATTGTGACGAAGCCGTGGTGGCCGAGGTAACCGGCATGCCTGAAACCGAAGAGGTTGGCCCCATTCTTGCGCTCGGCTACCCCGATGAATCGCCTCAAATGCCTAAGCGGAAGATGAGCGATCAGATTCTGCATATTCTGTAAAGGCTTTTCCGGAATCTTTGGACAAACGCGGTGCTTGTAAAAAGTGCCGCGTTTGTTCGTATCGAAAACGCCAGTGCCCGGAAAGCTTTCGGCGTGCCCATTATCTCCATCCGGGCGGGGCATGAAGCAGCCGCCCGAGAAAGCATGACGGGGCGCGCCCATTGCCTCTATCCGGGCTGGGCGGGGCATGAAACGGCCGCCCGAGAAAGCATGACCGGCGCGCCCGTTATCTCCATCAGGACAGGGCGGGGTATGAAGCAGCCGCCCAAGAAAGCATGACCGGCGCGCCCATTGCCTCTATTTGGACCGGGCGGACGACTGAATACAACACTGAAATTCTTTTCTGGGGCATCGGGCTCCCCAGGTTTTTCGCCGTCGAATTGACGGACGGCGCGGCCGGGCCGGAACAGATTCGGCGGATCGCCGGCAGCATCTCGATTTCCCGCTGACCCCGGCGGCATCTCTTTTTCTCACCCTTTCGACCGGCCGCGCATAGCATAGAGCAGAAGAATGGCCGAGGGGGGCAAGTTATGCCAAAGATCTACCTGAGCCCTTCCACGCAGGAAAACAACCTGTATGTAACCGGCGGCTCGGAAGAGTACTATATGAATCTGGTGGCCGACGCGCTGGAGCCCTATCTGCGCGCTTCGGGAATCCGTTTTACCCGTAACCGCCCGGAGATGACGGCCGGGCAGGTGATCCGGGAATCAAACGCGGGAAATTACAATCTGCATCTGGCGCTGCATTCCAATGCCGCGCCCATCTATGGCACGCTGAGGGGAGTGGATGTCTATCATTTCCCCGGCAGCATCAACGGTACCCGCGCCGCTGAAATTCTGGCGGATAATTTCAGGGTAATCTACCCCAATCCGGCTCTCGTCGATACACGGGCGACCACCGCGCTCGGGGAGGTGGACCGGGTGCGTGCTCCGGCGGTGCTGATCGAAATCGCCTACCACGACAATCCGGACGACGCCAACTGGATCATCAACAACATCGGCCTGATCGCCCGCACCATCGCCCTTTCTCTGACGGAATATTTTGATCTTCCGTTTGTTGAGCCTCTGCAGCCTTTTTCCGCCCAGGTGGATACCGAATCAGGCCGGGGGTTGAATCTGCGCGACCGCCCAAGTGTCCGCTCGGCGGTGCTTGGCTCGATTCCCGACGGCGCGAGGGTAACCGTCTATGGCCTGCTGCCCGAATGGGCCGCCGTTGAATACCGCGGACTCGGGGGATTTGTACGGCGGGAGTATCTCGACTTTGACTAAAACATTTCCTGAGGCAGGGAAGCATGTAAAAAAACTCCGAAACAGCATCAAGCTGTTTCGGAGTTTTTGCAGTCAGCCGCCCCGGCCGCGCGAATAGCGTCCGCTTTGGGCCGTTTCGAAGGCTTTGTCAGCCGCCCCGGCTGTGCGAATAGCGTTCGCTTTGGGCCGTTTCGAAGGCTTTGTCAGCCGCCCCGGCTGTGCGAATAGCGTCCGCTTTGGGCCGTTTCGAAGGCTTTGTCAGCCGCCCCGGCTGTGCGAATAGCGTCCGCTTTGAGCTGTTTCGAAGGCTTTGTCAGCCGCCCCGGCCGCGCGGATAACGCCGCCTTGGGCTGTTTTCACGCTGTCTCCGGGATGCAGTGCTCTGCTGCGCGGGAGCGGGAAGGCGTCGTTCCGGGCGGCGCTGGAACTCGGGCGCCACATCGATTACACCGGCCGCCAAGCGGGCGGCACGCTCCTTCCGCTGTTTTCTGCGTTTGCGAAGATTGCGCTCCCGAATCAGAAAAAGGGCGCCGATCAGCAGCGCAAACACGACCAGGGCGATCTCCAGAGGAGAAAGGGGAAAGGTGCTTGCGGACGAAGGCTCCTCCGTTTGCGCCGCGGCGGGCACCGCCGGCAGTGGTGCCTCCTGATATTCCCATGCAAGAGGCAGTTCGGCGAGCTGTCTGCCCTCCCGGTCGGTAAACCGGAGCTTCGGGGCGATCTCGGCTCCTTTCTCATACCGTTCGGGGGCGATCAGTTCTCCCTTGATGTCGGCCTTGGCAACGGTGGCGGGGCGCGCAAAAGCGAGAGTTTCGGAGAGAATCGAAACCTCGCCCACCCTGGCTTCGCCGTCATAAACCGGAATCGCTTCCCGCGCATACTGGGCCGTCTGTATTTCGCAGGATGAATAGTCGGCAAAACAGGCGTCGAGCAGCGCCGCCGCATCCTCATACTTCTCATATTGGGATGTGCTGCGCATCACCACGCAGATCAGCTCCAGGCCATTCCGTTCGGCGAGGGTCACGAGGGTATGCCGCGCCTCCGGAGTCCAGCCGAGCTTCCCCCCCGTCGTCCCCTCGTAGTAATACTTGGATTCCACCAGCATGTGGTGGTGGGTTCCGACGTTGCGTTCTTTAGGCTGCTTGTTGGTGACCGGAACGGTATATTCGGTTGCGCCGAACACATCGCGGAAGCCGTCGATCCCCAGCGCCCATTTCGTAATCAGCGCCATATCGTAGGCGCTGGTATAATGCTCCGGGTCGTGTAGCCCGCTGGAATTGACAAAATGGGAATCCACGGCGCCCAGCTCCGCCGCCTTGCGGTTCATCAGCTCCGGAAACGCGTCGAGCGTTCCCGCGGTATACTCGGCGAGTCCGTTCGCGGAATCGTTGGCCGATTCGATCATCGTCGTATAGAGAAGATCCCGCACCGTGACGACCTCCTCCTCGGTCAGGGCAATGTGGGTGCTGCCCCGGTCGATCGAGTGGGTGGCCTCATAGGTCATGGTATGCTTGTCGTCGAGGGAGCCTCCCGTTTCCCGCAGGTGCTCGAGAGCGAGAGCGCTGGTAAGAATTTTCGTGATGCTTGCCGGATACATCCGGTTATGCGCGCCGCGTTCCAGAAGCACCTGGCCGGAAGCGGCGTCCATCACAACATAGGTTTCGGAATGGATAGCGGGCAGTTCCGCCGCGGAGACGGCGGAACTGCCCGCCGCTATCGTCAGGGCCATCAACAGGCCAAAGAATCGTTTCATGCGATTACTACACCCCAAAGTGATATCATAGGATACCAGTATAGCATAAAACGTCGAAAAATGGGTGAAAATTTCTGGAATTGTTTCCTTGAAATATCTTCCTGCGGCCGCCGCGCAAAAACTCAGTCCTCAACGCTCAGCTTCCGGGCGAACTCCCGCGCGCGGCGCTCCTTTTCTCCGTCAAAAAAGACTGTATTGTAGCCGAGATGCCGCTCGGTAAGCATCCCTTGATAGCGAAGCCCGGAATGCTTGCAGTAACGCCGCATTCCCTCCTCCCAGAGGTCGGCTCCCCGCTCGGGCCGGTAGCCGCAGGTCGTGATCAGCGCAAGACGTTTTCCGGCCCAGAGGGAGGGACCCCGGCGCTCGCCGTAGTATTTGTTCAGCCCATAAACCAGCCGGTCGAGCGCCGCCTTCATCGGTGGGGTGCAGTACCAGGAATAAATCGGGGTGGCCAGCACCAGCAGATCGCTTTCCAGAACCCGCCGGGCCAGCTCCTCCATATCGTCCTTCTGCACACAGAAGAAGGACGACCAGTCGTTCTGACACCTCCGGCAGGCCGTGCAGGGCAGGATTTTCTTTTCATAGAGCCGAACTGCGGCGCATTCATTGCCCAAAGTCCGCAGTTCCTCCTCAAAGGGGCCTGTCAGTGAGGCGGTATTTCCCTGCGGGCGGGGACTTCCCTGCAAAATCAGGCATTTCATCCTTTCGCTCCCTCACCTTCCCGCAGACAAACAGCCTCTTCCGCCGCAAGAAGCTTCCGTTTCATTTCCAGGCCGCCCGCATATCCGGTCAGGGAACCATTCGTGCCAACCACCCGATGACAGGGAATCACAAACGGGATGGGATTGCAGTGGTTCGCCATTCCGACGGCGCGGCAGGCGGCGGGATTTCCGACCGCTTCGGCAATCTGCCGGTAGCTCCGCGTCTCCCCATAGGGAATGCGGATCAGAGCCTGCCAGACGCTTTGCTGAAACTCCGTCCCGGAGGGATGGAGCGGGAGCAAAAACTCCCTGCGGGTTCCGGCGAAATACTCGCCGAGCTGCTTCGCAGCAAGCTCGGTCAGCGCGCTTGGACGGCGGAGATCCCGGGCCTTCCCCTCAAAATGGATGGCGGTGATTCCTTCTCCGTCATCCTCGATGATCAAAAAGCCGAAAGGGGTCTCGTAACCGCAGCACCCGCCCCGTATTTCGGTCAAACGCATCGCTGTATTCATCGTTTTTCCTCCTTTGGCACGGGACCGCCCAGCTCCGGCGCCGCCCCGCCCGCGATCACTCATAAGGCCGGCTGCCGCTGGACACATCGCCGTATTCATCGTTTTGCCTCTCTTGGCGCGGGATCGCTCAGCTCCGGCATCGCCCCGCCCGCGATCGCCCATAAGTAAAGGCTGGCTACCGTCGCATAGGGCGAATAGCGCTTCCGGTAGCGTTCGAACCGTTCGCGGGTAATCTCGCGGTGCCGGTAGAGCATCCGCAGCCCGCGCCGGATGGCAAGGTCCCCATAGCTGATAATGTCAGGGCGCTGCATGGAGAAGGTCATCAGCATTTCGGCAGTCCAGACGCCGATTCCGTCGAGAGATGAGAGGATGCGGCAGACCTCCTCATCCGGTTCGCGGGCCAACGCTTCGAGATCGAGTGCGCCGCTCACAACCTTTTCGGCCGCATTGCGGATATAGGAAACCTTCCGAAACGAGATGCCGAGAGATTGCAGCTCCTCCGGCGTCAGAGCGAGGACCGCCTGCGGCGTTACCGCGCCGAGACGCCCGCTGATTCTGTTCCAGACCGTCTCCTGCGCCCGGGTGGAAATCTGTTGGCCGACAATCGAATGGACCAGCGCCGAAAAAAGCTCCGGCCTGACCTCCCGCTCGATTCGGCCAATCCGGTCGATCGCAGCGCTCAAACGGCGGTCCCTCGCCTTGAGGTGGGAAATTTCAGCTTCTCCATACGGGAAAAACATCCTGCCCCTCCTTTCGAAAAGGGCCGCCGCAGCCTGCCTGCGGCGGCCCGGGTTCTCGCCGGTCACACATTAAACCGGAACAGAACAACATCGCCGTCCTGAAAGACGTAATCCTTCCCCTCCGAGCGGTAGAGCCCCTTCTCCTTGGCCGCGGCAATCGAACCGCAGGCGATGAGGTCGTCATAGGAGACAATTTCGGCGCGAATGAAGCCGCGCTCAAAATCCGAATGGATCTTCCCGGCCGCCTGCGGAGCCTTGGTTCCCTTTTCGATCGTCCAGGCGCGAACCTCCGGCTTGCCCGCCGTGAGGTAGGAGATGAGTCCAAGAAGGTCGTAGCCGGCGGTGATCAGCCGGTCAAGGCCGGATTCCCTCAGGCCCAGCTCATCGAGGAACATCTGCTTATCCTCATCATCGAGTTCAGCAATTTCCTCCTCGATTTTGGCGCAGACAGGAATTACCTGCGCATTCTCGGTTTTGGCAATCTCCATGACCTTCTGGTAATAGGCGTTGTAGCCGTTCGCCGCGTTGGCAAGATCCGCCTCACTGAGGTTCGCCGCAAAAATAACCGGTTTGGCCGAAAGCAGCGGCGTGTCATGCAGCAGTGCGCGCTCCTCTTCATTCATGGGGAAGCTGCGGGCGCTTCTTCCAGCCGACAGATGTTCGAGCATCCGCTCAAAAAACTCCGCTTCGGCAAGGAACTTTTTATCTCCCTTCGCAGCCTTCTTCGCCCGGTCAATCCGCCGTTCGACCATCTCCATATCCGAAAAGATCAGTTCGAGGTCAATCGTTTCGATGTCCCGCGCCGGATCGACGGAACCATCCACATGGATGATTTCTCCGTCGTCAAAACAGCGGACCACATGGACGATCGCATCCACCTCCCGGATATGCGAAAGAAACTTATTGCCGAGGCCCTCCCCCTTGGAAGCGCCCCGCACCAGGCCCGCAATATCCACAAATTCAATGACGGCGGGAGTAATCTTTTCCGGTTGATACATCTCAGCAAGCTTGTCCAGCCGCCGGTCAGGAACCGCCACCACCCCGACATTCGGCTCGATGGTACAGAACGGGTAATTGGCGGACTGCGCTCCGGCGTTTGTAATTGCGTTGAAAAGGGTCGATTTCCCTACATTGGGAAGGCCCACGATACCTAATTTCATATATGCTCATTCTCCTTCGTTTTCTCTGTATTTTCAAGGGTTTCCGGGTTTGGGGCTCTCGGTGTCTACTCCATTTTTACGCCATTTTCACGTAGAACCGCTGCTCTAATTTCAGATAACCCCGTTCAATTCAAATTGCCGCACAGCTTGATCCAAAGATTCGGTTGTCACATGAACATACCGATCCATGGTGGTTTTGATGCTGCCGTGTCCAAGCAGCTTTTGAAGCACTTTCGGCTGCATTCCGCTTTCCATGGCTCGCGTGGCGTAGGTATGGCGCAGCGCGTGCATGCAAAAACGCTCAATTCCTGCTTCGTCGCAGAGTTTGTAGAGGTGGGTGTCATAAGAACTGTTTTTTGCAGGCTCTCCGGTGCGCCAGTTGATAAAGACCAGATCGCGCATCACCAGCTTTGCCATACTACCGCTTCGACGATCCATATACTCCAAAGTCTGCTCCAGCACCGGAGAGGATTTTCGTTCTTCCCGGCTGTCCCACACTTCGCGGAGAATGTTATAGGCCGTATCCGTCAGCGGAATGGTACGATAGCTGTTCGGCGTTTTGGGAGGTCCCGCCCGCCACGATTTTGCACCGTGTCGGAACTCCAGCGTTTTGTTCACCGTCAGCGTCCGTTTCTCGAAATCAACCGCATCCCATGTCAGCCCAATCAACTCACCGGTGCGCAAGCCCGTTTCAAGGATCAATGCGTACTGATTGTAGTTGTGAGAACGTCTGGCCGTTTCCAGAAAGATACGCTGGTTTTCACGGGTAAGATACTTGATGTCATTTGCTGCACGGACGGGTTTGGTAAACTTCACACCGTCCATAGGATGCCTGGAGATGAGATCATTCATCTTCGCCGCTTTGAGCATTGTACCCATGGTGATGTACGCCTGACGGATGGTGGAACCGGAATAGTCGGCATCCATTTCAATGAATACCTTTTTGCAGTGCATGGGCTTCACATCTGTCAGTTTGATCCTGCCGATCACCGGCTGGATGTTGCGCTTGTATCTGTCACAGTAATTGCGGAGCGTATTGGGAGCCAAATCTCCAACAATATTCTCGATCCAGAAATTAAACCATTCATCCACTGTAATGTCAGTGCCGACAAAAACCTCTGCGTGTGCGTCAGCGTACTTTGCATCTGCGATCCAGTTTCTTGCTTCGGGAACCGTCTGGAAGTATTTCTCGTGCCGCTTACCGGCTCTGTCAACAAACCGGGCGCTGTACAATCCGTCCTTCCGCTGGTAGATACCCTTGCCACATTCTCTGCCTTTGAGATTTTTTCCCATGTATGAACTCCTTTCCCCAGAGAGAAAAGAGCACACCACTACACCATAAGTATAGCACAATGCGCTCTTTCTCTCAAGGTCATTTTTCAAAACTTCCTGCGGAGAACTGCTGTTTTTTCCATCAGATCACCAGTTTAGAACTGATGTACTGTTCAAACTCCTTACGCTTAACCAACTTCTTGGTGCCAACGAACAAAACAAAGGGGCACTTGGGAGCACGGAGCATACTGTCAATCTTGTTGATACCGATGTTGCTATACTCAGCAGCCTCTTTGGAGGTGAGGGTCATCTTCAGGTGAATGGGAACTCTTTCGATCTTGTTGTTTTCCATGGTTTTGACTCCTTTCAAAATCAAAAATGTAGACGGTTTGACTTGTATTTTTCGGGGATTAAGTAAAAACATACACACCTTTGGAAAGCGGCTTTTGAAAAGCCTTGTGTTCAAAGGGCTTGCGAGGGGTTAATTGTCTACGCCTAATCTCTTTTTTCGGGCATGTGCGGCCTTTTGTTTTCGATGTACCTCAACGGCACATTCCGCGCAATATTTTGCTCGTCCGGATCCGGCCAGAAAGAAGCTGCCGCAAACTGTACAGCGGCGACTTCCTTTGGGACGGAGGATCTCGTCCTCCAGTTTCGGATACGCTGGCAGAACGCCGCGCCGGAAATATCGGCAAATCAGGGAATAAGAAATTGCTTGCGGACAGATACAGGGATCTCCATCGTCCAACAACAGGCAGTTCCCATTGTCGTTGTTGCAGCACTGGCGTGTGAGTTTTCGGACACTTCGGGCTTGTCCGGGCGTAAGCCTCGGCGGTGTATTCGCCGGGTATTTCGTATTTGTAACTTCACTTTTCATCGCTTTTCTCCTTTGCGATGAGCTTGGCATCAGCCGGATAATTCAGCGTAATGACTGCCGGTTTTCCAAGCCCCTGTTTTCTGCGGATGATCAAACCGCTGTACTCCAGTTCTTTAAATATCCGCGTGGCGCACTGTCTGCTGCGATGCAGCTTTTTCTGCGCCTGTTCCAGCGTGAAGTACAAACGGATCGTGCCGTCCGGCTCAATGTAGCCGTTTTGCCGAGACACACTCGCCCTGTCCAGCAGAAGGGCATACAATACTTTGGCGTCGTTGCTGATATCCCGCAGCTGCTCGTCCTGTAGCAGAAACCTCGGTAGTGGTATGTAGGAAGCAGGCGGGCTTTTTGCCGTAAACTTGCAAAAATTTCTCATAAAGCCTCCATCCCATCCATCCTATCCAAACTTTGTATTGATTGGATTGATAGATGATTCTCTTGAGAGTTAATTTATTTCTTATTAATTAGGGGATGAATTTCATACTCGGTGAAGGTACGGAAAACCGTCGCCTTGAAATCCCATTACGGAACGCTTTGGAGCGTAAGCTTATCCATCGTCTGAAAAACCGATGACGGAAAAGCCGGATATGGAAAATCCCATTGTGGTCATAGTTCCTCCTTCTGACGCTGTTTCAGCAACTCCCACATCTCTTTTTGCGTGGCCTTGAGATCAGCAACATCGTCTGCATAGAAGTGGTTGGTGCTGTTGATCCTTCGGCAGATGTGATTGATATTTGCTGCGGCGCGGCTGACAGCGGCAGCCAGTTTCTTTTGCTCGGTGTAGTCCACCTTGATGATGTACCCGTCAATCGCCATCTTTCGGAGGTGGGCACCCATGTTGTGGGTGCCCAGCTGCGCCATCTTGTTTTGAATGAGCCGGTGTTCATAGTCGCTGACACAGAATTCAATACGGATCGCTCTGGTGCGGTTTGCCATGGCGTGCCTCCTTAATAATCACTGATGTTATAGCACTCGTTGACCTCGTCAAAGGTAACGATGCCGAGGCCTTCCAGTTCTGCCAGCGCAGCGGAGATTTCATCGTCGGTCAAATTTAGCGAATCTGAGAAGCCGCCCAGATGATGACTTCCTTCGTCCAAGTGGTAAAGAAAAGCGGCAAGGACTTTTGCTGCAAGAGACGCAGTGGGGTTGAGTAGCAGATCGAGAGGGATGGCCGCCCAACGGCGATGGATTGTGAAGTTGTTCATGTGTTTTCTCCTTTCGATTTTGAAAATGTTCTTCTACTTACCTAAGTGAATCAGGAACTGTTTTTCTCCCAAGTTTTTGCTTATTTCGTATTCCAACGGACATGTGGGATCAAAAACTTGGTAGGTGATTTGAAAAATATCCCTTCACTTTTTAACGGACATTTTTATTGCGATTTTTAAGTGCCGGTCGGGGCTTTTCAAAATACAACTGACAAATACTTTCGGAATTTTGGGGTATGCTTCAAAAAATTCTCCCACTTTACAACGGACAGCTTTTCATAAAAACTTGGCACCTCCGTTATCATTCAGCGGATTTTTTCTGCCAGAAACACAAATGTCTCAGTAAAAAAGGACGACAAAAAGCGCCCTCGATGTTGGAAAATCGAGAGCGCAGGATATCTGCGAATATTAAGATTTTTAGAATAGCAAGCACAGCCGGTGTCCGTACACACGGCGATTTTGGCTTGTTGGGATAATCCCAAACCCTTTTCAAGTGTATAGTCAGCTCACTTCAATCATAATAATATTAACCATGTTATGACCAAAGTTTTTATAAGTTGACTTTCGTCATAACTTTGATTATAATATTATCAATTAATAGCCGCGAGGTGAGCGAATGAACAGCATGAACGAATTAAAAGCAATTGCATTGGCACATGGAGGCATTATTGAAACCAAGACCGCCTCTGAGCGCGGTGTATCCAAAAGCATGCTCTATAAACTATGCAAAGAGAATAAAATCCACCGTATTGCACAGGGGCAATATATTTTCCCGGACGAACTGCAGGACGAGTTGCTTTCGATCAGCAAGCGTTCAGATCAGATTGTTTTTTCTCATGAAACCGCTTTGTTCCTTCATGGGATTTCTGATCGCACGCCCTTTGAACATACGGTTACTGCACCGACCGGGTGCACACCGTCGCAGTCCATCAAGGCTGAATGTAAGGTGTATCATATCAAGCCGGAGCTGTTTGACCTTGGCCGGACTACTCTGACCACTCCCGCCGGAAACATCGTACCTGCGTATGACCTTGAGCGTACCATCTGCGATATGATCCGCAGCCGCAATAAGGTCGGGACAGAGACTTTCCTTGCCGCGCTGAAGCTGTATGCGGCACACCCTAAAAAGGATTTGAACAAGCTGAATACCTATGCTAAGCAGATGCGTGTGGCAAAGGTATTGCGGCAATATTTGGAGGTGCTTCTGTGAGTAAAGCCATGAGCCTGAAAGCAAAAATCAGAAATATCGCAAAGCAGAAGAACATCCCGGCACAGGTGATCTTGCAAAACTATATGTTTGAGCGATTGCTGGTGCGGCTTTCGGCCTCGGAGTGCAAGGAGAAATTTGTGCTGAAAGGCGGCATGCTGGTGGCGGCCATTGTTGGGCTGGATAACCGGGCTACGATGGATCTGGACACCACATTGAAAAACCTGCCCCTCACACCGGATGCGATCCGCAGTGCGTTGGAACAGATCTGTGCCATCCCGATGGATGATGATGTAGTATTTGAGATCGGGACGATCTCTCCCATCCGTGAGGATGATATTTACGGCGGTTATCGGGTTGCGCTGAACGCCAAGTTCGACACGCTGCTGACCCCGCTGAGCATTGATGTTTCCACCGGTGACGCGATCACGCCTCATGCAGTGCAGTACAATTTCTCTGAGATATTTGATGATGAGAAATCCTATGAGTTGTGGGCATATAACATTGAAACCGTCATGGCAGAAAAAGTGGAAACTATCCTGCGGCGCGGCGTGTTCAATACCCGCCCCAGAGATTTTTACGATGCCTACATACTGGCCACGACTCAGAAATTTGATAAGGCCGTGTTTATTGAGGCGCTTCATGCAACGGCTGATCACCGCGGCACCGCAGAGCAGATCATAGATGTTCCTAGGATGCTGCACAACATCGGAGAAAGCCCAGAGCCGCGCTCTATGTGGGGAAATACCGTAAGCAGTTTGCATACGCAGCAGACATTGAGTATGGGAGATCATGGACGTTCTGAAAACGCTAGTGGGATAAATAGCGGCGACTCCGACTCGAAAACATGGGGCGTGTTTCCCCTCGCGGGTGCAAATGGAAGAAATCGTTGTAAAATGCAAGTATTCGTAAATTACCTTACAAAAAACGGCAATATTTCGCGGAGGATAAGCCATAATGGACGCAACCAAACAGCTAATCATTGTTAATGGAAAAGATAAGACAGACTCCGTTGTTTCTTGCCACTATAGGGGTAGTAAATGCGATGTAGTATATGACAATTCGTCCCGCATTTATAGCTATAATAGTGGGAACGTTCGAACGATCACGCTGAAGAAAGTCATTGATCCCAAAACTGTCATCTTCAAATATAAAGGGGCAACAATCAGCAATGCTGATCAGCTCCGTGATTTTGGTGAGTTCTATCGGGTTGTTCGTTCAGGCAAGAAAGAATTATCTTGTAGGCGAACCGATGTTCAGATTTCAAAAAATTGCCTCGCTGATGCGCAGAGCAGAGATTTGTTCCGGTACTTTAAGGAAACCGCAGCAGCAATGAGCCTCAAAACAGAGAACGGAATCAATATCTTAAGCCGTCAATACGATAAGATTATGGCAGTTGCGGAAAGTACTGTGCTGTCACGATATCTGAATTTGTCTCTTCCTATTGAACAGAGATCCCTATCCGCTCCTTTGATTTTTCCATTTGGTCTAAATCAAAGTCAAAAGGCAGCCGTGGAAAATGCATTTTCGTCCCAGGTAAGTATTATCCAAGGCCCGCCTGGTACCGGAAAAACGCAAACAATACTGAATATCATTGCGAATGCTGTGCGCAATGGGAAGAGTGTTGCCGTTGTTTCCAATAACAATTCTGCGACGCTTAATGTTGCGGAAAAAATGGAAAAACAAGGACTGTCTTTTCTGACGGCGTTTTTGGGAAGCCTGCAGAATAAACGCCGCTTTTTAGAAGCGCAATCTGGTTCGTACCCAGATATGCAATCTTGGGATTTAGAAAAGGAAGCGGAAGAAAAGCTCAACAGAGAAGTGTCACTGCTTTCTGAGGAACTCAATGCCATACTGAGTTTCAGAAATCGAATTGCCGAAATCGAACAAGAACTGCTTGAACTGAAGCCAGAACAGTTTTATTTTGAAGAATACTATGCAGGGAAACAAGGTGCCATAGTTGATGCGCGACAGTTATCCAAATTGCCATCTGGTAAGCTGCTATCACTTTGGCTTGAATACGAGCATAACGCTGGGCAGAAAATTGGCTTTTTCAAAAAACTTCTTTTCAGTTTCCGTTTCAGCAGAGCTGCCCTTTCTCTGTTTTCTCATATTCCGGAAGATGCAATTCCTTTTGTTCAGAAGCTGTACTATAAAAATAAAATTTCTGAACTCCAAGAGGAAAAGCAATCATTGGAAGTCAAATTGCGGAACTACCGGTTCGATGAAAAAATGAAAGAACCGGGTCGCAAGTCTATGCAGTTGTTCAAAGCGGAATTGGCTCATCGCTACCAGTGGCACCAACCGCGGAAAATTTATATTTTCTGAGTCATATTCGGATACGCGTTTATGCTTCTTCAGATAATCCATCCGCTGTCTGTAATAGCCCTTATACAGAAGGTCAAAGACCGAGAATACTTTGCTCTCGACAATCTGGAAGTTATTGTACTTGATATATTTTGCCAGATCACCGTAGTTTGTCTTTTCGTTTTCCTTGTTGTCCGAAATCACCACAGCCAAAGACTTTACCGCTCTAGAAACAGCTACATTCAGCATATTGGGATCATCGACAAAATCTCCGATTACATTGTCTACCGAAGCCAACACGATAGCGTCTTTCTCGCGTCCTTGAAATTTATGGACAGTGGCAACCTCATATGTATCTCCAAGCTGACGCTGAATAGCAGCTACTTGATCGCGATACGGCGTGATAATGCCAATCTCTCTATATCCTTGCCCTGACAAGGCTGGAAGGATTTCTTGTTGGATCACATCAATTTGTCGCTGATTCATATGTCCGCGCGCATGGTTGCCGGGAGCGGTGTGATACATGGACAAAACATTACTCTCGCCATGATCTTCTGTCATAACAATGAGTTCACCATTGTAGAACTTTTGATTAAAGAAGCTTGCAATTTTAGGATGACAACGATAGTGTTCACGAAGCAGTACTGCTGGTGCATCCTTCCATATTTCCGTTGCAGATGCCAGCATACTATGAGATGCAAAATGGTATCTCTGATCAAAACGGTACTTATCCCAAATTGCATCAGCAGTTCTGATGTCATCCGATGTGAGAATGCTCATGTGCGGTAAAGTAACACACAAGAATTTGATAGACAGCCTTCACTATTCAGAAAAATTAACCAAAAAAAAGCAAAATTGAATTTGATAATTGATATAATAGCTAAAATATGGTACTATAAAACAAAAGGAGATGATGCCAATGGTTTGATGAAACACACAACAAAATATAACTTTTTAAGCAAAGGAGGAAGTCCATAATGAGAAAAATCAAAACAATATTAGGGATAGTTTTTTCTTTAGCTATTGTAACAACAATGAACACTACTGTTTTTGCAGCTAACGATTCAGGAATACCAGAACGTAGAGGAGTATATATACGAGAATGTGTAGGTTATGAGCCTAATTATACGAATATTGATTATACTCATAAATTATTAGGTTCTGTTTCAGGCGATAATACTCAAGGCTCAAGTCCTATGCAAATTACATATCAATATGAACAAAGCGGAACAACCACCGCATCTATTGCGGGTTATGCCAATGGCACAACAGAAGCAAATGTTGTTTTTGCAAAAATGCAGGCGGAAGTAGGAGTTGAAGTTACCGGTTCACGTAGTTGGACAAAAGGAACATCAGCGGGTGTCTCATATAGTATTGCACCGGGGAAATTTGAAGTGTTAAATGTTTATATTCCTGCTGTTAGAACAGCTGGTCGTTTAAAATACAAGGTTTATATGGACGGCTATCCTGAAAATGTTTTTTATGAATATAAAACATTAACAGAATCTTATGCACCACAAAAAAATTCTGTCCATTATAAAGTAACAACTTCTAGCTACTCAGCCATAAAAGTTCCAAAGGGAATGACGGTATACACGCCAACAGGAGTATATAAAGCACAATGAAAAACAAATTGTTTATATTACTATTAGCTTTTGTACTTTTGTTGAGTGCTTGTTCTAATAATTCTCCACCTGATGACAACACAAAAGAAGTACTGCCAGAGCTTGAAAGTGCCGGTTCTATTGAAAGCCGGGGCGAGAAATTTATTGAAAATTTTCCACAAGACTATCCTTCATTTGAATTATTAGAATATGTTTTTGGTTCCGCTGAAAATGCCCCAATACAACTGGTTGCGATAGCCCGAAATAAAGAAACTGGTTCATCAGCTACATTATTTGTGCTTGATGAAAATGGGGTAGGTCAGGTAGTTCTTGCAAGTGGTTATTCAGCGACATATTGCAAAGAAGATGGATTACAACTTGATAAAAACGTAATTTCTATTTCTTTGAATTTGGAAATCTCTAGTACAAATTCTGAAATTCACGACTTTAATATTACAGTAACACAGGAGGAAAATCAAGGTAAAGTCAATACAGTGTATTCTTCACAAGAAAACATCAGATCGAAAGTAGCAAATCCAGCCGAGCCAGTCAACGGCAAGTAAATGGGCTTCGCCCACCGTTGACAGCCCCGCCTGTCTTTGCAAATGTGTAGCCAAGAGGACGATAGCCCAAAGTGCTACCGCCCTCTTTTATTTTACAACTGAATAACCGCTGCCCCATAGCGGCACATGAAGCAGTAAGTCTGAAAAAGATTTGCTGCTTTTTTTGCGCCCATTTTTGGCAAATCGAGAAAGTATCGGTACTGATAAGTGAGCAGGGGGAAATTCCCGTTTTCTATCAAGCAGCGGGCAAAACACAGCTTCTGAAACGCCTTATTGTTGGGAAAGACCAAGCCGCCGGAAAAGTCTTTGCCAGAAAGAGAGGGAGAACGCCAGCCCGCAGCCTTTTATGAAAAAACTGGTTGCGATTTCCCGAAAAAGTGGCAGTAGGAAGTGAGCGGCAGACCGGCAGTTTCTTAGAGCAAGATTCTACCGCAGTACCAAATTTCGCTTATCGCTCATTTTGTCCTTGCGGGAATCTTGTTGGGGAGTGCCTTCCCCAAACCCTGCTATGGCGGCTAAAGCCGCTTGAAAAATTCCCGCAAATTCTTTTCGGATTATTTCAAAAACAGTTCCGCTACACACCCCGTTTTTCTCCTATTAGTGAGAGGACACCACGCACAGAAAGGAGGTCAACCACCTATGAAACGATATAACACGCCCCACCGCAGCAGGGTAGTCAAGACCCGGCTGACCGATGAAGAATACGCCGATTTTACCGCCCGGCTTGCCCCTTATGGTATGAGCCAGTCCGAATTTATCCGGCAAGCCATTACACGGGCAACCATACGCCCCATTGTTACCGTTTCCCCGGTCAATGATGAATTGCTTGCCGCTGTCGGGAAGCTGACCGCCGAATACGGCAGGATCGGCGGCAACCTCAATCAGATTGCCCGGTATCTGAACGAATACGGTGTGCCGTACAACGCCCTGTCCGGCGAAGTCAGAGTCGCCATTTCCGACCTTGCAGCCTTGAAGTTTGAAGTCTTGCAGAAAGTAGGTGAAGCCGTTGGCAACATTCAAACATATCAGCTCTAAAAATGCCGACTACGGGGCAGCCGAGCAGTACCTTACCTTTGAGCATGACGAGTTTACCATGAAGCCTACCCTTGATGAAAACGGGCGGCTTGTCCCCCGTGAGGACTACCGCCTTGCCACGCTGAACTGCGGCGATGAAGATTTTGCCGTAGCCTGTATGCGCTCCAATCTCCGCTATGGCAAAAACCAAAAACGGGAAGATGTGAAGTCCCACCACTATATCATCAGCTTCGACCCACGGGACGGAACGGACAACGGCTTGACCGTTGATAAGGCACAATCGCTGGGCGAGGAATTTTGCAAAGAGCATTTCCCCGGACACCAAGCCATTGTCTGCACCCACCCGGACGGACACAATCACTCTGGCAACATTCATGTGCATATCGTCATAAACAGCTTGCGGATTGAAGCTGTCCCGCTTCTGCCCTACATGGACAGACCAGCGGACACGAAATGCGGCATGAAGCACCGCTGCACAGACGCAGCTATGGAATATTTCAAGTCCGAAGTCATGGAGATGTGCCACCGGGAAAATCTGTATCAGATTGACCTCTTGCATGGCAGTAAGAACCGAGTGACCGAGCGTGAATACTGGGCGCAGAAGAAAGGGCAGCTTGCCCTTGATAAAGCCAATGCCCCGATGATAGCGGACGGTATCACGCCCCGGCAAACCAAGTTTGAAACCGACAAGGCGAAGCTGCGGCAGACCATACGCAACACCCTTGACCGGGCAAGCACCTTTGACGAATTTTCAGCTTTGCTTTTGCAGTCGGGAATCTCCGTCAAGGAGAGCCGGGGGCGGCTGTCCTATCTCACGCCGGACAGAACCAAGCCCATTACCGCCCGGAAGCTGGGGGATGATTTTGACCGTACCGCCGTCCTTGCCCTTTTGGAGCAGAACGCCCACAGAGCCGCCGAACAGACCACACCCATACCCGAATACCCCGGTAGCATGACGGGGCATTTGCAGAGGGAAAAATCCGCCAAAATCGCCCCGAAACAGGACGGTTTACAGCGCATGGTTGACCGGGAAACGAAACGAGCCGAGGGCAAGGGCGTAGGCTATGACCGCTGGGCTTCCCTGCACAATCTCAAACAGATGGCGGCTACCCACAACTTTCTCATGGAGAACGGATTGCTTGACCTTGACAAGCTGGACGCAGCCGTGGAGAGCAGCCGGAAAGCCCTTTCCGAAGCAAGGGAAAGTCTGCGGGGCATTGAGCAGACCATAGCCGACAAGAAAAATCTGCGAAAGGTTGTCAGCGATTACCGCCGAACCCGCCCGACTATTGAGGAACACAAGAAGCTGAAAGGCAAAAAGACAGAAACCTACTACCGGGCAAATGAAGCAGATTTCATCATCTATGAAGCCACCCTGCGCCAGCTAAAGGTGCTTGCACCGGGAAAGAAGCTGCCTGCCATTTCCAAGCTGAATACGGAGATTGAAGCCCTCATTTCCGAGAAAAACGCAGCTTACAACACCTACCGCACCGCCAAAGCCGAGCATGAGCAGCTTGCCACCGCCAAGCGGAACACCGAGCAGATACTACACGGCACACCGAGCCGTCAGAAAAAGCACGAACAGGAGCGTTAAAAACCGACCCGAAATGATACCGAAACCATACAAAAGGCTGGGGGTATAGCTTACCCTACCCGCAACACACCCACCCTTGCAAACGGGGCTTACAGGGCAGATTTTTCCCGAAAATGACACCGGGAACATACAGATTTTGCCCCTGTCCCCTCATACCCGACCAAACCGAAGAAAGGAGCGTTTTTTCATGCCGAGAATGAGCAAGAAGCGGCGGCTGGAATGGGCGTTCTTCCTCAATGAGCGAAACCGCATTACTTTCAATGCCCTTTGCCGGGGCTGTACCCATGACTGCAAGCAGAGTTTTAGGGCTATCGTGGTACTCTGCCCCCGGTATTACTCAAAGAGATGGAAAGCCCGCCCCGCAGATAAGGAGAACCAAGATTATGTCAGATAACCGCAAATATTATTACCTCAAACTGAAAGAAAGCTATTTTGACGATGACGCTATCGTGCTGCTGGAAAGTATGCAGGACGGTATGCTGTATTCCAATATCCTCTTGAAGCTGTACTTAAAATCGCTGAAATACGGCGGCACTTTGCAGCTTGACGAGAATATCCCCTACACCGCCCAAATGATAGCCACCATTACCCGCCAGCAGGTCGGCACAGTTGAACGGGCTTTGCAAATCTTTATGAAGCTGGGGCTTGTCGAACCGCTGGACAACGGGGCTTTGTATATGAGCAATATCGAGCTTTTCATCGGTCAGTCCTCTACCGAGGGGGAGCGCAAGCGCAGGGCAAGAATGAAGATTTCAGAGCAAAAACGGCTTAGTGGACAAGTGTCCGAAGCAAAAGCGGACATTTGTCCACCAGAGATAGAGATAAAGAAAGAGATAGATATAGAGATAGAAAAAGAGAGAGAGTCAGAACCAGGACGAGCCGCTCCCGCTGCTTACGGCAGATACAAAAATGTGATTTTGACAGATACGGAGCTTTCCGAACTGCAAGCAGAACTGCCCGACAAGTGGGAGTATTACATTGACCGGCTATCCGGCTATATCGCTTCCACTGGGAGGAAATACAAGAACCATGCAGCCACTATCCGCAGATGGGTGGCTGACGATACCGCTAAAGCTGCCCCGAAAAGGGGCATACCCGATTACAGCTACAAGGAGGGAGAAAGTCTATGAAACCAGCTTTTGAAGATATGAATTTACAGATACCAGCAGTCACCGCCGAGCCGGAGGACTACACAGGTGAGGACGGTCTGCTCTACTGCGGCAAGTGCCGGACACCGAAAGAAGCCTATTTCCCGGCTGATAAGGCTACCCTGTTTGGGCGTGACCGACATCCGGCTGAATGTGACTGCCAGCGGGCGCAGCGCATGGAGCGTGAAGCCGCCGAACAGCAGCGAAAGCACCGGGACAAGGTGGAAGAACTGAAACGCCGGGGCTTTACCGACCCGGCTATGCGGGAATGGACTTTTGCCAATGACAACGGCAGAAACCCGCAGATGAAAACCGCCCATTTCTATGTGGAACATTGGGAGGACATGAAAGCCGGGAACATCGGCTATCTGCTTTGGGGCAGCGTCGGCACAGGCAAAAGCTACCTTGCCGGATGTATCGCAAACGCCCTCATGGAGAAAGAAATCTCCGTCCGCATGACGAACTTTGCCCTTATTCTTAATGACCTTGCAGCCACTTTTGAGGGCAAGAACGAATATATTTCCAACCTCTGCCGCTATCCGCTGCTTATCCTTGATGATTTTGGAATGGAGCGTGGCACAGAGTATGGCTTAGAGCAGGTCTACAATGTGATTGACAGCCGATACCGAAGCGGCAAGCCGCTGATCGTCACGACCAACCTCACGCTTACCGAGTTGCAGAACCCGCAGGACACGCCCCACGCCCGGATTTATGACCGACTGCTTGAAATGTGCGCCCCTGTCTGCTTCTCCGGCGAGAACTTCCGCAGGGAGAGCGCACAAAACAAGCTGAACCGCTTAAAGCAACTGATGAACGATTGAAAGGAGTTCGCCTATGACCGATAAAAAAGAGCATATCAGACACAGCATGAAAAGCACCGCACCCGCCGATTGCGTGACGGAAATCCGTATAGGGAACTCTGTTCTTGTCGTGTCCGGCTTTTTCAAGCAGGGCGCAAAGGAAACCGCCGCCGACAAAATGGCTAAGGTGCTGGAAGCGGAAGCTGCTACAAAATGAGGGCATGGAAAAGCGGTCATGCCCGGAAACATGACCGCTGAATGGATAAGTTAAATTTTAGTTTGTTTCTTGCAGCCGTTCGTACAGCTGACTGTCAATTTTATAAATTCCCTGATAAGGCTGTTCGATATAGTGTTTTCCGTTTTCCTCATAGGCAAAAATGGTACTTGTTCCTGTTTCAAACTGAAAATCAATCTTGATATAACTTTCAGTCTGCGGAAAATCTTGAACACTTTGCTTACTGGTTGGTTCAGAACTGGAAATGTCAGAAATTATTTCACTTATCCAAGCTGTGTCTGAATGATTTGTGGTGTTTTCCCCAACAGTTACATCAACAGATGTAATGTCGCTTGTTTGGGGCAACTGAATGGGAGCAGCTTTTTTCCCACACGCAACTAAAGTTAAAATGCAAGTCAGACATAAAAACAAAGAAATATATTTTTTCATAAGCCTTTTACCTCGCTAATTCAATTTTTGCCATTATAACACAGCAGAATGAAATGGACTATCAAATAAAAGTAAAATATTTATGAAGTTGAATCTGCGTGATAACCCTAACACAAAAAAACGTCATTTTGACGGGCGGTAAAGAAGCACTTTTACACTTTGCCGCTATACAAGCCGCCCCGCTGTATGGTACAATCGAAGTACGGAATAGTGGGGCTGGCTGTCGGAAACGGAGGAAACCATGTTAAGACAGACAACCCAAAACCTTATTACCGCCCTTTATCCGAGATTATCCCATGAAGATGAACTGCAAGGGGAAAGCAACTCTATATCCAACCAAAAGCGCATTTTGGAAACCTACGCCAAGCAGAACGGCTTTACCAATCTCTGCTGGTACACAGATGACGGTTATAGTGGTGCGAACTTCCAAAGACCCGGATTTCAAGCCATGCTTGCAGACATTGAAGCCGGGAAAGTCGGCACAGTCATCGTCAAGGATATGTCCCGTTTAGGGCGAAATTATCTTCAAGTGGGAATGTATACAGAAATGCTTTTCCCGCAGAAAGGCGTCCGCTTTATCGCTATCAATGACGGAGTGGACAGCGCAATGGGCGACAACGATTTTACCCCGCTGCGTAATCTTTTCAACGAATGGATGGTGAGAGATACGAGCAAAAAAATCAAGGCAGTTAAGAAAGCAAAAGGCATGAGCGGTAAGCCTGTTACCAGCAAGCCCGTGTACGGCTACCTCATGGACGAGGACGAAAATTTCATCATTGACGAGGAAGCCGCCCCGGTAGTCAAGCAGATTTACCAGCTTTGCCTTGCCGGGAACGGTCCGACCAAGATAGCCCGTATGCTGACCGAGCAGGAAATCCCCACGCCGGGAACGCTGGAATACCAGCGCACAGGCAGCATACGCCGCTACCACCCCGGCTATGAATGTAAGTGGGCGACCAATACCGTTGTTCATCTGTTGGAAAACCGGGAATACACAGGCTGTCTTGTGAACTTCAAGACGGAAAAACCGTCCTACAAGATGAAGCACAGCATAGACAACCCCATTGAGAAACAGGCGATTTTCGAGAACCACCATGAGCCAATCATCGACTTGCAGACATGGGAACGGGTGCAGGAGTTACGCAAGCAGCGCAAACGCCCCAACCGCTACGATGATGTGGGCTTGTTCTCCGGCTTGCTGTTCTGCGCCGACTGCGGTCATGTGATGTACCAGCAGCGGTATCAGACCGACAAGAGAAAGCAGGATTGCTACATCTGCGGCAGCTATAAGAAGCGCACCGCCGACTGTACGGCGCACTTCATCCGAACCGACCTTTTGACGGCGGGTGTGCTGGACAATCTGCGGAAAGTGACCGCCTATGCACAGAAGCATGAAGCCCGGTTCGTGAAGCTGCTTATCCAGCAGAATGAAATGGGCGGCAAGCGGAAACAGGCGGCAGCCACGAAGCAGCTTGAACAGGTGCAGAGCCGCATTGCAGAACTTTCCCGCTATATCAAACGTCTGTATGAGGACAATGTAAACGGGAAAATCAATGACGAGCGTTTTATGGAAATGTCCGCAGACTACGAAGCCGAGCAGCGGGAACTGAAGGAGAAAGCCGCCGCATTGCAGGGCGAACTGGACAAGGCACAGGAAGCCACGGTAAACGCTGAAAAGTTTATGAACGTTGTCCGCAAGTACCTTTCTATCGAGGAACTGACACACACCCTCTTGCGTGAAATGGTGGAGAAAATCGTTGTCTATGAATGTGAGTATGACGAGAACGAAGTACGCCACCAGCGCATTGATATTTATTATAGCTTTGTCGGCAAGATTGACTTGCCCGAAGAATAAGCCCGACCTATCCGACACCCTGCGCAAGTGCCGGATAGGAACGGCAAAATTTTTTACACTTCTATTACTTCTTTATCACACATAAGCAAACATTTGGGAGTTGTTTCTGATCGCCAACGATGACAATGTTCCTCGCACAAGAGAAAGCTAAAACACCTGTTGCCAAGTCAACCTGAGACGCTTCATCAACAATCAAATAATCATAGATGTATTCGGTTGATAATGTTCCTTTGATCGAATAGGTCGTACTTAGTATAACCGGATATTCTTTATTAAACTCATCTGAGTGGCCGCGAAAGTCACTTTTTTCATAGCTTATGCAGTCATTGAAAAGATATTGGCAAGACCGGAGTTTTCCAAAGTTGGGTGCGTAATGCACTCCTCGTTAGCAACGCTGATCAGAGATTATTCTGTGTTAACAGCAGAAGAGACAAAGTATGCATCTAACCCGTTGACGCATTTGGATTTTCTCTTGTTCAATAAAATGGACAAGAAGCCGCTTCTGGTCATTGAGATAGACGGTACACAATACCATGCAGAGGGAAGTCGACAGGCTGAGCGGGACTTGTTGAAGAATAGTATTCTGGAGAAGTGTGGTATTCCTCTACTTCGTCTTAGGACGAATGAAAGCAGAGAAGAAACGCGCATTATAGAAAAACTTCGGATAAGGTAAGATAAGTTGCGCAAATTAAAAAAGGGTGCCGTCAAGGTTTATGCGCAAATTAATCTGCAGATCTCGTGAAAATGAAGTCAGCCAGCAACAGAGGCATCCTCCAGGGCAGCCTCCAGATGCTTCATGTTCATGTACTTTTTATTGCCCCACTGGGTGCCGGCCACATAGCGCAGGCGGGCACAGACCAGCATGAGGGCGGAGTTGCCATCCGGGAAGGTGCCCACCACCCGGGTTCGGCGGCGGATTTCCCGGTTGAGCCGCTCAATAACGTTGTTGGTCCGGATGCGGGTCCAGTGCTCGAAAGGAAATCCGCATAGGTCAGCGTCTCCTCAATGCCGTCCTCCACCTTCTTTGCGGCCTCTTTCAGCTTCATAGAGTGCAGCTGCTCCACCACAGCTTTCGCTTTCTCACGAGCAGCCTTCTTGCTCTCCTGGGCATGGATGGCCTTGAGCATCTTGGCCACCAGCTTCACTTTGGAACGCGGGGTAACGGAGAATACGTTGCGGTAGAAATG
>JACRTB010000004.1 GCA_014385025.1 Yanshouia hominis | reverse complement strand
ATTCGCCCCTACACGCCCCGCCATAACGGCAAGGTGGAACGCAGCCACCGGGAAGACCAGAAACGTTTTTACTCCTGCCACAGCTTCTACTCGCCGAACGACTTTGCAAAGCAGCTCGCCGTCCACAATCGCCGCTCCAACAACTTCCCTATGAGACCCCTTGGTTGGCTTTCCCCTTTTGAGTTTGCTGTCCAATATGTTTGACAAACCTACACTTTTGAAATTTCTTTTCCCGCCGGAACTGGTGCATAGGTCCGGTGTGCCGGGAAAGACTATCGGCAGAGGGGAAATTTCCTGAAGGAAGGAGGAATCCTTTTGCTGGATAAGCTTGCGCTGACCATCGTGATCATCGGCGCGGTCAACTGGGGGCTGGTGGGCCTCTTTGAGATCGACGCGGTTGCTTTCCTGTTCGGAGGCCAGACCGCGATCGGCAGCCGGATCGTTTATACGCTTGTTGCGATCGCCGGACTCTGGTGCGTTTCCATGCTGTTTTCCGAGCCGAGCCGCCGGGCGGCGCGGTAGCCCGCATTCCCGGGGAGGACGAAACGCCTCCCCTTTTTTTGCGCAAATTGCGCGGCAGGGGGTTCACATCTTATTCTTCTGTGTTATGATAGGAAAACAACCCGTTTCAAAGGAGTGTTTCCCATGCCGCAGAAAAATGCCGGAGAACTGAAAAAGGCGATCCTTCTCTTTGCCGTCGTAAGCGGACTGCTGGGCGCCGCCAACAGTTTCGGAGAGGCAAATTACGCCAACTATTTTAAAGAGGTCTATCATGCCACCGCCGCGCAGCGCGGCTTTATCGAGTTTCCGCGTGAGCTGCCCGGCGTGCTCAGCATGTTCCTGATCTCCGCCTTCGGCGTGACCGGCGATGTCACGATCGCATTTCTGGCACAGATTCTCTGCTGCATCGGCATGGCGGTCATGGGACTTTTCTCCCCCTCCTACGGTATGATGCTCTTTTTGGTCTTTTTTCATTCGATGGGCCAGCATGTCTTCATGACCATCAAGGACGCGATCGGCATGTCGCTTGCCCGCGAAGGGGAGGTCGGCCGAACCCTCGGAAATTTCCGCCGCTGGTGGAGCTTTTCAGCAACACTGGGAGCCTGTGCCGTATTTTTTGGATTTCGGTTCGGCGTTTTCCGCTTTGGCGGCCGGGTGATCCTTCCCTTTGCCATCTCCGCTCTTTTGGTGCTGGTATCGGTCGTCCTTCTCTGGAAGCTGCGCGGCTGTGCGCCCCCCAGCAAAAAGAAGCCGGGGCACCGGCTTGTCATCCGCCGCATCTACCTGCCCTACTATCTGATTACCCTTGCCTTTGGATGTCAAAAACGGATTCGCCTTGTGTTTGCTCCCTGGGTGGTGGTTGAGCTGATGCGCCGCGGAGCCGATACCGTCGCGCTGCTGACCATCCTCGGCTCCTTTTCCGCGATGTTCGCCGCCCCACTGCTCGGACGGATGCTTGATTCCCTCGGTGTGAAAAAGGCGCTTGTCTTTGAAGGAACATATATGTTCTCGGTTTTTGCCCTGTTCGGACTGCTTGTCGGCCGCGCCGACCTCACCGGCGGAATTTTTCCTATTCTGGCGTTTTTGCTGGTCATCCTCAGCCATCTGACCGATCAGTTCAATATCGTCCACTCCTTCCTGGTGCGGCAGCTCGCGGACGATCCCGCCGAAATCACCGGCACACTTTCCACCGGACTGAGTCTGGATCATGTGGTGGCGGTCATTGCTTCTGCGGCCCTCGGCGTGATCTGGAGTTTCTTCGGGGCACAGTATGCCTTTTATGTTTCCGCCGTCTCCGCGCTGGTGCAGGCGGCGGTGGGCCTGCTTCTGCGGGAGCGCCAGACGGCGTGATATTTTCCCGGAAATATAGCAAACGGAACGCTGTTAGAAAGCAACAGCGTTCCGTTTGCATTTATGTGGAGGTAGAGGATTACAAAGAAGGCTCCGGCATCCGGGGGGCGGGAGCCAGCTCCACCAGCTCCGGTTTTTTCAGTCCCACCCATTCCGCCATGCGGGAATAGGTCTCGCAATCGCTGGTGGTATAAATGTGGAGACTGCCTTCCCCGCCGGCGCGCAGAGCATGGTTTTCTTCGAGATATTCCTTGATCTGCCCCGCCTGCACAAAAGCGGGGTTCACCATCCGGGTGAACTGTGGATAAAGCTGCCGGATGAGATCCGCCACCAGAGGAAAATGGGTGCACCCCAAAATCAGGGTATCCGCGTCGGGATGACTCCGCGCCGCCTCCCCCAGCGTCTGCCGCAGCTCTTTTTCGATTTTTTCTCGGTCGAAATCGCCGTCCTCTATCAGCCTTGCCAGCCATGGCGAACCCTGCGGGATCACCCGCACTTCGGGGCGTCCTTCGCGGATGTATCGCTGATAGCATCCCGATTGGGCGGTGAACACCGTGGAAAAGAGCACCGCCTGCCGCGGCCGAAGCGCAATCACCTCATCGCTGCCCGCACGAACAATGCTGAAAATCCGAAAAGGGAACTCGCCCTGGTATTCCTCGATCAGGGTGGAGATGGTATTGCAGGCGACCGCCACCGCCTTTACCTTCTTTTCCTGCAGGAAGCGCAGGCACTGGCGGGTCATGCAGAGGATTTCTTCTCTGCTGCGGTTCCCGTAGGGCTGATTTTTCCCATCCCCGAAAAAAACGATATTTTCACAGGGAAGCAGCTTTTGCAGCTCGCGAATCACGGTATACCCTCCGAAGCCTGCGTCCATCACGCCAATCGGCGCATCTGCTGACAGCATATCCATTCTTCCTTCCGTTCAAACGATCTGTCCTTCCGGGCGTTTGCCTCCTAGGACGTCGATGATATTCTGGGCGGCCATGGTGGAGACCCGGACGGCCGCTTCTGTTGTGTCGGGTGCGAAATGCGGAGTGAGAATCACGTTGGGCATCCGAAACAAAGGATGATCCGGCCGCGCGGGTTCCGGCTCGGTGACATCCAGTCCCGCGCCGCCGAGCCGCCCGGCCTCAAGCGCCTCGACCAGCGCCGCTTCGTCAACCAGCCCTCCGCGCGCACAGTTGATCAGAACCGCCCCGGGCTTCATCATGGCCAGACGCCTCCGGTCGGCCATGTGGCGGGTTTCCGGCGTCAGGCCCGCATGGAGCGAGACAAAGTCCGCCTCCCGGAAAACCCGGTCAAGATCTCCGGTCAGCTCGACCCCTTCGGGCGCTTGCGTCAGGTATGGATCGTAGGCGATTACCCTTGCGCCGAATGCATGCGTCACCATGCGGGCAAGATGGCGCCCAATTCTTCCAAGGCCGATAATTCCAACCGTTTTCCCGGTGAACTCGACTCCCTCCATCGTGTTTTTCGCGGAAAACCCAATCTCCCGATAGGCGTTGGTGATCGGGATCAGCTTTTTGGAGAGGGCCAACATCATGGTCAGGGCGTGCTCCGCCACCGAAAGGCTGTTTCCGTTCGGAGCAATGGTGACAGCGATCCCCGCCCCCCGGCAGTAGTCCAAATCGATATTGTCCACGCCGACGCCATGCTTACTGATCACCTTGAGATGTTTGGCGTCCTTTAAAAGACCGCCGCGAAGCTCGGAAATCCGAACCAGCACGGCGTCCGCATCCGCAAGCGCCTCCCCGAGCGTTTTTCCGCCGAGGTTCTCGAAAAAGACGACCTGATGTCCCTGTGCGCGAAGCAATTCCGGCCCGGCGGGGTGGAGCTGCTCCGTAATCAATACCTTTGCCATGGGATTCTGCCTCCCTATTCATCTGTTGTGTGAAGCTCCGCATTTTCCCGGCCGAGATAAAGCGTCCTCAGTATATCTGCCGGCAATTATTTTGTCAATTCGTGTATATTCGCTATATATTATAGTTAAAAATGTAAATTATGCACAATGTTTCGCAAGCAAAAAATAAAAATCCTGCGTTTCCCTCATCACACTTTGCTGAGTGCCGCCGCGGCACACTCCGGACTTCCGCAAAGAAGTCGGATAAAATTTCGCCCAAAAGCTTTCCGTGCGCATACAATTTTTCGCATACCTGCTGATCGTTTGGAGGTTTCGGCGGAGCCGTCCCCTCGGAATCCAAGCAGAGCCCCGACCGGACCTCCCCCTTCCATGCTGTGGGGGTATCGATGTGGGCCCAAATGAAGGATTGTGTTCGCTGCTATTTCATATAGATAATCGATTATCGATACTTTCAATTTTTATTTTTGGCTAAACGCCTAAATTTATGTTTAATTATCTATCTATATCTGCCAATCAGCATAAGTTTAATGTAATAATTTTACTTATTAACCATTTAATTCAATTTTCAAAATCCAAATTCACCACTTTTCTCCCCGGAAAAAATTTTTACGCATTTTTGATTCCTTCCACCCTTCAAAATTTTAACAGCCTCTCCCACGGAGAGTCTCAAAGAGCTTCACTCTTTTTTATTTTGCTGAGGCACCCTTTGTCCGCCGGGTCGCGACACTCAACACAGTTTTTCGTTTTAAGCGACATGAAAAGGCTCTCTGATTGATATTATTTTGACAATATTGCAGAAAGAGGATTGTTTATTTTTACCGATTTGAATGGCTCACTATTGTGTTTTTAGAAATAGTGGTATAGTTTGGGGAAAATTATTGTGAATTATGCGGGTTGATTTTTTTCGATTTTATATATATTATCGATAATAGATTTGCAAGACAAATCAAGTAAAAATTCATTTTCACGTCAGCAACACGCTCTCCTACAGCGTTGCCGCATGAAAGAAAGGGACGGGCTATCCATGAAAAGCGAGCGTATTCTGAGAATGACCCCATCCGCCACCATTGAGTTGGAAGGCACGGTTGCCGATCTGCATGCCCAGGGAATCGATGTGATCGGCCTGAATGCCGGTGAACCTGATTTCAATACTCCCGCCAACATTATCATGGCGTGTACCCGCGCGATGGAAGAGGGAAAAACAAAGTACTGCAAGGTCAGCGGAATTCCGGAGCTGCGTCAGGCAATCTGCGACAAGCTTTTGCAGGACAACGGCGTCGCCTACCACCCCGACCAGATTTCCGTTTCTACCGGAGCCAAACAGGCGCTGTTCAACGCGGTTCTGGCGGTGGTCAATCCCGGGGACGAGGTGATCATTCCCAAGCCCTGCTGGGTCAGCTATGTGGAAATCGTCAAACTGGCGGAGGGCGTTCCGGTTCTGGTCGATACCGTTCCCGGGACCTTTGCCCTCGACATGCGCGCCATTGAGCAGGCCATCACCCCGAAAACCCGCGCGGTCATGATCAATACTCCGAACAATCCCACCGGGGCGGTCTACAGCGAGGAGAGCCTGCGTAAACTCGGCGAGCTTGCGGTGGCGCATGACTTCTACATCATCTCCGATGAAGTTTACGAAAAGCTGATCTACGGAAAAAGCAGGCATGTGTGCGCCGCGTCGCTTTCGCCTGAAATCTATGAGCATACCATCGTGGTCAACGGGTTCTCCAAGGCCTATGCCATGACCGGATGGCGCCTCGGCTACGCGGCTTCTCCGCGCGATGTGGCCCGCTCGATCGCTTCGGTTCAGGGGCACACGACCTCCAACTCCACCACCTTTGTGCAGTGGGCCGGCGTCGAGGCTCTCCGCGGCCCTCAGGATTCGATCGCAAGGATGAAGGAGCAGTTCGACAAACGCCGCTGTTATCTGGTCGAAGCGCTGAACCGCATTCCCGGCATTCGCTGCGCCAACGCGGAAGGCGCCTTTTACCTGATGCCGGACGTCAGCTCCTACTACGAAAAAAAGACCCCCGACGGGAAGCTGATCGCCGATTCCTTTGGTTTCTGCAATTATCTTTTGGAAGCGGCGCACGTCGCCATCGTCCCCGGCGCGGCGTTTGAATGCCCCAACGCGGTCCGGTTCGCCTACTCCAATTCATTGGAGAAGATTCAGGCTGCGGTCGCCCGCATCGAAAAGGCACTCGCCGCTCTGAAATAAGGAGGGAGAAAAATGCTTGATCAGAATTCCGAGCTGTTTCGGCTTCTGAAAAAAATGGTATCCTTCGACAGCACTGACGGAAACGAAGCCGGAATCAGCGATTTTCTGGCACAGAATGCCCGCGATATGGGTATGGACGAGGTCGTACAGCAGGAGGCGCTTCCCGGCCTGAAAAATGTCATCGCGGTCAAAACCTTCGGGAAGGGCGGAAAAACCGTCGTCCTGAACTCCCACATGGATGTGGTTCCTCCCGCCGACGGATGGGAAACCGACCCTTATGAACTGGTGATCAAGGGCGACAGGGCCTACGGGCGCGGTTCCACCGACGCAAAAGGGCCGCTGGCCTGCCTGACCCACGCGGTCAAGCGCATCATCGAAAATCCGCAGGGCGTCAACGGCACCATCGTATACACCGCCGTCGTCGATGAGGAAAGCCACAGCACCGGCGCGCGCAGGCTGGTGGAGCATCCCCTTGTCAAGGGAGATTATTGCATCGTGGGCGAGCCGACGATGAGCCGGGTTGCCATCGGACACAACGGAAGCCTCCGCCCGGTGATCGTGGCTGAAGGAATTTCCGCCCACGCTTCGAATCCGGAGCTGGGAATCAGTGCGATCCGGATTGCGGCTTACCTCTCCGAGCTGGTCGATGAAATCGCCGGAGAGATTCGTACACTGGTACATCCCACGACCGGCCGTCCCTCCATCGCGATCACCATGATTCACGGCGGAGTGCAGGAAAATGTTCTGCCCGACCGGTGCGAGCTGGTCATCGACCGCCGGATGGTGCCGGGAGAGCAGGAGGCGGACCTCATCGCCCGTTTTGAAAAGCTCTGTGCCGACGCGCAGAAAAAATTTCCCGGCAGCCGCGTTTACATCGACCGCTATCTTGTCACAACAGGACCCGCCGCCGAAACCAGCGTGGACAGCGAGCTGGTGAAAACAGCCTTTGCCGCAGCGCAGCAGGCCTCCGGCGAGCGGCAGGAGCCGTTCGGCCTGACCTGCAATACCGATATGAACCACTTTGTCCGCGCGGGAATCCCCACCGTCATCATCGGACCGGGCACCATTACCGTTGCGCATAAGCCCAATGAATCGGTTGAGCTGGAGCAGCTCGAAAAAACCTGTGCGGTCGATGAAGCAGTCATCCGCGCCCTGCTGCGGTAAAACCGCAAAGCGGGACCAATCAAAAAGGGGGGTTATTATGCCACAAACCATTGAAAACGCCAACTCGGTCATTACGGTCGATCTGAGCAAGGTCAAGCGCAATATTGAGCGTATCCGCAGGCACATCGGGCCTGATGTGAAAATCATGTATACGGCAAAGTCCAACGGATATGGTCATGGGCTTGTTGTGCCGACCCTTTACATGAGAGATCACTGCGGCATCCGGTATTTTGCAACCGGGATGCTCAGCGAGGCGGTCGAGCTTCGCGAGGCGGGACTCAAGGACTTCATCCTTGTTTTGGGAGGTATTCCCTACACCGGAATTCCCGATTTCGTCAGCAACGACCTCGTCGCGACGGTCTATGAGGATACCATCCCGCAGGCCCTCGACGCCGAGGCGGCGCGCCAGGGCAAAAAGGTCAGAGTACACATCAAAATCGATACCGGACTCCGTCGGATCGGGGTGCGGGTTGGCGAGGAGCTTGCCCATCTGATCGAGACGCTCAAGTCTCTTCCGAATCTGGAAATCGACGGTGTTTTCACCCATCTGGCCAACGCCTACTCTCTGGATAAAACCTTCACCAACCAGCAGATGGCCGAATTCACCCAGGCCCTTGAGCAGCTCAGGGAGGCGGGAATTCAGCCGCGCCTTGTGCACGCGGCCAACACCGCCGCCTGTGTCGCCTCTCCGGAAACCTATTACGATATGGTGCGGTTGGCGGCGCTCATCTTCGGCTATGACATCTCTCCCGGGATTCCCAACCGGCTGGGTCTGGAACCGGTCATCCAGTGGACCGCCCCGATTCTGAGCGTCCATTGGGCCGAAGCCGGGGACAATGTCAGCTACTACCGCTTCTTTACCCCGAAACGCCGCACCAAAATCGCTATTGTCGGATTCGGCATGGGAGATGGATATGTGCGCAGCCTTGTGACAAAGGATACCGAGCACAATGCGGATGTACTGATCCACGGCCGGCGTGCCCGCATTCTCGATTTGAATGTTGATGTTGCCTACATCGATGTAACCGATATTCCCGATGTTAAAATGGGTGACACCGTCACCATCATCGGAAAAGACGGAGATGACGAGATCACCTCGATGGAACTCGGGGAGGTCGGCGGCACTTCCAGCGGCCACATCTGCTGCGCGATCACATCCCGTCCTCTGCGGTATTACATCAACGCTTCGTCGGGCGATTGAAACGCCCCTGCTGTTTTCTGTTAGTAAAGGACGTTGCTTCCATTGGTTGGAACGTCCCAAAATATTAAGGAGGCATCCATTATGAAAAAGTGTCTTAGCGCTTTCCTGGCAGCCGTTCTGGTTTTGAGCTTGGCCGCGTGCGGCAGTGCTCCCGCTCCCGCCCCTGCCCCCGCGTCCTCCGCAGATGCTTCGGGCGCGCCTGAATCGTCCGCTTCCACCGCCAGAGCCGGCAAAATCAACCTGATCATCGGCACCGGCGGCGTAGGCGGAACCTACTACCCCCTCGGCGGCGCTCTCGCCAAGGTCTGGACCAGCAACATGGAGGGTGTCTCCGTTGCTGCTCAGAGCACCGGCGCTTCGGTCGAAAACACCGCTCTGATTGAAAACAATGAAATCGAACTCGGTTTGACCCAGAACGACCTCGCCGAATATGCCATCAAGGGCGAGTACATGTTCGACAAGGAGTATAAAAAGCTCAAGGTCATCGGCCGTCTCTACTCCGAAGATATTCAGGTTTTCGTCAGAGAGGACGCCGGCATCAACAGCATCTCGGATATGAAGGGCAAGCGGATCTCCCTGAGCTACCCCGGCAGCGGAGCCAACGCCAACGCGGAGCAGATTCTCGGCGTCTTCGGCATCACCCCCGACGACGTCAAGGCGGAGTATCCCTCCAACTCGGACACCGCCGACCGCATCAAGGACGGCCTGCTTGACGGCATGCTCACCACCACCGGCGCCCCCAATGCGACCTTCCAGGAGATGTGCATGTCCGCCAAGGTCAAGCTGCTGAGCTTCACCGACGAAGAGCTGGACCAGATCATCGCCAAGTATCCCTTCTTCGCCAAGAAGACCCTTCCCGCCGGCATGTACGAAGGCCAGACCGAGGATGTGCACACCGTCTGCGTGCAGTCGATCCTCGTCGCTTCCGCCGACCTCGATGAAGACCTCGTTTACGATCTGACCAAGACCCTCTGGGAGAACCAGGGTGAGCTTTCCGGAATGCTGGCGGCCCTCAACGATCTGAGCGTCGACAAGGCTCTCGACGGCATCACCGTGGATTATCATCCCGGCGCGATCAAGTATTACAAGGAAATCGGCAAGATGTAAGCACATTTTTTCTTGAAACGTAAGCACATTTTCCTGATTGGCAAGGCAGCAACCAAGGTCTCCGCCCTGCGGAAGCGGAGCGGAGACCTTTTGCTTTCCTCCATACGCGGTCCTGCTGCAATCATACTGGGAGGGATTAAACTTTGTGGAAACGTAATTTAGCACCCGGCTCCGAAACAAAGCCGGCCGAGCCGCAAACCAGTCCGATCGATTCGGACGAACTTCAGACAATGTCCGAAGAAGAGGTAGACGCGCTGCTGCGCAAGGTCGACGCGGAGTCAAGAACCCGTAAGCTGTCCCCTTTCTGGAGTAAGGCGGTAACGGTGATCGCGATCCTCTTTACCTCGTTCCAGCTCTATACCGCAATTTTCGGTGCGCTTTCCCCTCAGGTTCAGCGTTCAATCCACCTTTCCTTTGCCATGCTGCTTGGTTTTATCCTCTACCCCATGCGGCGCGGAAAGATGGATTCCAAAATCAACCCGATCGATCTTTTGCTGATTGCCAGCTCTATTTTTACCAGCGTTTACTGGCTTTTGTACTTTAAGGACATTGTCTATCGTGTCGGCGACATCACCGCGATGGATTTCGCCGTCGGTATTATTGCGATCATTACCGTCCTGGAGGCCACCCGCCGGGTCGTTGGATATCCAGTGCTGATTCTCGCCTCAATTTCGCTGATCTACTGCTATCTGGGCGCTTTCTTCCCCAGCTTCTTTCAGCACCGGGGCTTCAGCCTGAACCGCATCGTGCGCCATATGTATCTGAGCACCGAGGGCATTCTGGGTGTTCCGATCGGCGTCGTAAGCACCTTCGTATTCCTGTTCCTGCTGTTCGGCGCTTTTCTGAAAAGAACCGGCGTCGGCCAGTTCTTCAATGATTTCGCAAACGCCCTCACCGGCAAGGCGGTGGGCGGTCCGGCAAAGGTTGCCGTCATCAGCTCGGCCCTGCAGGGAACCATCTCCGGCAGCTCGATCGCAAACGTCGCGGCTTCCGGCAGCTTCACCATCCCGCTGATGAAGAAGTGCGGCTATGAGCCCGAATTCGCCGCCGCGGTGGAGGCCTCCGCCTCGACAGGCGGGCAGATCATGCCGCCTGTCATGGGCGCGGCCGCCTTCCTGATGGCGGAATTCACCGGCGTGCCCTACTGGTCGGTGGCGCTTGCAGCCGCGATTCCGGCGGTTCTCTACTTCACTGGCATCTTCATCTCGGTGGACCTCGAGGCGCGCAAGCTTGGACTCAGAGGAGTTCAAGGCGAGGAAGTCCAGAGCCTTCTGACCGTCCTGAAAACGCGCGGCATCCTCTTCGCTCCCATCATCGTGATCGTCGTGACCATGTCGTCCGGCATGACCGCGATGCGCGCCGGGCTGCTGGGCATCCTTTCCGCGATTCTCTGCGGCTCGCTCTATAAGGAACACCGCCTGAAGCTGCGCGACTATGCGGAAGTCTTTGTTGAAGCCGCGAAAACCGCGATCGGCGTCGCCATCGTCAGCGGCTCCGCCGGAATCGTGGTCGGCATGGTCACCCTGACCGGTCTCGGCCTGAAGCTGGGCACCGGGCTGGTGGAGCTCGCGGGCGGAAACCTGATCATGACCCTTGTGCTTGCGATGGTTTCTTCGCTGGTGCTGGGCATGGGCGTTCCCACCACCGCGAATTATGTCATCACTTCCACGATCGTTTCTCCCGCCCTCATTGAGCTTGGAGTGCCGGTCATCGCGGCCCACCTCTTCGTCTTCTACTTCGGCATCATCGCGGACATCACCCCGCCCGTCTGCTCAGCCGTTTTCACCGGCTCGGCCATTGCGGGTTCCGATACCCTCAAGAGCGGCGTCTGTGCCACAAGAATCGCCGTGGGCGCATTCATCATCCCGTATATGTTCGTTCTTTCGCCGCAGCTTGTTCTGGTGGATGCGAGCTTCCTCCAGTTGCTCCGCATCATTCCGACGGCGCTGATCGGCATGTATATGCTCTCCTCCGCAACCAACGGATGGATGCGCTGCCGCGCCCTCTGGTTTGAGCGTATTCTTCTTGCTTTCGGCGGAGTCATGCTCATCGACAGCGGAGCGTTGACCGATCTGATTGGCATCGGCTGCTTTGTTCTGATCTTCCTGTGGCAGGGATACCGCATCAAAAAGGCATCCGCCCGCCACGCGGCATAGTTTTCCCGCACGCAAAAAATCGCCCCTGTTTTCATCAATACAGGGGTGATTTTATGCAGTGCCTGTGGACACGTGACATACGGGTTCCCCGCTTTCGGCGGAGGCGTTCCACAAGATGAAGTTTTATACATACAGCGCCTGCGGGCGTCAGGGCGTCCCGCTCTGCTGAGCCTGCGCCGTCCGGGTATTGTAATTTTGAATATGCTGCAGCACGCGGGCATAGACAAGGTCACCGTCTTTTGCCTCAAGGGCGTAAAGAATTCCAAGATGCTCCTCTGTGGAAATCCGCGAAACCTTCACCTGGTCGCTCGGATCGCCGCTGGAAAAATGCTCCGCCATGTAGCGCAGGCGGATGGAACGGTCCTTTACGTTAGAGATGATCTCGGACAGCAGCGGCGAACCCGCATACTGATGCAGAAGCTCATGCAGCGCGAGATCGGAAGCAACATACTTTTCCATCTGATAAGGAGCATCCAGAATCCCCATCAGAACAGCCCGCATCTCCTGAATTCGTTCCGGGGGAATCTTCCCGATCGAGAGCCGGGCCGCATAGGGCTCAAGCGTACTGCGCAGGAAGATAATCGTATCGATATCCCCATCCTGAACAGTGGCCACCACCGCCCGTTTGCGCGGTGTGAGATCCACCAGGCCCTCTTTGCTCAGCATATTGAGAGCTTCGCGGATCGGCGCGCTGCTGATATGCATCCGGTTGCAAAGCTCAAGCATATTCAGCTGCTCGCCGGATCGCAGCCGGCCAAAAATGATATCGTCCTTGATTGCCTTATAGACCTGATGCTTCAAAGAATGATCGGTTCCAATCCCCGCGTAATCCCCCGAGCCCACAAATGTTACCCCCCTAGATTGATAAATAATCGACACTTTCATTTATACCACATTTTGAAGAAGATCACAAACTGTTCGGAAAATTTTGTCGGTTCAAATTAGAAATGATCTGAAGATTTGTCAAAGATAGACATTTTTCCGTCCAGCGCAGGCAGATGCCCTTCCGAATGCGTGATTTTCTCCTTGCATCTTAAAAGTATCGATAGTATACTATCGATAAAGTATAATATGATTTCAGAAACAGACAGCACTTTTAAGCTTTCCCACAAAAACCAAGGAAGAAAAGAGGAATTGTTTATGCCGATCGTCCAAGCGGATCCCAAACGCGTAGAAAGCGGTATCCACTTCACGCTGGGAAACTACGCCCTCGTGGAAGGGGCCATTACGGCAGGATGCGACTTTTTCGGCGGGTATCCCATCACCCCCGCAAACGAAATCTCGGAGATGATGTCCAAAAGGCTGCCGCAGGTGGGCGGAAAGTTCATGCAGGGTGAGGATGAACTCTGCTCCATCTACGCCTGCGCGGGCGCCGCGCTCGCCGGAGCCAAGGCAATGACCGCCACGGCCAGCGCCGGATTCAACTATATGCAGGAAGGGCTTGGCTACTGCTACACGGTGGAGGCTCCGGTCGTCATCGCGAACGTGCAGCGCTGCCGCGGAGAAAACTACGCGTCTCAGGCCGATGTCATGCAGATGCGGTGGGGCGCCTCCGGCGACTATGAGGCGATTGTCGTCTGCCCGGCTTCGGTGCAGGAGCTTTACGACTACACCATTTGGGCCTTTAACCTTGCGCAGGAATACCGCAATCCCGTCATCATTATGAGCGAAACAACCATCGCCCTGATGCGGGAACGGCTCGATATCCCGCCTGCCGCGCAGATCAGCCTGACCAACCGCCGGTATACCACCCTCTCCCCTGAGGAATACATGCCTTTCGCCGCGGCTCCCTACGGCTGTCCCGACGCCGCCCCGCTCGGCAAGGGGTATCACACCATCTACTCCCTGAACCCGCACAACGAGGCGGGCGGAATCGATTGGGACCCCCAGGAATTTGACCGGCTCTACCGGCGGATCACCGGAAAAATTCGTGAGAACAGCGACCGGATCTGCCGCGCCGAACGGATCATGCTGGACGACGCCGAATATGCCCTTGTCGCCTACGGCAGCGAAACGCGGCCCGCCGTCGAAGCGGCGCAGATGCTGCGCGAGGACGGAATCAAGGCCGGTGTGCTCAAGCTCTGCAACGTTTGGCCGGTTCCCGAGAGACAGATCCGCGAGGCGGCCCGGGAAGTCCGTAAACTCTTCGCAGTGGAGATGAACATCGGCAAATACGCCGGTGAGATCGAGCGGGTGGCCGGCGGTATCTGCGGTGTTTCCCGGATCACCAAAAATCTCGGACTGATCCATACCCCCACCGAAATCTATCAGGCGGTCAAGGAGGACTTGAAATGAGCGAGCTGAAAATCAATCCCAACCGGAGGTTTCTGCGTCCGGAAAAGCTTCCGCACTTCTTCTGCTCGGGCTGCGGCTGCGGTCAGGTTCTCAACTACTTCTGTCAGGCGCTCGATGCACTTGATATGACCCCGGAGGAAATGCTCACCATCGGCGGGGTGGGATGCACCGCCCGCATTCCGATCTACTTAAAATCGGATACCTTCCACGGTGTGCACGGCCGTACCCTCGCCTGGGCAACCGGCGTCAAGCTGGTCCGCCCCGAGCTTCCGGTGGTCATTTTCGCCGGCGACGGCGACCTCGCTTCAATCGGAGGAAATCACTTCATCCACGCCGCCCGCCGCAACCTCGACGTCACGGTCATTATGGTCAATAATCTCAATTTCGCAATGACCGGCGGCCAGGTCGCGCCCACAACCCCTGAAGGCGCCCACACCATGACCACTCCCTACGGCAGCGCGGAGCCCCGCTTCGACATCTGCAAGCTGGCGGAAGCCGCCGGAGCGACCCATGTGGAACGCTGGACCACCTCCCGGCCGGTGCAGTGTGTCGCCGCCATCAAGCGCGCTCTTTCCCACAAGGGCTTCTCGCTGATCGAGATCGTCTCCCAGTGTCCGACCCATTTCGGACGCTACGCGCTGGGCAGCGGCGATCCCCAGAAGCTGGTGCAGTGGATCAAGGACTACACCTATACCGAGGCCGAGGGAGCGAAGATGACTCCCGAGGAACGCGAGGGCAAGCTGCTCTGCGCGCAGTTCGTCAATACCGAGCGCCCCGTCTATGAGGGCACCAACGAAGTATTATAAAGGAGGACGGCAACCATGATGAAGGATCCTCAGCGCATTACCCTCTGCGGAATGGGCGGGCAAGGAATTATCCTGTCGGCCGTCATTCTGGGCACAGCCGCCGTCACCCGCGGCAAAAAATATGCGGTGCAGACCCAGTCCTATGGCTCTGAGGCGCGCGGCGGACAATGCCAGGCCGAGCTGATTATCGACAGCAAGCCGATCAATTCCCCCGTTGCGCAGCAGAAGGACCTGCTGCTGGCCATGTTCCAGGAGGCCTATGAAAAATATATCGATACCCTGGCCCCCGATGGTGTTCTGGTTTATGACCCGGATCTTGTGACCAGCCTGATCGATCATCCCTGCGCTCACAGCTTTGCGGTCCCCGCAACCCAGATCGCCGTCGATCTCGGCAACCGGATGGCGGCCAACATGGTGATGCTCGGCTTTTTGAGCGAGGCCCTGGGAATGGTCAGCCACGAGGCGCTGGTCGAGACGGTGCGTGAAAACGTGTCCAGCCGTTTTGTCGATCTCAACCTCAAGGCGGTTGCGGCAGGAGCCGCCTACGCAAAGGAACACAGCCTCACCCTGTCGTAAAAGGCCATAGGAGGATACTCAATGAATCTGTTTGAATTTGAAGGCAAACAGCTCTTCCGCGACGCCGGTATCCCGGTGCCGCAGAGCTGTCTGGCGCCCTCGTCCGAGGCGCTGCCGGACCTGCCCTTTCCCTTTGTCCTGAAGGCACAGACGATGACCGGCGGACGCGGCAAGGCGGGCGGTATCAAGGTCTGCCAAAACGAGGCGGATTTCCACCAATACGCTCCGGCCATCCTCGGAATGACCATCAAGGGGCATCCGGTTCACGGGCTGCTCGCCGAGGAAATGGTCGCCCCCGAACGGGAGCTTTATCTCTCCATCACCCTGCAGGGAGTGAAGGCTCCCACCCTGATCGCAAGCGCGATGGGAGGCATGGAGATCGAGCGCGTCGCCGCCGAACATCCGCAGGAGCTTCTCCGGCTTGAGCTGGACCCCTTTCTCGGATTGAAGGCATACCAGCGCCGGGCGCTTGCACGCAAGCTGGAAGTCGCTGACGATGCCAAATTTGCGGCTTTTCTGGAACGCCTGCAAAAGATTTTCTTCGAAAAGGACGCCCTTTTGGTCGAGATCAATCCCCTTGGAGTGATCGGCGGGGAGCTTGTCGCTATGGACGCCAAGGTCGTGCTCGACGACCATGCGCGGTTCCGGCATGAGCCGCTTTTCGCCGCGCTGGAGGAAACGCGCGCATCACTTGGTTACCATACCCCGCAGGGCGACGGCACCACCATTACCTATGTCCCGCTCGACGGGGAGATCGGACTGATCTCGGATGGAGCCGGCACCGGAATGCTCGCCCTCGACCTCGTCACCCAGGCAGGCGGCAGGGTTGCGAGCTTCTGCGAGCTGGGAGGCACCACGCCCGCCGAGGTAATGTATAAGGCAATGGAATATACCTGCAGGGGTCAGGCGCGGCTCAAGAGCATCCTTGTGGTGCTCATCGGCGGCTTCAACCGGATGGACGATATGGCCAACGGCATTACACGCTATCTGGCCGACCATCCCACCCGCGTCCCCATCTTCACCCGGATGTGCGGCACGATGGAGGAAGAGGGCTTCCGCATCATGGACGAGGCCGGACTCTTCACCTGCCGGGGGCTGACCGAAGCGGTGGAAAAAGCTGTCGACGCGGCGAAGGAGGGACAATAATATGGCAATCCTGATCTCTGCGCAAAGCCGTGTCATGGTGCAGGGCATCACCGGGAAGTCCGGCGCACTGCAAACAAAAATGATGCTCGACGCGGGCACCCATATCGTCGCCGGAGTGACCCCCGGCAAGGGTGGACAGACGGTCCACGGCATCCCCGTTTTTAACTCGGCGGCCGAGGCGCAGGCCGAGATCGGCTTCGATACCGCGATCTGCTTTGTTCCGGCCCGCGCGGCCAAGGACTCGGTGATCGAAGTGGTGGACGCGGGGGTGAAGCTCCTTGTGCTCACCACCGAAGAAATTCCGACTCACGATGTGGCGGCCCTGCTCGCCTATGCCAAGGCACATGGGACAACAATCGTCGGCCCGGGATGCTCCGGCATCATTGCCCCGGGCGTCTGCAAGGTCGGCTCCCATCCGGTGCGCTTCTTCCGCAAAGGCTCCATCGGCGTTGTCTCAAAGAGCGGCGCTCTCTCCTATGAGGTCGGCAAAACCCTCTCGGAGGCCGGGCTCGGCCAGTCGTCGGTCATCGGACTGGGCGGCGGACCGGTCTGGGGCTTCACCCAGCGCGATGCGGTCGAAGCCTATGAGAAGGACCCGGAAACCAAGGTCATCGTCCTGCTGGGCGAAATCGGCGGCAGCAGCGAGGAGGAGGCGGCGGCGTGGATCGGCTCCCACTGTGTCAAGCCGGTTGTCTCGCTGATCGTCGGCCGTCACGCCCCCGCCGGAAGAAGTCTCGGCCACGCGGGCGCGATCATTCAGGGCTCGGCGGGAACCGCCGCTTCCAAGATCGAGGCGCTGACCCATGCGGGAGTCCACATGGTCGGCAGTCCGGAGGAGCTGGTGCAAACGGTGCGGCAGCTTCTCGACCAATAAAAGAAGGAGAATCTCAGTATGGCTGTATATGTTGACGCCTCGCTCTGCAAGAGCTGCCGGCTCTGCATCGCAAACTGCCCGAAAAATGTTTTCCAGACCACCCACAAGGTCAACAAAAAGGGTTATAATTACGTAGAAGCAGTCAACGAGAAGGACTGCATCCGCTGCAAGCTCTGCGAACGGATCTGCCCCGACTTCGCACTGCATATCGAATAAACGAAACCGATGACTCCGCGGCGCGCCCCCTCGGAACGCGGGCGCGCGCCGCGGCATTTATGACAAAGGAGCTGCGGCAATGAAAAAAATTCTCATCCGAAACGCACGTGTCTACGACGGAACGGGAAACAGGCCGTTTTCCGCAGACGTCCTCATTGAGGGAGAAAAGATCAAGCAGATCGCGCTGACCATCCCCGCCGAACCCGGCTGGGAAGTGGTCGATGCCGAGGGGCTTGCCCTCTCCCCCGGCTTTATCAACACCCACAGCCACATGGAGCTGGAGATCATCAAGCACCCGGAGATGGCGTCGGTGATTCAGCAGGGCATCACAACTGAGGCGCTCGGTCAGGACGGCTCCTCCGTCGCCCCTTTGACCGATGAATTGGTCAAAGAAATCGCGGATAATATGGCGCCTCTGGCCGGAAGGCTGGACGGTCCCTATCCGTGGCGCAGCTTTGGGGAATATCTGGAATATGCGAAACAGGCCCATCCTGCCGCACGCTTTGTCAGTCTCGTGGGGCATGGCACCATTCGGATGAATGTCATGGGCAACGACAACCGCGAACCCACCCCCGGCGAGCTGGAGCAGATGAAAGAGCTGCTGGCCCGGTGCATGCGGGAAGGCGCAAAGGGCCTCTCGCTCGGGCTCATCTATCCGCCCGGAAGCTACGGCAAAACGGACGAAATCATCGAGCTGGCCAAGGTTGTCGCCCAATACGACGGCATCATCATGGTACATATGCGCAACGAAAAGGATCTTCTGCTCGAATCCATCGATGAAATGGTCAGGGTCATTCAGGGCAGCGGGGTCCGTCTGCAGATTTCCCACCACAAAGCGCTGGGCAAGCCCAACTGGGGAAAGGTTCATCAGTCCATCGCAAAGATCAACGACCTCCGCGCGCTGGGTTATGATCTGACGATCGACCAGTATCCCTGGGAAGCCGCCAGCACCGGACTCAAGGTCTGTGCTCCGGGATGGGCCTTTGCCGGCGGCGAACAGGCATTTCTGGACCGTCTGCGCGATCCCGAAACATACCGCAAAATTCTTGCCGAAACCCGCGAGGAAATCGAGGTGCGCGGCGGCGCCCATGCGATTTTGATCGCCTCGGTCGCCACCGGGGAATATACCTGGATGGAAGGCAAGCGGATGGATGAGATCTGCGGAAAGCTGGGAATGGAAGTCGGGGAAGCCGTGCTGTCCATCCTGCAGCACGAAGGCACCTCGGTTGTCGCCACCTACTTCTCCATATCGGAGGACGACGTCCGGTTTGTCATGCAGGCCCCCTATCACTGCGTCTGTACCGACGGCATTGTGGGAGGCAAGCCCCATCCCCGCGCCTACGCCTCCTTCCCCCGCTTCCTGGGCACCTATGTGCGCGACAAAAAGGTGATGCCCCTCGAAGAGGCCATCCGCCACATCACCAGTGAACCCGCCCGCAGGCTGCGTCTCTGGGACCGCGGCCTGATCCGCGAGGGGATGGACGCCGACCTGGTCCTCTTCGACCCTGAAACCATCAAAGACGTCAACTCCTACATGCAGCCCGATCTTCCGCCGGTCGGCATCCGCAAGGTCTGGGTGCTCGGCGAAGAAAAGTATTCCGGCTGATTTCCCGCCTGGCGGGGTCCGGACCCCAGTATCGCGTTGAAAGGAATGACCCTCCATGCAAACACAGCAAAACCGGACCATCGGCATTCTCGGCGGCATGGGGCCGCTGGCGACCGTCGACCTTTTCCGCAGGATCGTTGAAATGGCCGACAGTCCAAATGACCAGGGGCATCCCCGCGTGCTCATCGACAGCAACACCAACATTTCCGACAGAACCGCGGCGATTCTCAACGGCGGCGCCGACCCCCTGCCGGAGATGGTGCGCGCCGCTCTCCTTCTGGAGCGGGGCGGCGCGGATGTGCTGATTATGGGCTGCAATACGGCGCATTACTTTTACCCCGAGATCTGCCGCTTTGTCCATGTTCCCTTTCTGAATATGCTCGAGGAAACGGCGAAAGCCGCCCTTGACAAGGGCTTCGGATCGGTCGGTCTGTTGGCAACCGACGGAACGATCCGTTCGGGCGTTTACGCGCGGGAATTCGAGCGTCACGGCATTGAGCTGCTGACACCCGGACCCGAGGGGCAGAAAGCGCTGATGGAGATGATTTACAGCGGCGTGAAAGCGGGGAAGACGAGTTGGCCGACCGGGGCGGTCGCTCAGGTCCTCTCGGATCTTGCCGGCCGCGGCGCGTGCGCGGCTGTACTCGGCTGCACCGAGCTTCCTCTCGCCTTTGAGAATTACCGGATCGAAAGCCCCCTGCCCCTTCTTGACCCGACGGCGATTCTTGCGAAGAGCGCCCTCATGGCGGTCGGCAGCAAAATCCGGGCGGAATTTCTGTAAGTACCCGCTTCCTCCCTGCGGGTACCGCGCAACTGATCTGAAAATCGGCGCCCCCCGGAGACTTCCGGGGGGCGCCGATTTTTCCTTGCGTAGCTACGACAGAAAATTGACAAAGGTTGTGATGACAAGGCTGTTGGTAAAATCGATGAACAGTCCTCCGACCAGCGGGACAATGAAATAGGCGCGGGGCGCAATGCCGAACCTGCTGGTGACCGCATCCATATTGGCCATCGCGTTGGGGGTCGCCCCCATGCCGAATCCGCAGTTGGCCGCCGCCATCACCGCCGCCTCATAGTCGCGCCCCATGAGCTGATAGGTGACAAAGACGGCAAAGAAGGCCATCAGCGCAACCTGCGCAAAGAGCATCACCACCATCGGCAGCGCGAGGGAGGCAAGCTCCCAAAGGCGCAGCGTCATCAGCGCCATCGAAAGGAACAGCGCGAGGGAAACATTTCCCGACACCTCGATCTCTTTATGCGGAAGCTCAGCGGAAAAAGCGTCCGCCGCATTGCGGATCACGCAGGCAATCAGCATTCCGCCGATGTAGGAGGGAACTGTAATTCCCTTGCTTTTGAAGAAGGCGGTGACCACCGTGCCCAATCCCATGGCAATAAAGAGCAGCACCAAAGAATGGGTGAACCGTCCGGTATCGATTCCGTGAAGGCGGCTCTCCTCCTCGGCGATCTCCTCAAGCTCGGCTTCGGGGCCGGGGACCTCAAGGCGCTTGCGCTGGATCAGCCAGTTTGCGATGGGGCCGCCGATCGCGCTGCCCGCGATCAGTCCGAAGGTGGCCGCGGCAACGGCAACGGTGGCAGCTCCGCTGATCCCCATATTGACCAGCTCGGGGCCAAAGGCGGCGGACGTTCCATGCCCGCCGACCATCGGAATTGAACCGACCGCAAGTCCGAGCAGAGGCTCCAACCCAAAAGCCGCGGCCAGACCGACTCCCAGCAGGTTCTGCATCACGACCAGCAGGGTGCAGATTCCGAGAAACACAAAAACCTGTACGCATCCTTTTTTGAGCAGCCGGAAGCTGGCGGAAAAGCCGATCGAGGTGAAGAAGGTTGTCATAAAAACATCCTGAAGGGTGGTGTCAAATTCAATTTGCAGAAGCCCGCTGACCCGCAGGCCTAGGGCGAGCAGTGCAAAAATCAGTCCGCCGATGACCGGGGCAGGGATACAAAATTTTTGAAAAAAACTGATTTTTCCGCGGATGGCACTGCCGATCCAGTAAAGGACCGCCGCCACCGCAACACTCTGATAAAGATTCAGGGAAACCGACACGCGCATCATTCCTTTGCAAGATAATTCCCGCCGCCGGGAGGATGACATCTCCCATTTTACGGACAAACGACGAAATCTCACAAAAACACTCAAAAAGAATCACAAGGGGAATTGATTTTTGTCGATATGCTGCAATCATAAGAGGATATTTTGTGACACTTTCACGATAGCCGAAAAACCTTACAGTATTTTTGCCCAAGCGGTGAAAGAGTTCCCATCCCCCGTCCGCCCGGAGGAATCCGCCTGCCGTCCCGCTTTTTCATTGCCGTCTTCCGCTTTCGGGACTTGGTTCCCAACTTGACAAGCCGCCCTGAAAACGATACTATAGAGTGGTGTTATTACGCGTTTTGACAGGAATCGTTCTGTTTTGCGGGTCCCGCCCGCAGCCGCGCGAAAAGGAGGAATCACGATGCCCAAGGTTACCCTGCTCTGCCATACCCCCGACCCTCAGCGGGTGGTCGCCGCTGCGGCTAAACTCTGCTATTCGGCGCAGACGGTCGAGGGGCTGCTTGACGGCCTGACCGATGAAAAAACCGAAAGCTTTATTCACATGCTCATGGGTCTCGGCCATGAGAGTCCGGTGGAACATGTCAGCTTTACCTTTGCCATCGAGGGAGTTTCCCGCTCGCTGCTCGCGCAGATCACCCGGCACCGCATTGCCTCATACAGTGTACAGAGTCAGCGCTATGTGCGGCTCTCCCCGTTTGAATATGTCATTCCGCCTGAAATTTCTGCCGACAGCCGGGCATTTTCCGCCTATGAACGAGCGATACGGGCGGCCGCCGCAAGCTATGAGGAAATCACCGGCATTCTGAAAGAAAAGCACTGTGCGCGGCTTCTTGCCGAAGGGGTGCCGGAAAAGCAGGCTTCCTCCCGCGCCGAAAAGATGGCGATCGAGGACGCCCGCTTTGTGCTGCCCAACGCCTGTGAAACCCGGATGGTCGTCACAATGAACGCGAGAAGCCTCTACAACTTCTTCCGCCACCGCTGCTGCACCCGCGCCCAGTGGGAAATCCGCGAGGTGGCAAACCAGATGCTGGCCCTTGTAAAGGACGCCGCACCGATTTTATTTGAAAAGAGCGGGCCTCCCTGCGTTTCAGGCCCCTGTCCGGAGGGCAAAATGAGTTGTGGAAGGGCCGCCGAAATGCGGGAACGCTATTTGGGAAAGGGGAACGCCGCCTCATGTTGATCGTCCTTGAGGGGCTGGACGGCAGCGGCAAAGCCACCCAGGCAGCTCTGCTGGAACAAGCCCTCACCGAACGCGGGCGGATCGTCCGCCCGGTATCCTTTCCCAATTACCGCAGCCCTTCCTCCACACTGGTCAGGATGTACCTTGCCGGCGAGGTGGGGCGTCTCGACGAGGTCAGCCCCTATGCCGCCTCAAGCTTCTATTCGCTCGACCGTTATATCAGCTTCATGCAGACCTGGCGGGAGGATTACGCGGCGGGAGCTCTGATTCTGGCCGACCGCTACACCACCTCGAATTTCTGCCACCAGATGGGCAAGCTTCCGCGGGAGGAATGGGAGGGGTATATCCGGTGGCTGACCGACTATGAATACCGTCTGCTCGGCCTGCCCGCTCCGGACGGAGTGATCTATCTCGACATGCCGCCCGAAGCTTCCCAGAAGCTGCTGGAACGGCGCTATCACGGCGATCAGGCGAAGAAGGATCTTCATGAGTCAAACGCCGCCTATCTCGCCTCCTGCCGCGTCTCGGCGCTTTTTGCCGCCCGTTCGCTCGGCTGGAGAATCATCCCATGCGCCGACGCGGCGCACGAGCCGCTTCCGGTTGAAGAGATCGCCGGAGCAGTGCTCAAAGCCGCTCTCGATATCATCGCAACACATTAACACCTCGGAGGATTTATGCTGGAGTTTCATGAAGTCACGATGGCTGACCGGGAATGGGTCAGCAAATGCTTCCACGCCGCAAACCAGCGGGGGAGCGAGTATACCTTTGCCAACCTTTTTAATTGGTCGAAGGCCTACACCATGCGGATTGCTCCGTTCGACGGGTTTGTGATCCCGCGCAGCGGCTCGACCGTTTATCATTATATGTATCCCGCGGGACAGGGCGACTGGCAGGCCGCCTTCGCACTGATCGAAGAGGACGCAAGGCAAAACAACATGCCGCTCTCGTTCTACGGCATCCCCGCCGATGGAATTGAAAGAATGGAGGCCCTCTGCCCCGGGCGCTTTAACTTCAAGCCAATCCGGGATAATTTCGATTATCTCTATCTTCAGGAAAGTCTCTCTACCCTCGCCGGCAAGAAGCTGCACGGCAAGCGCAACCACATCAACCGTTTTATCGAGCAGAACCCCGATTGGTCCTATGAACGGATCACCCCCGGGAATATCGATGAAGCATGGGCAATGAGCGTCGAATGGTGCAAGGACAACAGCTGCTTCGAAACCCACAGCCTCCAGCGCGAGGCTTGCGCCGTCAAAAGCGCCTTTGAACACTATTTCGAGCAGGAGCTGGTCGGCGGCCTGCTGCGCGCCGGCGGCCGGGTGGTTGCTTTCACCTTCGGCAGTCCCTCGACCGACGACACCTTTGTCGTTCATGTCGAAAAAGCCTTTTCTGAAATTCAGGGCGCCTACCCGATGATCAATCAGCAGTTTGTCCGAAATGAGCTTTCACAGTACACCTACGTCAACCGCGAGGACGATCTTGGGGAGGAGGGGCTTCGCCGCGCCAAGGAGTCCTACCGCCCGGCAATGATGTACGAGCGGTACGCCGCTTCGGAAAAGCGATGAGCGCCCCGCAGATCTCCTATGCGGCGCCGGAGGACCGCGCCGCACTGATGCGGCTCTGGAAGCGGGTCTTCGGCGATCCGGACGACTATATCTCCCTCTTCTTTACACACCGCTTTGTCCCCGGACAGACGCTTGTGGCGCGAACCTCCCATCACGCGGAACCTGCCGCAATGCTTTTTCTTCTGCCCATCGTTCTCCGTTCGGGAGCAGCCCGCTGGGAGGGACGATATATCTATGCCGTGGCCACCGACCCGGACTTCCGTTCGCGGGGCCTGAGTTCGCTTCTGCTCAGCGAGGTTCACCGCCGCCTTGCCGTCGAAGGCCTTGCCTTTTCGGCGCTTGTCCCGGCCGAGTCCTCTCTCTTTGACTATTACGGCGTCCGCGGTTTTTCCACTGAGTTTTTCCGCCGCGCTGTTTCGATTGTCCCGGGTTTCGGCACAGGGCTTGAGCCCGTGCTTTCCCCGGCTTCACTGCCGGAGCTTCTTTCCCTGCGGGACAGAGACTTCGGCTCCAGCGCCCTTTACGGCCGCTGGGACGAACAGGCGCTCGCCTACCAGCAGCGGGAAACCCGGCTGCTCGGCGGCGAAACCCTCTCCTTCTCCTTTGAGGGGAAACCGGGTTACGCCGTCTGCCACCCGGCGGGAGAGCTTGTCCTGATCAAAGAATGGGGCTTTTCCTCCCTCTGCGAACCGGTTTTCGCGGCCATTGCCCGGCGGTTCGGCCGCAAAACCCTGCGGCTTGATCTCCCCGCCCTGCGGGACGAGGAAGGGGCGCGCCCCTTCGCCATGACCCGATGGTACCTCAAGGAAAGGAAACGCGAGGATGGGACTCCCCCCATTCTTTCGCTGGTGCTTGACTGATGCAGGTCCAACCTCCCGTCAATCTCAAGGAATATAAGACCGGCCTGCGCGCCCGCTATAAGGAGCTGCGCCGCTCAATGCCGCCTGAACAAAAGGACGCCGCGGACCGCAGAATCGCCGACCGGCTTTCGCGGCTTGGCTGTTACCGCCGCTGCTCCACCCTGCTCACCTATGTTTCCTCCCCGATTGAGGTGGGAACCGAGGAGATCATCGCCCGCGCGCTGGCGGACGGCAAGCGGGTCGCGGTGCCGCGATGTGTCCCCGGCACCCGGGAGATGGAATTTTATCTCATCGAAAGCCGCGATGATCTCGAGCCGGGGGCCTTCGGCATTCTTGAGCCCCGGCCCAGTCCGGAAAGGCTGCTCTCCGACTGGAAGAGTTGTCTTTGCGTTGTTCCCGCGCTCGCCTGCGACCGCAAGGGATACCGTCTTGGCTACGGAGGCGGCTATTACGACCGCTTCCTGCGCAATTTTCCCGGCGTCAAGGCGTTGATCCTCTATAAAAAATGCCTTGTGGAACATATTTGGCATGGCCGCTATGACGTGGCGGTCGATTTGATTGTGACCGAATATTTTACCCACGCTGTTGTCCGCGCCTGCCCGCCCGGCAGGATGGAGGCTCGTCCGCATTCTGCCGCGGCAAAGCGCCCGCCGAAAGCGAAGTAGGCTCCGCTTTCCGGCAGGCGTCTGCCGCCATGGTGAATTTGTCGCCCAAATTCTGCCGGTTACCAGCGTATTTGGCGGCATACAATTGCCGCCTCGCCCATCTTGCCGCGAAATCGGGCGGCCCGCCCCTTGGCGGGGGCCGCTTTCCTCATCGCCGGGTCGGCTTTGCGCCGCAGGGGGAGGATCAGCAGCAGCCGCACCCGTTGTTGCAGCCGCACCCGTTGTTGCAACCGCACCCGTTGTTGCAACCACAGCCGTTGTTGCAACCACAGCCGTTGTTGCAGCCACAGCCGTTGTTGCAGCCACAGCCGTTGTTCCCGCCGTATCCGCCGCCGCAGCAGCAGCACAGAAGAATGATAATGATGATGATCCACAGGCAGCCATTGTTACCGTACACTTCAATTTCACCTCGCATTGATGATTTATTACATACTATGCCCCTTCTCCCGGGGTGGTTACTGAGACTTAAGGAGGATCGCAACAATGCCAATTCAGGAGCATGACGAAGCGCCCCGCCCGCGCAGAAAGCGACGCAGGAGGCGGCGCGGTAGCCTTTTTCTCGCGATACTGCTCTTTCTCGGCGCATCGGGCGCCCTCGCGATCTTCGGACTGACCAGTGCGACCGATCTGCTCGCTTTCGGCAAGCCTGACCAGCAGATCGAACTGACCATCGAAGAAGGGATGGGCCTGCGGACAATTTCCGCCCTGCTCGGGGAGAAGGGCGTCATTGAGCACCCCTTTACCTTCTCCGCCTACGCGCGTCTGCGCGGAAAGGGCGATACCTTTCAGGCGGGCGACTATATCCTCAACTCCAACATGAGCTATGACCGGATCATCACCACCCTGCGGATCGGAGACACCGTTAAGGAAGAGGTTCGGATTACCTTCCACGAGGGGATGGCGCTGCGGGAAATCGCGGACCTTCTTGAAGAAAACAATGTCTGCGCTGCCGACGCGCTGATCGAATGCCTGCAGGCCGCTGAATTCGACTACGAGTTTTTGAATATGCTTCCGGAGGACGAGCTGCGCTTCTACCGCCTTGAGGGGTACCTCTTCCCCGACACCTATGATTTTTATGTGGGCGAAAACGTTCAATCGGTCGCCAAAAAATTCCTTCGCAACTTTTCCGCACGGGTGATGGGGGAGGTCTATGAAGAAATTCAGAACGCGGGCATGACCCTCGATCAGGCGATTACTCTGGCCTCAATCATCCAGAAGGAGGCTGGGAATCCCGACGAAATGGTGATTGTTTCCTCCGTTTTCCACAATCGGATCGATAACCTGACGGCCGGACTGCCAATGCTCCAGTCGGACGTGACCGTCCATTACGCCGAGGATCTGAAGGACGCCTTCGGGCGGGAAATCCTCGGACGGCCCCAGACAGAGGAGGAGCAGGCGCGTCTGCAGAAGATTCTCGACGCCTATAACACCTATGTCTGTCAGGGGCTTCCGGTCGGACCGATCTGCTCACCGGGACTCGACGCAATTCATGCGGCGGTCAGCCCCGCTGAAACCGACTACTATTTCTTCGTCACCGACTCGGAAGGAAAATACTATTACAGCAGCACTCTCAACGAGCATTATGCCAACGTTCGCAGGGCCGCCGCCGCGGGCGGGGCCACCCACGGCACCGATGTGCAGTAAAATGGTCGAAGCCTGTCGCTGTGCGCCTGTCCTTTCTGACGGAACTTGAGTTGTGAATGATGCTCCGCCGAAAACTTTCTTCGGAGAATTACAAGCCGCGTGCACGCCTGTGCCTTTTCAAAATCCCAGTCAGGTCAAAGAAAAAATGCTCTTTTGACAATCAAAGCCACATCTTAAAGACATCGTTGTCCCATCCCTTAAAGGTGTGATACCGGTTTGCTCAAGAGTCACGAAGCATTTCCCACTTGCGTTCCCCCGCACCGGAATCACCCAAACAGTGATTTCATTCCGCTGTGCTCTTGTCCCTTTCTGATTTGCGGTGTCTTCCTCTGTCAGCAAAAGTATTCCTATTGTCCACCGGCGAAAGGGACGTCTTTTCTGCGCACCGGCGGAAAAGGGAGTTGACGGCGACCGATGTCCATTTGGGTGAAAGGGTATCCTGCTCATAGGCGGAAGAGGGAGCGCCGCTCCTGCGGCGCTCCCTCTTTTATAGTCTTGGCGAATAGAACCACCAGCTCCGCCCATGAAGAAAAACTTCAGCTTCAAGCATCGGGCGAAGAGATCTGCTGACAACAAACTTGAAATATAGTGTGGGCCATCGCCGGAACGGTGTCGGCCCGCTTACGGGCAGTGGGGCAAGTGATGCGAATGCAAAGAAATTCGGTGCGTCTTGCGCTTGCCGGTATCGTGCCCTTTCAGCGCTGGGGCACACCGCGCGTTTAACGCGCGGCTATGATTGAACAGGAGGGTTTCCATGAGATTGAAGCCGGAGCTGCTCTGTCCCGCCGGGGACTTTGAGCGGCTGAAAACCGCGATCCGCTATGGCGCCGACGCTGTCTATCTTGGAGCTGACCGTTTTGGGATGCGCAGCGCCTCGCCTAATTTTTCGCTTGACGAGCTGGCGCGGGCGACGGAATACGCCCACGCCCGGAGCGTATCGGTCCACCTCACCGTCAATACCCTGCCGCGCGGTGGAGAAATCGACGAGCTGCCCGACTTTTTACAGAGCGCCGCTCACTGCGGGGTTGACGCGCTGATCATTGCCGACCTTGGGGTTCTGGCACTGGCGCACCGCCTGCTGCCCCGGATGGAGCTGCACGCCTCTACCCAGACCGGAATCGTCAATCATCTTACCGCCAATGCTCTTTACGAAATGGGAGTACGGCGGGTGGTGCTCGCCCGCGAGCTGACGATGGAGGAAATCCGGGTCATCCGTCAAAATACCCCCTCCGATCTCATGCTTGAAACCTTTATCCACGGCGCGATGTGTATGTCGGTTTCCGGCCGGTGTGTAATCTCAAACTATCTGACCGGCCGCGATGCCAACCGCGGCAAATGTTCCCAGCCCTGCCGCTGGAACTATCATCTGATGGAAGAGAAGCGTCCCGGCATCTTTCTTCCGGTTTTCGAGGATGAGCGGGGTTCCACCATTCTCAACGCGAAGGATCTCTGCATGATTGAGCATCTTTCCGAGCTGGCCGAGGCCGGGGTGGGAAGCTTCAAGATCGAGGGACGGGCGAAATCCGCCTACTACGTCGGGATCGTGACCAACGCCTATCGGGCCGCCCTCGATGCGGCGGTGCAGGGCGCCTGTGCGCCGGACTGGGCGGTTGCCGAGCTCTCCACCATCTCTCACCGGGAATACTGCACCGGATTCTACTACGGACGGGAGCCGGTCATGCAAAGCTACCGCCCCGGCGGATATGTGCAGAACTGGGAGGTCAGCGCCATCGTCGAACGCTGTGGAGAGGGCAGGCTTTATCTCACCGAACGCAACCGATTCCAAAACGGCGACTCGCTTGAGCTGCTCGAACCGGGGTGTCCGCCGCGTGCACTGGCCGCCGATGACCTGCGCGATGAAGATGGTAATCCGCTTGAAGCCGCCCGGCATCCGCTGATGAAGGTCAGCATTCACTTCGACGGAAAGGCATGCCCCGGCGCAATGCTGCGGAAGCGGCGGCAGGAGGAGTCGCCATAACCCTCCGCCAAATCGCGTGCCGGTACCGAACCAGTCTTAAAACAGCCGGCTTTCACAGCAGTCCAACCAAAATATCGAAATATCAAGCGTCGGGCCTCATGCCCTCCGCCAAAACCCGTGCTGGCACGAAGCGGTCTTAAAACAGTTGATTTTTACGGCGACTCAGCCAAAATATCGAAATATAATCCCTGCGCCGCGGCGTCGCCAAGGCGGCGCGCATCGGAGGGGGTCAGCCGCAGCGTGCTCGCCGCAATGTCCGC